>NZ_MJUZ01000007.1 GCF_002237645.1 Desulfovibrio sp. MES5
ACAGGATCACCAACGGCGTGGCTGAGGGCCTCAACAGCAAGATCATGGCCATCAAGAGGAAGGCTTGCGGTTATAGGAACCGGGAGCATTTCAAGACAGCCATCTACTTCTTCTGTGGCGGTCTAAACCTCTACCCGGCCAGTTCCTGACAGGGGTTACCCACGGAAAACCCGGAAGAACCAATTTTTTTTAATAATAATTCCTACACAGGTCGCAGGAATTCCATCAATGAGCAGCTTTATATGTGGGGTGAATTTTAGCAAGGGAAGAGGGGAATCTATACCAGTGACAGACTGGTGCGGAAATGGCGGCATATCAAAATAACAATCAAAAAGACCATTCCCCATATCAAAATTGAAGGGGTAGACCTCTCCTCCGATTTCCTTGATTTCTTTTTCGAGTATGCTTAAATGCTCCCGTGTGAAGAGCACGGATCCCCAATTGTCAATAGTTCGATGAGAAGAAAGTAAGTTAAATTCCGTTGTATGAACGGAAATACCACCTGGTTTGAGAAGTTTTAACGAATTTTTAAGGAAATTCAGTCCCGCAGCGATAGAACCGAGATGTTCCATGGCACAAACTGACCAGCAGAAATCGAAATCCCCATGCAACTCTGTTGGAAGCGAATTCATGTCAACGTATTTGAGCGTGAAATTATTATTGAAATGACTTCTGTCCGTTAAATCTTCATGATATAGGCTTTCCTTTGATAATGTATACTGATTGGTGGACTCCCATCCATTTTGGATGGCGTCGTCATTGCAAAAGGGCCGGTCACCGGCAACAATTGTGCAGTTTCTTTGGATAAGATAACTTGGAATTTTTTCTTGTCCACACGCGAGACCCAAACCATGCTTGCCAAACATATCATGGTCATGAAGCACTTGAAGTATGAAGGCGTTTTCCCAGTTTTTTCGATGAAAAGTAAATGGGACTTTAAGCTCGTTGAGCCAATGTTGAGCCCAAGAAGATTCAAGGTCTTGCTGTGTTGATAACTTGGACTGTAAGTTTACAATTTCTTCGCTATACTCTGTTCCCTTTTCTAAGCTGGCCATGCGTTTTTCTGCCACATGATTCATAATATTTTTTATGTTTTGACTCAGATATAAGCTGTCGACTATTGCTGTATTGCCGTTTGGCTGATTGTTGTGATTAAGAATCTCATCACCTCTTCTGTTTTCGAAAATCCATTCCTTAAGAATGTCTTTATTGTGGTTTAAAAAGTAGTGTACTATTTTTTTATTAATGTAACTAAACATTCTTGCTCCATTATCGGCAATGGGTTACAGTGTTATTGATGGTGTCGTAGACTCGTTGTTGCGATATTAGTTCCATACACAAGCTATTGGTAGTATTTTTTTTGGCACACATTATACTTTGACATCTCCAGCATGGGCTACAATTGGCTTCTGTACAGGCGTCAATGACAGAACATTTGGGATAATCCCCTGCCCTAATATACCCATCAATAGGCCCAAACAAGGCTACTGTATTCAAGTCTAGTGCTGCGCCAAAATGCAAGAATGAACTATCCACGGTTATAAGCATTTTGCATAATGATAATATGGATATGGATTGGCGTAATTTTAAGCTGTCCACTGCGTGTATATTCGGATGGCCAAACTCTGGTAGCGATGAATTATGGAAAATGAGAATCGAATAGCTTTTTGCTAATGTATAAATAACATCCTTTATTGCGGGGTAGTTTCTGTAGTTATCTGCCGCATAAGGCTGTACAGCAAGAAAATTTTTAGGCATGACACCAAGGTTCGATAGAAACTGTTCTGCCCATTGGCGCTCTTGCTCTGTGACAGAGTATACGGGTTTTTTTTCAGCCTGCGTGAGATATTTAATGCCTAGTGCCCTAGAAAAAATTTCAATTCTATTCTGTTTAACAAATGGGATTTCAGCTGATTCAACTTTTGAAGCAGGACACTCAGTCAGATTATGTAGAGCAAAGCAATCTTCCTGATATAGTTCGAGATGATCAATGTCTATCGTTTTGATGCCTTCGAAGCCATAAAACAACTGATGAAATCCTTTGGGGATAGCAAACCATATCTCTCGCTCAGGATATTTTCGAGCCAATGCCTTAAGACCCGGCGTCATCATCAGTAAGTCGCCGACCCCCCCCATGGCACGGGTTACCACAACCGGGCTACTGCTCTTTGCCATCACCCTGGCTTTAACCACGCCGGATGTTTTGCGGGGGAGTAATCTAGCAAGATTACCCCCTTTGAGACGGCTGACTGAGCGCAAGATATTCACAGCAAAGTGCAGGCCTCGGCCTATAACGCCTGCCGCCACGCCCTTTCCCGCCAATCTCTGAGCCAAGCCAAAAACTCTTAAGAGCATGCGCGTTGAAAAATCAAGAGAGCCGGCCGCTCTGATCAATGCGTTGATACCGCCGGCCTGCTGGATTATACGAATAAGGTTCGCATCCTTCATACCGGCCTGGGTTTCTACCAGCAGCGTAACGCAATGGGCGAGTTTGAGTGAGTCATGTGTTGCAAGGCAATGTGCACTACGGCAAAAGAGGAAATAGCCCAGTTTGTTCAGATCGTCGAAGAGGTATGGCCGCGAACCATAATATTCGACCAGCTTCAGCGCTTCATCGGGCTCGCCCGCGTCAAAAAGCGCACGGGACAATAGCCTCGCGTGTTCCAGTCTGTGCCCCAAAAAACGAGATACTCCCATGGTGCTTTCGCTTCGCAGCAAATCTACCGCACGCTGCACCTGTCCATTGTCATGCAGATACTCAGCCAGGGCGTGAAGCTGTGGAAAAAATCCCTCAGGCATATTTTTGCCGCCGAATCTGCTCTGCCATGTATCAGCGAGAGCCAAGGCTTCCATAATATCCCATACCTGCTTGTCAGGCATTATTTTCCTCCAAGGTCTGATAGTCAGCCAACAGTTCGGCTGCCTCGCCTTTGCGGTAGATTCGACCATCCTCAAGCCAGTAGACCAGATCACAATTTTTCAGCGCTGTAAGTTTGTGAGCGATAAGAATACGTGTAATCCCTTGTGGCAGTTCGGCAATTGTTCGCCGAATGCTTTCTTCTGTGCGGTGGTCCAGTGAACTCGTGGCTTCATCAAAAATGAGGACTGCGGGCCTTGCGTACAATGCGCGCGCAATGGTCACCCGTTGCGCCTGCCCGCCTGAAAGGCCCGCCCCGTTTTCGCCGATGCCCCTCGAAAGATTTTCAAAATTTTCTCCCAAAAAATCAATCTGTGCCTGCTGGCAGGCCTCGTGCAGCCGTTCAGCATCCGGCGGCCTGCCCCACTGGCTGAATGCAATGTTTTCAGCCACTGTACCTGCCATAAGATACGGGTTTTGCGGCACATAGCCTATGCTCTGGCGATAGGTCAGCATTTGCCCCGGCGTCATTTCGCGCCCGTCCACAAGAATTCTGCCTGAAGCGGGTTGCAACAAGCCAGACAATACATTGATCAAGGTGCTTTTTCCGGCGCCGGATTTGCCGATAATGCCGACACTGGCTCCTTTGGGGATATCAAGAGTGACGCCTTTAAGGGAGTCTTGCTCAGCGCCGGGATAACGGTAATAAATATTGTCAAGTCGGATCCCATCCTTGATAGCAAAATCCGAATCTTGGGATTCCACATCAAGTTGCGGCACGGCTTTGAGCTGTTCCATATATTCAAGGCAGGGCAGGCCCGTGGGCTGGTTAGCCCGAATATTAATAATAGCGCCAACTGCCCGGTTCAAAGAAGGCAACACGCGCCAGGCTGTAAGTGTGAGCATGGCAATATTTGCGGTTATGGCAGCCCTGCTCGCGTCCTGTATCAGGGTCATCCAAGCGAGCGTACAACCAATAAGCACAAAGCCCATACTTTCCAGAACCCAAGCGGGAATGGGTGGCGCTGTTTCCAAAAAAGCACGAGGACGCACGCTGTCGCGTATGGCTTGAGAAATGGCATGTAAAAAGGTGGGCTGCTGCTGATAGATGAGTATTTCGCGAATGCCACGCACCGCTGCCATTGTGGCGTGAGATTCTCTGGCTTGGGCCTGGGCGTTATTATGAGATGATTTGTCAATATTTTTTCTGACGGCGCCGTAAAGTGTAACGGCAGTCACGGCCATGACCCCAAGGACAAGCATGGTCAATCCCGGCGCGTAGATAAACAAGCCCAGAAATAGTAAGCCTGCTGTAATAAAATTGCTGTAGGCCACCATGCTCTGTATGAGTAATTGCCCGAGAGAGTGACGCCATGACATCTTGGTGAAGGCTTCGGCACTGAGTGAAGAAATATGCCAGTCATAAGGCATGTAAACAAAGCGGCGCATGATTTCACACCCGACAAATCCGGCTACTTCGCCGCCCAGCAATCCGGTTTTCCAGGTAACAAAAGCTGAAACCATATTTTTTGTAACGATCATACTGATGGGCACCAGCACAGTGCATAACATCAGTGTTCGCGAATCAGCAAAGACCGGGCCTAGAAAGGGCGCATATTCCAGTATCAAAGCGGCATACTTGGACTGTTGAACTCTCTCCGGATCATTAAGCACGCCCACAAAAAGAGACAGGCTCAAAATACCGCCCAATTCCAACAGGCCAAGAATGACCATGCTGATAAAGAGTCCTGTCCCCGATTTGCGCAGTCTGTGCGGGAGCACACGCCAAATTCTTGAAAAACTAAAAAAAAGCAACCGAAGAGTATTCAAACGGCCTCCAACACTTGCACGGCAAGGTACAAGCCCAGGGAATAGGGCGATTACGCTAACGATGGTCGATCAACAATTCTTGACGCAAACGCCGTAAAATTTGCCCGGCGGCATCAATGTCGGCTTCAGCCCATTTCGCTTTCAATCCTTTGAACGCGCCGCTTGTCGCTTGCATCGCAACAAGCGTATAAGGCACGGCATGGGCTTTGGGCATATCCATAAAATCCATATTCCCAGACCAGCCTGTGGCCACAGCGTGCAGACCGTAAAGCAAAGCCTCATGGATAGTCAATCCGTACCCCTCTGAGCGGTGTAGGGAAAGATATATGTCCTGTTTCAGGTAAAGCTCTTCCAACGCACCGGCATCTAGCATTTTTGTCATAATACTGACGCCCGGTACCTGTGCACACGCTTGTTCAAATTTTTTAAAGTTTTCGTAGTCGGCTTGAGGTGAACTGACTTTGAACGTCATTTCTGCTTCACCTGGCTTGAACGCCAAGCGAAAAGCTTCAAGTGCCGCCATCGGGTTTTTTCTGGCGAAGGCAGATCCCATATCAAATATAAAGAGACAGCGAACAATACCGTCACAAGCAAAGGCAGTTTTCTGTTTCTGTGGTGCTTCCAGCACGTGCGGCACAACGACAACTTCCTTGTCCGTGCACGGCAACAAGGCCTCGCGTACAAAGGCGCTTGGAACTTCAACTGCGTCAAGATACTGGAGCGCATGGCGCCATACGCCCGGCACGACCGCCAGTTCCCAAGCCCAATAGCCTATAATTTTCTTGTTGTGCAAAAAACGCTTGCCCAGCCTGAAAAGAATCAAATGAAATTGAGGAGGGTTGGCATGAATGACCAAAATACACGGCAGCTTCATGCTCATAAATTCCTTAAGGGAAATAGCGCCGCTTTCTTCCAGAGAAAAGGTGGGCTGTTGCACCATAGCTTGGGTTATATCCACCCGTATAACAGCTCGCCCCTCCCGTTCAACACGGTTGGCATAAAGCCTTGCTCCTTGGGCCAACCCGCTACTGCTTCTGAAGGCACCAAGTATTGCCATAGAATTTGTGCTGGTTGGCGTTGGACGTGGATCCAAGCATGTAGCAGATCGCACCCTCAATAGCCAGAGGCGTAAACCGGGAGGAAACCGTTTCCAAATTTTTTTTAAGAAAAAAAGAAGTGAGGTTCTTTGCAACATCAGTATCAACCAGCCCCTGGGTATTTACTCAAAAAAGTTGCTACGCGAATTCAACTCTGCTTGCGCCCGTACACATCGGCAAAGCGTACAATGTCGTCCTCGCCCAGGTACGCGCCGGACTGGATTTCAATGAGCACCAAGGGGATGACGCCGGGGTTTTTCAGCCTGTGCCGTGTCCCCACGGGAATGTAGGTGGACTGGTTTTCTGTATACAAGCGGGCTTCATTGCCGTTGGTCACTTCTGCCGTGCCGCTGACAACCACCCAATGCTCGGCGCGGTGATGGTGCATCTGGAGGGAAAGCTCCGCGCCGGGGTTGACCGTGATGCGTTTTACCTGAAAGCGGCCGTCCATAACGAGCGTTTCGTAGCTGCCCCAGGGGCGGTACACCAGCGGATGCTGTCTGCATTCGGTCCGTTGCGCTGACTGCAAGCGGCCGACAATGGTTTTGACTTCCTGCACCCGCTCGCGCGGGGCCACCAGTACGGCATCGCGCGTTTCCACAACCACAAGGTCGCGTACGCCAATGGCCGTCACCAGACGGTGCTGGGCGTTAAAATAACAGTTTTCCGCGTCTTGGGTCATGATATCGCCGTGGCAGACGTTGCCGTCGTCGTCACCCGGCTCTGCCTGATAGAATGCCTCCCACGAGCCGAGGTCGCTCCAGCCCGTGGACAGGGGAACCACCGCCGCATGGTCCGTCTGTTCCATGACCGCATAGTCGATGGAGTCGGACGGCGAAGCCAGAAAAGCGGGCGTGTCCGGGCGGCAGAACGCGCCGTCCGCCACGCGTCCTTGCCAGGCGGCGCAGCAGGCGGCGTGTATTTCGGGGGCAAAGCGCTCAAGCTCTTGCAGGTATATGGAGGCACGCAGCAGAAACATGCCGCTGTTCCACAAAAAGCCGCCCTGGTCCAGCATGGATTGGGCCGCCGCTGTATCGGGTTTTTCCACAAAACGGGCCACGCGAAAGCCGCCCTGGCCCAGAGCTTCGCCCAAAATTTCGCCCTGTTCAATATAGCCAAAGCCCGTTTCGGGGCTGGCGGGCGTGATGCCGAAGGTGACGATATGCCCTTGTTCTGCCAGGGCCGCGGCAGATTTCACCCCTTTTAAAAAGGCGTTCTCGTCGCCGATGGCATGGTCGGACGGCAGCACCAGCATGAGCGGATCCGCCCCGTCGCGGGCAAGGACAAGGGCCGCAAGGGCAATGGCTGGTGCTGTGTTGCGCGGCGCGGGTTCCAGCAGAATGGTGGCGCGCACCTGGCATTCGTACAATGCGGCTGTTACATAAAAGCGGTGGGCCTCATTGCAGACAATGACCGGTTCCAGGCATTCTTGAATGCGCTGCGCCCGCAAGAGCGTGTCTTTAAACAGGGTACGCCCCTCGCCCAGATCCACAAACTGCTTGGGATAGGTCTCGCGTGAGAGCGGCCACAGGCGTGTACCGCTGCCGCCGCAAAGTATCACGGGAGCAATGTTTGGCATGGATTTACTCACATATATTCAAATAAGTGGCTTACGCCGCCTGCGGCATGCATGCCCGCTGCGGTACCCGGCCAGAAAATTACATTATTCGCGGGCGCAGGACAAGGCCGTTGCGGGCGTGCGGCCCGCTTCGCAGCTTACGCCGTAACAGCTCCGCCCCGTGATTCCAGCAGGTGCAGGAGTTGGGCGGTCTTGTCTTCCAGCAGGGCGCGGTTGGCGCGACTTTCCACATTGAGGCGCAGCAACGGCTCGGTATTGGACATGCGCAGGTTGAAGCGCCAGTCCGCAAATTCCAGATTTACGCCGTCCATGCTGTCCTCGTGGAGGGCATGGGGGGCGTACTGTTCCCGCACAAGCTGCATAAGGGCGGGCGCGCCCTGCACGCGGCGGTTGATTTCGCCGCTGCACGGATAGGCGGCCATGCGTTCGGCCACAAGTTCGGCCAGGGGGCGGCCCATGCGGTGCAGCAGTGTCGCCACCAGCAGCCAGGGCAGCATGCCCGAATCACAGTAGGCAAAGTCCCGAAAATAGTGGTGGGCGCTCATTTCGCCGCCGTATACGGCGTCTTCGGCCCGCATGCGTTCTTTCATGAAAGCATGGCCTGTCTTGCCCATGACAGGCTGGCCGCCTGCGGCCAGCACCACTTCGCGGGTGTTCCAGTAAACTCGCGTGTCGTGCACCACCTTGCCGCCGGGAGCGCGGCGCAGCAGTTCCTGCGCCAGCAGGCCGATGCAGTAATAGCCTTCAATAAAATTGCCGTCGCTGTCATAAAAAAAGCAGCGGTCAAAATCGCCATCCCAGGCAATGCCCATATCTGCTCCGGCCTCGCGCACGGCAGCGGCAGTGGCCTCGCGGCGCTCTGGCAAAAGCGGATTGGGAACACCGTTGGGAAACGTCCCGTCAGGTTCCATATGCAGGCAGGTGAAGTCAAAGGGCAGGGCGGTCACCAAATCGCGCAACACAAGGCCCGCGCAACCGTTGCCCGCATCGGCCACGAGCTTGAGCGGCTTGCGCCCCGGAGCCGCGCCAAGTTGCCCCGCGCCGCTGTAGTCGAGCAGCCAGCGCACATAGTCGGCCCGAAAAGACGCCTCGCGCAGCGCAGAAGGTGCTGTATCCGCAGCGTGGGGCTGATCGCCGCCCGCCAGCAGTTCCGCCACCCTGTCGCGCAGGGCGAACAGCCCGGAATCCCCGCTTACGGGAATGGCTCCGCCGCGCACCAGTTTGAAGCCGTTTTCATCTGCCGGATTATGGCTGCCGGTGATCATGATGCCTGCGTCAAAAGGGCCGTCAGCAGCCGGATTGTTAGCCTGGCTGCGCCCATGGTTGGCGGCGGCATAATAAATTTCTTCCGTGCCGCAAAGGCCGATGTCCGTCACGCTGGCCCCGGCCTCGCGTAGGCCGTTTGCCAGGGCGTCACGCAAAAGCGGTCCGGAAAGGCGGGCATCATGCCCCAGCACAACACGTTTTGCGCCCAGCACGTCCACCACAGCCCGTCCAAGGGCATGCGCCAGAGGGGCGTTCAGAACATCAGGCACGCGACCACGGATATCGTAGGCTTTGAAGCAGGAGAGAAGAGAGCTCATGCGGTTCCTTGGCTTGGCGCGTCTGTCGCAACTATCATAGGACAAGTATCGTGGATGTCGTTGTACCAAGCTTGGGAGGATTTTGCCAAGCCTGTTTTTGCCACAGCACAGTAAAGCAGTAGGAAAATCGATGGAATTCTATTCACGCGCAGGCTGTGAATCAAGGCGATTGAAAGCTATATTACAAATTTGAAACAGCAGGACAGTGTGTCAACGTATCGTAAATGCTCTGTCTGGCACAGGTAGGGCATTCCCCTATCACGGAGGTATATCATGACCCCATACCAATCTGAAAATATCACCGAACTGGCCAAGGCCTTGCTCAACGTGCAGCGAACCGTACAGCCTATCACCAAAGACGCTGAAAATCCTTTTACCAAAAGCTGGTACGCCAGTCTCAACAGCGTGATGGATGCCTGTCGTGATGCGCTCATCGAAAACGGCATCTGGCTGTGTCAGTACCCTGTGCCTGTGGAGCAGCCCAACTCTCTGGGCCTGGTCACCAAGCTGACGCATGCAGAGTCAGGGCAATGGCAAAGCTCTCTTGCTGTGGTTCCTCTGCCCAAGGCCGATCCGCAGGGCATGGGATCGGCCATGACCTATTGCCGTCGCTACGCTCTAACCGCCATGTTGGGCATGGTCACGGAAGATGACGACGGAGAAGGGGCAAGAACTGGCCGAAAAACGCCCTCACGTCCGAAATTGCCCGTAAACGCCCCTGAGGCGCGAAAAGCGGCTTCGGGCGGCACTAACGTCGCGAATAGTTCTCCAACCCTCTCAAATCGGCCGCCAGCAGTACTTGAAAATCTTCCTCCGCTGGAAGGCATAACTTACCAGCAGGTCACGGCCCAGGACGGGCGGCCCTGCATCATTGCCAGCGGCAACACGCAAGCCAAAAAGGAATTGCTCACAGGCGCGGGCTTCCGCTGGAACCCGCAGAGAAAATTGTGGTGGAAGTATGTTGATGCCGCATAGTAAAAATCAAAATACCGAGTAAGAGGGCTGCCTGATGGCGGCCCTCTTACTTTTGTGGGGGTGAAATCATGAAACAGCCGGACCGCACGGAAGGCTTGCGTTCGCTAATTCGTCAGGGGTTGCAAGCCGTCTCTCAGCAAAGTACCGCCGCTCATCTGGGCGACAGATCCACCTATGTGGGCATGAGCGACATCGGCCAGCATTGGGAATGCCCTCGTGCCGCTCTCGCCCGTAAGGTGATGCCCACGCCGAATAGCCTGGAGCGTCTGCTGACCCTGCAGCGCGGGCACTGGTTTGAATCTGGCGTTGGGCAAGCTCTGGCTTCGTTGGGCCTGCATGTACTGCCCCAGCTAGAAATAAGCTGGCAGCATCAGGGCGTACCCATCAAGGCTCATTTGGATTTTGTGCTGGTCTGGGGTGCTCCCGTCAACGCCATACGGATTCTGGAAGTGAAAAGTACGGACAAGCTGCCTGCTTCGCCGCACGATTCTCACCTGCTGCAACTGCACGGTCAGCTTGGTCTGCTGACACAAGCCTGGGACAAGCCCGTTTTCAACATACGCGCTGAGGATGGCACGCTTCTGCATAAGAAAATGACCTTTCCACAACTTTGCCTTGCCCATCTTGGCCTTCAGTTGCCTGCAACTGCTGACAAGACAAGCATGGAGGCTTGGCTGCTCTGCCTTTCCATGCAGGATGTGACTACCTTTGGTCCTTACACTTTCAATCAGGCCATGCTGGATACGGCTCTTGACCATGCGGTCCAACTCTGGGGCGACCTCACGGCCCACCGTGCCGGGAACTTGTCCCTTTCACAGGTAACCTGCGCCCAAGGTTTTTACCCAATCTGTTCGTACTGTGAATACAACGGCGACTGCCCCAAATTCCCACAGGGAGTGCAGATGCCGCAATGGGAGCCAGCGCTTGAAAAACTGACTGTCCTCAAGGAACAACGCACGGCTTTGGATAACGAAATCAAAGAAATGGAGACGGTGCTCAAGCTGGTTCATCGGCAATCTGGCACACGGGATTGGGTAGATACGGGGAAGTATCGCTTTCGCGCCTCCGTCGCGACTGGTCGAAATACACTGAACCGCGAAGTCCTGCATGAAGAACTGACTGACATCTTCCGCTTTGAAGGCTTGGGTGACATTGACGTGGATGCCTTGCTGGCCCGTTGCGAGCGCACCGGTGCGCCTTTCGAACGACTGTCCATTTCAACAATCAACTGAGTATAAAGGAGAATTGCCATGGGATATTATTCTGACGTGGCTTTATGTCTGAGCAAGGCCGGGGCGGAAAAACTGGCAGCGGCCATTGAGGCGCGTATCGTCAATACCTCTGATGATTTCGCCAGCAACGCCATAAAGGCTTTGATCGGCGGCGAGCCTGTCCGCAAGGATGAGGACACTGGCACTGTGGCTTTTTGCTGGAGCGGGGTGAAATGGTATTCCGATTTTGAAGGCGTGGCCTTTGTGGAAAACTTTATGGCCGACCTGGACGACGAAGACTACTACTTCATCCGCATAGGCGAAGACTATGATGACATCGAAGTGATCGGCGGCTTTTGGGACAATCCGCTGGGTATACAGGTCATGCGGGAAATTACGTGTTGCTGATCAGGCTGGGTACTGCCGCGATGTATGCAAGACAGCTACAATGCGTATCGCATCCGGTGAACATGTATACACAAGCAAATAGTGTTTATGGACAACAAGTTCGCGAGTCCCCTTTATACGTCCTGGTTTACCCATTTCAGAAAACGTCAGCAGTCGATTGGCCTGATTGTCGAACAAGTCATCCAATGCATCCGCAGCCTGATTATCATGTTCAAAGACGAAAGCATAAATCTGTTTTCGGTCTTCTAAGGATTGAGGAGACCAGATCAGATTCTATAGTGATCCCTCTCGACTAGCCGCCAGAGAAGATTTAAAGGCTCCCATCTGTGCAAGAGCCTGCTCCTGTGTCAGGCCACGTCCCGCCTGCAATTCTTGCAATCCGCGCTCCACTTTGCCTTTAAACCACATGTCGTACTGATTTCTACGGACGTCCTGCTGTACATACTCAGCCATAAATGCTCTCAGAAGCTCAGTATTGTCGCAGGCGTTCTTTTCAGCAACATGCACAAAGGCACTCAACAGACTGGCGTCAACAGAAAAACTAACTGTTTGCTCTGACATAAATACCCCCTGTCTATCAAAAAGATAGGGCCTTGTTCGCCTTCGGTCAAGCGAATAGCACACACAACATGAAAAGGTGAAAATAATGAAAAATCCTATAATTATTGAAATATCCAACCTCCAGCCCACCGATCTCGACGCCGGGCAGGTTTTCAGCGGCAAGCCCTCCGGCACCACGGTAAGAGGCTATGCCGCGCCCACAGCGCACACTCCGGCCCTTGACCCAGGCTACATCTTCCACGAGTCCAGCCGCGACATGGTGGTCTGGTTCGTAAATCTTCAAGGGCCACAGGGGGCACATGAACCGCTGTACGTCTTCGGCCCCACAGGCTGCGGCAAAACAAGCTGCATCAAACAACTGGCGGCCAGGCTCAATTATCCGGTCTTTGAGGTGACAGGGCACGGCCGCCTGGAGTTCGCCGATCTGGTGGGGCATCTGACGGTCAAGGACGGCAATATGGCCTTTGAATACGGCCCGCTTGCCCTTGCCATGCGCCACGGAGCGATTTTTCTCCTGAATGAGATCGACCTGACTTCGCCGGAAATCGCCGCTGGCCTGAACAGTGTGCTGGACGGTTCCCCCCTGTGCATTGCGGAAAATGGGGGCGAAATCATCCAGCCGCACCCCATGTTCCGTTTCGTGGCCACGGCCAATACCAATGGCGCTGGCGATGACACGGGCCTGTACCAGGGCACGCAACGCCAGAACCTCGCATGGTTGGACCGCTTCACCATCTGCGAAGTGGGCTACCCTGATGCAACTGTGGAGAAAAAACTGCTGTCCCAGCGTTTCCCTTCGCTTCCCGAATCGTTGTGCGCCACCATGGTGGACTATGCCAATGAAGTCCGCAAGCTGTTCATGGGCGAGGCTTCCACCGGCAACCTCACCAACACCATAGAAGTGACGTTCTCCACGCGCAGTCTGCTGCGCTGGGGGGATCTGACCGTGCGCTTTCAACCCCTGGCCCATCAGGGCATTCAGCCCGTGACCTATGCCCTCGACCGTGCCCTGGCCTACCGCGCCAGCCGCGAAACCCGCGCCATGCTGCACGAACTGGCCCAGCGCATGTTCCCCCAGCATACGGAAGCGGACATCAAGGCAATGAATTCCGGTTCAGAGGAGGAATCCCTGCAAGGCGATACCGCCCTTCGTTTCATGAAAAACCGTCTGTGCCATTCCCCCACGGTAACGCAACCCCGCGTCCACCTGCAGGTGACCTATGACCTGCCAGACCAGAGCACGTCTGGTAAATTCTGGATTGGCGAGGCTCGTCCTGAAGGCCTCATGCTCCATTGGGGCAAGCAGGGAACCTCCGGTCAGCAACGATTCATCCCCGCTGACAAATGCGAAAGCAATAATGCCGTGCTGGAGCTTGAAGCCCGTGCAGCCAAAAAACTCAGGGACGGCTACGTCCTCAACACCACAAAAAGTTCATTATAGGAGAAGGTTATGACACACGTTCTTTCAGACATCCGAATTCTCGACAATTTGCTGGCCCTCAATCTCAACGTCAGCCTGTGGTCAGCCCGCCGCAAGATGAGCCAGGAAGACCTGGGCGGAGCGGAACTTCCCCCTGAAGATCTGGCGTCCATTGGCTCCAAGCGCATCGCCGACCCGGAAAATCTCAAAGTGTTCGGCACACTCAAGGCCCGTGCCTTCAACTATCTGGACAGGCATGGCGTGCGTTTCATGTCCGGCTGGGCCATTCCTGAAGAAAAGGCCGGGGAAATCGTGCAGGAGCTTTGCAGCATCCGCAACGACTTCCAGAAAGAAAAAGAAGCCTTTCTGGCTGGTTATGATCAGAATGTGCAGAGCTGGATAGAAAAACATCATCAATGGGGCGAAATTATCCGCAATTCCATCGTAGGGCCGAATTATGTCCGCGCCCGCATGGATTTTCGCTGGCAATTGTACAAGGTGTCCCCGCTGGCGCAGCATGCGGATAACACAGCCGTGCTGGAAGCCGGTCTGGCTGAAGAGGTACAGGGGCTCGGCGGTACGCTCTTTGGCGAAGTTGCTAAGTCTGCCGAGGACATCTGGCGCAGGGTGTACCACGGAAAAACAGAAGTAACCCACAAGGCCCTTTCGCCCTTGCGGACTCTGCATACCAAGCTCACAGGCCTGTCCTTTGTAGAACCTCATGTGGCCCCGGTGGCTGACATCGTGCAGGCCGCACTGCAACGCATCCCCAAGAAGGGCAATATCACCGGCACAGACCTGCTGCTTCTGCAAGGTCTGGTCTGCCTGCTCAAGGACAGTGACGCGCTGGTGGCCCACGCCCAGAAAGTTATCGAAGGTTACGGCCCGGCCTTTGTGCTGGATGCCTTGCTGGCCGATCCGGGCAGTATCCACGAATCAGACGACCCCGCTGGAGAAATTGAAGGCATTGCAGATGGGGAGATGGACGACGAGCCAGTACTGCCGGACATCCCCGTGGCAGACAATACGCTGCCTCATCCTGCCATTCCCAGCCTGGGCTTGTGGTGATATCAAGAAATTTCTTGACGTCAAGCTATAGGCTTCGTAGTCGTAAGAAAAAGGGGGTAGCCATGACACAGGCATCCGTAAAACGGGTCAAATTCGCCAGCCAGATGGAGCCAGATCTTTATGAAGACCTTAAATCTGTGGCGCAAGAGGACGGACGGCAGATTCAGGCCGTGTTGGAAGATGCTGTGCGCATCTATATTGAAAATCGTAAACGTCCCATGGCACGACGCCATGTGCTTGACGCCCTTGAAGTCAGCATGATTGAGCACGATGCCCTGTATCAAGAGCTTGCAAAGTGAGCCGGGATTACCTGACGGTTGCCGACATTCTGGGTATGCACGTCATTCTTGTTGAAAGGTATGGCGGCATGCCCGGTGTTCGGGATATGGGCGGGCTGGAATCGGCTGTATACCGGCCCCAAAGCGGCTACTATACGGATGCTGTGGAGGAGGCCTGCGCCTTGCTGGAAAGCCTGCTCATCAACCATCCCTTCATAGACGGAAACAAGCGGACGGCCTTCGCTGCTTGCTCGGTTTTTCTACAGATCAATGGGCACGGCATGCGGGCGGATTCGGATTGGCTGTATGCGGCCATCATTCGCTGGCTGCAACTGCCCCCTTCGGAGCGTTTCTCCACGATGCTGACTGACTTGCGAACCATTACAGAATGAACTCATGAAAAATGATGAACCAACGGCCCGGCTCTATGTCGGGCTTTCTTATTGTGAGGTACCATGATTCGCTCTAAAGACATCCTCAACTGCCTGCCCCTGCTGGCGTCCGTGTTGGGCGACCAGTACGGGGTGCAGGTACGTATTGGTGGCAATGAAGCCTGCACCAATGGCAAGGTCATCTATTTGCCTGCATTGCCTATGGATTGTGAACCGGAATTGTTGGCCCGGGCCAAAGGTTTTTGTGACCACGAGGCGGCCCATATAAGGCACACGGACTTTGCTGCACTCAAAGCTGCCAAGCTTGATCCTGTAACCTTCAACCTCTTCAATTGCCTGGAAGATTGGCGTGTAGAAAAGAAGTTGTCGGCGATCTTTCCTGGATGCCGACAAAATTTGAACTGGCTGATCCGACGATTCTTTGTGGAACAGGCACAGCCAAGGGCCGGGGGTGATTCCCCGGCCCTTGCTGTTTTGGACTATGTGCTGTTGACCGTTCGGGCCTGGGACGTGGAAGAGGTGAACATGCCACGCATGGCAGCAGCAGATGCGCTATGCCAGTATTTCCCCGGCCTGAAGGAAATGCTGGATGCCACCTTAGTCAAAGTCCGCATACATTGTCCTGACACTGCTTCCACCATCGCTTATGCTCGTCAATTGGCCCAGAGCATCCGGCAATGGGAACCGCAACCGCAGACAGAAAGCGACGAAAACAACGTGCAAAAAGGAGGAAGCAAGCCCAATACCAACAAGGGGCGGCGCAAAGGCCACGCTTCAGGGGCGCAAGAAGGACACGGATATGGTGTCGCCCACAGCGGTTCTGCCCCTCAATCAGAGCAAAATCCCACGCCCGGTTGTGCTTCTCAAACGCAACAGCCCACGGCCCACAGCAGGGCCAAGGATCAACTCGCAGCCCTGTTCCACGCCGAGGCGCAAGACCTGCCGCAAGCCCTGGGGGATATTCTTTCAGGGGCCCTTACACGTTGTCAGGCAGAATCAGCCTATGAAACTGTTACGGTTGCCGTGGAGGGTTTTCGTCCATCGGAGGCCTTGCCGGAGGCCCAAAAGCAGCAAGCTCTTAAGGCCAGTATTGCCCTGCGCACACGCCTTCAGGGTCTTTTGCAGGCTCAGACACAAAAGCGGTGCAGCATCGGGCGGCGCGGGGCATTGCATCCCGGCTCGCTCCATCGGCTGCAAACAGGCAATCCGCGCATTTTCCGCAGGGAGGCGGAACAAGGTGGCCTCAACACTGCTGTGCATATCCTGCTGGACGTCAGCGGCAGTATGAGCGGCACTCCCATCGTTCTGGCAAAGCAGGCGTGCTTTGCTGTGGCAAAAGCACTGGAAAATATCCGGGGCGTCAACCCAGCGGTCACGGCTTTTCCGGCTATGGCTTCCACAAGTTCTGTATTCCCCATCATGAGGCATGGTCAAAAGATACCGGATAACTTCGACATAAATGCCTCTGGCGGTACGCCACTTGATGCGGCCTTGTGGTGGGTTATGCAGACAATGCTGTTCCTCAAGGAGCAAAGAAAAATCATCCTCGTCATTACAGACGGAATACCCGATAGCACACACGCAGCAACCCATGCTGTAACCGTAGCGCAAAAGCTTGGTTTTGAGGTGTATGGCCTTGGCATCTGCAATGAACACATCGCCCACCTGCTGCCACAGACCAGCCGGGTTATTAACGATATTCCCAATCTGGCGCCCGTCATGTTTGACATGCTTCAGACCGCCCTACTCAAAGGCGGTGCGGCATGATGGTACCCTTGGACTATTGCCGCTGGAGTCCGGCACGGCCCAATCCAACATTTTTCACCCACAACCGGCGGCGCATCCCGCGTTGCTGACACTCAAGGAGGCTGTATGAATCCACTGGCATGGATACCTGTTGCTATTGCTGTGTTGCAGGTCATCAAGGAAAACTGGGACGATTAACCGGCAGAATAGTTGGTGCAGGAGGCGGGATAATTCCCGCCTCCTGCATTTACGCAACTGAAAAGGAGAATAACAATGAGCAATAAATGGGTATTTATAGGTGGCATACTCGCTGGTGTCGCAGGGGTATTCACTGCGGCGGCGATTTCTATGGAACTGGAGGGTCGGCAAAGCGGCACCCGTGACACAGTGGATGAACCTGAAACGCTGGCCTTGCCTGAAAGCGAAGGCATGTAGAGGGCTACAGTCTGATTGCAGGGCGGGAGTTTTTTATATCCCGCCCTGTTTGCATGGACAGAGATTAGCTGATGGGATGGCCTCGCCCGAACAAATCAGGCATGCATAGGTAAAGCAAACAACCCTGCAAAGGAGACCATCCCATGAGCGAGATTACTCTGATCGGCATCGACCTGGCAAAGAACATTTTTCGCATCAACTGCTTGGATGAAAACGGCAAGCGCGTCATGAACAAAAATCTGCACCGGGAAAGCGTTGTTCAATTTTTTGCGTCGCTATCCGAATGTACAGTGGCCATGGAAGCCTGCGCAAGTTCCCATTACTGGGGACGCACCATGAAATCTCTCGGGCATACGGTCAAGCTCATTCATCCGCGTTACGTTACGCCATACCGCCTCGGCGACAAGAATGATGCCAAGGATGCCGCGGCCATCTGTGCAGCCGCGCAACGTCCGGATATGCGTTTCGTCCGGTTGCGCTCGCAACGCCAGTCGGACATCCAGGGCTTGCACAGGGTCCGTGAAGGACTTGTCGCCGAAAGAACCGCGACAATAAACAGGGTTCGCGCTCTGCTTGCCGAAAACGGCATCGTCATAAAACAAGGATCGACAAATGTATTCTCCGCTTTGCCTGTCATCATCGACGATTATGAAAATAATCTGTCTGGCATGATGCGACAGCTTTTGCGGATGCAATATGCCCTTCTGCTTGCTCTGCGTGAACAGTTGTCCGAGTTAGGGAAAATGCTGCAAGCACTTGTAACCCAAGAAGAAGCGTATCATGCAGCTTCCAGGTCTTGGCGTGATAACGGCAACATTACTCGGCTCGGAACTGGGCAACGGTTCCGCCTTCCGTAACGGTCGCGCTTTTGCTGCTTACTTGGGATTGACTCCCAGACAACACTCAAGCGGCGGGAAAAATGTACTTTTGGGCATCAGCAAGCATGGGAACCGCTATTTGCGTACCTTGCTGGTCCACGGGGCCAGGACAACGCTACGCTCTATTCTCTTTGGCCGCTCCCCATTTGGTGGAGGCCCGATTGAGGCGTGGGCAACAGAGTTGCTGAACCGGCGAGGTAAAAACAAAACCATTGTGGCTCTGGCGGGAAAGCTGGCGCGAATGGCGTGGGCCATATTGGCGAAAGGCGTATCTTTCCAAAAAGCAGCGTGTGCCGCATAGCATTTTTCACGAGCCTTACAGCGTGACATTTTGATGGTGTCGCATGCAAATCTCTCGCCAAACCTAAACAAACACTGATGACGAAAACTATTTCCCTCCCGAGGATGTGAGAGTCAAGACGCATGGAATAAACGGTCGGACCTGCTTTCGGAAAACCTGGTGCAGTCCGTGGTCATGAAGACCGATTAGCCGATTAGGACCGAAAGCGCGGATTACCCATACTGGCGCGGCGATATCGCCTGATGCCGAATATACGTGTGCATCCGATTTGTTTTTACTTCATGAAGAAAGACCTTGACTCCTGGGCGAGGCCATATACGGACAGTAATGAACTTGAATATCAAGCCGACATTAGAAATTAGGCCCGGCTACCAATTCAATGTCATAGTCACTAAAGATATGGTGTTTGAACAGCCGTATAGAGCAGGGAGCTAGGAAATGCGATTATTACTTATCTCTGTCTCTACTATAAGAAGTAAGCAAGCGTTCTTTCAAAAGCGAAGAAAAATTGCGCCGCCCATCAGCGATAAGATGGATATGAACTTCATGACTCGCTTTGTGAATTTGATAAAAAATTCGATACGGCGGAACTTGAATCTCCCTGAAAGACAATATGTTTACTCGCCTCAATTCGGGTGGGATCCGCCCTCTATCGGGCAATTCGGACAAGCTGTCTCGCGCTTGAAGGAATTTGTTCAAAATCGTATCTGCCATGTCCGGGCCTTCTCTGTCAGCAATGAAAGAAACAATATCAGAAATGTCTCTTTTAGCACGGCTCGTAAAAGAGGAAATCCAAGTTTTCCTACCTATGCTCATTGCGTTTCTCCGCAATCATATTCCGTAGGTCGGCAAAAACTTCGTCAGAGTCATGCAAGTTGCCAGCCTCTACATCAGCGGAGCTTTCTGCCAGTAGGCGTAACAGGGCAAGGCTTTCCTGCATTTGGTCATATTCTCGTACATTCATTACTACCGCCTTGGCTTCACCATTTTGTGTAATGATCATAGGATTGCCAGATTCATCAACGGATTCAATAAGTTGCTTGGCGTTATTTTTAAGCCATGAAATAGGCTTTATGTCGGAATGAAATTGCATAGACCCTCCATATGGGAAAAATTATGTCTGAATTTAGACTAATCATTGTAGGAAAAGAAATCAAGGATTCTTTGTAAATTCTTTCTGCGGGACACGCTCCCCAATTTCGCGTCGCCAGACGGCCTCTTTACGAGACTGTCAGAGGTGCTCCCCAAAAATCGGACAGGTGTGATAGCTACTCAACCAGACGAGGAGAACACACATGTCCAAGCGAAAGAATCATGCCCCGGCTTTCAAGGCCCGAGTGGCCCTGACTGCTCTTTCCGGCGATAAGACCATCGCTGAACTCAGTTCAGAATTCGGCGTTCATCAGACACTCATCCACAAATGGGTGAAGCAGCTCAAGGAGTCGGCCGCGGGCATCTTTGCCGGTGAAATCAAGACCGAAGAGGCCAGAAAGGAAAAACAACTCCAGGTACTTCATGCCAAAATCGGTCAGCTTACTGTGGAACGAGATTTTTTAGCCGAGGCCTGGGGGAAGCGGTGAGCGTCTCCCGCAGGCAAAGCATGGTCAATCCGGGCCATGCGCAGCTCAGCGTCGTCCGGCAGTGTCGCCTGCTCAAAGTCGTTCGTTCCAGCTTGTATTACGAAAAAGCCGGAGAATCGGCCATAAACCGCACATTGATGCAGGAAATCGACCGGGCTTTCACCGAATGGCCGTTTTTTGGAGTGCGGCAAATGTGCCGCTATCTTGTGTCACTGGGGTACTGCGTCGGCAGAAAGCGCGTCCGCCGCCTGATGCGGCTGATGGGGTTCATGGCAATATACCAGAAACCGAAAACCAGCGTGCCGAACCCGGAGCATAAACGGTACCCCTACCTGTTGCGCGACCTGACCATAGCCCGGAGCAACCAGGTCTGGTGCTCGGATATAACGTACATTCCAATGCGTAAGGGGTTTCTATACCTGGTCGCCATCATGGACTGGCACAGCCGCAAAGTATTGTCCTGGCGGCTCTCAAACACTATGGAAGCGGATTTTTGCATTGTGGCCCTGGAAGAAGCCTTGGAAAAATACGGCACACCAGATATCTTCAACACGGATCAGGGTAGTCAGTTTACCAGCGTTGCCTTTACAAACGTCCTGCGGAACAATGGAATCCGCATCTCCATGGACGGCCGAGGCCGTTGGCTGGACAACGTGTTTATTGAACGTCTCTGGCGCTCGCTCAAATACGAAAATGTGTATCTGAACGCTTACGAAACTGGCTCGGAAGCCCGCGAGGGTATCGGCAGATGGATCAGCTTTTACAATCAGACTCGTCCGCACAGCAGCCTGGACGGGACAACTCCAGAGCGCTGCTACCATCAGGGACTAGTAAAGGCAGCCTAATGAGGAAAAAGACAAGCTAAGGAACCGCTGTTTCCTGTCCGAACAAGGGGGCCACCTCTAACATCCTTCATGAAGGTTTTGGAAGTAACGCCATTGGCAATAGCGACCACCAATGATGAAGCAAGGTTTTCATAATTTGCTTCGGTCATGTTCTGGCCCGCTATCGTGAGGTCTGCGGCAAGGCTAAGAACCATTCCCGCAGGGTCATACCGTTTGTATGAGTAATAACCATCACCAATCTTGATGCTGTAGGGCTGCCAGCCGGTAGCCTCCAGCGCCTTACGCTGCTTGGGGTCTTTTGGCGGGCTGCCCGTGATGGCCCCAGACATTGCCAAGCCGACCGCCCCGGCCCATATGAGGGAACCAGTAGCCATCTTTGCGCGGGCCAGAGCAGCTTGTTCTCCCCCGGCTGCTATGGCTGCCCGGTAATCCCGGCTCAACTGCCCGATAGCTGGGGTGTGGGCTACGAAGTCCCGAAGGATGTTCGCAGGGGTCTTGATGAACGGAACCACAACCCGAATCATTGGGTGGTCATTGGCATAGCGCTGGAAGCCCCCGGCAAGGGTCTGTTCTCCTAAATCCTGCGTCCATGTGGCTTGCCTTGCGTATTCAAGGTAGGGCTTCAAGGCTTCGTCATTGCGGGCTGCCCCTCTGCCAGTGATGGCAAGGCGCATCTGCTCATTAACGTAGGACTCAATAGCCTGGGCGTCTTTCAAACCGCCCTCCATAGCCTCACGGCGCAGGGATGCACCCAAGGAGGCCCGGAAGTTGAGCTGTTTGAAAAACTCGTCAGTGCCCACCAGAATGCGGGAGGGAAGGCGAAGGTAAGGCCCCAGCACACCAGCCGAAGAGGCGATAAGCTCTTGCATGGTGTTAAGCTGGGTTCCTCTGGGCTTTCCGTCCAGCATCATGGCTCTGATATTGTCGTAAGTGATCTGAGCACCGTTGCTTTCCATCTTGCCAACACTGCCAGCACCTTCAAGAAGGCCATCTTCTGTTCTGAAGGCTTTCTTTGCAAGTTTCATGCTGTCTGTGAAGTAAGTATAGAGGCCGCTCAGGGTGTCTATTGCCTCTTGCCGTAATGCCTTGTCCTTGGTTATGACGCCTGACAGATAACGCTCTGTAGGCATGAGCAGGGCCTTCATAAAGTTTGAACCAGCATTGGCAACCATTGTCATGGGTCCGGAAAGCATATTACTGATTCTGAACTCTTGGAAGATGCCAAGCTTTGTTCCTGTGGACATGGTGTTTACTGCCTGGGCAATGGCTCCTTTGTTATCAGCATTGATTACCGCGTCCCTTGCTATGCGGGCCATGTTGTCATGGTTCCAGCCTTCACGGGTAAGGAAACTGCGGATTTGTTCTTCACTGAGGTTTGAGGGCGAAGCATGCCATTGAAAAGCCTTCTGCCCTTCGGCCTTGGCTTCGTTGGCTGCAAGCTCGTCACTGGCCTTGTAAACGCTGTCGATGTTCTTTTTCAGCGTGGCAAGGTCAAGCTTCTCCTGCATGGAAACGGAAGCAGGGTTCACATGAAGCTTGCGGGCTATCTTCAGGAACTCCCCTGTAAAGAAGTCCATAGCTGTCTTCAGTTCCCCAAGGGTTTGGGCCGAAGCTTTAACGGCTTCAGCTTCTCCGCTGGTGATGGCCTTTTCTGCAAAGCTCTGTATGGTCTTGGTGTCCATGCCGTAGCGTTGCACAAGGTCGTCAGTGGTTGAGGAAAGCGAATCCAGAACTTCAACAGGGGCTTGCTTGGTGGTTCCTGATTCAACTGTTTCTTGAACATGCTTCAGGAAGTCGAAGCCGTGTTCACTGTGCAGGATGTCCCGGCCCGTCACCCGGCCTGTGGTGCTGCCACGGGCAAGGATATTCAAGGCATCATCAAGGTTGGCGGCTTTGCCGTCTCCTATGAGGTCTTTCAGGGTGCCGGGGTTTATCAAGCTGTCGGGCCTGAAGCTGTCCTTTGCGGCCTCTTTGGCCTCCTGAGCGGCTTCAGTATGGAGCAGGGATTTAGCGTCCTCTGAGACGCCTTTTACCCCGCTGGCTGCATCGGTGGCGGCCTCCCCGGTCTCTTCTCTGACCTGCCGGATGTGTTCCACGGTTTTGCTGTATATCTGGTCTTTGGCGGCTTTGGTGGTTGCCTTGCTGGCGCGGTAGACGCCCACAACGGCAAGGGCTGATTCCAAGGCCATGCCTATGCCAAGGTCTTCAAAGCCGTGCTTTAGACGGCCTACAAGTTCGTTGTCGTCCTTATCCACAGCAAGGGCTTCAGTAATGACGTTTTGAAGGGCCGGGCTTTCCTGAATGGCATTGGAAAGCATCTCTTCATGCCCGTCAAAGCTGGTCACGGTGCTGTAGAAAGACTTTGCCGCCCCACGGGCCAGCGTTGCCGCCTTGGTGCTGCCCTGAAGCAGCTTTACCCCTTTGAGCAATGCGCCACCTGTGAGGAAGCCAGAGAGGAACGTGGAAAGCTGCTCTGCTGCCTTCCCGGCCCCGGTCTCTGTTGGGCCAAAGTTTTCCATATCTATGCCGTGTTCTGCTGCGGCTTCCACCACATTGAACTCTTCGCCGCCTTGGGCAAGGGTTCCGGCAAGGTCTATGGTCTCGTTGACCGAATTTATCGGGCCGTTGGCAATCCCTTTGCCCACGTCCAGAAGGTAATCAAGGAAGCCCTTGTTCTCCTCTGGCTGCTTGGCGGCGTTCTCTGGGGCGTCTGCGGCTGCTGGGGAGGGTTCCCCCTGCGGTGTCTGCTGCGGCTCAATGGCTGAAAGCTGACCCTCTGGGGTTTCTTCATTATGATGATTTATTTCAAGATCAATATTAGTGGGCAATGCTTCGGCCATGCCTTGAAGCATGCCGTTATCCCCTGAAACTTCCACATCCATGCTTTGGGGTATATTGTCGATTCTCATGTTTTATCTCACCTCTATCTGACGGGTAAACTTGGCGGCTGCTCCCGGCTTTGCTGTAGCTGCCGGGGGTGGTGATGCCTTGATGCCCTTTTCTTTGAACCAGTTGTAGATATCCATCTGTGCCGCCCTAGCGTCTTTGATGCCACGGGCTTCAGGGTTTTCACCCCGCACAATGAAGTACATTTCCTGCCAAGTAAGCCCGCCTTCAACCCTGCTGTCTGCAAAGCGCAAGACATCTTGCAAAGTCTTCGCGCTGTTCAGTTGTTGGGCTGCTGTGGGGTCTTTGGCTATGCTGTCGCCAAACAGGGTATTGATGTGGTTGATTGTTCCATTGACCACTTCAACCTGTGCAGGTCTGGAACGTGAGGGAAAGAAAGAATTATCAGACCCTCCCGTTACTTCCATGTTCTTGAGGTTGGTAAGGTAGCTGCGTGTTTGCTTGTTGTCTGTTGCCTCGGCCTTTTCTGTGGCAAAGCGTTCCTTAGTGGCCTTGATTCGTTTATCAAGGAATTGCCCTTGGAACTCTTGGGTAAACCGCTGCATATCCAGAGCGGTCAAAGGGGCGTCCTTCTCCCGTGGGTCTGTCTTGGCTGCGGCCCTTTCCTTTTTCTTCTCTGCCACAAAGTCAGCAAAGGCCGTGTTCACATCCGGCAAGTCCATCATGACTTGGGCAAGTATTCCGGCTGTGGGCTTCTTGCTGCTACCTGTGTTGTATGAGTGGTAAATGTCGGCGGCTTCTTCTGCTGAAACATCGCCAACCATTGAAATGTACGTCTTTGAGAGGTTGGCCTGAGCGGTCAAGATCGCTTGGCCTTCGGCGGTGCTGTTGCTGTCGGCTATGGCTAACAGGCGTTGAACCTGGGTAGGGTCATAGCCTTCTTGTGCAAGGTACATTACCTGAGCCTTACCCGCTTTGCCTTGCTTAAGGTCAGATTCAAGGGTAAGGGCTGCCGTAGTAAGCTGTGGGTTGGCATACATGGACTTGAATTGCCCTTTCTGCCCGTCTTCGGCTGCCTTCTTGAAGTGGGGGTAATCCTCTGGGCTGCAAAGCTTGAGCCTGTCTACTACCTCGGCTCTAGACAAATCAGCCGAGCCTTTGGCCCCGTATTCGTAGCCCTTGGTTATGGCTGACCGGGCCGACTCCTCCCGTTGCCATTGCAAACGGGTGTGGGAGCGGGTTTCGGCCTTCCATGCCCTTTCGGTTTCCTGTTCCTCAAGCTGTTCAATGCCTTTGGCAATTCCCGGCTGTGACATGAGGCTGACCTTCTGGCCGTTCACGTCAACTGTGATTGCCTGAGCAAGCTGGCGAGCGGTTCTGGATGAGTGGTTGCCATGAAGCACCACTTTACCAAGGAAGCCAACAACGCGGTCTTGTGAGTAGCCCAGGCGCTTCATTTCTTCGACCTCGCCCATGATGGCGCTTGCCGCTTCCTGAGCGTAGGCAACGCGATCAGAGGGAATCTTGGTATCCCTGCCGCCAAGCGGTGAAGTGAGGTCTTGCTTCATGGCTAGGATGTTCTGAATATTCTGTGCCTTCTGTTGTTCCAGAAGGTTTGCATTCTGGCTTTCCACGTCCTTGCTGTGGCGGGCTAGGATGCCATCAAGCATGCGGGCCGTAGGGTGGGCAAAGTGTTCAGCAAGCATGAATTTGTCATCATACTTGTCTAACCCCTGCTGCTGCATGTACAGCTTTCTCTGTTCCTCGCTCCAAGCCATGACCTTTGCTGGGTCTCGCTCGTTTCGTATGTCACTTGTGCTATAGGCGTCCTCAAGTGAGGCCGCAAACTGAATGGCATTTCCCTTAAGAATTTCGCCTTCAATGGCTTTCTTCACATGAGGCGAAAGGTTTAGAACATTGGGGTCAGCAAGCGCGGCCTGCCGGAATGCCTCAATGTTCTTTGTCATTCCTGGGTGTTCGGCCTTGAAAAGCTCTGCTGAAGCCTTGTCTTCAAGAATACGCCTGTCTATGTGGGCCTCATATGCCCTATCTAAAGCTTTGTCCCAAGGGCGCAAAGCATCTACAAGACGCCCTATGTCAGAGCCAACAAGCGGGTCTCTCCCGATGGTGTTTGGTTGTGCTGGCACATAGGTACTTAGGCTGCTGCCACCCTGCATGGCTGGTCGGAAGTTGGTAATGGCTTCAAGCTTTTCTCTGATTGTCCTTGGCTCTTTGTTCCTGTTGTCCATGTTGTTTAAGGCCTCTCTCATGCGGTGGTTAAAGGTTGATATTGCATGCCCTCGCCCCATGATGAAGAAAGCCCCGCTTGTGTGGTCTTCATAACCAGCACAAACGGGGCAGCATGAGGGAGGGAGGTTTGGAAAGTATAGGATTGGTGAACTATAAGTTTTTATTGATTATGGATTATGGATAATGATTTCTTTAGATAACCTAAAGTTAATAATTCATCATGATAAAACATAAAGAAAGAAAACTAAGGATTATGTTTAATCAAGAAAACCTTAGAATAAACTTTATATGTTTAGATTAAGGAAGAAAACTTTAGGGGAGTCTTTAAGTTTTATCTTAGGGGAGTTTTTAGAGTAATCTTAAGATGCCCCCCTACCCCCCAAGGGAAACCCTAAAAAGCCCCCTTGCCTCCTCCCGGTTGCATTTGCTTTTACAAAACATGTCTTTCTTCAATGGTGCAACCTAATTCCAACATATTGATTTGATTATTTTTTCACGATATTTGAATTTTCTTTTCAATCTTCATAACTATCTGAATTTATTTATCTTCCATTAGACAAGAATCTACTGTGAGTTACCCAGATAGGAGGGTCTTACCCCGTAGGGGAAAAGCCGAAGGTTTGCGCTTGATGGTCTAAAGAATGGTGATTGGTTGGCTATGGGTAAGCCTGTGGGATGGGCAGGGAAAGACCACCTCTTTCTCCGATAGGTGCAACCTAATTCCAATAGACTTAATTTGCAGAAGAAAACCGCTTGGAAAGCTAGTGGCGGCTTTGGGTGCTCTCTCTATGGTGGAACCTAATTCCAATAGACTGAATTTGCAGGAGAAAACCGCTTGGAGAACTTGCGGCGGCTTTGGGTGCTCTTCCGATAGGTGGAAGGTAATTCGGAGCGGCTTCTTCCGATTGATGGCAGGTAGTTGCTAAGAGGCTGAAATTGTTGAAAGGTCGTGTAGCCCGACCTTTGCCACCCCGGCCTGAATTTGGCTGGCCAAAATAGACTAAGGCTGGCAATGGGTCGGGGCTGGGGATTTCGTGCGGGATTTGGGGTAAATCGGGGTATGGGCTGGGGAAGACTGAAAGGGGTACACGGCTGGTGTGTATCCCGATAACTGGCGAGAGCTGGGGAGGATTGCCCTAAGTAATCCTTAGGGCGCGTGGGCGTTGCTTGCGGAAAGGGTCTGCATAGTGTGCCGACCCTTGGAGAGTTTGGGGCTAGTGGTACGGTAGTGTCGTATCCCTTCAGAGTGTGAAGTTCGTGTTTAGTGGTGCTCATCATCCTGTCGTTCTTTTTTAGCGTGATATAGACCAAAACAGAACACAACAATAATTAAAACTGTCACTAAAATATAAACATCCATTTCCCTACCTCTTATGGTCATGCTCTAGTAAATGAGGCTATTAACTATCTGCTCTGTGTAGCTCAGTCGTTCTTTCATGTTGTTGTTTAACTGTTCATCAACAGCATCTTGAATCCGCTGGGCTTCCTCTTGTTTCCTCTTTGCTTCGGCAGCCCGCTTGCTGGAGGGCATTTCAGCTTCCTTTTTCTTCTTTTGACTGTCTAAGAATCGTTGCTTATAAGCCGCTTCAATTTCCCTGAATCTTTCAATATATGGTCTTTTATCTTCATCCCAGCTAACGCAATAGGCTACTGAAGTATAAACAAGAAGCAGGGCTAAAACAAGGCATAGGGTTTTCATTGTTACTGCCCCCTCTGCTTCATGCTTGCTTCAATCCCATCAGTCACATTCCAAAACTGCATTTTGCCTATGGCTTCAAAAAGTACCTTCTGGTTAAATCTCATGCCGTCTTCATCCAAGGCGTAACCACTGGAAACGCTGTTGTCTGCGTGACCTTGAATTTCGTCTAAGTGTTCTTGGCTTACACCAGAGTTCATACCCATGTTCTTAAAGAGATGCCTGAAGCTGTGGAAGGATTTTGGCTTGGCTGCTCCCGCTCTCCCCTCTTCTCCACTGCTCTGGCGAATGCCTATTTCTTCCGAATATTTCTTCCACCAGTCTGTAAACTTGTCGCTCATTTTGTTTTGAGCGTTGGGAATGAATGTCGGGAATAGCTGCCCTTGTTCCCCATGTTGGCTTTTGAGTTTCTGAACGTGAGACAAAAAGCCAAGCTCAAGAAGCCGAGGGTGAACGGGGATTAGTCTCTGGGCTGTAGCCGTCTTGATCGTCCGTGTTCCGTCCTCATTGGCATAAATAGATAAGCAGGAAATGCCCTGACGTTGTAAAACGTCCCCAACCTGAAGGTGGGAAAGCTCTTCAATTCTTGCCCCGGTGTACATGCCAAGGAGCAAAAGCCAACGGTAATCAGTCCGTACAGCTTCGGCTGTCCATGCGGGGTATCTCTTGCCCCTGCGGTTTGTCGCTTGCTGTGCCTTTGGCAAAGTTCCCAGCGTTGAGCCTTGGCTAAACAAGCTAGACTTTTTGAAGATGGTTTCAATATCCTGCTGGGAATAGGGATTCTTTACTGGAACCCTTGTCTTTGCTTTCTGCTCAAATACTGTAATCCCAGATGCAGGGTTAAAATCTATATAGCCATTTCTGATAGCTGTTGTAAACACAGTGCTAAGTACAGCAAGGCGACCTTCATTAATTGTTTTAGGCGCAAGAACATTAAACTTTATGCCCTTTGCCCTTTGTTCTTCTACCCATCTAAGCACTTCTGGAAAGGTTTTCTTGTCCATGCTGCGCGGCAGGTTGGTGGGAAGATTAACAAGGGCATCTTTGTATTGCCGAATATGGGTCTTCGTGATTGACTTGATGGGCAAATCCCCCACAAGCTCAATGAAGCGCCGCATGGCGGGCTGAAAACTTCTAAGGGTGCCGGGGGAAGGCTTGCGCTCCTCAAGATACCGCTTCCAGACCTCCGACAATGGCGGGTTATCGATGGAAGGAATCAAGTTCGGGTCTGTGCCCGCTCCTGAGGCGTTTTGCTGTAAATGAGCCGCTTTTTTAGGCCGGGCCATATCAGAAGCCATCTGGCTCGCGTTTGGCTTCTCTGGGGTCTCAATCCATGCCCCCCTTGAACGCTGCAAGATAACTTTCTGAACCGTAGCTTCCTGAAGCAGCATATCAAGGCAGAATTTGCGATAGACTTCAGAAGTCAGCCGGTCTTCTTCGGTTTTGGGGGCAGCTATGCCATGCTCTGCAAGATAGCTATCTGCCACTGGTTCAATTATGTGGGTGTCGCCCTCAGTAATGAGAGATTCTGAAGCGGCTACAAAAAGTTCTGCGTTTCGCTCTAGCTGTTGCGCTTCTTCCTCAGTGATGCCTGAAAGCCGTCTAAAGGGCTTGGGTGTGTACGAAAGCCCCTTGGCTGCGTTGAGTTCAACCAAAAGCGCCTGTTGCTCGTCCCAAGCGGCCTTGGCTTCCTTAACGTCTTTGCGCAAGGGTGCCCTTCGTTTGGCTTCATCTTTGCGTAAAGCTTCATGCGGGTACAAAAGGGCAAGGCGGTCAAGTTCAAGGGCTGAAACCTGCTCAAATGGGGTCAGGGCTGGGGCTTGTACCTGCGCTAGATCTGGAATGCCTGGGGAGGTCTGAAGCGGTTGAGGCTTGGCCTTAAGCTTTCGCCTGTGTTCGCTAAATTCCTGCTCAAGCTGCTGGGCTTTGAGAAGAATTTTTGACTGAGCTTCTTTATAGTTCTCAGTCTGAAGGCTGAACTTCAATTCAGTCTTTGGCGCGTAGACTTCTAGCAAGTCTGTAGGGACTCGCATCCTGAAGTAAAAGGAGCGGCTTTTGGGTATCCGGCAGGGTTTTGGCGGGGTAAAAGACAAGGCCCTCATGCCTCCGTGTGTACAACCTTTGTGTACAACATTCAAGCATAAGGGCCTTATATCTCTAGCACTTAAATGATTTCAAGTGCTTGTATTTCAATGGTAGCAAGGGAGGGATTTGAACCCCCGACACTGCGGGTATGAACCGCATGCTCTAACCAACTGAGCTACCTTGCCGTGTACTGCCCTCAGGCAGCGCGACGATCTAAATATAAGATTTGCCCAACCTTGGCAAGTAAAATTTTTCCAACACCCTGCACCCTATCAATTTTCGTATTCTGGCGTCCGGCAGGCGGGCTGTCGTACCGCTCAGTTCACCATAAAATAATACACAAAAGGCGCGATAAGGAGCCGGTAAACGGCAAAGGGCACCAGGGTCATGCGCCCCACCAGGGCGACAAAAACCTTCACCGCCAGCAAGGCCGACACAAAAGAGCCGATCATGCCCACCAGAAAGAAAGGAATATCGGCAGAAGTGAACATGCTCAGATTTTTCAGCAGATCGTAGCCTGTGGCCGCAACCATAATGGGCACAGCCGCAATAAAGGAATACTCCGCCGCCAAAGGCCTTTTGGCCCCTAAAAGCATGCCGCCCATTATGGTTGCCGCAGAGCGTGAAAATCCGGGCCAGAGGGCAAGGCACTGAAAACAGCCGATGCCCAGGGCCAGCTTTGGCGTCATATCGTCAAGGCTGATGCAGGTTGTCTTGAACTTGCGCTTTTCAACAAAGATCATGCACAGCGCGCCCACCACCAGAGCAATAAGCACGGTGGCCGGGCGGAACAGGTGTTCCTTGATGTAGGAATGCAGCAAAAGGCCAAGAACGCAGGCAGGCAGCGATGTGAGAATGAGCAGCGTGATGCCGCGCATGCCCGCAAAACGGACATAGGGCTGCGGGCGAACCAGGCCCCAAAACCGCTTCCAGTAAAGCACCACAACCGCAAGAATGGCCCCCAGTTGAATAACAACGTCAAAGGTGGCCGCTTTTTCACCGACAAAACCGAGCAAATCGCCAACAAGAATGAGATGGCCGGAGGAAGATACCGGCAAAAATTCTGTCAGCCCTTCAACAATGCTCAGAATCAAGGCAGTGAGCAAGTTGTCCATAAATGGCCTCTGTAATGCGCGCCGTGCGGCGAATCGCTGGCTTGGGCGTGTAGGCGCGTGGCGGGCACCGCATACTCGCGTATTGATGTTCCGTTATTGCCAAAAAACGGTCAACCGGTTATTGGTGAAAAAAAGGACGTATGCCATGAATACCATTATGCCGCAGGGCGAGCTGGTACGTAAAGCCGCTGCCTATCTGTCGGAAGAACGTGCGCGCCATCCTGACAAAAGCCTGGCCACGCTGCTGGATGAAGCAGGCATGCGCTTCAACCTCACCCCGCTGGATGCCATGGCCCTGGAGCGTCTGTTTCAACAAAAGCCCTCTAGCAAGGGGGACTGATCAGCCCGCCTTTACCGAGAGCTACGTCAGCCACCAGATCAGAGCAACTTTGTAATGCTTCACATTTCAATGTGGCGTTCTGCCGAAAAATACGTTTTTCGGCAGAATCCACGCCACGCCATGGCGCGCTGTTCTCTCGTGCAGCATTGGAGCATGCAGCCTTTTTTCAAAGGCTGCATGCTCCAAACCAAGCCTATGCTATTTCACTGCCGTTGGGGACATCGGAGTCCAGACCCAGCAGGGTCAGGGTCGAATCGTTCCCGGCTGTAAGCACCATGCCGTGCGACATGAGACCGCGAATCTTGCGCGGCTCAAGGTTAAGCACTGCGCACACGCGTTTTCCCACCATTGCCTCAGGCGTATAGTGCTCGGCCAGACCAGAAAGGATCTGGCGGGGCTGCCCTTCGCCAAAGTCAATTTCAAGACGCAGAATGCGGTCGGCATTGGGATGCTTTTCAGCAACCAGCACCGTTCCTATACGCATGTCCAGAGCCTTGAAATGGTCAAAATCTATGTTCGGCTTGCCTGCTGCAGCGACGTCCTGATCCGCGCCGGCCTGCCCAGCACCAGCGGATACGGCCTGGGGCTGACTGCTGGCCGCGTTCTGCTGTTTGGCGGCTTTCTTTTCTGCCTTGGCGGCCTTGGCTTTTTCGGCCTCGCCGGAGTCCTTTTTTACCTCGATGCGTGGGAAGAGGTTTGAGGCCTCGGCCACCACCGTGCCCGGCACAAGCCCTTCAAAATTGTCCATCTCGGCTTCAAGGGCACGCACGGGAGGCATGCCGGGCTCCACAGGCTGGCCGAGCTGTTCCAGCATTTTTGCGCAGGCTACCGGCATAACCGGCCACAGACACACTGCCGTTTTGCGCATGGCCGCCAGAAGCACATACATGACAGTGGCAAGGCGCTCCATATTGCCCTGCTTGTGCAAGGCCCAGGGCGCCTGACTGTCCACATACTTGTTCAGGGCGCGCACCAGTTCCCACAGAGATTCAAGCCCCTGAGAAAACTGCACGTTGCCGAAAAGCTGGCTGAAATTGCGCATGGCCGTGGCGGTCAGTTCAATGATGGCCTCGTCCGACTCGTCAAATGCCTTGGGGGCGGGAACCCGGCTGCCGAAATATTTGGCGGTCATTGAAAGCACCCGACTAAAAAGATTGCCCAAGTCATTGGCAAGGTCAGCGTTGATACGGCCGGTCAGGGCTTCATCACTGAAGCTGGCGTCCGACCCGAAGTGCATTTCACGCAGCAGAAAATAGCGGAAGGCGTCCGCGCCAAAGCGCTGGCTCATGGCTTCGGGCTCAACCACATTACCAAGTGATTTTGACATCTTGGTATCACGCACAAGCCAGTAGCCATGCACGTTAAGGTGCTTGTACTGGGGCAAACCAGCCGCCTTGAGCATAGTGGGCCAGAACACGGCGTGGGGCTTGAGAATATCCTTGGCAACAAGATGCTCGCCCGGCCAGAAATGCTCAAAGTCCTTGCCGTCAGGCCAGTTCAGCGCGCTTATATAGTTGAGAAGGGCGTCAAACCAGACATAGCACACATAATCCTTGTCAAAGGGCAGTTCTATGCCCCAGGTCAGCCGCGATTTGGGCCGGGATATACACAGGTCTTCCAGAGCGCCGGATTCCAGCATGGCCAGAACTTCCGAGCGGTAGCGCTCAGGCCGGATAAAGGAAGGATTCTGCTCAATGTGCTCCTTGAGCCAGGGCAGATACTTGGACATGCGGAAAAAATAGTTCTTTTCACTGATGAATTCCGGCTTGACCAGATGCTGCGGGCAAAGGCCGTTTTCCAGTTCCTTTTCGGTGTAGAAGCGTTCACAGCCATAGCAGTAATGGCCGCCGAACTCGCCGAAATAAATGTCCCCGGCATCGTAAACTTTCTGTAAAAACGCCTGCACAGAGGCCTTGTGCGCTTCATCGGTGGTGCGCACGAAGCGGTCATTGGCAACATCCAGCTTGGGCCAGAGAGACTGAAAAAGGACGCTGATGCCGTCCACAAATTCCTTGGGCGATTTACCTTCTTTTTCAGCAGCCTGCACGATCTTGTCGCCGTGTTCGTCCGTGCCCGTGAGAAAGAGCGTGTCCTGCCCCATCAGCCTGTGAAACCGGGCCATGGCATCAGCCACGACAGTGGTATAGGCATGCCCCAAATGGGGCTTGGCATTGACATAGTAAATGGGCGTCGTGATAAAAAAGGTGTTCACTCAAGGCTCCGTAGGCTTGATTGGCTATTTTGTTCTCAATATCAGAGCAGTATCGCCTGAAGCGTTCGGGCGGACGCGCGGGCAGAAACCCGCGAGAAGGCGCGAACACAATTCAGTGGCGTGGTCAAGGCCGCAGCGGACCTGACCGTAGACGTTGCGCACGTGCATTCAAAAATTACTCTGCCCTAAATTACTCTGGCCTGCTGTGCGGCTTGCGACGCCTCTTGCGGCGCGGCTTGCCAGGATCGCCCTGCCCGCCGCCAGCATCGCCATTAGCGGCGTCATGGCCGTGGCCGAATCCCGCGCCTTCGCCGCCATTTTCCTGGCCGCGCTGCGAATCAGGTTCTTCCTGCGGAAAAAGCTCATCCATCATATCAAGCTGCTCAAGATTGTCCGGCGCGGCGGAAACTACCAGCAGGCCGTCACCAATCTGAGGCTTGGGGGCCTGACGCGGCGGATTTTGCGGATTCTGCACGGATTCGGGCCTGTGCGGCGAAAGAGCCTGCCACTCCTCAAGCGTGAGCTCAAGTTCTTCATTGGCCTCGGTGAGCACGGCCAGCGAGTTGCGGAACATATTGGCCCGCAGCACCTTCATGGCGCCTTTGTCTGTCTGGTATTTCTTGCCGAGCCGGGGGCAGTTCTTATGGAAGTGATCGTAGTTTTCCTGCTCATAAGAAAGGCAGCAGAGCAAACGGCCACAAATGCCGGATATCTTGGCGGGATTGAGAAAAAGGTTTTGCTCCTTGGCCATGCGGATGGTCACAGGCGCAAATTTTCGCAGGTAACGGCGGCAGCAGCAGACCATTCCACAGTTGCCCACAGCGCCGACCATCTGGGTTTCGTGGCGAACGCCGATCTGCCGCAGCTCAATGCGCGCGCGGTACTCGCGCACAAGGTCCTTCACAAGGTCGCGAAAATCAATGCGCGAAGGCGCTGTGAAGTAAAAAATGAGTTTGCTGCGGTCAAAAAAGACCTCCACATCCACGAGCTTCATATCCAGATCACGCTGGCGGATGCACTGACGGCAAAAGGCCTGCGCCTCCCTGCTCAACTGCTCGTTGGCTTCGCCGCGCCGCACGTCTTCGGGACTGGCCAGCCGTAAAATCTGCGGCAGCGGTTCTTCCTGATCAGACAGCGGATGGGCCGGGCCAGAGACAATGACGGCCAGCGCATGCCCCTGTTCGGCTTCAATAAGCACATGCTCCCCCGGCTTGAGACCGGCAGGACCGCTGTAATAGCTTGTCTGGCCAAGCGCGCGAAAACGCAGGCCATATATGGGCATTGAGGTCACGGTGCAAAACCTTGTGAAACGATTTCCAAAAAAATTCTTTTCGGTCATAAAAAGCCCGCTGTCAACCGTACGCCCCGAACAAGGGCATGCAGCAAGCCATTACGGGCAAAACTTCCGCACTTCGAGGACAGTTGGGCGGCGGGTCGCCAAACAGGGCTTGGCGGAGTTTAGCCCTGCAATGCCTACTTGTGCAAGCGCATAGGCAAAGCTGACGCGTTTACGGGCAATGGTCGCGGGGCTGTTACCATTGCAAGGCAAAATGGGGCAACTCCCCGGCCTGACTTGCCTTCACCCCTGCCCTGCTTTACATTAAGAAGATACAGGAGCCATTATGATGATAGAAAGAAATGAAGCCCTGCAACTTCTTGCTGCTCACGCCACCCCTCCGTCCCTCATGCAGCATGCCCTGGCCACGGAGGCCATCATGCGGGCGCTGGCGAGCCATTTGAACGAAGATGAAGAGGTGTGGGGCATTACTGGCCTGTTGCACGATCTGGACTACCCGACCACGGCGGAAAATCCGCAGCGTCACGGTCTGGACAGCGCCGACCTGCTGGCAGACAAACTGCCGGAACCGGCCCTTGCCGCCATACGCGCCCATGCCGCCGAGATGAACGGGGGCCGGGCCGAGAGCCGTTTTGATTATGCGCTACGCTGTGGCGAAAGCGTCACCGGCCTTATCAGCGCTGCGGCCCTCATGCGCCCAACGGGCATTGAAGGCATGGAAGTAAAGAGCATCAAGAAAAAGATGAAGGATAAAGCTTTTGCCGCCAGCGTCAGCCGCGAGAATATCCGCCAGTGCGCCGAAGCCGGGCTTGAACTGGACGCCTTTCTGGCTCTGGCCATTGAAGCCATGCGCGCCCATGCCGACGAGCTTGGACTGAGCAAATAACTTACCGCGAGGCCCACATGAATAAAGAATGCGCCCTAGAGACAGGCATCCACACCCTCGGCCCCTGCAAGCTGGATTCTCACCTGCCCTACCGCACCTGGGCCGATGACAAATCCATACAGATATTCGTGGATGAAGAGCTGACTGAAGATGCGGGCCAGCCTTTCAGCGTATGCCTTGAGGCCGCCGGGCCGCGCCGCAAACTCTATTTTGACACCACGCGGGCCAAGTGCGCCATAGTCACCTGCGGCGGGCTCTGCCCCGGCATCAATGACGTCATACGCGCCATTGTTATGGAGGCCTTTCATGCCTACAACGTGCCGTCAATCCTGGGCATTCCCTACGGTTTGGAAGGCTTTATTCCCAAGTACGGGCATGCCCTTCAGGAACTGACGCCCAAGGGCGTGGCAGACATTCACCGCTTTGGCGGCACCATGCTTGGTTCTTCGCGCGGGCCGCAGTCCGCCGAGGAAATTGTGGACACGCTGGAACGCAGTAACGTCAACGCCCTCTTTGTCATTGGCGGCGACGGCACAATGAAGGCCGCACGGGCCATCAGCAATGAGGTGCATGCCCGCCGTCTGAAGATTTCCGTCATTGGCATTCCCAAAACCATTGATAATGACATCAATTTCATTCCCCAGTCCTTTGGGTTTGAAACCGCTGTCTTCAAGGCCACAGAAGCCATCGAATGCGCCCATACAGAAGCCTGCGGCGTGCCCAACGGCATTGGCCTTGTAAAACTTATGGGGCGCGAATCGGGGTTCATCGCCGCCAGGGCCGCGCTGGCCCTGAAAGAAGTGAACTTTGTGCTTATTCCTGAAGCGCCTTTTTCCCTTGAAGGTGAGGGCGGTCTGCTGCCCGCGCTTGAAGAACGCCTGAAATCGCGCGGCCATGCCGTCATTGTCGCGGCAGAGGGCGCGGGCCAGCACCTGCTGGCAGAACAGAGCGGCACGGATGCTTCGGGCAACCCCGTGCTTGGCGACATTTCCGAGCTGCTGCGCACGTTCATCAACACCTACCTTGATGCACGCGGCATGGCCCATTCCATAAAATACATTGACCCGAGCTACATCATACGCTCCGTGCCTGCCAACGCCAATGACAAGGTGTATTGCGGCTTTTTGGGCCAATACGCCGTGCACGCCGCCATGGCTGGCCGTACGGACATGGTGGTGGGAAAGATTCAGGACCGCTACGTGCATCTTCCTCTGGAACTGGTCACGCGCAAGCGGCGCAAGCTGAACATCTACTCGGATCTGTGGCGGGCCGTGCTTGAGTCAACGGGACAGGGCATGCTCAAGGGTATGCTGCCTCCTATATAGCTTCCATGCAGCATTTACGACAAGTCAAAGCATCCGCCGGATCGGGAAAAACCTATGAGCTGACGCGCTGCTTTCTGCAACGCCTCATCAGCAGTGGCGCACCGGGCAGAGCGGCTTCTCCCGCTTGCGCCCTTGTTTACGGCGGCCCCTGCGGCTGGGGCGACATCCTGGCTGTCACCTTTACCAATGCCGCAGCCACCGAGATGCGCGAGCGCGTTATCCGGCAGCTGAAAAGCGCGGCGCTGGGCAGCCCCATGCAGGGGCTCGACCTTGACCCCGCCACGGCCAGACGTTGGGTTGACGCCATTATGCGCGACATGAGCGCGCTGAACATCCGCACCATTGACAGCCTGCTGCACCTCATCGTGCGCGCCGCCGCCCTTGAACTCAAGCTGCATCCGGACTTTCAGCCGGTTTTTGCCACCGAAGAGGCGCTGACGCCCTATCTCGACCTTTTGCTGGAAAAAGCCTGGCAGGGTGATGAAGGCATGCGCGACCTCCTGCGCCAGGTCTGCCGGGCCATGGTCTGGCACGGGCAGAGCAAGGGCTTTCTTGCGGGCGAAAAGCTGCTGCACCAGTTGCGCCCCCTGCTGGACAGCGCCCTTTTGGGCGATTTTGGCGAGCTTTCTTCGTATGACGAGCTTGATGCGCGGCTTGCCTTTCTCAACGACACCGCAAAGCAGGCCGCCGCATGTCTGCTGGAACTGGCCGCACGTCAGAACCTGCCCTGGCTGGCAAACGCGCTGAAGGCCATCCAGGCATGGGCCAATGGCGATTATAAAGCTTCTGCCTATCTGACCAAGGACGAAGCCGCCCAGGTTTTTAAAAAGGGCGCGAGCATTGATGCCGAGGTGGAAAGGGCCTATGTCGTCTTTTCCCGGGCTGCGGAGTCGTGCCTCGCGGACGGGCATATCCTGCGCCAGGCCCTGCGTCTTGAGCCTTCCATCCGCATGGCCCGCATCCTGACCTCGGCCTTTGCGCATAATCAGGAACAGGAAGGCGCGCTTCCTGGTCTGCTCATTCCCCATCTGGCGCGGCAGGTGCTTGAAAGCGACTACGGCGTGCCGGACACGCTCTGCCGTCTGGGCACCCGCCTCAGTCATTTTCTTCTGGATGAATTTCAGGACACCAGTCAGGAGCAGTGGCGCGCTCTTCGCCCCCTGGTGGAAGAAGCCCTTGCCCATGGCGGTTCACTGACCTGGGTGGGCGATGTGAAGCAGTCCATCTACGGCTGGCGTGATGGCGACCCGGAACTTTTTGACGGAATTCTTGACGACAAAGGCCTTACCGCCATTGCCGCGACATCCAGCCGCGACAGCCTGCCCTTCAACTGGCGCAGCAGCCGACAGGTAGTGAAACACAACAACGCCCTCTTCTCCCCGCTGGAACAGCCGGAGACGGCACGGGCGGTCATGAACGCTCTTTTGCCGGGCGATATGCCGCCAGACCTGCGCGATGAGATCATGAATTCTTCTGTGGCGGCGCTGGTCAGCGCCTTTGAGGGCACCACCCAGCAATGCCCGGAACACGCGCCCCAAGGCGGCCTTGTGCAGGTGGAGGATGTGGCGGCCGACTCCTCCGAACTTCTGCGCGACGAAGTCTTCACACGACTGAGCAATATCCTGCATGAAGACATAGCCCCGCACCGCCCCTGGGCCGATGTGCTGGTTCTGGTGCGCAGCAATGATGGGGCCGCGCGCCTGGCCGACCATCTGGTGCGGCAGGGCATCCCCGTCATTACCGAAAACAGCCTTCTTCTTGCCGCCCATCCCCTGATCATACAGACTGTGGCCCTGCTTGCCTTTCTTGACAGCCCTGACGACAATATTGCGTTTATGACGCTTGTGACGGGCAGCATGTTTCACGACCATGCAGAGGCCGCCGAGCTTGCCCGCACCGATCTGGTCGGCTGGTGCGCCCAACAAAAAAGGGGCCTCCTGTATCAGAATTTTCGCCAGCGCTGGCCCCGCATCTGGCAGACCCTGCTGGCCCCGTTCTTCAGCCAGTCCGGCCTGATGACGCCCTATGATACGGTGCTTGAGTGGTACGCGCGCCTTCAGGTGGAGCAGCGCTTTCCTGAATCTTCAACCTTTTTGCGACGTTTTATGGAAGTGTTGCACAGCGCCGAAGAAAAGGGGCTTGCCACGCTGTCTACTTTTCTTGAGCACTGGGACGCCAAAAATCACGAAGAAAAAGTTCCCATGCCGGAAAATATGGACGCCGTGCGCATTATGACGGTGCACAAATCCAAAGGGCTGGAAGCTCCGGTGGTTTTCGTTCCCTTTACCGGCCTGAACCTCTCGGTTTCGGACAAGCCCATGCGTGAAGAGCGCCAGGGCCTGAGCATGATGGTGCGTAACCAGAAGGCTCTTGGCCGCCCATATTACGAAGAGCTGGCCCGCCAGGGGCGGGAAAGCCTCAATCTGCTCTACGTGGCCTTTACCCGGGCCAGAGACGCCCTGTACGTCTTTCGCACAACGGCAAAACGGCAATCGCCCGTTCTGGCGGGACTGGACATACTATGGGAACGCACGGGCTGGCAGCCTCCCTATACGCTGGGCAGCCTGCCCCCTGCCTCAAAAGTTGCCGGGGGCAGCAGCGCGGAACAGCCATCCATTGCGCCCATACCTGAAAAAGCCATCTGTGCGCGATCCCAAAAGGACGAATGCGCCGTGCGGGCAGAGCAGAACGGGCAAGCCATTGCGGCGCCTGTCCCCGCTTCGGTTCCGGTTCCTGCTCCGGTTCCGGCCGCTCCTGGAGACTGGCGGCCCATGCAGTGGCTGCCGCGCCTGAAAATTTTTCGCAATCCGCTGGAGGCTTTTGACTTCAGGCCCAAAGACAGGGGCAACCTGCTGCATTTCTGCCTGGAACATCTGCGTATCACCGGCAATCCGCTAAAAGACGCCCAGGCCGCCCTGCACTTCGGCCTGCGTCACTATCCCCTGCCCGTGCCGGATGAGGCGGACATCCATCAGGGCGTGACCGAAGCCCTGCGCTGGTTTGCCAGCCAGCCGCCGTCAGCCCGCTGGCTGGCAAACGGTTGGCCGGAGCATTCCATCATGACCGACGACGGCCACCTTTTACGCATGGACCTGCTGGTGCGTGAAAGCTGGGGAACACTCGTTCTTGACTACAAAAGCGGGCAGCCCGATGCCGAGCACGTGGAGCAGGTGCGCAAATATCTCGCCTGCCTGAACCGGGATGAGGACAAGGAAGAAACCTCTGCAAGAGGGCTTCTGGTGTACCTTGACCAGCAGCTTTTTCGCCTTGTGACGCTGGACGGCGCTTCGGAACTGGTTTCAGACTGCCATGAATTATTGCCCACGCAAGAAGGTCAGTCATGAGCGCCTCTCCCTTTCTGATTTTTCCCTGGCAGCGGCCTTTTTTGCCTGCCCTCAAGGATCACCTGAACCAGAGCACTCAGGGCCGCCCCGGCTCGGCTCTGGCGCTGGTTCCGCACAACCGGCCCTGGCGCTATCTTGTGCAGCTCTATGCGGCTGACGGGTACACCGGGCTTTTGCCCAAGGTCATGACCTTGTCCGATGCCGTGGCTTCATGGCGCGCTTTCGACAGTTCCGCCCCCCTGCACACGGCCAATACGCTGGACCGTGTGGCAGTGCTGCACCAATGCATCAATGCCCTTGCCCGTGAAGACAGCAGCCTCGCCGCCCGCTTTGCCCGTATGGACATGGCGCTCTTTCTGCCCTGGGGGCTGCGCCTGGCCGCCCTTCTGGAAGAAATGTACGGCCAACTGGTGGAAATAACGGATATCAGCCATCTGGAAAATGAAGTGGCCGCTCCGGCAGCGGCCCTGCTGGGCGCGCTGGGCCGTATCAGCAAGGCCTATGAGGCCGCCCTGCTGAACAACAGCTGGACAACGCCAGGGCTGGACATTTTCACTCTGGCCCGCAGCAACCCGCCGGTTCCGCCCCTGTTCGCTCCACGCCCGGATCGTCCTGTGGTCATAGCGGGTTTTTCACTGCTCACAGGCGGAGAAGAACAACTTTTGAAGCGGCTTTGGCAGGATGGAGCCGAAATCTGCCTGCACAGTGACCCGGCCCTTGCTGAAAGCACGGGGAGCGTCCATTGGGCCTGCGAAGAACAGGCGGCGTGGCTGCGTCGCTGGAATGCGCGGGCAATTGCGGCCATGCCCCTTACCGAGCAGGAAAAAGCCCACCAGCCCCGCTACCGCTTTTTTGCCGGGTATGACTGCCACTCCCAGCTTGAAGCCTTGCGCCGCGACCTGGAATCCGTGCCCGACATCTCGCGGACTGGCCTGGAATCCACGGAGGCCGCCTCCACCGCCGTGGTGCTCACGGACAGTTCGCTGCTCATGCCGGTGCTGCACCATTTACCGGACAAGGACGTCAACATCTCCATGGGGTATCCCCTGGAGCGCTCGCCGCTGAACCGCCTGCTGGACGGCATTTTGCGGCTTCAGGCGACCAGAAGCGACGAAGGTCGCTATTATTGGCGGCAAGTGCTGCAATGCCTGCGACATCCGTATGTGAACATGCTGCGCGCACAGGATGAAGACGGTAATCCTCTGCTCCTGCGCGACGCGCTGCGTTTGCTTGAAAGGCACATTCGCGAAGGGGCGCGCTTCGTGGACATGGATGAAGCCGTACGCACCTGCCGGGGCCAGATGCCGGAAGCTTTGGCCCTGCTGCTGGAAGAAACGCTGGAAGTTCTGGTGCATGCGCCATCCGCCGCCAGCACAACCAAGGACATGGCCGACGTTCTTCAGAGCCTGTGTTCTTTTTTGCGCAGTCGCGGCGGCGAACTGTGGAAGCATTTTCCCCTGGACGCGGAAGCCATGTACCGCCTTATGCGGCAGGCTGTGCCCGTTCTGCGTGAAAACCTTCTGGCGCAAACAGACTTTCCGCTGATCACGCTTCAGGGCATGGTTCGGGAAGTCCTCGGTCAGGAGCGCATTCCTTTTGAGGCTGAACCCCTCACGGGTTTACAGGTACTTGGCATGCTTGAAACACGCCTGCTGCATTTTGACCGCGTGCTCATCATGGACGCCACCGACGACAAACTGCCCGGCAATCCCGCACAGGATCCGCTCTTGCCGGACTCTTTACGGCAAACCCTTGGGCTGCCGGACTCGCGCCGTCGTGAAAGGGCCGCCGCGCACACCCTGTACCGGCTTTGCGCCGGAGCGGACGAGGTGGCCTTTTTCTGGCAGGAGGGCATCAGCCGCTCAGCGCTTTTTGACGGCAAAAAAAGCCGCAGCCGTTTTGTGGAACAGCTGCTCTGGCACGAAGAGCAAAGGCGTGGGGCATTGCTCACTCCCGGTGAAGCGCCGCTTGAAACTGCAAGCTGTGCAGTACGGGCCGCAGCCACAGAAACAAAAATTCTTACGCGCGGGGCTGAAATCAACGCCGCTTTGGCACGTCTGCTTCGCACGCCGCTCTCCGCCACCCGGCTGGACGTTTACCTTCAATGCCCCCTGCGTTTTGCCTGGCAGTATCTGTGCAACCTGCGCCCGCCGCAGGAAATTAATGAAGGTGATGATCCGGCAGCCGTGGGCACCTGCATTCACAATACCCTCAAGGCCCTTTATGAACCCTATCTCCACAGGGTTGTTCGCTCTGGCGACATCTCGCCCGCAACAGTGCGCGCCCGTTTTTTTGAGCAGCTGGAAGCAGCGGACTTACGTCGTCTGCTGCCAGCCGACAGTTGCCTGATGCTTGAAGAAGCGGCCCCCATGCGGCTCATGCGTTTTCTGGCAAGCCAACCGGACAATGTGCTTATCATGGCTCTGGAACAGGAACTTAAAGCAACCCTGCGCCTTGCCGGACGCGACTACGACTTTGTCGGCACTGTGGACCGCGTCGACCGACGTGACGATCTGCTGTACATCCTTGATTACAAAACTGGCGCTATTAAAAAGCATGACGGCAGCCTGTGGACCGACCTGCCCTACTTTGCCCGTGCCGAAAGCCTCTGTGATTCGCTGATGGCGGACGCCACGAGTGACCCCGCCCGACTGGAACAGCTTGAAAACCTTTTTGAAGAACTGCGCACCCGTCTGCCCAGCCTGCAGTTGCCGTGCTATCTGTCCATGACGGGAGCCTGCGGCATGGCCCAGCTGGGCGACGCGGCGCTGGTGGAACTGCGTGACGAGGGAAGGGAGCATCCCCTGTTCGGCGGCCTTGTGGATGAAGACCTGAATGCGGCTCTGGGATTCTGCCGTTCTGCCCTGACCCTGACCCTGATGCACATGGAACACTCCCCCAATTTCTCGGCCCGGCCAGACAAACATTGTCAGTGGTGCCCGTATTACGGTCTTTGTTCCATATAAATACCAGCATGTTGGCGCTACCAATAAAAGTGTGTGCAGGGTTATTGCATCTTGTGAAAATTGCAGCTATTGTTGCGCCTAATTTATATATGGGGGATACTCTGACCAGCGCCGGCGAAGGGTGTTGGGCATGTTCCATACAAGTCAGGACGGAGGTCTTGCAATGTCTTTTCCCGCGTTGAAAATAGGACATCTCACCGCCAAAATTCCTGTGGTACAGGGTGGCATGGGTGTTGGCATATCGCTTTCGGGCCTCGCTTCCGCAGTGGCCAATCAAGGCGGCATCGGCGTTATTGCCGGAGCCATGATCGGCATGAAGGAGCCTGACGTCGCCAAGGATCCGCTTACCGCCAACCTGCGCGCCCTGCGCACCGAGATTGAAAAAGCCCGCCAGATGACCAACGGCATTGTGGGCGTCAACCTCATGGTGGCATTGACCACGTTCAGCCAGATGGTGCGTACCACCATCGAGAGCAAGGCCGATATCATCTTTTCCGGCGCGGGCCTGCCGCTGGACATGCCCAAGCATCTCCTCCAGGCTTGCGAAGAGAAAAAAGAAGAGTTCAAAACCAAACTTGTGCCCATAGTTTCTTCGGCGCGTGCGGCTTCCGTCATTGCCAAAAAATGGATTTCGCGCTTCAACTACGTGCCTGACGCCTTTGTGGTTGAAGGCCCCAAGGCTGGCGGGCACCTCGGCTTCAAGGCTGAAGAACTGCAAGACCCCGCGCACGCGCTGGAAGTGCTTGTGCCCCAGGTTATCGAAACCGTGAAGCCCCTGGAAGACAAGTACGGCAAGGCTGTGCCCATCATTGCCGCCGGTGGCGTGTACTCCGGCGAAGACATCAAAAAATTTCTCGACCTTGGCGCTTCCGGCGTGCAGATGGGCACCCGTTTTGTCGCCACTCACGAGTGCGATGCCGATGAGCGCTTCAAACAGTCGTACCTTGCGGCCACGGCTGAAGACGTCACCATCATCAAAAGCCCGGTGGGCATGCCCGGGCGCGCCCTGATCAACAACTTCATCCAGGCCGCGCGCGAAGGCAACAAAAAGCCTTTCAAATGCGTCTTCCACTGCGTGCACACCTGCGAACAGGAAAAGACGCCGTACTGCATCGCCCAGGCGCTCATCAACGCCATGAAGGGCAACCTTGAACGCGGATTCGCCTTCTGCGGCGCCAACGTGTCGCGGGTAAACAAGATTATCTCGGTTCGGGAACTCATGGACAGCCTGCAGCACGAATTCGATGACGCCATGGCCTCATTGAGCAAGAGCGTGCAGAGCATGTTCAACGGCAAAAGCTGAATTGCCATGAATGCGTAGTACTAAAAAAAGCCGGGCACATGCCCGGCTTTTTTTAGTATCAGTCGCCGAAATTTTCAGTTGGTGAAATTTTCAGTTGCCGAAATTTATTGACCGCGCAGATAGCGCACGGCATTGACGAACAGCAATGTTCCCGGGGGGTCCAGCTCGCCGCGCGTCCAGGCGGGATGATTGGTCACATGATGGAAGGCTTCGGGGTGCGGCATAAGCCCAAGCACCCTGCCTGTGGGGTCGGTAAGCCCGGCGATGGCCAGTGCCGCGCCGTTAGGATTGAGCGGATATTCCTGTGTGGGCTGCTTTGTTTCGGGATCGGCATACTGAAGAGCAATAAGATTTTCCGATTCAAGGCGGCGCAGACACTCTTCATCACGCGGCACAAGCTTGCCTTCTCCGTGACGCACAGGCATGCACAGCATGGGCATATCCTTGGTGAAAACACAGGGACTTTTCGCATTGGGCAACAGGTGCACCCAGCGGTCTTCGTAGCGGGCAGAATCATTGTGCCCAAGCGAAACCTGGCGCTCAAAGCGCATGCCCCCAAGGGCCGGCAGCACGCCAAGCTTGACCAGCAACTGAAAGCCGTTGCAAATGCCCAGAATGAGCTTGCCCTGCTCCAGAAAGTCGCGCAAACTTTGCAGCAGGGGAACGCCTTGTGCGTCCTTGAGGTAACGCCAGCGCATTACAGCGGCCTGGGCTGCCCCCAGGTCATCGCCATCAAGGAATCCTCCGGGGAAAACCAGAAAATGGTAGTCTGACAGCCGAACCTTGGCTGCCACGATGTCTGAAAAGTGAACCACATCGGCTCTGTCTGCACCGGCCAGGCGGGCTGCATGGGCCGTTTCAAGATGAGAATTTGTTCCGTAGCCGGTGATGACCAGTGTATTGACCATGCCCATGCGGGTAAAGCCTCCTTGGCTTGCTAGCAAATCTTCACGAGCCGCGCCTGTGCTGACCAGACGCACAGTGCGCAGCCTGAGGGCCGAAAACAGCCCGCACTCCACGAGCCGCAGGCAGAGCCGGGCTGTACCGATGCGTGCTGAAGAGGGAATAACACACTACGTACCTTGTTTTCGATAGTCAATGCTAGCCAAAAAAATCATTTTAGGCTAAGGATACAGGGTTGTGCGGAAAAGCGACCAAGACATCAAGGTGGAAGGCATGAAAACGAAATTTATCTTTGTGACGGGCGGAGTTCTGTCATCACTGGGCAAGGGCCTTGCGGCGTCCTCACTGGGCGCGCTGCTGCAAACCCGCGGCCTTACGGTAACCATACAGAAACTGGATCCCTATATTAACGTTGACCCTGGCACCATGAACCCCTTCCAGCACGGCGAGGTTTTCGTCACTGACGACGGCGCTGAAACCGACCTGGACCTGGGGCATTACGAACGCTACCTCAATGTGCCCATGTCGCGGAAAAACAATACCACCTCAGGGGCCATCTACAATCAGGTCATCGCCAAGGAGCGACGCGGCGACTATCTGGGCGCCACGGTGCAGGTTATTCCCCATATTACCGACGAGATCAAAAGCGTGGTACTGTCGCTGGCTGAAGGCGATGATGCCCCGGATGTGGCCATCATTGAAATCGGCGGCACCGTCGGCGACATTGAAGGTCTGCCCTTTCTTGAAGCCATACGCCAGCTGCGCTCCGATCTTGGCCGTGACAACTGCCTCAACATCCATCTTACCCTTGTGCCCTACCTGCGCTCCGCGGGCGAACACAAGACCAAGCCTACCCAACACAGCGTAAAAGAGCTCCTTTCCATCGGCATTCAGCCCGACATCATCCTTTGCCGCTGTGAGCAGAGCATCTCCGAAGAACTGCGCCGCAAGATCGCCCTCTTCTGTAATGTCGATCAGGACGCCGTGTTCTCCTCGGTGGATGTGAACAATATTTACGAAGTGCCGCTGAAGTTTTATGAGGAAGGCTTTGACCAGAAAGTGGCAATCATGCTGCGCCTGCCTGCGCGCAATGCCCACCTTGAAGCCTGGAAAAAGCTCGTTAGCGACTGCGCCGATCCCAAGGGCAAGGTTACCATCGCCATTGTGGGCAAGTACGTGGACCTCAAAGAGGCGTACAAGAGCCTGCATGAAGCCCTGATCCACGGCGGTGTGGCTAACCGTGTTCAGGTGAACCTGCGCTACGTGAATTCCGAAAACATAGACGCCAGCAATGTGGCGGAAAATCTTAAAGGCTGCGACGGCATTCTGGTTCCCGGCGGCTTTGGCTACCGTGGCGTTGAAGGCAAGATTGTGGCCATCCGGTATGCGCGTGAAAAAAAGGTGCCCTTCTTTGGCATCTGTCTTGGCATGCAGTGCGCTGTCATCGAATTTGCCCGCCATGTGGCGGAAATGACCGACGCGAACTCCGAAGAGTTCGACCACCGCTCCAAGCACAAGGTCATTTATCTCATGACCGAATGGTACGACTTCCGCACCAAGAACGTTGAAAAACGCGACGCGGGCAGCGACAAGGGCGGCACCATGCGCCTTGGATCATACCCGTGCAAGGTTCTGCCCAATTCGCGCGCGCTTGAAGCGTATAAGAAAGAACTGGTTGAAGAGCGCCACCGCCACCGCTATGAATTCAATAATGAATTCAAGGAAGCCCTGGCGGAAAAAGGCATGATTTTCAGCGGCACCTCGCCTGATGGAAACCTTGTGGAGATTGTGGAACTGCCCGACCACCCCTGGTTTTTGGGCTGCCAGTTCCACCCCGAATTCAAATCCCGGCCCATGGACGCGCACCCGCTGTTCCGTGAATTTATTGCGGCAGCCAAAAAGCACGCCAAGGTTTAGGGCTTGCACGATCGCATCATATTTTGATGACAGAAAGAAGGGAGGGCGACCTCCCTTCTTTCGTTTCAGGCCTCAGGCTGCTCTTGATGCCAACACCTTGAAAACAATGATGCAAAGCTCGCGCCATCTCACGGGCTGCTTTGTTTTTGGTTGCGCAACCTCTGGCTATTGCATAATTTTTGCCACTATGGCACATTACTTGTAAATAAGATTTTTTCTGCTGACCTTTCAAGACGGAACAGGCTCATGGCACTGGAACTTCGACAGCAACTAAAACTGACTCAGCAGCTCGTGATGACCCCGCAATTGCAGCAGGCCATCAAGCTGCTCCAGCTCTCACGCATGGAGCTTCTCGAGACTGTGCAGCAGGAAATGCTGGACAATCCTTTTCTTGAAGAATCCCAGGGCGATGACATTTCGCCGGATCAAGGGGAAGACAGGCGGGAAAAAGCCGCCGAAGAGGTGTACGATCAAGACCTGGCCAAGGATGCCGACTGGGAGGATTACCTGGGAGAGTTCGCCAGCACTCCCCGTCTTGTGCAGCCGCGCGAGTTTGAGGTTGCCGAAGATATTTCGCCCCTCGAAGCGCGCTACTCGGCCAAGCCCACCCTTGAAGGGCACCTGCTGTGGCAGTTGCGCCTTTCCTCCCTCACCGAACCGCAAAAAGACATAGGCGAAGTTATCATCGGCAACCTTTCTTCAGCTGGGTATCTGCATGCCAGCCTGGAAGAAATCGCGCAGATGACGGAATCTGATCCGGCAGAAGTTCAGGTTGTGCTTGAAAAGGTACAGATGTTCGACCCCGTGGGCGTAGCCGCCCGCGATGCCCGCGAATGCCTGCTTGTACAGATAAAAAACCTGAAGTATGACCGCGACCCCATATTGCTTGAGCTGGTGCGCTCGCATCTGGAAGACCTTGAAGCCAAGCGCTACAAGCCCCTGCTGCGCAAATTCAAGCTGGATATGGAGGAACTGAAAGAATACCTGGACATCATCCAGAGTCTTGACCCCCTGCCCGGAGCCAGCTTTGGCGGTGGCGAACCGACCTATGTGAGCCCTGATGTTTTTGTGTACAAAATGGGTGATGAGTTCATCATTCTGCTCAACGAAGACGGCTTGCCGCAGTTGCAGCTTTCCAACCTGAGCCAGATGGACATGAAAGGGTCCTCTGATAAAGAAAAAGAATACTGTACAGAGAAAATGCGCTCGGCCAGCTGGCTCATCAAGAGCCTCTATCAGCGCCAGCGCACCCTGTACAAGGTGATGGAAAGCATCGTACGGCACCAGCAGCCCTTTTTTGAGGATGGCGTGACCCGTCTGGCTCCCCTTATTCTCAAGGACATTGCTGATGACATCAATATGCATGAATCCACGGTAAGCCGCATTACCACAAACAAGTATGTGGCAACGCCGCACGGCATTTTTGAGCTTAAATTTTTCTTCAATAGCGGGCTGGAACTCGATGACGGCAGCCAGGTAGGCTCTGAGAGCGTTAAGGCCCTCATAAAGAAATTCATTGCTGACGAAGACAGCAGGTCGCCCCTGAGTGATGAGCGCATCGGCGAAATGCTTAAAGAGCACCTCAAGGTCAACATTGCACGGCGCACAGTGGCCAAGTACCGCACCGCCCTTGATATTCCGTCATCGTCAAGACGCAAGGAACATTTCTGATCCTGCCCCCGGCTCGGCCCAGACGCCGCAGCTCGCGTGAGGCGAATAATTATAAAAAAAGATGGTTCATCAAATTTCCACCGTCGCTTAATAGACGGGTTCCACAGTTCTCCATGCTGGGAACTGACATCATAAGGAGGATTACATGAACATCTCTTTTGCCTTCAAAAACTTTGAAGCCTCCGACCATCTTAAAAAGTATGCCCGACGCCGCATGGAAAAGCTGGGGCGTTTCTTCGGCAAGTCTGCCGGTCTTGAGGTAAGCGTCGTGCTTACCGTAGACAAATTTCGCCATCGCTGCGAAGTGACGGTTGTTGGCGAAGGTTTGCATATTAACGCAACGGAACAGACTTCAGATATGTACGCCGCCATTGACCTTGTGACAGACAAGGTTGAGGCGCAGATCAAGCGCCAGGTTTCGCGGGTCAAGACGCAACGCCGTAAGGCACGTTCCGCCGATGTCGACGTCTTTACCTATAACCTTGATGCAGACGCTGAAGTGGCGCAACCGGTTGAAGGCACTGACCGCCTCGCAACCAAACCGCTGCACCTTGACGAAGCGCTTATGCAGCTTGATTCCATTGGCAGTGAGTTCTTAGTGTTTTTCAACGCCGAAAATGGCCGCATCAACGTGGTGTACCGCACACGCACGAGCAGCTACGCGCTGATTGACCCCGTCTTATAATTACGCCTGTTCCCGGCCGTCTGATGTCAGGCGGCCGGGAAGCACAGCAGGGGGAATCATGACTGCCACCACCAAGCAGCCACAAAAAACACAGGCTGCGAACACTGCAGCCGAACTGCCGGTAGCCGTGTGTATTGTCACCGGCCTTTCCGGCGCGGGCAAAAGTACGGCCCTGAAAGTATTTGAAGATATGGGCCACTTTGTGGTGGACGGGTTGCCGGCAAGCCTGGCCCCCGAAATGGTAAGCATGATGTCTCGCCCTTCCATGAGCCATTTCAAGGGAATCGCCCTTGGCATGGACCTGCGCCAGAGCAACTTTCTGGATGAGATCAATGAAGCGCTGTCTGATCTCACCGCCCAGAACATCCGCCCCATGCTCTTGTTTCTGGAATGCAACGTACAGGAGCTGCTGCGCCGTTACGCCACCACGCGCCGCCCGCACCCCCTTGAACGCGAGGGCATGGGGCTTGAAACAGCGCTGCTTTCCGAGCGCAACAGCCTGCGCCCTTTGCGGGAAATGGCCGACCTTGTTGTCGATACCTCCCGCTTCTCCATTCATGATCTGCGCCGGGCCATTCAAAAGCGCTGGAGCGACAGCAAAAGCAAGCTTCGGGCCATCAAGGTCAATGTTATTTCCTTTGGCTTCAAGTATGGCGTCCCGCGTGAGGCCGATTTTGTGTTTGACTTGCGCTTTCTTACCAATCCATACTTTGTTGAAGAACTGCGCCCCCTGAGCGGCAAGGACAAGGCCGTTGCGCAATATGTTTTTGAGCAGCCCACTGCGCGCGAATTTCGCACAAAACTTATGGACCTGTTGCTGTTCATGCTGCCGCTTATGGAAACTGAAGGCCGCTACCGCGTAACCATTGCCGTTGGCTGCACTGGCGGCCGCCACCGCTCTGTGGCCATGGCCGAAGAAATCACGCAGGCCCTGAAGCAGGCAGACTACCCCACGACTCTGGAACACCGACATCTTGAACTTGGCTAGAAAAGCTGGCAGGCTCTGAGCCGAGAGGAATGCCATGACGGAAGAAAGCAAGAAGACACAGGTAGGGATTATTGTTGTCTCGCATGCCGACTATGGCTCGGCCATGCTGCGCACAGCCGAATTCATCCTCGGCCCGCAAAGCGACTGTAGCTCCATCAGTGTGGACGTTGCCCACGAAGTTTCTGAAACGGTACGCCGCCTTACCGATGCCGCGCAGCGGCTGGACAAGGGCGCGGGGGTCATTATCCTCACCGACATGTTTGGCGGCACGCCAACAAACCTCGCCCTCGCCCTGCTCGCCACCCACAAGGTGGAAGTGGTGACGGGCGCGAATCTGCCCATGCTGCTCAAGGTCTTTTCCTCCCGTGAAAAAAGCCTGGAAGAGCTGGCGCAGCTTGCTGGCGAGGCAGGCTCCAAAGGCATTGTTGTCGCAGGAAATATGCTGCGCAACAAAACACGGGCCAAAAACGACGGCTAATGTATGTGGTTTCGTGTGGACAATCGCCTGGTGCATGGGCAGGTCATTGAAGCGTGGTTGCCCTACACGGGCGCCAGGCATCTGATTGTCGCCAATGACGAACTGGCGGCTGACGCCTTGCGGCAGCAGATAATCGAACTGGCCGTGCCGCAGCGCATCCTCACGCACTTTATCCCTGTACACGATCTGGCCATAACGCTGGACGCCTGCGGCGAAGATTGTTTTGTACTTTTTGGGAATTGCCAGGACGCACGCCGTGCGAGCAATGCGGGCATCATTATGGAAACTCTCAATATCGGCAACCTGCATTACGGCCCTGAAAAAATGCAAATCCTTCCTCATGTGGCGCTATCCGCCGAAGACAGGGAAGACCTGCGCTCTATCCAGCAGCACCTAGTGCTCCTTGATTTTCGCAGTGTCCCCACAGAAACCGTAAGGGGTCCCCATGAGCAACTTATATGAAATGATGGCAACCGGGGCGCCTTACGCTTTTTTTTTGCCCTGGCTGGCGCGGCCCGCTCATCCTGCATTATTGGCATTGTCGACCGGCCCATCTGCCTTGCGCTCATAGCCGGAGCCGCCACTTCTGACTGGAGCCTGGCCCTGCCGCTGGGCATTATTTTTGAGCTTCTATGGCTGGACGCCCTTGAACTTGGCAGCGTCGTGCCACCCTACGGCAGCCTGAGCTTTTTACTACTTTTTCCCATATGCAGGCACTTTGACCTTGTGGAACCGGGTCGCCTGCTCATCCCCCTCACTCTTTGCATGCTTGCGGCTTACGCAGCGGCCTATGGCGAACACCGGCAGCGCATCAGCCAAAATCCTATGGTTGACAAGGTGGAAGCCTGGTGTGCGGGCAACCCCAAAGGGCTCGCGCCCGGCACGGCACTACTGCTGTCCTCTCTCTACAGGAGCCTGTGGCAGATAACCCTATACTGCCTTTGCTTCATCCTGATCTTCAGTCTCGTGGACACGCTGCACAACAGACAAGCTCTGCCCGCCCTGCGAGCGGTCACGTGGTCTGCCCTTTATGTGGCCGCCCTGATGGGAGCGGTGCTTTCGTTGCGCACACGCCAGGCATATGCGGTTCTCACGGGCAGCCTGGGAGTGTTGGCCATGCTTATCTGGATTGACGGCTAAAGCAGGGCATGTTTGAAATGCCTTGTGGGTAAGGACCCTTTTGCAAAAAAGTCGCCTCCCCCACGCCCCAACCAACTAAAACTCTTACGAACTTCCTGATCTAAAGAAGGGCCTTTGAAGACAGCCTTTTCAAAACTTGCACCATCGCAAAGTCTCTCTGCTCGAACAAATGTGCCATGCTACTCCTTTTAAGGCACACGCACGCTCACCTGGCACAACCAAAACATCCACAAAATCAAATAACCAATTGCATTGAAGCATGCCTTCTCAAGAAAAAATTTTAACCATTACAGTCTGTTGTGACACGCCGGAGGTTTATCCACAAGCGCCCATCTGCGTCCATAATGCAAAAACCCCGGCGCGCGGGCGCCGGGGTTTTTATTTGCTACAGACAGTCAGCGCTTACTTGAAAGCCTTTTCAAAGTTGGGCACAACCTGCTTTTTACGGCTCATGACGCCGGGCAGCCACACGGTGGAGCCTTCGGCCTTGACGCCAAAAGCTTTTTCCACCACTGAGGGATCATCGGAAACGATGAGCATTTCCGAGCCTTCTTTCATGATGTCGGTCAGCAGCAGGAACACGCTGTGGCGGCCTTCAGCCTTGACCTTTTCAATTTCGGCCTGCAGGCCGGCCTTCACGGGCTCAAGGATGGAGAGGTCAACCACTTCAAGCTGGCCAATGCCAACCTTGTTGCCATTCATGTCGAAATCTTTGTAGTCACGGAAGACAAGGTCTTTCATGGGGGTGCCGTCAACGGCGCTCTTGACCTTGAACATTTCCATGCCCAGAGCCACCACATCGCTCACGCCCGCGATCTTGGCCAGTTCTTCAACGGCCTTTTTATCAGCAGGAGTACAGGTGGGCGACTTGAAGATAACCGTGTCGGACAGGATAGCGCACAGCATCGCGCCAGCAAGGTTCTTGGGAATCGCGACGCCGTAGAAGTCATACATGTTCTTGAGAATGGTGTTGGTGCAGCCCACGGGCCAGATCCAGGCTTCCAGCGGCGAAGAAGTGGTCACGTCACCAAGCTTGTGGTGGTCGACAATGCCGAGCACAGTGGCGGAATCCATGCCCTTGGGGGCCTGGGCCAGGTCGGAGTAGTCAACCAGATAAACATCCTTGCCAGCCACGTCGGCGACAACCTGAGGAGCAGCAAGACCGAACTTGTTCAGAACGAATTCGGTTTCGGGAGTGGGCGCGCCCTGGGCAACCGGGGTGACGTCCATACCGCGCTTGCTGTACAGGTCAGCGGCGACAATGGCGGAAACAATGCTATCGGTATCAGGATTCATGTGACCAAGAACTAATGCGGACATGACTGTCTCTCCTTCCGGTATGGTTCAGGTATGCGGTTCAATTTGACCGATTTGTACTCTTTAGCACAAAGTGCCGCCCATGCCAAGCGCCTCATGGAAATTTTCCTGACTGCGCCAGGCCATGAGACGCAAAGAACTTTTTATAACACTATAAATTTACAGTTAAAAAACAAGCTCGTGATTTTTTTATTTTTTTAAAGCCCTTGGATGTGCCTGATCATAGGTCTGCATCAGGCTTTCAAGGCTCACCTGGGTGTAACGCTGCGTTGTTGTCAGGCGTTGATGTCCAAGCAATTCCTGAACACTGCGCATGTCTGCCCCAGCCTCCAGCAGATGGGTGGCAAAGGAGTGACGCAAGCTGTGCGGCGACACGGTAAACGTCAGTCCCGCGCGCTGGCACAGGCGCTCCACAATGCGCGCGGCCTCCCTTCTGTTAAGACGGCCCCCCCGCGTGCCCACGAACAGTGCCGGTTCTTCAGGCAGCGCCAACAGCGGGCGTTCTTCAAGCCAGCGTTTCAGGCTTTCGTGGGACGTGTCCGAAAGAGGCGAAAGCCGTTCCTTTGAGCCCTTGCCCATAACGCGCAGCACACGCGAAGCCAGCTGCACGTCGTCCACATCCAGCCCCAAAGCTTCAGATATGCGCAACCCAGAGCCGTACAGCAGTTCAGCCAGGGCCAGGTCGCGACGAAGAACCCGCTCTTCTTCCGCACTGCCGGAAACAGGCCCGCTACCGCCAGTTGGCCCCTTGGTGGTATCCAGCAGGGCAAAGGTTTCATCCACGTTGAGCGCGCGTGGGTGGCGTTTTTCCTGACGAGGATTACGCACCTGGGCGGCCACGTTTTCCGCGACTCTGCCGCCGCGTTGCTGAAACCGAAAGAAAGAACGCGCTGCCGCCAGTTTGCGCGACATGGAGCTTTTGGCGTCTCCCTTGCGAAACAGCCAGGCCAAAAAGGACTGGATATGGCGGCGCGTCACAGTTTGCGGTTGCCCGAGGCTCACCCCCTGGCTGCGCAAAAACTCCGCCAATTGACCAAGGTCCACCGCATATGCTTTTTGCGTCGCCTCGGAGGCCCCTTTCTGTACAGCCATCCAGGTCAGAAAGGCCTCGATAAAGAGTGGGCTGCGGTCAACAACGGCTGCGCCTGCCTCTGTTGTATCTCCATCTGCCGTTTTTGTCTTTTTCTGTGGGGCTGCCGCATCACGCGCTGCACGCCCGGCGGGCCTGCCCTGTCCTGCCGTCGAATATCCTTCAGACTGCCCTGCAACCCCGTCATCAGCAGGGATTGCCATTTCACCCTGAGTGGTCACAGCGCTGGAACGACGCGCGCCCCTGGCGTTTTGCGAGTTCTTCCCCGTCATACTCCGGCCTCATATCGGGCTCCCGGCAGTCTGCGCACCTGCCCGAGCATCTCAAGCCCCACAAGCATGGCATTCATCTCAGAAACTGGCATGGCAAGGGTGCAGGCCAGATCGTCAGCCTGCATGGGACCCTTCTGGCGCAGGCAGTCCAGCAGGAGCGCCCTGCGTTCTGAGGGAGCAAGCCGCTCAGCGGCGTCCAGTGGCGGCATATCCTGCTGTAAAGGCTGGTCTTCACCCTTGGCGGATTCGTCCCCTTGTGTACATGCGTCTGTGCGCACGCGGCGATTGTCAGTGGCGGCCTCAGCCTTGATCGCGGCCAGATCAATGCCGTCACCCTCTTCATGCGCGGATTTTTCCTCTTCGCTCAGGCTTGTCTGGCTGATGCCGTACGGTCGCAGTTGGTCCGCCAGATCACGCAACACATCCTCAGCGCTGAACACTGGGCGCGCTCCCTGCCGCACCAGATCCTGACAGCCCAGGCAGTGTGAATCCAGCGCCGGGCCGGGTACGGCGTAAACCTCACGGTTTTGCTCCAGGGCCAGACGGGCGGTAATGAGGCTGCCGGAACGACTGGCGGCCTCCACCACCAGGACGCCAAGGGCAAGACCGCTGATAATCCGGTTGCGCACAGGAAAATGTTCTGGCAGTGGCAGCGCCCCTGGCATAAATTCCGAAATCAGCAGGCCATGCTCTCGCATGGCGTCAAAAACAGCACAGTTTCCCCGTGGGTATATGACGTCAATGCCAGTGCCGAGTACGCCAATACTGCGCCCTATGCGGGCCAGGGCAGCCTCATGGGCCACCCGGTCAATGCCCAGCGCCATGCCCGAGACAATAGTCACCCCGCAGGACGACAGGCACCGGGCCATATGGGCCGCCACCGTTCTGCCGTGTTCCGTGGACCGACGCGATCCCACAATGGCAAAAGCCGGAGCCTGCAAGAGCGTCATGTCTCCCCGGCAGTACAGCAATACGGGAGGATCGGGCAGCTGCCGCAGCGGAGCAGGATACAGGGGGTCTGTCCATAAAAGGATAACGGCGTTGATGTCGCGCGCGCTGTCCCACTCCTGCCGGGCTGTGACGCGCCATGAGCCGGTGGCCATTTCGGCCGCCTGCTTCTGGCTAAGCCCTGCCTCGCGCCAACGCTGCCGGGACTGCACCGCAGCGTAGGCTGAGCCGAACGTACGCAAAAGTCGCGCGCATGAGCGGGCCCCAAGCCCGGTACAGTGCCGCAGAGCCAGACTGGCCCAATATTCGGTACGGGCTTCTTCACCCATCTCGGCCCAGGACAGCCCTTGAGACATGGCTAGCGGGCCAGTCCACGTGACCGGGCGATCCGGGCGGCCTCGGAACTGGGGAAGCGCGCCAGCAGCTGTTTGTAAGTCTCTGCAGCCCCGGCCTTGTCGCCAAGACGGCTCAGGCACATGCCGGTTTTGAGCAGGGCATCGGCATTTTTGTGGTGCTGCGGATAAGATGCGTCAACCTTACGAAACTGGTTCAGAGCTTCCTGATATTTGCCCTGCGCATACAAGCCCTCGCCAATCCAGTACTCGGCATTGGCCGCATACACGCCCTGCGGGTATTCCTGCAGAAAACTTTCAAACCGGGCTATGCCCTCAGTCGAGCGCCCTGACGTCATGAGCGTAAGGGCCGCGTCATAGGCAGCTTTTTCGTTCTTCGCAGGCTTGGTGGATTGCGGCGCGGCAGCGGCAGAAGGCAAAGGCTTTGCCGGGGCCGTCGGGGCAGTCGTCTGCGTTGCGGGAGCGGGCATGGCTGCAGGAGTTGGCGTGGCAGAAGCTGGCGCGTCCACAGGGGGCAAGCCAGGATGTTCCGGCGGCAGCGCCAGGTTAGAGGGCGGCAGGGAGGGTACGGGCACGGCCGCATTGCCGCCTGCCGGGTCGCCCCTGTCGGGGTTGGCGGCATTGGCGGAAACGGCGGGCTGATTGGCGCTCTGATTTGCAAAATTTGTCGGATTGACGGCAGGCGGCACCACAGGTTCCGGGGCTGCCACGGGCGGCAGGCCTATACTGACCGTTCCCGCCCCATTGGCGGGCTGGGAAGTTTTGTTTGATGCGCCGACCTGCCCATGGGGTCCAGCCGTGGCAGCTTTCACCTGCGAGGGATTGGCGGCAGGCGTTGCGACGACGGTTTCAGTTGCGGCAGGGGCAGGCGATGTGGGCTGCGGGAAAGATCGCGGCGGAGCCGCAGGATCAATGACCCGCCCCTTGGGGGCGCTGGCAGTTTCTGGCGCGACGGCGGTGGGTTGCGTTTCTTTGCCCTTGGAGGCAGGCGTTTTTTCGCCTGCCCTGGCTGGAGAAGACACAGGTTCTGCAGCCATCGGAGCTGCAGCAGGCGAGGCCGCTGCGGCTGGGACAGGCGGGGCAGCCACTGACGCAGGACCGTTTTTCCCCAGCGCCACATCGGGCGGGCGTTGGGCAACCGGAACAGGCGTCGGGGCCGTGCCTGCTCCCCCCTGGGAGTCCGAAGAAACGTCTGCTGCCGCCGATGGCGCGGCCTTCACCGGCGCAGGCGGCAAGATGGGAACGACAGTCATGCTGGTTTTCTGGCCGCCACGGGTGCGCACTTCAAATGTTCTATTTTTGAGCTGGGCCACCTGGCTGTCCAGAGTGGCCACGCTCTGCTCCAGAGCATTCAAGCGCTGATCGGTTGCGCGCAGGGCCTGCTGGTTGGCCGTCTCTTTACCTTCCACATGGCGTAACTGCGCCGTTGAGGCGCAACCCGCGGACATAAGCACGCAAGCCAGAGGTACAGCAAAAAATTTATTCATAACGTCTCCCGCAATAATTTTGCCCCAAGCCCGGGCATATATCAAGAACCCTTGCGGCCCCGGCTTTTTTAAGGCAAATACAGGCTTGAACGCATTTTTTCGACCATAGCGTACTTTCCCAAGCTAGTGCAAGATTATAAGGAGCAGTCATGAGTGTTTCTGTTCTGAAGCCACGCCCAGCTACAGGCGGCGCCCGATGAACTTTTTTCAGAATGCCTTGGTTCAGCTCTCCGCCTGGATGGAGCTGCCGCGTCAATGGATGCAGACCTGCCCCTTTTTGCAGACAGGCCTTGATTCCCTGTGCGTAACCCTGGCTCTGGCCGCCTTGCTGGCCTTTGCGGGGCTTGGCTTCATGTCGGCCACTGCACGAATATTGTCCATAACCCGCAAGCGCTCCTCCTATGATAAATGTGCGCGCCAACTGGCCCATCTGGCGTTGGTTCTGGGCTGGGTTCTGCTGGTGGCGGGGCGCGTGTGGTTGTTTTTCGTGCAGGGTTCCTACACCCCAGATTCCCTGCCCGACTTTATGGTGGAACTCAGCTGGATTATGCTGGGCCTCGCCGTACTGATCAGCAGTCTATACTTCGCGTTATGGAAGTTCCTTGTGAAGGTTCCGATTCTGCATGTGGTCATGGGCATGATCAGCAGCGTGCAAGGCTGCATCGCCGTGCTTGTCGCCCTGAGTTCCGCCCGCATGATAAACGCTTATACCAGCCCCGACGCCACATCCATCACCCTGGGCGACATTTTCTTTCCCGGCTGGTTTTCGCCTTTCTGGCGCTCCTTATACTGGACTCTGCCTCTTATTCTGGCCATGGCGGCTGCAAGCGGAGCCATGTGGCTGACGCTACGCCGCCAGCGCGACGATTTCGGCCGCGACCACTACAATACCATGGTGCCCTGGTGCGCCATATGGGCTCGGAATGCCTGGGCCGTCTTCTGGCTGATATTTCTCGCATCGACAGTGGCTGAAATACAGCAGGCATGGCAGGGCGGCGTTTTCACCACTGAAAATGCCCTGCGCGAAAGCGCCAAGGTGCTGGTGTGGCTTGTTCCCCTGATTCTGTGGACAGTTGTGGCCCGCAGCGCCGCGCCCATGCGCCACAAGTTCACCCTGCTGGTGGCCCTGATCATGGCCGTGGCCTTCATGCTGCCCTATTATTCTCAGGCGACCAACCTGTCTTCCCCGGCGTCCAGGACGATCCAGGAAATGATCATTGCCCCCCTGCAGGAAAGAGAATTGCCACCTTCGCCGCAAACAGCACCAGAAACTGCGCCCGAAGCGGACCAACAGGCAAGACCCCAAGCCGCGCCGCAAAAAAGCCCTGAGTAGCTGACGCCCGCCTTCATGCCCCCCACGGTTCTTGGCGGTTCTGGCCAATAACGCCGGGGTGGTTTCGGGGCATGACGTGACACCAAACAGTCTTTTCTGCTTTCACACAAAAACCCCGCATTACGCGGGGTTTTTGTGTGAGACCAGAGCAGACAAGCTTTGAAGCAGCTACATCTCAATAAAAGTTTTAGGGGGTGGGGCATGGAGACCCTTTTGCAAAAGGGTTTCCTCCCCCACAGAACATTTCTCCCAAACAAAGCATTTCAAAACATAATTACCTATTTGCGTACTGCTTGCGCCATTCGTCCAAAAACAGCAGGCAGGTTTCCATTTCATCAAGAACGCCGGATCTGGCCCTGAGCGCTGCGGCAACATGATCAAAATCCGCATGGGGCCCCAGCCCCAGACGCTCTACGGTGTGGGCCATGGCCGCGCTCAGATCCGCCGCCAGTTCCAACGTCAATCCCTTGGGCAAGGGCCGCGCAGAGGAACCGGATTCGTCATTTTGCCCGTCCGAGTTTTCGTGCGCATGTTCTTCGTTCCCGCCATCGGGCCAGGGGCCAAGACGCTCGGCCATATAATCCAGCAGGCGCTGCATGCGCTGTTGATAGGTATGCTCGCGCAACACACGCTCCCGCGCCCTTGCGGCATACGCGCTCCGCGCTTCGGGATGCGCGAGAAAGTAGTCAAGCTTGGCGTAAAATTCTTCAATGGTGGAAAAGGTCGCCAACTCGTCGGGAGCAAAAAGGTCAGCCAATAAGCTGCGTTGGTCCAAAAGCTGAAAAGCATTCATGGCTGCCAGTTCAAAGGTACGCGGATTGACAAAATCGCCATGGCTTACAAGCTCTGTCGTGTGCAGGCTGGAATGCAGGTTGAGGTTCACCTTGATGGCGTTATAGATTTTTACGCTTTCTTCCTCGCCGATGCGCGCGCCGCCACGCTGCACATGGGCGGCCAGCAGATTTTCGCCTTCCCAGTCAGAACCCCAGATTTTGAAATTGCGGCCAAGCAGCGGCCTGAAGGCCAACCGCCGATTGGGATATCCTGCGCCCAAAAATCCTATATCCGCGCCATACTCCCGCTGTTCTTCAGGGCTGAGAGCCACTGGCTTATGAAAATCCGGCTGTGCGGCCATTGGCAGATAGAGCGCGTTGGTCTGCCCTGTCTCGGCCAGCATATCCAGGAAAGGCTGCTTCTGGATAACGGCAAAAACGTCATACAGGGGGGCGTAGGCGCGCCAGTACTGAAAAATCGCATGGTCTTCAACAAACCACATGGCCGTTCGCACCCCGGCCCGCCGCAACCGCTGCAGAAGGCTGCGCCCCATGGGAGCCTGGGCCATGGCCAGAACCAGGTGCGGTTCCTGCGCCTGCACCTGCGCCCACACTGCCTGTGCCACAACCTGAAGAAAGGAATTTTCAAGCTGCGCAGTCTGGGCAGGAGGCAACCCAAGCCCCTGCAGGCCCGTAAAAGCCGGATACATGAGCGGAGCCTCGAAAGTCCGCACGCTGTGCCCCATCTCTTCCAAGGCGCGCGCGCAGTACCTGCCTATGGGCAAGGAACCGCCATACATCGGCAAAACCACAAGAATTCTCAGAGAGGCAGAGGGCATGGGCATATTCTCCACTTCAGCAGTATCTGCCGGGCGGCAGCATCCAGTCCGTATCGCGGCACAACCATTCGTCAAACAGCCAGGCAACGTCAGAATTGATCTCGCCAGAACCATTGAAGCCAGCAGCATCTTCCGCTGGCTTTGCAAAGGGCACTTTCAGATATGAAGCCAAAAATTGCCTCACCTGCGCGCGCTTGGCCGCATGCCTGTCGGTTCCGGCCACGAGGTGCAGCACTGTGCCAAGAGAATCCACGCGGCTGCGCCATAGTTGCAAACCTTCGGGCAAAGCCGCGCGTCCCGTTCCCTCGGTCAGGGCCAGCGTCAATGAGCGCAGCAGGTTCTGACTGCGAAAAGGCTCAAGGCAGGCCGTATCATACGGACATGGGGCCGACTCCAGGCAGGGGGCGCAATGCCGCTCTGCCTGCCAGACAAGATGCCCCTGCCCGTACGGCCCAGTTTCATGCGCAAAGGCTGAAGACAGAAAAAAGGCCAGAACAGGCACGCCGAGGTGCGCGGCCAGATGCATGCTGCCTGTATCCGGCGTTATCAGGGCGTCCAGCCCGCTGACCGCGTCAACAAGACCCGGCCAGTCGGTTTTACCGCTCAGATCTTCCACCTTGTCCAGCATCTTGGGCGGCAACAGCCGTTGCAGCTTGCGCGCCACGTTTTTTTCCGCACTGGAGCCGAGCAGGCGCACTTTTGGGCCGCCCATGGCGGAAAAAGCCGTACGCACCACTTCAGCCAGCAAGGGAGCGGGTAGTGAACGGCGGGATTCACGCCCGGCCAGCACCACGCCGATACCCTGCCCACCGGGAACGGCCACGGGATTAACCTCGGCGGGCGGCAAAGGATCATTGGCGAAGTGGCCCCAAAAATCCACAAGATTCAGCGATGAAAGCACGCGCTGGCGGCTCAGCTGAAAGGCCATTCTGGCCCACGGGGAGCGCCATACGCCGTCGGCAGCGGGTTTGTAGCCCACAACCGTCTCTGGCGCGAAGAGGCGGCACAGGGCCGCAGTCAGACCGGAAAAATTGCAGTTATATACGGCAGTGAACTCCATGTCGCGCCAGTCTGCCAGAACCCGGATATTTTTTTCCAGAACTTCATGTTCCTGGCAGCCGTGCAAAGCAAGGCCGTGTACTGTGGCAAAAGGATAGATCAGACGCGCAAGGGCAGACAGGCCAGCATCAACAGCCAGATGCACCTGGCCACGCCGCGCAAGAGTACGCAGCAAGCGCCCTGTTTGCACCACATCGCCAAAGCGTGCCGCCTGAATAACCAAAAATGTCGCCATGCCCCTTCCTGGTTTTGCGATTTGTCGTCAGGGCTGCCACTGCCATGAACAGCGGCATTGCCGCGCCCGCCGCCAAAATCAATCAATATGGGGAAGGTACGGCAATAGGCGAACGGAAGCAAGCGCGGGGGACTTTGCAAAAAACGCCAGCTTCTGTACAATACTGCATTCCGTAGATTTACAGCATGACGCACACCGGACCCCATATGGAAACTTTCGCGCCCAAAACACCTCTGTATCCGCTCTTTCTTAGTCTCAGCGGGCTGAACTGCCTGCTGGTCGGGCTAGGGCAGGTCGGGCAGCGAAAACTGGCTGGTCTTCTGGCCTGCGATCCGGCATCGGTCCTCGTGCTGGAGCGCAATGATCCGCCAGCACACGACGCTTCCCTGCAAGATCTGCTGCGGGATCAACGCGTACGCTTTGAGCGCCGAACCTGCATGGCGGACGACATACACGGCAAAGCCCTGGTATTTGCCGCCACTGGCGATGTGGACGAAAACCGGCGCATAGCGGCATTGTGCCGTAGCCTGGGCGTACTGTGCAACTGCGCCAGCACCCCGGAAGAAGGAAACGTTCAGGTTCCGGCTGTGGCCCGTTGCGCGCCTCTTTCTGCGGCCCTGTCCACTGGCGGCGCAAGCCCTGCCCTGGCCAGGCGCTGGAAAGACGAACTGGGGCAATGGCTGGCTCCGCGTGCCCGCATGGCCACCCTTATGGGCAGGTTGCGTCCTCTGGTTCTTGCCTTGGGCGTCGAGACAGGGCAGAATACGCAGTTGTTCCGAAGCTTGGCAGTCTCCCCGCTTCAGCAGTGGCTTGAAGCCGGAGATATCGAAAACTGCCGACAGTGCCTGCTGGCGGAACTGCCAGCGGAATTGCACGTTCATATAGCGGAGTTACTTTATGATCTCCCCTGAGTTTTCTACCGGCGTCACCCTGCTGCTCTACGGGCTGGCAAGTGTGTCCGGCATTGCTGGCATGATGGCGCGCAGCCCTTTCTGGCGGCGTGCCTGCTGCTACCTTGCTGCCGCAGGCTTTATTTTTCAGACTATCGGCCTGGCCATGGGCTTTCACAAGGCCTTGCCTGACGGGCTGAGTCTTGGCGCTTACCTGCAGCTCATGGCCTGGTTTGTGGTCTTGTGCGGCCTTGCCTCCTGGGGCAAATTCAAGCAGGAAGCCTCGCTTATTTTTGCCTCGCCGCTGGGGCTCATGCTCTTTGCCATGTCCGCGCCCTATCTTCAGGCTGTGGTCGAGGTGCCGCATTATCTCAAAGCGCCCTTCTATGCCCTGCATATAGCCACGCTCTTTCTCAGTCTCGCCCTCATGGCCCTGGCTTTTGCGGCTGGTTCTCTTTTTCTTTTTCTTGAGTCCCGCATCAAAAGCAAGCAGTACATGAAGGGCTTCTGGCAGGACATGCCCGCTCTTGCCATGCTTGACAAAATCAACGCCTTTGCCACGGTCGTGGCCTATCCACTGTATACTCTCGGCATCGTTTCTGGCCTCATATGGGCCAAACCTGTTTTTGGAGCCACGGTAACGGGCGACCCCAAAGAAGTCATCAGCATCGTCATCTGGCTGCTGTTTTCCGTGCTGTTCAACAACAGGCTCACCAAGGGCTGGCGTGGGCGAAAACCCGCGCGGCTGGCTGTTTTCATATTTATACTGTGTCTTTTTTCAATCATTGTGGTGAATACCTTTATGGAAACGCACCACGCATTCATCCGGCGCTGACTCGGGCATAATTATGGACTGTGATATTTTTCTTGTGGGCCTGAATCACCGCACCGCCGGAGTGGACGTGCGCGAACGCTTCGCCCTGGCCAATCATTGCGATGAGGAACACTGGGCACTGCCATGTACCGGCGCGGTGAGCGAAAGCGTCATACTTTCCACCTGTAACCGCGTTGAAATTCTGGCTGCGGGCGCTGGCGACATGGCCGAGCAGATACTGTGCAACTGGGCAAAGGCCAGAGGAACTGACGTTGAAGACCTCAGGCCCTACGTCTATGTGCATAAAAACCTTGAAGCCGTCCGACATCTGTTTTCAGTGGCGTCGAGCCTGGATTCGATGGTGCTGGGCGAGCCGCAGATTCTCGGACAGCTGAAAACCGCCTACCGCAAGGCCGTCAAAAGCCGCGCCACCGGGGTTATACTCAACAGGCTGCTGCACAAGGCTTTTTCCGTGGCCAAGAGGGTGCGTACAGAAACGGCGGTGGCTTCCAGCGCGGTTTCCATCAGCTATGCCGCCGTCGAGCTTGCCAAACGCATCTTCGGCGACATGCGGGAACACAAGGCCATGCTGGTGGGCGCGGGTGAAATGGCGGAACTGGCGGCCATGCATCTGCTTCAGTCGGGCATCAACGAAATTCTTGTGGCCAACCGCACCCACGTTCGCGGGCAGGAACTGGCCAAGCAATTCAATGGCCGCGCCATCCCTTTTGAGCAGATGCCCCACTACCTGCTTGATGTGGACATCATCATCACCTCAACGGGTTCGCAGGAGCCCATCATCCGCGCGCGCGACATCCGCGCCGCGCTCAAGGCCCGTAAAAACAGGCCCATGTTCTTCATCGACATCGCGGTACCCCGCGACATCGACCCTGACGTCAACGGCCTGGACAACGTATACCTCTATGACATCGACGATCTCAGAGAAGTGGTGGAAGAAAACCTGGCCAACCGCCGGGATGAAGCGGCCAAAGCTGCGGAAATCGTCAATGAAGAAGTGGCGTATTTTTCAAAATGGCTTGCCAGCCTGGACATGCAGCCCACCATTGTCGACCTGATCAAAAAGAGCCAGGCCATTGCCGAAGAGGAACTGGCCAAGACCCTCAAACGCTTGGGCCCGGTGGATGACACGACCCGTGAAGCGCTGGAAGCCATGGCCAGATCTCTGGTGCGCAAGCTTAATCACGACCCCATTATGTTTCTGAAACACGGCGGCATGTCGCAGGAAGGCAACGGCCCGCGGATCAGTGTTATGCGACGCATATTCAACCTTGATAAAACAGGCTGTATTTATTCGGAGGAAAACTGATGCGCTGGTACGGCATTGATGACCTCACGCCCGAAGAAATTTCCAAGATAACCGCCACTCTCAAGGATATGGAGCTTGAATCCGGCATGGACGGCCTCTATTGGCTGCCTGCTCCAGTAGAAATGCTTTCTCCTGTTCAGAAAGAACATGTGAAAAGCTGCGGTCCGCACGTTTTTGGTCTTGAAGTTGAAGAAGATTCCCTGCGTATGGAGCTGCTTGTCAGAGCCAAGAACCGCATGCGGTGCGATTGCGTGCATTATGCCGGCCCCGAGCTGCGCGCCAGCATGATAGCCTGGTTGGAACAGATGCTGACCGACCTTGGCATCACCACCTAAATACCGGTTTGCGCATTGTTTCAGACAGTTCATGCCGTACCGGGGGCCTGCAAATCCCCTCCGTGTCGTGCGCGCCGTAGATTACTATATCATCGCGCAGCACTCTTCTTACGACCAGCCCTACGCCGCCCGTTCAGGCAGGGCCATGAGCCAGCCGCAGCACGCCCGCCGTACCCGTTCAGACCGTTGCGGCCCGCAACCGGGGCACAGCATGAACCAGATGCCAAATTTACAAAGCCTTCCACGCGCCTCTGCGCTTCTTTGCCTTGAAGTTGAACGCTTCTGCCTGCGCCAGTTGGCCTTGCCAAAGGGGGCAAGCCTTGTACTGGCAGTTTCCGGCGGTGCTGATTCCACAGCGCTGGCTCTTATACTCTCCCTTCTGGCACCGCGCCTGAACCTGCGTCTTTCAGCCCTGAGCGTCAATCACGGTCTGCGGCCCGAAGCAGATGAAGACGCGGCCCATGCTCTCGCAGTCTGCCACGCTCTTGGCATGCACTGCGCCGTGCGCGCGGCGGATGTGCGAGGCTTTGCCGCCAGCCGCCATATGGGTGAGGAAGAGGCGGGACGCGCCGTGCGTTACGCGCTGCTGGAAGAAGAACGCGTAGCCCAAAACGCGCATTTTATCGCCCTTGGGCATCACTGCCAGGATCTCAGTGAAGACATCGTGTTGCGGCTTGTTCGTGGCGCTGGCTGGCCATCGCTTGGCGGCATGCCAGCCAGAGATGACGCGCGCTGTTTGCTGCGGCCACTGCTGGGTTGCGAACCTGATGATCTCAGGCAGCTTCTGCGGCAATGCGGCCTTGGCTGGCGTGAAGACGCCAGCAACCAAAGCTTGGACTATCGGCGAAACAGGCTCCGCCTTCAGACCCTGCCCTTGCTGCGGGCTGAAAACCCCTCCCTGGACCGCACCCTCGGCCACATGTGGCAACTGGCCAACCTCGACAGAGACTACTGGGAAAAGACCCTTGACGAGGCCCTGGCTGCCAATCCCTGGCAGGAAATGACTAACGAACGCCAAGACGGTCTTCCAGCCCTTGCCGCGTTGACGTTGCCCCGCGCTCTGTTGCGCCCCTTGCACCCGGCGGCCCGCTTGCGGCTGTATATGCGGGCGCTGCAACATTTATGCTCCAGCAGCAAGGCAGTGATTTCCACAGGCGCGCCCGCGCTGCCGCCGCACTCAACATCCGCCCAGGCCAGGGCGAGCACTCTGCTTGCACTGGACGAAGCCCTTACGCAGGGGCGCGGCAATACACGCTTTCAGCTGCCCGGCGGCATAGAGGCGCACCTCAAGGGAGGGGGCGTTACCTTCACCCGTGCGCTGTAACTGCTTTGTGGTGGAGGGGGCATGAGAAAGTACTATTTGCAGCGCGGCCAGGATGTCTGCTTTGTGGGGGAGGGGCCTTTTGCAAAAGGGTCCCCTCCCCCACGCCCGCACCCCTTAAAACCTTTATTGTTGTTTAGAGCAATTTCACTTTGAAATTGCTCTAACGGCTGTATGAGCAGACGCCCGCTGCGGAGGCGCTAGCGAGCTTCAGGCAAGCCCTGCGGGCAACACTGCCGCGAAGACAGCACTGCTATTTATTTACGCTGTTACGCGCCGAAGCGGGCGTCTTGGAAGCATTGAGAATGGATATTCTCAATGCGAAAATGCTATAATACAGTACACAGTGTGTTCTGATCTTAAGTGCGAGGCTAGGGGCAGCGCTTCCAGACGGCGCAGCATTTCTAAGCCTCTGCGCTCCAAGGTTTCAGCTTCACACCCGCGCATCAAGCCTCCTTGCAGGAAAAATCATTCCAAAGCGCCGTGCGCGTAAAAAAAGGGAAAAGAAGCCTTTCAAGACTTCTTTTCCCCGTAATCCTGTTCATACTCCGGGGCTTTCAGCCAGAGTAATGGCACGTCGAAGTTGCTTTATTTCTGATTTGCCAGATCAATGACTGCCTGAGCAATATTCTTCGTACGCAGGCCCACAAGCTCGCGCAGACGCAACTGGCTGCCATGCTCGACAAAACTGTCGGGCAGCCCAAGCCGCTTGATCCTCTGGCCACGCATAAGCCCGTTGTCCACATAAAATTCCAGCACAGCCGATGCAAACCCGCCAGCCAGCACGCCCTCTTCCACAAAAAGAATGCGGTCGAAGCGGCCCGCAATGGTGGCAAGCTGTTCCTGCGGCAAGGGTTTGAGCCATACGGGATCAAAAACCAGAGGCCGGACGCCAAGGATCTGTTCAACCTGCGCCGCAGCCTCAAGGGCGGGATGGGCGCGGCTGCCCACAGCCACGATGGCGATGCCTTCACCGTCCTGAAGCACCTCTCCTCTGCCGGGGGTCAGCAGGCGCGGCTGCCCGTCCAGCGGAACGCCAAAACCCGCGCCTCTGGGATACCGCAAAGCACATGGCCCGTCGTGGTTGAGCGAGGTGAAAAGACAATGGCGCAGCATATCCTCATCGCGGGGCGCCAGCAGATTTATCTGGGGGATATGCCGCAAATAGGCGATGTCAAAGGCACCGTGGTGCGTGGCTCCGTCTTCGCCCACAAGACCGGCGCGGTCCACACACAGGGTAACGGGCAGGTTTTGAATACAGACGTCGTGCACCACCTGATCGTAAGAGCGCTGAAGAAACGTGGAATAAATGGCCAGCGCCGGACGGTACCCCTGGCTGGCAAGGCCAGCGGCAAAGGTTACAGCGTGCTGCTCGCAGATGCCCACGTCCACAAAACGATCGGGGAAGCGCTCCCTGAAACTGTCCGTGCCGGTGCCTTCTGGCATGGCAGCCGTAATGGCGATAATCCTTTTATCCTTTTCAGCCAGCTCAACCAGTGTTTTGCTGAAAATTCCGGTAAAAGACGGAACCTTGGCTGTGGAGGGTACGGGCTGACCAGTTTCAGGCGTAAACAGCCCGACGCCGTGATAGAGGGTCGGATTTTTTTCCGCAGGCGCATAGCCTTTGCCCTTTTGCGTGCGCACATGCAGCAGCACGGGGCCGTCCTCGACAGCTGCCGCCATTTGCAGATGGCGGCGCAGGCTTGTGAGGTCATGGCCGTCAACCGGGCCAATATAATTGAAACGAAAAGCCTCGAACAGCATGCCAGGCGTAAAAAACGACTTGAAACTCCCCTCGCCCCGCAGGGCATACAAGGCCAGTTTTTGACCTATGCGCGGGATGGAGCGCAGGAAGTTGAGCACTTCCTTACGGGCCTGCCGCACCCAGCGCCGGGACATGGTACGGCTTAAAAACAGAGAAAGCGCGCCGACATTGGGCGAAATGGACATTTCATTGTCATTGAGCACCACAATGAGCCGCCGCCCCATATGCCCGGCCAGATTAAGCCCTTCAAACGCTTCGCCTGCGGTCAGGGAGCCGTCGCCGATAACGGCCAGCACATGGTGTTTGAGGCCCGAAAGATCACGGGCCAAAGCCATGCCAAGGGCGGCGGAAACGGATGTTGAGGAATGCCCGACGCCAAAGTGGTCATAAGGGCTTTCGGCCATGCGCGGAAAGCCTGAAATGCCGCCAAAGGTACGCAGGGTGTCAAACTGATGCGCCCGCCCCGTGAGCAGTTTATGCGCATAAGCCTGGTGGCCCACATCCCAAACGAGCTTGTCTTTTTCAATATTAAACGTGGAAAGGAGCGCAAGCGTCAGTTCCACAACCCCCAGTGAAGGGGCGAGGTGACCGCCATTGCGCGAAACCACTTCAATAATACGCTGCCGCACTTCGCCAGCCAACTGTTCCAGTTGGACTTCACTCATGCCCCCCAACTGCGAAGGGCGTTCAATACTGTCCAAAAGCGAACCGTGCGGTTCTGCCTGCGGCGAATCATGGGAAAGATCCCGCCCGGCATGACCTGCTTCAGCCACATTTACCCCCTGCGTATTCCCAGAGAAGTCGACCGGCATTGTTGTTTTTTGCGCATCAAACATATCAGGCCGCCCTGTTGACAGTGTATTCGGCCAGAGCACGTAAGAATTCCGCTTCCTGCCCACTGAAGGCCGCCAAAGCAGCCTTGGCGGTCTCGGCCTGTTCCTGCGCAAGGGCGCGGCTTTTATCGAGCCCCATCAAGGCGGGATAGGTTTTTTTGCCCTGGGCCACATCACTGCCAGCGGGCTTGCCAAGCGTGGCTGTATCCGCCACCACATCAAGAATATCATCGGCTATCTGAAAGGCAACACCCAGAGACGCGCCATAGGAACCAATGGCTGCAAGATCCCCGTCAGAAGCCCCGGCCAGCATGGCCCCGCACACGCAGGAGGCCCGAAGCAGCGCGCCTGTCTTCATGGCGTGTATGCCGCGCAATTCCTCAAGCGTGATCTCCGCCTTGCCGGTAAATATCATATCCCATTCCTGCCCGCCCACCATGCCGGACGCGCCCGCAGCCAGGGCCAGTTCGCCCACGGCGCGCAAAACACGGGGAGGAGCCACGGGGCTGCGGCACATCAGCAAAAAGGCGTCGGTAAGCAGGCCGTCACCGGCAAGAATGGCGGTGGGCTCGTCAAAAGCCTTGTGGTTTGAGGGCTTGCCGCGACGCAAGTCATCATTATCCATGGCCGGAAGGTCGTCATGCACAAGAGAATAGGTGTGGATCATCTCAATGGCCGAAGCAAAAGGCAGAGCATCCTGAATGGGCAGCCCGCACATGGCCGCAGCGCTCAGACAGAGCACGGGGCGCAGGCGCTTGCCGCCGGCCTGAAGGCTGTACTGCATCGAATCCTTGAGGCGTTGCGGTATGGGCCGACCGTCAAAAGCGACCGCAAGACAGGCCTCCACCATTTGGGCACGTTCGCGCAAAAGCTCCTTCATCCGGGATACTGGCATCATCACCTGTCAAGCCTCCTACGCTTCTTCGGCTTCTTCAGCTTCATCGTCAGGGTAGGAACCGAGGCCCTCCCCTCCCTGGGTTGCCTGCCCGGCCATGGGGCGGGCCTGGCCGTCCTGCCAGACTTCCAGCTCGTGTCGCGCCTTGTCGAGCTGCTGGCGGCAATACCGCGCGCATCCGGCGCCTTCTTTATACAGGGCCATGCCTTTTTCCAGAGGCAAATCTCCAGATTCCAACGCTGCAACTATTTCCTGGAGGCGGGCCAGTTTTTTTTCAAAAAGATTTTCTGTTTTGGCGCTCATACAGTCTACTTTCCCTTTTCAGGAGCTTGTGAGGGCTGGCTCACGGCATCAGAGCAATGTAACTTTTAAATTGCTCTGACGGCTGCGTGAGCAGACGTTCGCTACGGAGGCGTAAGCGCAGTTTGGCTGTGCGGTTAAACGCCGAAGTGAGCGCGCCTTAAACTTTGAAAATGTATATTCTCAAAGCTAATCTGCTCTAGGGGCTACCCCCCCATCGGCACGAGGAGCCTGAAGAAGCGGCTGCGGATCCACAGACACGCCCTGCACCAGGAGCGAGAGGTGCAAATGTGGCCCTGTCACGCGCCCAGTGGCCCCGACAAGGCCTATGACTTCTCCCTTGCGCACGGCCTGATCCTTTGTAACCAGAATTTTGGACATGTGCAGGTACGCCGTAAAAACCCCTTCGCCGTGATTGATGTACACCACATTGCCCGAGAAGTACAAATCACCCGTCAGGGCCACCCGGCCATCGGCGCAAGCCACGATGGGGGTTCCCTCTGTGCCGCGCAGGTCCAGTCCACGGTGCAAACCGCGCGGTTGGCCGTTAAATACCCGCTTGAGTCCGAAAAGGCTCGAAACGTCACCGGGAACGGGCCGATCAAAAGGCAGCGTCCAGAGACGTTCTGGCGTGTATGCGGCAAGGGTTTTGCGCACAAGCTCCCTGTCGGCCTTGATGCGCTCCATTTGCGCCGCTGGCGGATCGACATACTTTTTGTCCACAGTGAGCTTCTGAACCGGGCGGTCCTTATCGTATACGCCAATGCCCAGTGTGGCCGCCTGTGGGGCAGCGGTTGTTTTTTTGCCGCCTGCATGGCCTGCTATGGGGGTCACGGCCAGTGTGAAATCATTTTCCTTGGCATCAAGAGGTACGGGCAACAGCATGACGGCCTGCCACTTTTGCGCCCCCCCGGGACCCTGTACGGCGGCAATGGCCGTGGCGGCGTAACTCTTGCCCATCCACTTGAAGCTGAAGGCAGTTACGGGTTCATCACTGACAGCCAGAGCCACAAAAGCATCCCCCCTGGCCACCGAGGCAGGGGCTTCAAGCTTTACCTGAGGAGCGGCAAAAGCAGGAATTCCCCACAGGGGAGACAAAAGCAGCAAAGAGAAAAACGCCAGAATCAAGGGCAGCATGAGGGCCGACCTCTGCACGGATTTTTCCGCACGCATGCCCTGATGCCGCAGTATATTACTCAATTGTTGTATCATGACTCCTCCATCTTGCGACTTTGGCGGCGCTGCACGCCGTTTACCACGGCAGACAGGCTGCCATCGGCCAGACGCACTTCTATACTGGTCCCGGAAGGAACCTGATCAACCGAGCGCACAAGGCCTTCAGGCGTGCTTACCAGAGCATAGCCGCGCGTAAGAGGCATAAGGGGATCGCGCGCCTCAAGAGCCATGCTCAGATTTTCAAGACGCCGCAACTGTTCCGCAACGTAGCCCCGTGCCGTGCTTTGCCAGTGTTGGATGCCGTGATGCAGCGCACGCTCCTTGTCAGTCACAAGTCGCGGCAAAGCCGCATGCAGCCGGTCGGCAAGTTGTTCCAGCCGCGCATCAAGGGAATCCAGTTTTTCTGTGCCAAGGGCGCTGCGCAGGGCGCGCTCCAGAAAATCGGCTTTCCGCGCCTTGTCATCCAGCCAGTAACGGCCTGAACGCTCCAAAGACGCTTCCAGGCTCGCAAGGCGTTCATAAAGGCGCTCGTGGTGACGCTGCGGCGAAAACCAGGACAAGGCTTTTTCGCATTCGCGCAGAGCCTGCCCGGCTGCCTCTACGCGCCGTTCCGTGGCGCGGCGCAGGGCTGCCCAGGTTTCATCCACGCGCTGGTGAAGTTCCATCCGTAATGGCCAGAGCAGCTGGGCCGCGTGGCTTGGCGTTGCCGCACGCATATCTGCGGTCATGTCCGCCAGGGTAACATCCACCTCATGCCCTATGCCAGCCAGCACAGGCAGGCGGGACTCAAATATGGCCTGGGCCACGGATTCTTCATTGAAGGCCCACAGATCTTCCAAAGAGCCGCCGCCGCGCACGAGCACGATGGCCTGCGCCCAATCCTGGGCATTGGCTTCAGCCAGAGCCCGCACAATGGCCGGAGCAGCTTCCGCCCCCTGCACCAATGCCGGAAACAGACGGATGCGCGAACCGCTGCCGCGAGTGCGCGCCAGTTCAAGAAAATCGTGAACGGCCGCCCCTGTAGGGGATGTGATGAGCGCTATACGTTGCGGATCACGAGGGAGCGGACGCTTACGCTGGCTGCTGAAATACCCCAGAGCCGCCAGCTTGCGCTTGCTTTCCTCAAAAGCCAGGGCCAGCAGCCCCTCGCCCGCAGGTTGCACCAGTTCCACGGCAAGCTGATATTGCCCGCGTGGGGCGTATACGCTGATGCGCCCCGCGCAAAGCACATCCAGACCATTGCGCAAGAGTTCAAGGGGGGACGGCCTTGGTTTGTCAAAAACCTCACCCGTTAGCGGATCAAAAGGCTGATCAGCCTGCCGCTGCATGTGGCGGAACCAGACGCACTGCAATTGCGCATCCTGATCTTTAAGGCTGAAATAGACATGCCCGGAACCGGGGCGGGAAAAATTTGTCACCTCGCCCCGCACCCAGACAAAGGGAAAGCGCCCCTCAAGGCTCTTGCGCAATTGCTCTGTAAGCTCGCGGACTGTCAGTATGGTTTCCTGCATGGTACCCCGTGGCCCCTTGCGCGGCGAAGGAAAGGGGGCGACTCACTGACGAACTGCGTCATGAGCCGCCCGGACACTGCAATGAGGCTGCCCGGCACGGTTGAAAAAAACGCGCCAGGCAGCCACGCTGAAGTACAAACGTATTAACGGTTGGCCCAACCCTGCCGGACTTTTTCAATCCAGGCGGCAAAATCCTGCTCAAGGTTGTCCACGGCAAGTTCGCCCTTTTCACCCGTGCGGCGGTCTTTGCATTCCACGATGCCACGGGCAAGGCCCTTGCCGCCAACCACAAGCTGCGCGGGGATGCCAAGCAGGTCGGCGTCCTTGAATTTGACGCCGGGGCGCTCTTCGCGGTCGTCCATCAGCACTTCCACGCCCATGCCCTGCAACAGGGCATATATTTCTTCAACCTTTGCATTAACTTCATCGCTGCGGGGATCGAGGTTGAGCAACATGCACTCAAAGGGAGCCACCGGCGGGGGAAAGATAATACCGTGTTCGTCGTGATTCTGCTCAATGGCGGCAGCGGCCACGCGGGACACGCCTATGCCGTAACAGCCCATAATCATGATCTGTTCTTTGCCGTTTTCGTCCAGGAACACAGCGTGCATGGCTTCACTATATTTCAGGCCCAACATGAAGATGTGCCCCACCTCAATGCCCCTGGTCAGTTCCATGCGGCCGCCGCAGCGCGGGCACTGGTCTTCGGGGGTGATGGTGCGCAAATCGCCCCAGGCAGTCACAGCGGCATCACGCTTGAGGTCAATATGCCTGATATGGGCATCAGCCGCATTGGCGCCAACCACATAGTCCGTACCGCCCTGAAGCTCCGCGTCGGCATAAACGGGCACGCCGAGCCCCACAGGGCCGGCAAAGCCAACGGGCGCTCCGGTTGCCGCCTGCACTGTGGCAGCGTCGGCCAATTCCACTTCCTGCGCCTTCATCAGGTTCTTGAGCTTGATGTCATTCACTTCGCGGTCGCCGCGCACCAGCACGGCCACAGTCTTGCCGTCAGCCTTGAACAGCATGGTTTTGACTACGCTGCTCGCGGGCACGTCAAGCATGGCAGCCACTTCTTCCACACTGTGCGCTCCGGGCGTGGCGACGGTTTCCTTGTCCGGGCAGGCCGCCGTGGCAGGCTGGCCCTTCCAGACGACTTCCGCCCTTTCCACATTGGCGGCATATTCGCAGTCATGACAGAAAGCGATAGTGTCCTCGCCAGTATCGGCCAGCACCATGAATTCATGAGAGAAATTGCCGCCTATGGAGCCGGTGTCGGCCTCAACCGCGCGGAAGCGCAAGCCCAGGCGCTTGAAGACGCGCATATAGGCGTCGTACATGGCCTTGTAGCTTTTTTCCGCGCCTTCGGTGGTCGCGTCAAAAGAATAGCCGTCCTTCATGACAAATTCGCGCCCGCGCATGAGGCCGAAGCGAGGGCGGATTTCGTCGCGGAACTTGGTCTGTATCTGATACAGGCGCACAGGCAGCTGGCGGTAGGAGCGCACCTCGCCGCGCACAAGATCGGTAATGACTTCTTCATGCGTGGGGCCGAGGCAATACTCGCGCTCATTGCGGTCTTTGAAGCGCAGAAGCTCCTTGCCGTAATGCTCCCAGCGGCCTGTTTCTTTCCACAGGTCGGCGGGCTGCACCATGGGCATGAGCAACTCGCGAAAATCGGCCTTCTCCATTTCTTCACGCACGATGCGGCCGATTTTTTCAATGACCCTCAGGCCAAGGGGCAGGTAAATATACAGCCCTGACGTGAGCCGACGAACCATGCCAGCCCGCAGCAGAAGCTTGTGGCTGACCACTTCCGCATCGGCCGGGGATTCCTTGAGTGTGGGAATATAGCAGGAGCTGAAGCGCATTAGATGTTTTCCTTTTCGTTAAGCAGTGATTGCAGTTCTTCCATAAACGCGGCCAGCAGGGCTTCCTGCCCCTTGACGGAGCGAACGATCTCGCCCTTGCGGAAAATAATGCCCTTGTCACGCCCTCCGGCCACGCCCAGATCGGCTTCACGGGCCTCACCGGGTCCGTTGACCACGCAGCCCATAACCGCCACCTTTACATCGGCGGTGGAGGTTGCCAGCCGATCTTCAACGGCGCGCGCCAGTGAAAAAAGGTCAATTTCCGTCCGGCCGCAGGTCGGGCAGGAAATGATTTCCGGCCCGCGCGAGCGCAGACCAAGGGCGCGCAGAATCTCCCAGGCAACCGTGACCTCTTCGGCGGGATCGGCCGTGAGGGACACGCGCAGCGTGTCGCCAATGCCTTCGTGCAGCAATATGCCCAGCCCCACTGCGGATTTGACCGTGCCGCGCATGAGGCCCCCGGCTTCGGTAATGCCGATATGGGCGGGATAATCACAGGCCTCGGCAAGCAGGCGGTAGGCCGTGATGGTGTCCATCACGGATGAGGACTTGAGGGAAATCTTGGTATCGTAAAATCCGCGCGCCTCCAGCAGCCGTACGTGACCAAGGGCGCTTTCCACCAGGGCTTGCGGGCAGGGCCCGCCGTATTTGCGCAGCAGGTCTTTTTCCACAGAACCGGAATTGACCCCTACGCGAATGACCGCGCCATGCGCCTTGGCCGCATCAACCACACTGTCCACATGGGCCTTGGGGCCTATATTGCCGGGATTGATGCGCAGCCCCTCAAAGCCCGCCTCCAAAGCGCCCATGGCAAGACGGTGATCAAAATGGATGTCGGCAATGAGGGGCAGAGATGTGCCCGCGCGAATGGCAGGCAGCGCCGCCACGGCGGCTTCATCAGGCACGGCCAGACGCACCACCTCGCAGCCCCGTTCCGCCAGCCTGGCTATCTGCGCCAGCGTGGCCTTAGGGTCGCGGGTGTCCGTGTTGGTCATGCTTTGAACCACAACGGGCGCGCCCCCGCCCACAGTCACGCTGCCGAGGCGTATGGCCCTGGTGCATTTGCGCATGCCTTTTCTCCAATAAAAAGCCTGACGACGCTGTGCCGCCATATCCTGTTAAGGGCGTCTTGTATGCTATTTCCGGCCGCAAGCCAAGCATGTAGCCGATTATGCCGCTGGAACATGTTTTGCATATTTTTCGTAAAAAAACAGTGGGCGGGATGCTGCCTGTTTTTGTCCCGGCACTGAAGTTTATCGCGCAGGGGCCGATAAGTACAACAGAACACTATTGAGGTTGCCATGCACAGCTTATTACGTCTTATACTTATTTGCACCCTTGCGCTGCCATTGTTGCCGGGCTGCTCTAAAGCTCCGGCCACTGCCAATGATCCTGGCTACATAGACGCCGTCGAGCTGAAGCTGAAATTTCGTGAACTGGCGGACCAGATGCTTGCCACCATGCCCAATGACGCCCTGCAAGGGGTCGTGGCCATGCCCACATCCTTTGTCGACGAAAACAGCACGTCGCGCAGTTCCCCTCTGGGCCGACTCATGGGTGAAGCCATGTTTTACGAGTTCAACCAGCGCGGCTTTCCCGCGCGCGAATACCGCCTGACCGGCAATATCGCTGTGGTGGGCGGGCGCGATGATCTGGCCCTGATCGAAAACGCCGTCATCCCGGCCGGACAAAAATGGGCAGCTCTGGTCGTGGGTACCTATTATGTGGACAAGGACGCCACCTTCATCAACGCACGTCTGGTTCGCGCCACGGATGGCCTGGTCATGCGCACGGGGCAGCTTGTGCTTGTGAATACCCCTATTGTGGCCCGCATGGGCAAATCTGACCCCCCTGCCGTCAAACCCGCGCCCGCGCAGTCCGGCAGTTCCAGTGTGGCCTCTTCATCAAAGCCATCCGGCCAGCGTGGCGGTTTGTACCCTTCGCTCTACACTCCGGCCAGTTCCATCACCAGCGGCAGCATTAACATCAAACAGGGCAAATAATGCCGGAAGCAGCCATGCGCGTCATCCCACGCATCATTACAATTATTATTCTTGCTCTTGCGGCGGGACCGGTTCTGACAGTAAGCCTGGACGGCCCGCAGGCAAAAGGCCAGAATATTACTGCCTATGAATCAGGCCAAGCCCAAACGGCACGCACTGGCGCGTCAGTGGGGCAAGGGCCGAACATCAGCGCAAAATACTTGAAGCAGGCCCGGCAATACCGGGACCAGGGCCGCTATGAACTGGCCCGTCAGTCATACACGCAAGCGCTTTCCACCTGCCGATCCGCCGAGGATCTGGCGGTTATTGAAAAAGAACTGGGCGGCATTGAACTTTTGCTGCGCACCATGCGTTGAGGATTATCATGAGCCGTTATATTGCCGTTATTCTTTTGCTGGCGGCCCTGCTTCTACCACTCACGGCCGCCGCCGATGGCAACGTGCCCGCAGCAGCCACCAGGATAGCGCGTCAGCTGGATGAGCAGTTGATGATGCGCTACGCGGGCTCCGATCCAGAGGTAAGCAAAAAAGAACAACAATCCCTGGCGCGCGCCAATATTATTATCATGGGCACCACCCCTGCCAACCTCAACGACCTGGATGAGGCTTCGCCGCTGGCCCGCCAGATGATGGAAGAGGTCACGCGCTGGCTTATGAACGCGGGATACCGCTTTCAGGAACTGCGCAAGGGAAGCGACATCTATTTTGACAAAAAGAAGGGCGAGTTTATCCTTACCCGCGACGTCAAGCGCCTGGCCAGCAGGGTCGGCACAAGCCAGGCCATCATGGCGGGCACCTACGTCGTCAGCGGTGAACAGGTGCGCTTCAACATCCGGCTGATCCACACCAACAGCAATGAAGTACTGGCTATGGGTTCGGGCACGGTGCCCATTACCGATGACCTCATGCCGCTCCTGCGCGATCCGTCTCCTGGGGGCAAGGGGGGCGTTACGCCCACGGTGAATACGCGCTTGCAGTAAGTTTTCTTGCCTCCGCCACACTTTCTGTCTATAACAGGCCCGGCCCGGTACATGTGCCGGGCCTTCTGGAGCTAAACACTTGAAATGCTCGCTTACGGCAGGCAAAAAGCCTGCCTGCTCGCATTTCGTGGCAAGGATTTTCAAAAAAATCCTTGCAGAGCAGTTGACTCGTTTCATTCGTAATCTGCTCTAGCCTGAACATTTCGCTGCGCGGGTCCGCAACAACCCGCGCGGCTTCGTTATTCCTTTCAATGCAAGAGCACTTGTCGCGATTCAGGAGAAAGCATGGCCCTCAGCATAGGTATCGTCGGTCTGCCCAACGTGGGCAAGTCTACTCTTTTCAACGCCCTCACCAAGGCCCAGAACGCCCAGGCCGCCAACTATCCCTTCTGCACCATTGAGCCCAACAAGGCCACAGTTGCCGTGCCTGACAAGCGCCTGCAGGAGCTGACAAACAAAGCCAAGCCGCAAAAAACCATCAACGCCAGCGTGGACTTTATCGACATCGCCGGTCTTGTGCGCGGCGCCAGCAAGGGCGAAGGCCTTGGCAACCAGTTTTTGGGCAACATCCGCGAATGCGCGGCCATTGTGCACGTGGTGCGCTGTTTTGAGGACGAAAACATCACGCACGTGGACGGTGGCGTAGACCCCCTGCGCGATGTGGACACCATTGAAACAGAACTGCTGCTGGCCGACCTGCAAAGCGTCGAAAAGCGTCTGGAACGTCTGCAAAAGATGGCCAAAACCAACAAAGACGCCAAGGTAGTGGCCGACATAATGCAGACCTTGCTGGCCCACCTTAATGACGGCAAGGCCGCCCGTGATTTCCCCCTGCCCGAAACCAATGAAGCGTTCATGACTTCGTGGCGCGAACTGGGCCTGCTGACGGCCAAACCCGTCATTTACTGCGCCAATGTGGACGAGGCCGCAGTGGCCGAAGGTAACGCCTTTGTGGAAACCCTCAAAGCTTTTGCCGCCGAGCGCCAATCGGGCTTTGCCTGCATTTGCGCCAAACTGGAAGAAGAACTGCAGGGGCTGTCCGACGCGGAACAGGCAGAAATGCTGTCTTCATACGGTATTGATGAAAGCGGCCTTGTGCGCATCATTCGCACTGGCTATGAAACGCTCGGCCTGTGCAGCTACTTCACCGTCGGCCCGCAAGAAGTGCGCGCCTGGACCATCCACAAGGGCTGGAAGGCCCCTCAGGCGGCTGGCGTCATACATACGGACTTTGAGCGCGGCTTTATTCGCGCCGAGGTCATTTCCTACAATGACTACATGAGCCACGAAAATGAAGCAGCCTGCCGCTCCAGCGGCGTGCTGCGCGTGGAAGGCAAGGAATATGTGGTCAAGGACGGGGATGTGATGCACTTCCTGTTTAATGTTTAGTGCCAGTTGACTTTGAAATGCCTTGTGAGGAGGGACCCTTTGGCAAAAGGGTCCCTCCTCCACGCTTCCAACCCTGAAATCTTTATTCCCCTTAAGAACAGATTCTCTCTGAAATACTTCATATTTCAATGTGCCATTCTGCCGGAGCATATGGTTTTTGGCAGCGTCCGCGCTATGCAAATCAAAACCACCGGCTATGCGAGCGGTTTTAATTAACAATAAATATCCCCCGGCATAGCCGGGGGTTTTTCATATGCGCCTGTAAGGCTCTCTTACCAGCTGCGCCCTAGCAGGCGCATGCACGATCTGACATTTGCATTTCTGTTACTTGCGGCCCGTAAACG
>NZ_MJUZ01000008.1 GCF_002237645.1 Desulfovibrio sp. MES5
GGGAGGGGGCGTGGGGGAGGGACCCTTTTACAAAAGGGTCCCTCCCCCACAAAGCACTTCAAGGTGAAATTGCTCCGGCTGCGTCAGCCGGGTTATCCCTCCAGCTGGGCCAGATGCTGCCGGGCAAAATCCAGACTGGGGTCAAGCTCAAGCGCCGCGGTCAGATGCCGCCGTGCTTCTTCATTCTTGCCCATGAATTTTTCGCACAGCCCAAGATTTGCCAGATCCATTGCAGAGCCTTTGTCTACGCGCAGCACGGCGGCAAAAGCATCAGCAGCCATAGCGTAATTGCCGGTCTTGAAGTGGGCCACGCCCAGAAGGTTTCCGTACTCCTTCATTTCCGGGCACAGCTCCACAGCCTTGGTCAGTGCGGGTATGGCTTCGGCCCACTGACCCTGAAGGGTGTCGGTATAGCCCTGATAAAAGGCCGCAAGAGCCTTGGCGTCCGCATCGGGTTGCAGGGGCATGGCCTCGGCAAACAGGTCGCGGGCACTGGCCCAGTCTTCGGCGCGCAGGGCCAGCATCCCCCTGAAAAATGGCAGAAAATGCACCTTGGGGTAGCACTCTTCAAGAACCTTGAGGCCGTCCAGGGCCGTGGCGGCATCGGCCTCTTCCACCAGCTTGCGGCCCACAAAAAGTCCCAGGCTCTGATTGCGGTCACGCTCCCTGAACGCCATGCCGGGCACGATGGTGTAATGCGTGGGGATGCCAAGGCGCTGATGGGTCGTTTCTACCGCGTACATGGTCATCGGGCGCAAGCCTTTGAGCGCCGTGAGCAGTTCCTGCCGGATGTCGCTGTCTTCCACCGTGGGCAGGCTGTCCAGGTTGACGGAGGGGCCTTCAAACAGCCAGGCAGCCTCTTCAAGAGTGTTGAACTTGGACAGGCCGGACGCCTCGTAGCAGGCATTGGTGCAAAAATCTCCCGCAAGCTGGGCGATTTCGGTCACGGCGCGGATGGCCGCCTTGGCCGGAGAGGCCGCCGTGCCCGCCGTGAACACGATTTCCGAGCTCTGCCCCAGTGTGGACGGGTCCCAGGCAATGGCCGCCACCGTGGGCAGGGGCATGTTCAGGGAAAAATCTTTGAGGATGATGTGCACGCCTTCCCTGGCAAAAGCTTCAAGCAGCTGGCAGAGCACGGGGTCCTGGCAGGTCGCGGGGTCGATAGTGGGGGTGGCGAGGCGTTCGCGGTCCGCCAGGCAGCAGACGTGGCGTTCGATAAGTTCGCTGAGGCCCTGAAGCAGAGATTCCTCTGCGCTGTTGCCCGCCGAGGTGCCGTTAAATTCGCCCAGCAGCTTGAACCAGTCAAGGGGCAGCCATACCGTGCTTTCATCGGGAAGGCGTGTGGCCGGATAGAAGTTCCAGCTGATAAGGTCCAGCACCCTGCGCGCTTTCGGGGCGTCCAGCTCTTCGTTGACGGAGCGCAGCATTTCGTCCAGCGGCAGCAGGGCCTCGCCGAAGCGCGCTTCAGCTTCGCTCCAGGTGGCGCGCACCATGTGCGGGCGTTCCTGCCAGAAGCTGAAAAAGGCAAAGCGTTCCATCAGTTCCATAAGGGCTGATGCTTCGGCCTGCTCCGGTGAAGAGCCCTTGCCCATCTGTTTGCGGGTGGGCATGACGCGTCGGGCATCCGCGCCGCACACGCTCAAAAATACGGGAATGCCCAGCCGGTTCACGTCAACTCTTGTGGTGCGGGCCAGAATGTCCAGATCGGCCTCGGCAAGACGCTGCTTCACGCGCGCAATGGTCTGCGGCGGACTCATGGTCTTGTCGAGGTCGCGGGTATAGCCCTTGGGGCAGGGGGCCAGATGGATGCAAGGCAGGTGGCTGTTCATGAGCGCTCCAGAATCAGGATGCTATAAATGCGGCGCTGTTCTTCGCCGTTGTCATCATGAGTTTTGACGCCGATGCGGCCTTCGGTCACCTTGAATGTTTTGGCGGCCAGCTTGGCGAAATGGGGTTTGGCGCGGGCCATGTCCGTGCAGAACAGGGCCTTGCCGCCGGGGGCCAGATGGCGGTCAACAAACTTTACCAGCGGTCTGTGCAGTTCTTCAAGATAAAGAATTTCCGAAGCGGCCATGATGTCAAATCCCTGGCTGAAACGCGGATCGCGGCCAGGGGCGGTCACATCCACGCGGGCGACTTCCACGATGTCCTGAAGATCATTGCGCAACACGTTGGCGCGGGCAAAGCGCAGGGCTTCCTCGACCACGTCGCTGAGCACAATGCGGCTGAAGCCGTAACGGGCCGCCACAAGGCTGAGTACGCCGCAGCCAGCGCCCAGTTCCAGCAGGCTTTTGCCCTGTGGCTCGTATTTGCGCAGCAGGCGACCCAGTACAAAGGAGCCGGGCCATACCTTGGCCCAGAGGGGCAGGTCTTTCAGCGGATCGCGGATGGCGCGTTTTTGCAGCAGTTTGTCCAGATGGGACTGCATGTTATGAATGGACAGGATTTGCAGAGGATTTTCATCAATCTGCATGGGCTCGAAATCCACATCAAAATCGGCGCGGATCACGGCGAGAAGGTTTTCCAGTTCTTCCGTGCTTGTGGGCATTTGTTTTCCTTGGAGCAGAGTACATTTGAGAATATATATTCTCAAAGTTTTCGACACGCCCGCTTCGGCGCGTAACAGTGCAGATAGATAGCGGTGCTGTCCTGCCCCGTAAGACGGTTCCGTCAACGGTTCAGGCAAGCCTGCGGGTAACGGCTGAAGCTGCGCTTGCGCCTTTGCGGCGCGCGCCTGATCCCGCAGTCGCCAGAGCCGTTTCAAGGTGAAATAGCTCTAGAAAAAGGCAGATTACAGCGGGCTTGCAATCCACTTTTTCTACTCGGAATCTCCCTGTATGGCAATACGCCTTGTGGTTCCACGACAACCAACCGCGCGCGGCCAGGAACAGGGCCAGACATCGGGCGGGGCGTGTCGCCCGGATTCCGGGCCGATCCGCTATGACGTACTCGACCGCAAAGGCAAAATCTGGCATGATGAGAAGGATTTTCGACCTGTCACAGCAAAACAGAGATGGATCATGAACACTATTTTTCAGCTTGAGATAATTGTAGGCGAAGATGCCTATGACCTTGCCCTGGGCCTTCTGACCCTTGAAGTTTCTTTCGGGTGGGAAGAAGAAAGCCTGCCCACGGGCGAAAGCCGCTTTCGCGTGCATTGCGAGAACGCCGACTTCATCGAGGGCTTGCGCAAGATTATTGAAGGGCGCATTCCCGGCGCAAAATGCACGGTACACACGCTTGAAGCGCAGGACTGGCTGGCGGCGTGGCGGCAGTTTTTCACGCCAGTGCCCTGCGGCAAGCGTTTTGTGGTCTTGCCCCCGTGGCTGGCCGACAGCGAGGAGTTTCCTGGCCGCACCAAGGTGCTTATTGAACCCAAAAGCGCTTTCGGCACGGGCCATCATGCGACCACAGCCCTGTGCCTCATGGTGCTGAGCGACTTGATCGACGCCGGGCGCGTGTCGCCGGGCGAAACTTTTCTGGATCTGGGCACAGGTTCCGGCGTGCTTGGCATTGCCTGCTGCAAAAGCGGGCTCAAGGGCGAGGGACTCGACATTGATACGCTCGCGGTGGAAAACGCTCTGGAAAACCGCGTGCTCAACCATGTGGAAGACTTTGAAGTGCGGCAGGGCAGCATAGATGCCGTGCCGGGCAAGACCTATGACCTCGTGCTGGCCAATATTCTGGCCCGTCCTCTGATCGAGCTTGCGCCGCTGATCGTGCGTGCCTGCAAACCCGGCGCATGCCTTATTTTGTCAGGGCTGCTGGAGATTCAGGCCGACAGCGTGGAAGAAGCCTATACGTCCCAGTGCCTGCCCAAGCCCCGCCGCGTTCTGGACGGGGAATGGTGCGCCCTGGTGTGGGAATAGCCTGTGCCGGACAGCCCTTCCATGGCAAGCGCCGCTGAAAAACTGCTTCACGGCAGTGGGCGGGGCGTTTCTGCCGCAGGGCTGCTGTTGGCGGATCAGCCGCAGGTTTACTGGCTGTCGTCCGACGCTGCCTTTTTATGGGCCTGGGGCCTGATGCTGGTTTTCGGAATCGGCGTTCAGGCTCTGGGCCTGTTTTTTCGGCGCAGACTTCTTATGGCGACGGGGGCGGCGCTTGTATGCGGAGCAGCCATTATGGACCGTGACCCCACGTTGTTTGCCGGGCAGATTTTGCTCACGCTCGGCCTTACAATGATGACCGCCCGCAGGCAAAACACGCAACGCCCAGGCGCAGCCCGAAAGCGGGGAGCAAGAAACGCCCGGGCATAATGCGCCGGGCCGAATCGCGCAGACGGAATAACACCGGGCCGGATTGAGACGGGCCGTAATCCGATAGGGCAAAGAGCTGTTGCACGAAGGGCTGTCAGCGTCGTTCATTCCAGAGGGGGATGGGCGGCGGAGCAAAATTTTCAAGCGCCTTGAGATCCTTGAGGCTGCGCCCCGCCCGCGCCGGGCGGCCATCAGGCCCCCGCGTCACTGGGCCGCAGGTCTGCGGAGTGAGTTGCTCCGGTATGTCTTCCGGGGCAGGACGCAAAAGGTCTTCACCCCTGCTGAGGAAGGGCAGCGGGTCAACGAGTTTGCCCGACGCGTCCCGCAGGCCGAAGTGCAGATGAGCGCCGGTTGTGCGGCCTGTGCAGCCCACCAGCCCCACGGGTGTTCCCTGCGTTACCTCCTGCCCCTTGCTTACCAGCGTTTTTCCCAGGTGGGCGTAGCGAGCCGTCATGCCGTCATCCTGGCGGATGTCCACCACAATGCCCGACAACCCGCCCTTGCCCGCGTGGATGACCGTGCCGCTGCGAAAAGCCACTACCGGCCAGTTCTGGTGGGCGCGCAGGTCGATGCCCGTGTGATCCCGCACCACCATGCCCCGTCGACTGAGCCATGTGGGCATACGGCGCAGGCCAAAGCCAGACGTGATCATTTCTTTGAGCGGCGGCAATTCTCGCTGACGCAACGCGGGGGGCAGGGCCTCCCCGTTGGTTTCTGGCGGTGTCGCGCTGTTTGCATCGGAGCCGTTGCCGCTGTGGCCCGTCTGTTCCTGAAGCGGTTTTTCGGCCTGTTTTTCAGCCTGCTCTTCATCGGGGGACGGTTCAGACCCCGGCGGCGGAGCAACGGGACTTGCAACTGTTTCGACTGGGGCCTCAGTTTTTTGTTCGGACACGGAGCGGTTGCCTGCGGCATCAGTCGCTGATCCCGTCACGGGACACAGGATGGCGAACAGGAACAGCAGAGCCGGGATTGAAAAAGGGGTACGCATGTTTTGGGGCGGGCGATGATCGCCGGGTAGATATTTAAGGAAACGCTGGTTTATTCCGTTTGGCGGCGTTGCTTCACTTTTTTGAAACAGTCGAGGACAGAAGAGTCCACTCCTGCTTCAAAAAAAGATCGCGCCTTGCCAAACGAAATAACTGCGCGTTTCCAGGAGGTTCTTTAGTCTGTGCTTCCTTAAGGTTCAGGGCGCGTTCGCAGTAAAAGCGCCCTGCGGCGGTATGTGCAGGCATTGTCGTGGAGGCCCCGGTGCGGGCTGCCGGGCTGTTGCGCGCCATAAGGGGCTGCATAAGCTTTGCGAATATGTTTTTCGAAACCTGATCTGTTCAAGACGCCTGTAAAGGAGGTTTTGCGACACAATGACACTGCGGGTGGTTGCCCCCGTCGCTGTTTTCTGCTTTGCTGAAAAAGGGAAACAGGACTTGCAGGCCGTAAAGGCGGAAGCATGCCTTCTGAGGTACAGCATTCCACCAGTATCGGCAAGCTTTTCACATCCGCGCAAGCCTGCCCAAAGGAGTTGCCATGAAAAAGCGTGCCATTGCCGAGCTGGTCACGGGCCGAAAGGCCATTGACGGAGCTGGCGTACATCTGGTGCGCGTGCTTGGTTCACCCACAGTACGCACTTTTGATCCTTTTCTTATGCTTGACGCCTTTGATTCTGAAAATCCTGAAGATTACACCAAGGGCTTCCCCACCCATCCGCACCGGGGCATCGAAACCTTTACCTATCTTATGCGGGGCCGCATTGACCACGAAGACAGCCTTGGCAATGCCGGAAGCATTGTGGATGGCGGTTGCCAGTGGATGACGGCGGGCAGCGGCATTCTGCACCAGGAAATGCCGCAGGCCTCACGCCGCATGCTGGGCCTGCAACTTTGGATAAACCTGCCGCGCGCCCGCAAGATGGTTGATCCCGAATACAGGGACATCCGGTCTGAAATGGTTCCCAGAGTGGAAGACGGTGGGGCGCTGGTGGCGGTGGTGGCCGGAGACTATAATGGCGTTGCCGGAGCCACCAGGGGCGACTATGTTGATGTGGTCTTTCTCGACGTAACACTGAGGCCCGGCGCGCTCTGGACCGTAGCCACCAGACCGCAGGACACGGTTTTTGTCTATATGGTCGAGGGAAAATGTGAACTTGCAGGCGGCGGTGGCGAAATTCCCCATCGCAATGCCTGCCTGTTTACGCCGGGCGACAGCCTGAGCCTTGCAGCCGGGCCTGAAGGCGCGCGTTTTGTCCTGGTTTCCGGTGCGCCCCTGCATGAGCCGGTGGCCTGGGGCGGCCCCATTGTCATGAACACGGATGAAGAACTGAGACAGGCCTTCTTTGAACTGGAAGACGGCACGTTTATCCGCCATGCCCCCCGAGGACAAGCGGGGTAGAACGGTTAGGGCATGCGACCTTTCCAAAGGGACATGCTCCACGGTAATCTGCTTGCGACCCTTGATCCATACCGCATATGACGGGAGGCCGCCCCAGGCGGCCTCCTGGCATGCTCAAGCTTGTCGCCCAGGCTGATCTGGCAGCCTTGACAGGCCCATAGTGGAAGCATAACCAAGAACGCTGACTTGGTGAAATGGAGTAATACCATGAAAAAAAAGATATTTATGCTTTTTCGGTTCAGCGCTGCCGCAATCATGATCGCAGCCTGCCTCGCCAGTGCCGGTCTGCTCATGCCGCAGGCTGCTTCGGCCGCGTCCGGTCAGGGCAAATTGCGCATTCTTGCAACTACGTATCCCGTATACCTTCTCGCGCGTAATGTGGTTCAGTCGAATCCCGGCGCGCAGGTTGATCTGCTTATCCCTGCCCAAACGGGTTGCCCGCACGACTACGCCCTGACCCCCAAGGACATGCAGAAGCTGGCCCAGGCCGATGTGCTGCTGCTCAACGGTCTTGGTCTGGACGATTTTATGCTCAAGGCCTTGCCCAACGCCAAGCCGGGCCTGGTTGTGGTAGACAGCAGCGCGGGCGTCGTCCCCCTGAAGGAAAACAGCGCCCACGAGGACGGGGATGAAGATCATGACGGCCACGAGCATGCCGCACGCCACGGGCATGAAGAAAGCGACCACGGTCATGACCATGATCATGACCACGGCCACCACCACGACCACGGCGGCATCAATCCCCATGCCTTTGCAAGCCCCAGTCAGGCGGCCATTATGGTGAAGAACATGGCTCAGGGGCTGGCCAAGGCCGATCCGCAGAATGCCGCGTCGTATGAATCCAGCGCCAGCGCGTACGAAAAGGTTCTGTCGGGCCTGAGCGAGCGTCTTGCCGCTCTGGGCGCCAAGGCACCCAACAGGGGCATAGCGCTTATGCACGACGCCCTGTCCTATATGGCGCATGACGCTGGCCTTGAAGTGGTTGCCGTTATTCAGGAAAATGAGGAGGCTCAGCCTTCGGCGGGTCGTCTTATCAAGGTGGCGGAGATACTGCGGGAACACAAGCCCGCCCTCATTGCCAGCGAGCCGCAGTACTCGGACAAGGCCGTGCAGACCCTTGCCCGTGAAGTGGGCATACCTGCGGCTCAACTGGACTCCCTGGCTTCCGGGCCGGCCAGTCCCGCGCTGGACCATTATGAAAAGATCATGAGCAACAACATCAACATTCTTGAGAAGTATTTTGAGCCGCGCTGACACTACCGCTCCTGCCCTTGTTTTTGACCATGTATGCGTGTGCCGTGGCGGCAGGCTCATCCTTGAGGATGTGTGCGCTACCGTGCCCGCAGGCAGCAGTACCGTGCTTGTTGGCCCCAACGGCGCAGGCAAGACCACGCTGCTGCTCTGTCTTATTGGCGAGATGAGCTATTCGGGCCGTATTGAGGCGGCAGGTCAGACTGGCCTGCCGCGTACGGCCTATGTGCCGCAGTATCTTCATATGGACGCCAGCCTGCCCCTGCGTGTGGAAGAGTTTTTGGCGCTCAACCGCCAACGCCGCCCACTGTGGTTTGGCCTCAGCCATTCTGTGCGCGCAGAGACACGCAGACTGTTGCGCATGGTGCAGGCCGAGCATCTTGAAGACAGACGGTTGAGCGATCTTTCGGGCGGCGAAATGCGCCGGGTGCTGCTGGCTGCGGCCCTTGGCCGCGAACCCCGGCTGCTGGTGCTCGACGAGCCTGCCGCCGGAGTCGATGTGCAGGGAGAGCGGCTGTTCTGGGAGGTGCTGGACAAAGTCCGCATGGAGCAGGGCTTTACCCAGATAATTGTCAGCCATAACCTGTCGCTGGCAGCCCACTATGCGACCCACGTCATATGCCTCAACAAAAAGGTCTGCGCCGAGGGCGCGCCCCACGAGGCCCTTGGCGCGTCTGTGCTCATGCAGCTTTTCGGCGTGCCCATCCATCTTTATCCTGATCAGTGCGACCCCGCTGATCCGCCCTGCCCCCAGTGCGGGGCCGTGTGCGCGCCGGAGCGGCTGCTGCCTGCCTATGCCAGCATACAGCGCCGTGGCGGCGCGAGGGCGACGGAGGAAGGTTTGTTGACGCAGGATGGCGTCCCTGACGGGCACGCAGGCAAAGGCACGGGCAAAGGCGCGGGCGGCGGTTCAGTTTCCGGGGAGGCCGGGCATGCCTGATCTGACTTTTATCTATGATCTTTTGGGCCGCCTGCCGCTGGACTGCCTGCAAATGCGCTTCATGCAGCAGGCCATGTTAGGCCTGCTTTTGCTGGCTCCTATGGCTTCTGTGCTTGGGGTGGAGGTCATCAGCTTTCGCATGGCCTTTTTCTCCGACGCCATCGGGCATTCTGCCTTCGCCGGAGTGGCCCTTGGGCTTATTCTGGCCATAAATCCGCGTATTTCCATGCCGCTTTTCGGCGTGCTGGTGGGGCTGGGCATCATGGCCGTGCGGCGGCGCAGCAACCTTTCCGGCGATACGGTCATAGGCATAGTGTTTTCTGCTGTTGTGGCCTTTGGTCTTGCCGTGGTCAGCCGTGCCCCCGGAGTGGGGCGCGACATGCAGCGCTTTTTGTACGGCGATATTCTCACCATTACGGAAGCCGAAACGGGCTTTTTGTTGCTGCTTTTTTTCGCCATGCTGCTTTTTCAGATCGCGGGCTACAACAGACTGCTGTACATCGCCCTTAATCCCGTCATGGCCCGCGTGCACGGCGTGCGCGTTGCCCTGTGGCAATATGTTTTTGCGGCGCTGCTGGCCCTTGTGGTCATGTTTTCCGTATGGGCGGTGGGGGTGCTGCTTGTGACGGCCCTGCTCATCGTGCCAGCGGCCACGGCCAGAAATCTGGCCGCCACGGCTGGCGGCATGTTTTGGTGGGCCCTGGTTGTGGGGCTGAGTTCGGCCTTTATCGGCCTTGTGCTTTCAGCGCAGGAATGGATGTCCACGGCCAGCGGAGCCACCGTGATTCTTGTATCGTGCTGCTGGTTTGGCGTGAGCGCCCTGGTGGCTGGCCTGCGCGGAGGCCGAAAAAGCGCCTAACGCGCCGCCAGAGCAGCTTAGGAATGAAATGAGTCAACTGCTCAGCAAGGATTTTCCTGAAGGATTTTCCTGAAAATCCTTGCTGCGAAATGTGGGTAGGCAGGCTTTTTCCTGCTGTAGGCGAGCATTTCAAGTGTTACATGCTCGAGGCGCGCACGGGCCAAGGTGCTGTTTACAGAGAAAGCCTCCCTGTCATGACAGGGAGGCTTTCAGTATGCGCTGGCAAGGAAGGGCAGTGTGCCTGCGCATTTATGCAAGTTTTTTAACAGCGGCCAGGGCCGCGTCATAATCCGGCTCACTGGCGACTTCAGGAACAAGCTGGGTATAGGCAACCGTGCCGTCCGGGGCCACAACTACGATGGCGCGGGCCAGCAGGCGCAGTTCATCAATAAGCAGACCATAGTCCTTGCCGAAAGTCCTTTCTTTGTAGTCAGAGAGGGTTTCGACAGACTGAACGCCCGCAGCGCCGCACCAGCGGGCCTGGGCAAAGGGCAGGTCGCAGCTTACGGCCACGATGCGCACCTTGTCGGAAAGGGCGGCGGCTTCCTTGTTGAAGCGGCGCACTTCCATATCGCATGTAGGAGTATCAAGAGAAGGCACGCTCACCAGCACCAGAACCTTGCCCGCATAGTCCTTGAGGCTGCGGGGGCTGAGGTCATTGGCGGCCAGGGTAAAGTCGGGAGCTTTCTGCCCGACCGAAGGCCGGTTGCCGATGAGATGAAGAGGTGTGCCCTTGAAAGTGACTGTATTCATACGGAACTCCTTGTGCCTTTGTTTGTGGAACCATTGTGCTACAAGTGCCCTGGATAGTCAATAATTGTTATCAACAAGCGCGGGCCGAACCATGTTTCACTAAGGAGACGCCGCCCTTCAGGACTGCATCATGGCAAATCCGGGGCATGCCGTCGAGTGAATAATGGCGACATTTTTATGTCATGTTGGCAGACACGTAAGCGTGTCAAATTTGCAGTGCGCCATTGCCAGATTGGTTGCAGTGCCTATATTGACAGACAGAGCAAACTTATCAGGAGCAATTGATGAGCACCTTGACACCCCGTGAGATCGTGGCCGAGCTGAATAAATTTGTTGTGGGTCAGGAACAAGCCAAGCGCATGGTTGCCGTTGCCGTTCGTAATCGCTGGCGCAGGCAGCATCTGCCGCTTGATCTGCGCGACGAGGTTTCGCCCAAGAACATCATCATGATGGGGCCGACCGGCGTGGGCAAAACCGAAATCGCGCGCCGTCTGGCCAAACTTTCGGGCGCGCCCTTCATCAAGGTGGAGGCCACCAAGTTCACCGAGGTGGGTTACGTTGGGCGGGATGTGGAATCTATGGTGCGCGATCTGATGGAGATCGGCATAAACCTTGTGCGCGACGAGGAAAACTCCCGCGTGCGCAAAGCCGCTGAGGCCGCTGCGGAATCGCGCCTGATGGATCTTTTGCTGCCCAGCTCCTTCGGGTTGGAAGACCGCTCTTCCACGCGCGAAAAACTGTTGCAGCAGTTCCGCCTCGGTTTTCTGGACACCCGCGAAGTTGAAATGGAAGTGACGGAAATGGGCGGCGGGGTGGATATTTTTGCCATCCCCGGCATGGAGCAGATGGGCGGCCAGGTCAAGGACATGTTCAGCAAGGCCTTTCCGCCCAAGCGCAGCCGCCGCAAGATGAAGGTTCGCGACGCCTTCAATGTGCTGGTGCAGGAAGAATCCGGCAAGCTGGTGGATCAGGACGCCCTCGTGGAGCGCGCCAAGGAAAGGGTGGAGCAGACCGGCATCATCTTTATTGACGAAATAGACAAGATCGCCAGTTCGTCGCAAAACCGCACCTCGGATATTTCGCGCGAAGGCGTGCAGCGCGACCTGCTGCCCATTGTGGAGGGCAGTTCCGTGAATACCAAGTACGGCATGATCCGCACGGACCATGTGCTGTTTATCGCGGCGGGCGCGTTCCACTTCAGTAAACCTTCGGACATGATTCCTGAATTGCAGGGGCGTTTTCCTTTGCGCGTGGAGCTTCAGCCCCTGGGCCGCGAAGAGTTTTTGCGCATTCTTACCGAGCCGGACAACGCCCTTACCAAGCAGTATGAAGCCCTGCTGGGCACAGAGCAGATACGGTTGAGCTTTACCGAAGACGGACTGGAAGAAGTTGCCGCCTTTGCTGAAGACATCAATTCCCGTACGGAAAACATCGGCGCGCGCCGTCTGTATACCATTATGGAAAAGATACTGTCTGACATTTCATTTGACGCTCCGGACATGCCGGGCGCGCAAGTCGTGGTCAACAAGGCCTATGTGGCCGAGCATCTTCAGGACGTGCGCAACGATCAGGATTTGACGCAATACATCCTTTAGAGCCATTTGGCGTTTAAATGGCTCTGACTGCTGCGCAAGGGGCGCAGGCAGGCCGTGTTGGGCATGAAGGCGTAAACGCCGCGTATACGGGCTGTTAGGCGCTGTAACGGATGTTCCCGCAAGGGGGCTGTATCCGCATTATTCCGCGCTGTTATGCACAGAAGCGGGCAGGCCGTCAGCGTTGAGAATTTGCTTTCTCAAAAGCATTCTGCTCCAAGGTTTTTCCTCTGACAATGTGCGAGTGAGCCTCTCTTTTGAAAGGAGAGGCTCACTTTTTTTGTAATATCGCTTTTTGGGAACAACCGCGCTACATCATCGGCGATTGTCTTTTCTGGCAATCAGTCGCCGTCCAGTCGGGCTGCTTCATCCTGGCCGTATGCTGGCAGGTCGTGAGCAGGCGTCTGTCGCAGAGGCGCAGCGCTGTTTGACTGCGCTGTAAGCGTCCACGCAGGCGTGCCGTACCCATTGGAGGCGTGCATTCGCCAGAGTAATCTGCCCTGACATGGCTGCTCGCTTGTGCGTTGTCTGCCGTATGGCCAGGGCAGGCAAATGAGGCGCGCGAGGACAGGGGCGTGGCAGGGCAGCAAAGCGTGCCGAAGCAGGAGGAAAAAATCCCCCTATGCCGCTTATGCCTTGAAATTGGCAGGACCAGTCACCAGAAAGGCGCTGGCCTCAAATTGAGGCCGCCCGCCGCCCGCTGGGCGCTGTAGCCTGGAATGAGGCCGCCAGCCGCCTGTAATGACACTGGCAGGTATGAAGCTGGGGATTCGCCGCCAACATGGCGCTGGCAGGTTTGACACTGCGTTTTTTCAGAAGCCGTCGCAGCACGGAACGACGCGGGCGTAAAGGAAAGATGGACTTGCTCTTCCAGTAGGGATAAAATCTCACTAATGCTGAGATGCTTAACGTCTTCCCTATGGGGTCACATGCTGTCTGTTGTTTATGGGACCGCTCGTGTAATTGCGAGGGGCAATATGCTTGTGTCCTGTTGTTGCCGTCTGCTTGCCAGAACCAAAAAAACAGCTCCGGTACAATCTGCGCGTACGCAAGAGTACTGCGGCAGCGTTGTTGCGTATGTGATTTCTGATGCGGACGTGTCGTATATGGCCGCAGTATGCGCCCGTGCGCTGCGTTGCGTCCGTGCAGGTGTTGCTATGCTGTATTGCAAATACCAAAAAAGGTTCGTGGCTTGTAACCACGAACCTTTGTTTTTTCTGGTGGGCCATCAGGGACTCGAACCCCGAACCAACTGATTAAGAGTCAGCTGCTCTACCAATTGAGCTAATGACCCGCATTGCGTGAAAAGGGGTTTACGCTGATGGGTACCGCCTGTCAAGCGAGTTTGAATAAAAAAATGGAAAGAAAGAGTTAACATAGTGAAATTTAAAAACAATTTTTTAAAAAAGTTTTTTAACCCAAAAAACGTCCCGCTGATCCTGTGGCTGATGCCCCTGTGTATGACCTTGTCTCTTATTGTTTTTTCAGGCCAGGTGCGCGCCAACCCACTGGGAGTCCGGCTTGAAACGGCTCAGGACGGCGATGCCGTTGTCGGCGCCTTGCGCCTTACGCTGCCCAAGGATGTGCACGCATATGCTCATGACCCCGGCGATGCGGGGCGTCCCACCACCCTGCGCTTCAGTGTCGCCGGTGGGCCGGCGCAGGCCGTGTGGTACCCGGAAGGAGCCGTGCAGCGCGACTTTTATGACCCTTCGGCCACCATTTTCGTTTATGAAGGCGAGGTGACCCTCTATGTGCTTTTGTCCCGTGAGGACGAAGGCAAGCCCTATATGGCGGACATAAGCATGCTCTTGTGCTCCACGCGCAACTGCATGCCCGTCAACCAGCAGGTGAAGGAGGTGGTGCCCCAGGCAACGCAGCCTCTTGAGGCCATGCCCTGGGCAGCCCAATGGCGCAGTCTGAAAAAGCAGCCGCCCAGGTCGGTTGCGGATGACGCGGCTGAAGGCGTGCAGCTTTTTGGCGAGGCCCCCGCCATAGCTGATCGGCAAGGGGCCCCGGCGGACGCTCCCGAGGCAGGGAGGTCTGAAGGCATAGCCCGTTGGCTTGAGTCGCAAGGGGAGACTGTGGGGGCTGGCAACGGCTCGGCCGCAGTTGAAGGCGGGCAAGTGCAAAAACCCTTGCCTCCCATGGATGATTTTGTGAACCTGACTCCACGGTATATCAATGAATCCATGGAGATATCCAGCCTTGGAAAGGCGCTGCTCTTTGGCATACTGGCCGGGTTGCTGCTCAATGCCATGCCCTGCGTACTGCCTGTATTGACTTTCAAGGTCAGCGGTCTGCTTATGGTGGGCGGCTGCGACAAGGAGGGCCTCAAGCATTTCAGGCGGCACAACATCTGCTTTGCCGCGGGCGTTATGACCCTTTTCAGCGCTCTTGCCCTTGTTCTCGGCCTTGCTGATCTTATGTGGGGGCAACTGTACCAGAACCAGGCAGTGCTGCTGGTCATGCTGCTGCTCGTATTTCTGATGGGCCTGTCCATGCTTGGAGTCTTCACCCTGCCAGTCATTGACCTCAAAACAGGGGCAAACACAAAAAATCCCTGCCTTCAGGCGTATTTCACCGGGCTTGTGTCCACGTTTCTGGCAACGCCCTGCAGCGGGCCGCTCTTGGGCGGCGTGCTCGGTTGGGCCTTTACCCAGCCGCTTATGGTGGTCATGGTCGTTTTTTGGTCCGTGGGGTTGGGAATGGCCTTGCCTTATGTGCTTTTCAGCATTTGGCCCGTACTGGCGCGCATTTTGCCAAAACCGGGAGCCTGGATGCACATTTTTGAGCGCGTCGTGGGCTTTTTTCTGATGGGCACGGCACTGTACCTGCTTTCCATCCTGCCGGTGGAGAAACACATGCAGGTGTTAAGCGTACTGCTGGTTGTGGCCTTGTGCGCTTGGCTCTGGGGCCAGTACTGCGGCATATCCGCACCGCCTTTGCGTCGCAAGGTTGTGGGGGTTGCCTGTCTGGGACTTTTGCTGGCTTCTTTCATGTGGGTACTGCGCCCTGTGGCTCCCCTGCCGCAATGGCGTGAGTTCAGCCCGCAGACGTTTGAGGCTGGCCTGGGTAAAAAACCCATGCTGCTGGAATTTACCGCCGACTGGTGCCCCAATTGCAAATTTATGGAGGCTACCGTTCTGACGGACGAGCGCCTGCGGCGTTTGCAGGCCCGTTACAATATGGAACTTGTCCGCGTGGACCTCACCAACGCCAATGCCTACGCCGTGCGCCTGCTGGAGGCTCTGGGCAGCAAGAGCATCCCCCTTACGGCGCTTTTTCCCGCAGGCGACATGGCCACAGCCCCTCTGGTGCTGCGTGATGTCTATGGGAGTGACAGTCTGGAGCAGGCCATGCGCGACGTATTTGGCAGATAGCGATTTTTTTGGCAGACCTATGGAGCTTTACCAATTTGTCGATAAGCTCTATAGTAAACATCGGCAGGCCCAAGGCTGATGATGCCAGCGGCCCCTAGAAGTTGAGCGGCTGGTTGCAACAAGGAGCGCACATGGATGTAAATCAGAGAAAACAGGAAGACGAACTTCTGCAACTGGTGACTTTCAGCATCGGTGAGGAGGAGTTTGGGGTTAATATCCTGAAAGTGCAGGAAATTATCCGCACTATGGAGATCACCAGGGTACCCCGCGCTCCGGAATTTGTCGAAGGCGTCATCAATTTGCGTGGAAAGGTGATTCCCATCATTGATCTGCGCCGTCGCTTCGGTCTTGCGTCAAAAACGCACGACAAGAACACGCGGATCATTGTTATTGAAATCAACAATATCATCGTAGGCTTTGTGGTTGACGCTGTTTCCGAAGTGCTGCGCATTCCCGCCAGCACGGTTGAGCCGCCGCCGCCGGTGGTGGCCGGGGTGGACTCGGACTACATCAGCGGCGTTGGCAAGCTTCAGGATCGCCTGCTCATCATGCTTGATCTGGACAAGCTGCTTTCCAACGACGATATGGAAATGCTCGGCGGCATGTAACCGCGCCGCGATAGCACGTTTTTCAGGGCGAAAGCTGATGGCTTTCGCCCTCTTTTTATGTGCCTGCCGCGTTGGGCATGGCTACTTTTAGCCCGACAGGGCGGAACGTGGGCATGGGGGTAGCCATGCATGTGGCCTGGCCGCCTGTGTTTCACGTAAGGCAGAGCGTGTGAGATCACGGTTTCAAAGTTAACCATATGCCATAGGGCGGCAGGCGCGCTAACACGCGGCAGTGGCAACCTGGCTGAAGCTGCTGGCCCACACTGTTCTGGACGCAAGGCTGCTGGCCCATAGTGATCCAGCCCCGCTGCTTTTCCACAACACTGCTGGCCCACAATGCTGTTGTCTGGCCGTCTGACGGTTTTGGCAATGGTGTAACCTGACCGTGGGCAAAAGCCTGCAACCGTGTGTGCGGCATGAGGGCGCTTCACCACAATCGGATATGCACGATCTTAAACCGCATGCGCATCGTCCGGCATTGCGGCGACGGCCAGCAGGAGCGGGAGGAGCCTTACGGAGCTTCCGCAGCACGCTGGCGAAGCTGCGCTCACGGCACTGCCGGGAGGGGCGCCGGTTCCGCTCTGGCGCTCTGTTGTCTGATGCCCCCGCAAACCCTTTGGGGACGAGCCCGGCAGTGTGCTGCGCCCTGAATCCGGTAGAGAGAGTATGCCTGTATCCATCGCAATCATAAAAACGAACAAGAAGGACTTTCTGGCGCTTCTTTTGTTGGGCGACGAACAGGAAGACATGATTGACCGTTATCTTGAACGTGGCGAACTTTTTGTGCTGCGAGACGGCGAGGTCAGGAGCGTATGCGTGGTCACGCGGGAAGGCGAAGGGGTCTTTGAAATAAAAAATCTGGCCACGGATGCCAGGTATCAGGGGCAGGGCTACGGAACCCGAATGGTGCGGCACGTATGCGAGGCTTATCGGGGCAAAGGGCACGCCATGCTGGTAGGTACGGGCGAAAATCCCCGAGTGCTGGGTTTTTATGGGCGGTGCGGATTTGCGTATTCGCACCGCCTCAAGGATTTTTTTGTGAAAAATTACCGCCACCCCATTGTGGAAGACGGCATTCTTTTGCAAGACATGGTCTACCTGAAAAAGAAGCTGTGAGCTTTTCTTTCTTGCCATATCCGCGCCGGGTTTTCCGGCAGGCCCCGCCTATTTGGCTTCGGGCCGGGTATTTATGCGGCGACTGGAACGCAGGGTCAGTTCTTCCACAATGACTTTCTCATAGTCCGGCGCCAGAGAAAAATCAGCATGCAGTTCCGCACAGATCATGCTTTCAATTTGCTGCGTTTCTTCCCATATTTCAAGCAGCTCGTCGTCAGCCAGAGTTTTGACGCGCTGTGCAAAGGGTTCTTCGTCAGCAAAGGGGATACAGGAAGCCATATGTTTTCTCCCGTGGGCAAAGACAAAAAGCCGACACAATGGTAGCCAGCGGACGTTGGCATCCCCATGAGGGGCCCCGTTCCTACGGATACAGTTTCTCGTCAGCGAATATTTGCGCGGTTTTTTCCAGTTTCAGCCTGGGACGCAGGGTATCAGGCATTCCCAGAGGCTGCAATATCGCCATGACGAAAAGCAGAGGCGACAAATAACCACTACTCCAGTCAGCTACAAATGTCACTGACTCAATGGCATTTTCGCGCTGCTCATGCGCGACGGTTTCCCATTGCCGCAACATTGCCCTGATATTGGCTGTGCGGGGGCCTTTTTGGGTGTCGCGCGTAAAATTCAGCTCAGGCAATGCGGCAAAGTCTTCAAAGCACCGGACCATCTGCCTGTTTTCTTCAGGGGTTGGCAGGGACAGGCAAAAAGCTTCGGCTATGGCCTGCTCGGTGCGGTGGCTTTTGTCCACATATTCAACACGCAGGATTTCCATACCGAGCGGCAGAAGAGGGTTCAGGCGGTCGGCAATTTCTTGCGGCGGAAGAATCTTGTGCAGGGTCAGAGCAAACCATTCCGCCCGGCTCTCAACACCAACCGGCAGGGCCCGGCCAAAGGACATGAGCGGCATGGGATGGAACCCCTGAGAAAAAGCCATGGGCAGACCGGCCCGACGCAGGGCGCGGTCAAGAACAGCTTGCAGTTCCAGTTGGCTCAGGTAGGCGCAGCCGCCAGCCTTGCTGTGCCAGATCCGGTATTGCGCCGCCTTGACGGTCAGTTCTGTGGTAATTTTGGGGGGGCGGCTGGCAGGCGGGCGGCACACAAGGCGACCCTCTTCATCCCGGCTGGGCTGATGGGCGCGCTGGTCGCGCTGCGAGAAAATGAGCCTGTTGCGGTGCTGATGGCTGTCCGGCAGGGGCGTGTCTTGCTCGCTGCGGGCGGGCACGGACTGATCGTGCGCGTTGTGCGTGAGAGGGTCACAGTCAGTGCCAGCGCTGGTCTGTGCGCCCACCGAGGCCTCGTTTAAAGGGGCTTTGCTTTGGGGGGCCGTATTGCATGACGCCCCTTTCAGGGGGGAGGCGTCACGCAGAGCCTCGGCCAGGGTTGCGGCGCAATTGGGCGAAGGCGTGTGCGGCATGCGCGACGGCCCGGCCTTGGTGTCGCAGGCTCCGCACTGGCGGCAGGCCCCGTAGCGGCAGTCATCGGTAACTTTTTCCCCAAGAGCGCGCTGCCATTCACGCAGCAAAAATTCCTCGGAAATACCCGCCTCAAGGTGTCCCCAGGGCAGGGGGCTGCCCGGCTGGCGTTCACCCGTGCATTCCTGCGCGCTCAAGCCGCATTCTTCCAGCGCTTCAAGCCAGGGAGCAAGGGCAAAGTGTTCCATCCAACTGGTGAAGATGGAACCCTTGCGGTAGGCCTTTTCAACCACATCGGCCATGCGGCGGTCGGCGCGGGACAAAATGCCCTCCAGATGGCTCATGGCGGGTTCGTGCCAACGCAATTTAAGGAATTTTTGCCCCTTGAACTGCTGTCGCACAAAATGGACTCGCCGCTGGATTTCCTCCTGGCTGATCTGGGGCACCCACTGAAACGGCGTGAAGGGCTTGGGCACAAAGGGCGAAAGGGCCGCCGTGACCTGCAGGCGCGGGCTGCCGCGTCCGGCGGCGTCACGAACCTTGAGGCACGTTTCGGTTATGGCAGCCAGGTCTTCGTCTGTTTCGGTCGGAAGCCCGATCATGAAATAGAGCTTTACCTGGCGCCAGCCGTGCTCAAGCAGCTTCTGGGCATGCAGCAGCAGGTCTTCTTCAGTCACGCCTTTGTTGATGACGTCGCGCAGGCGCTGGCTGCCAGCTTCGGGGGCCAGAGTGCAGCCGGTACGGCGCAGGTCGGCCATGCGCTCGATGATTTCGTCGTCAATGGAGCCCACCCGCAGCGACGGCAGGGAAAGGCCGATCTGTTCACGGGCGCAACGGTCCAGCGCGCTGAAGCACAGGGTCTTCAGAGCTGAAAAATCGCCAGTGCTGAGCGACAAAAAAGAAATTTCGTCAAAGCCAGTTTCGCTGAGGCAATCATCCATCAGGGTCTGGATGGTTTCCAGCGAGCGCTCGCGCACCGGGCGGTAGACCATACCCGCATGGCAAAAGCGGCAGCCGCGCGTACAGCCGCGCGCGATTTCCAATGACAGCCTGTTGTGCACGGCCCCCACGGGCACCACCTGTTTGGTGGGATAGGGCGTGTTGTTGATGTCCGCCACGATGCGGCGGGCCGGCCGCGTATAGTCGGCCAGCAGGGGTACGGGCGGGGCGGTGGGGGCATCAGGCCGGGCAGTGAAGAGCGAAGGCACGTATATGCCCGGGATATGCCGGGCCTCAAGCAGCAGGCGTTCACGGGTCCAGCCTGCATCCAGGGCTTTTTCAAGCAGTTCCAGAACGTCGGGCAGGCTTTCTTCACCATCGCCCAGCACCATGATGTCAATAAAGGGCGTCAGTGGTTCCGCGCTGAGCAGCGCGCCGCCCCCGGCAATGACAAGAGGGCAGGCCGCAAGGTCTTGCGGCCTGTCAGCCGTGCGCAGGGGAATGCCCGCCAGATCAAGCATGTAGAGGACGTTGGTATAGCAAAGCTCATGCGTGATGGAAAAGCTCAGGCAATGGGTCTGCCCCAGTGGGGTGTCTGATTCCAGCGTGGCCAGAGGCGTATTGTGGGCGCGCAGAATATCTCCTGCTTCGCGCTCGGGAGCCATGACCCGTTCAGCCCACCAGTGCGGGCGGCTGTTGACAATATTGTACAGGATCTTTTGCCCCAGATAGGACATGCCGACGTCATAGGTGTCAGGAAAGGCCAGGGCCACACGCAGGCGCACATTCCGAGGGTCTTTTCGGCAGACATTGTCTTCAATGCCAGCATAGCGGCTGGGTTTGGGCAAAAGCGGCAGAAGGGAACGCATGGTCTTCCTTATGGGGGCAAAAGGCGGAGGGTGCGAAAAGGGCGGCCTTGCGCGCCGCCCTTGAAAAAAGCCAGAAAAGGAAACGGACTACTTAATCAGGCCGCTGCCTGAACCACCAAGAGGATCGGAGCTGAACTGCATCCTGCCCAGGCCGCCGGCCACGGTGAGGTTGGTGCAGGCTTCGATGTACTTATCCTGAAGTTCCTTGGGGGTATTGGCGTAGCGATAGAGGAAATTTTTTCCTTCAAGGCTGCCGCTGAACTCGGGTTCAAAGGGGTATCCGTAAGGCAGCATCATCATCTGCACGCCCTGTTGCGTGGGAATGCTCTGGATGGCGGCCACATCATTGAGGCAATCTTTTTCGGCATCGTACTTGCCAATGACAAGTTCGCCCGTTACCAGCTTCATCAAACGAATATCGTAAGCCATGCTTTGCTCCTGAGTGTTGATGGCTTTAGGTAGGCACTGGAGCAGCACATGTCAAGGCATTTTCTGTTGCCTTGCCTGCTGAAAACGCTAAAATAACGCCATGCAGAATTTTGACCTTACACCAGAAAGAACTTCGGATACGGCTTTTGAACTTGTCAAAAAACGGCTCGGGCACAGTTTTGCCCGGCGGGAATTGCTGGAACTGGCCCTGACGCACAGTTCGTGGGCCAATGAGTATGCTTGTGGTCAGGAGCACAATGAGCGGCAGGAATTTCTCGGTGATGCTGTGCTTGAGCTTTGCGTCTCGTGGGAGCTCTACAAGCGCTTTCCCACCGCGCGAGAAGGCGAGCTCACCAAGATGCGCTCAAACCTTGTAAGCGCCGTGAGCCTTGCTGAAAGAGCGCGCGACCTTGGCCTTGATGTCTTCCTCAAGCTGGGCAGAGGAGAAGAAAATCAGGGGGGGCGCAAGCGCGATGCCGTACTCAGCGATGCCCTGGAAGCTGTATTGGCGGCTGTTTATGAAGATGGCGGTTTTGTGGCGGCCCAAAAGGCCGTGGCGCGTATATTCGCCGAGCAGTGGCCCGACAGGGCCGGGGACGGAAAAGCCTCAAAAGACTATAAAACCCGGCTGCAGGAAGCCTCACAGCAGCGTTTCGGACAGGCGCCTCTGTATACGCGCCTGGCCAGTCACGGCCCCGAGCACTCCAAGGTTTTTGAAGTTTCTCTTCGTTTGCCTGACGGCAGCCAGTTTGTCGCAAGCGGCAGCAGCTGCAAAAAAGCTGAACAGCAAGCAGCGCGCGATGCGCTGAAAACGCTCGGGCACACGGAATAAGCCCTGCTGCGGCTGTGCGGGCAAAATCTATGGTTTGATGGGAGCGCCAGTTATTTGGCCTGGTCCGGGGGCACGGCCCCCGGACCTCCCATATCTTTGGTCTTCCACAACCTAGGGCACGATGGCCTAGCCGCCGATGAGCTTCATGGCCATCTGCGGCAGCGAGTTCGCCTGCGAGAGCATGGCCACCGCAGACTGGCTCAGAATCTGGTTGCGCACAAACTGCGTCATTTCCGTGGCGACGTCCACGTCTGAAATGCGCGATTCGGCAGCCTGCAGGTTTTCCGCCTGAGTATTCAGGTTGGTAATGGTATTTTCCAGGCGGTTCTGCATGGCGCCCAGGTGAGCGCGGATCTTGTCCTTGGAAATAATGGCGTTGGTGATGGCGTCCAAAGCCTGCTGCGCGGCCTGCTGCGTGGAGACGGTGCCGCCATTGCGCAGGTTGCCGTTTTCATCAACGGCCTGGTTGCCGACGCCAAGGGCCGAGGCCGTGCTGGTGCCGATCTTGATGTAGTAATAGTCTTCGGCCGAGTCGTTGCCCGTGCCAAAGTGGATCTTCATCTTGCCCGTGGCCGTTATGCCGCTGCCGTCATGAAGATCGCCGGACAGAGAGCCGTTGAGCAGATGTATGCCGTTAAAGTCAGTGGCATTGGCGATACGGGTGATTTCCGAGGCCATGGCCTGATATTCGGATTCGATCATCAGGCGCTGGGTGGAATCGTACGTGCCCGTGGCCGCCTGTTCGGCCAGTTCCTTCATGCGGGTGAGCTTTTCGTCAATTACGCCCAGAGCGCCGTCAGCGGTCTGAATCATTGAGATGGCGTCGTTGGCGTTGCGCGCGCCCTGTTGCAAGGTGGCGATGTCAGCACGCTGCAGTTCGCGAATGGCCAGACCTGCGGCGTCGTCCGCAGCGCTGTTGACGCGCAAACCTGTTGAAAGGCGCTGTACCGACTTGCTCAACTGGGAATAGTGAGCATTCAAATTTCTGGCCGTGTTTGCGGCCATCATGTTGTGGTTAATAACCAAAGACATGGGGCACCTCCTGGTGGTTGCTAAGCTGCTGGGCATTTTGCAATCTATGTGCCATAAAAAAATATTTTTTTATATCAGTATGTTGTGCGCTTGATTTGCCCCTGGGAATTTTTTTCCGCCCTTTGGTGCGAAAATTTTGACGCTCTGGAGCGGGAAATGAAGCGGTGAACGGCAGATTGCGACCGTTGCGGCAACAACATTTTTTTAACGCAGTCACGCTACACGGCTGGAGAAGCCAAGGCGTCCGGTCCGGGTTCTTTGCTGGTGAGTATGCCCAGGCTCGTGCATCAGGTGCGGCCCAGGACGGGCTGGGGGCGTGATGGGGGCAGAACTAGGCACAGGTGCTCGCGCCCTCAGCTAACAGTGTATCCAGATAGCCTCGTGTCCATGTAACGGAGGCGTGGCTATAGCTTTGACACGTTTCGCCACGCATCCAAGCGAGCGGGCGGGGCGGTGCCGCCTGCAAAAAGCTTGGGCCGCAAATAGCCATCTATAATAGATACGCGAAGCCAAGTGGAGGCAGGGGAACCTCCGCACAGGCTTTCTGAAGACGTTCCGCAGTGATGGTACGCCGTTTGCCCAAGCATTCACGCGTAATGGGTTCAGGCGGTGACCGGAAGGGCTTTGCCTGTCTGTCGGCTTTCATCATGACCGCGCTGTAAGGCAGAATGAGGAGCGACACGGCTTGCTTGCTGCAAGCTCTGCCGCCACCGGCAACTTTCAGGGCCTCGTCATCCCCCTGCTGTGATAGCGCATGAGCGATGAGACGTTTTGTTCCATTGCCTCACCACAGCTTCCCGATTCACAACAGACAAAGCGCCAGCGCCGAGCGGCAACGCTCCTGAGCCGGACAGACAAAACTCCTGTGGCGGGCAGGCAGCGCTTTTATGGAGCTGCGTCGATCATATCGCCAGCACGGCTTTGTCTGCGCGGTTTAGGGCGTTTGTTTGTAAAAACTGTTTGTCCCTCAGTCCCTCAGTCCGGCAGTCTACCAGCACGACAGCGGATCAGTCAGTTGCGCGGGCAGGGCGCATGACGCTTCTTCACGCCTGGGGCATCACGCAAGGTTTCGTAATGGCAAGCGCTGCCGTGAACAATCGTTCAGACTTTACAAGCGCCACAGAGCCAGACGTCGTCAGGCAACGCACGCAGATCTGTATATAAATTGATCATAAAAACATGTAGTTAAAATGTTATAAACGTTTTTGCGCGATGTGCGCACTGTTTGCTGACGCGCACAAGTTGCTTAGCGCATATACAAGACTGATATGTGGAGCACAGAGATATTCATGCAGATGGGTTTTGCAAAAGCCGTGGCCTTTCATTGCTTACTCCTGGTTGCATTTGTCATGCTGAATGAAAAAATGAATGGCTGGTGGTTTTGTTGTGGGATAAATGCGAAAGACAGCTTTTTTTATTAGCGATTAGATAAAATGGGCGTGACAGGCATTAATTGTGGCGCTCACTGCCGCATGTTCTTTTTTGCGCGTAGGGTGCATTTTTGCGACATCCTGTCCTGGATTTTTTAAATCATCAAATGGATTGGATAGTTGCTGCAATTTTGTAAAATACACAGTTTTGCCCGAAAAATGGCAGTCGTGAGAGGCTTAAGCACATGAGAATTCGGTTATAAGTACGCATTGTTAAACTTTGAACTTGTACTTGACAATCTTGATCAGACAGGTAACTTTACGCAGGGTGTCGCAGCATTTTTGTAAGGCGGCACCTTTTGGTCTTGGTATTCCTCATTAGATGCTGCGGCAAATTTTGCCTTTTTTGCGCGATAGTGCCAGTTGGTACAAGCTCGCAAAAAGGGCATTAGGTATCTGTGAGGAAGGTGTGTCAGTGATTACTTGCATCATTCGCATGGAGGACTATGGGTATGGCATCACCAAAGGCAGCATTTAACGAAGATAAAGTAGCTCTGCTTATAGGCTGCCTTGTCTTTGTTTTAGCGCTCGGAAAAATGGTTGGCCTGGACATTATGGGCTGGGTCGTGGGCGTTGGCATGTGGGTCGACAACCCGCTTAACGCTTGGAAGGCCGCAACCTGGAAGTGGCTTCCCGGTTGGGCCTCGCTGTTGGTAAGTTATGCGGTCATTACCGCTCTGATGGCTATGGGCATCAAGCTTATCAAGGGCAATGTGGCCAACTTCGTGCGTGGCTTCACCATCATCTTCTTTATTGCCATCGCGTGCTACACGCTTGGGGCCAATGCCTACATTGCGGCCAACCCCACGCAGCTGGCCAAGCAGGGCATTCCCTGGGCGCTGGGCCTCAGCACGGAAGCTGGCCTGATCGTGGCTCTTGTCGTGGGTATTCTTGTGGGCAACATTACCCCCAAGTTTGCCGAGAGCCTGCGCGAAGCCTGCCGCCCCGAACTTTTTGTTAAAATCGCCATCGTCATCATGGGCGCCGAACTGGGCGTGAAAGCCGCTGATGCCGCCGGTTTTGCCGGTCACATAATTTTCCGCGGTCTTTGCGCCATTGTTGAAGCGTATCTGCTTTACTGGTGCGTCGTTTACTACGTTGCCCGCAGATACTTCAAGTTCAATAAAGAGTGGGCTGCTCCTCTTGCCTCCGGCATCTCCATCTGCGGCGTTTCTGCGGCCATCGCCACGGGCGGCGCCATCCGCGCCCGGCCTGTGGTGCCCATCATGGTTTCTTCGCTGGTCGTGGTGTTCACCTGCATCGAAATGCTCGTGCTGCCTTTTGTGGCGCAGCACTTCCTTTCCACCGAGCCTCTGGTGGCCGGCGCCTGGATGGGCCTTGCCGTCAAGTCTGACGGCGGCGCCATTGCCAGCGGCGCCATCACCGAATCCCTCATTCTCGCCAAGATGGCTGGTCAGGGCATCAACTGGGAACCGGGCTGGATCGTGATGGTTACCACCACCGTCAAAATCTTCATTGACGTGTTCATCGGCGTGTGGGCTCTGGTGCTCGCATACGTGTGGACCGCCAAGTTCGACAAGACCCGTGGCGAACGCACCATGACCTGGGGCGACGTTATGGACCGCTTCCCCCGCTTCGTGTTGGGGTACATCGCGACCTTCCTGATCCTGTTGCTCATGTGCCTGTCCTCGCCCGAACTGCACAAGCTCGGCAAGAGCCTGTCCGGCACCATCAACGGATTCCGTGTGCTGTTCTTCCTCATGACCTTCTTCACCATTGGTGTTGTGTCCAACTTCCGCAAGCTGCGTGAAGAAGGCATTGGTCGTCTGGCTGTTGTGTATGTGGTGTGCCTGTTCGGCTTCATCATCTGGGTGGGCCTGTTCATTTCCTACGCCTTCTTCCACGGCATGACCCCGCCTGTTATCGGCGGCTAGCATATACGGAGTGAGATATGGAAAATAGCAATGAAGTAAAACTCCATGAAGAAATTGAAAAAATGGAGTATGAGCCCCTGGACCCCGTAGAAATGAAGCTCATCAAGGGCGGCGTGGGTCTTGGCATCTTTCTGCTGGTGGTTCTGTTTGTCATCAGCAAGTTTGTAATGACCACGCACTAGGCACTGCCATCGCGTAATGCACAACACACCGGGAAGAGCCAGCTCTTCCCGGTGTTCGCGTTAATAAGGATCTGTTATGCCGCGCTATCATCTGCGCTTTATGAAGGGGCCCAATTACACGCTTAATCTCGAATATGAAGCTGTGGTTGAAGCGCCTTCCTTTCAAGAAGCACTGGCCCCGCATACTGACTGGCCCATAACTGAAAGTTACGACCACGCCACGGCCACTGCCTGGAATCCCGGTACCTGCGTGTATTATCAGGAAATGTGGGAAGCTGCGCTCTTGCCGGAGAATACGCCGGAATGACGCGCCCACGCTATATCGTCAGCGCTTGCCTCGCTGGAATTGCCTGCCGGTATGATGGCCGCGCCAACGCGTGCGCTGCTGTCGTGCAGATGGTGGCAGAGGGCAGGGCGGTTGCGGCCTGCCCGGAGTGCCTCGGTGGATTGCCTACGCCCCGTATGCCGAGCGAAATTGCGCACGGCAAGGTTATGACCAGGGACGGGCATGACGTAACCCGGTTCTTCAAGCTTGGGGCACAGGCTGCTACCGATCTCGCCAGACAACAGGGCTGTACTGCCGCCATACTGAAAAGTCGTTCGCCTTCCTGCGGATATGGGCAGGTTTATGACGGCACCTTCAGCAAAGGTCTGTGTGAAGGGGACGGAATATGGGCCGCACAATTGCGTCAGGCGGGATTTGCCCTGTTCAGCGAAGAGTGTTTGCCGCCGGAAGAGCAGGGGTAGAAAAAAAAGTAATTCAGAAACTGCGCAGGTACATCAGCATTCCTGATTGGTGACGAAACAGCAGTTTTTTATGAATAAAAGCCCGGATCAGCGCAGTGTCGCCGATCCGGGCTTTTTTGTGAAAATGGGCTAATCGTCAGATTTTTTCAGCGCAAATGCCTTGAAGGGCCAACTCTGCTACAACTTTTTCACAGAATTCCGGCAGCTTGGCTTGAATCTCGGACGTGAGGTTCAAGCCCATACTTTTGTAGTCGAGAGGCTGTATGCCGAAAACCACAGCGTTGGGGCGATGGCCCGCCAATTCGCAGGTCGCCAGGGTGTCCAGCAGGTCGGTCTGGTGCATTGAGTCCCTGAAGCTCAGGCTCTGACGCAAATTTTCACCTTCAAGCCTGTAGATGGTACCTGGCTCCTTGGGGCCGAGCACGACATCCAGCACGACCAGTAAATCGCAGTCCATCAGCTCGCTCATGAGCATGAGCCCCTGCGTGCCGCCATCCATAAGGGTCACGTTGTCAGGCCAGCGATAGTGCGCTTCAAGATATGCTGCGGCGCGTACGCCAAAGCCTTCGTCAGTCAACAGGATATTGCCTACCCCAAGGATAAGCACTTTCTGCTCGCTCATGTGTCAGCTCGTTTGCTTGAAGAGAAAAAGGGCGGGGGATTTGGCCCCCGCCCTTTTGCGTCATGATTATTGTAACTTACAGGACCTTGAACTCATTGACTTCGTTGGTTTCGCCGTCAATGACATGCACCGAGCAGGCGATGCAGGGGTCGAAGGAGTGGATGGTGCGCAGAATTTCCACCGGGCGCTTGGGGTCGGCCACGGGCGTTCCCACAAGGGCTGTTTCGGCGGCGCTGGGCACGTCCTTGTCATCCCGCGGTCCCAGGTTCCAGGTGGTGGGCACCACAAGCTGGAAGTTGTCGATCTTGCTGTCCTTGATGGTCATCCAATGCGACAAACCGCCACGGGGCGCGTCCACAAAGCCCACGCCGCGACCGGAGACCGGCACGGTGTAGTTTTCAACGATCTGCTTGTCCTTGCCGATGTTGTTTTCGTACTCGTTGAGCCAGTTTTCCATCTGCTGGGCGATAACCAGGGTCTGGATACCGCGAGCGGCAGTACGGCCAAGGGTGGAGAACAGGGCTTCGGGGCCCACGTTCAGCTTGGCAAGTACGGCATCAATGGTGGGCTTGATGGTCTTGTGGTTGTGACCATAGGCAACGAGCATCTGGGCAAGGGGGCCGGTTTCCACGGCATGGTTGTCGTAGCGCGGAGCCTTGTTCCAGGAGTACTTGGCCTTGTCGCCCATAAAGGTGAAGTGCGGATTGGTCTCACCGTTATAGGGCTCGCGGGCCTGACCTTCGTACCAGCTGTGCTTGACCTGCTCGTTGATCTTGCTGGGATCAAAGGGCTGTACGGAGCCGACCTTGCGGTCATAGATGACGCCGGGCTTGTACCAGCGGCTGTTGAGGTCGCGTTCGCCGCCGACAGCGGGGAATTCGCCGAAAGCCATGAAGTTGCTGGTGCCGCCGATGCCGGCCCAGTCCTTGTAGTAGCTGGCCACAAGCAGCAGGTCGGGAATGTAAACTTCTTCAATGAACGCGCGGGACTTGGCGTAAATGTCGCGGAATTCCTTGATGCGTTTGGGGGTCAGGGCATCGTAACAGGTCACGCCGCCAGCCACAGTAAACTGGGTGTGCGGGTTTTTGGCGCCGAAAACGGCCATGCCCTTGGCCACTTCAACCTGCGCGCGCAGGGCCTGCAGATAGTGGGCCGTGCATACGAGGTTGGCTTCGGGGTCCATGTAATAACCCTGATGCCCGCCAAGGAAGTAGGCGTTGGTGAAGGGGCCGAGCTGGCCGCTGTTCACGAAGGTCTTCAGCTTGGCCTGCACGGCGGCAAAGTCTTCAGCCGTGGCCTTGCGGGGCGAAATGGAAGAAGCCAGCTTGGCGGCTTTGGCCGGGTCAGCCTGAAGGGCGTTGGCGACATCCACAAAGTCCAGGGCATGCAGGTGATAGAAATGCACCAGATGGTCATGCATGAACTGGTTGGCAAGCACGAGGTTGCGGATATAGGTGGCGTTGGCCGGAATGGGCTTGTTGATGGCGTCTTCAAGGCAGCGCGTGGAAGCCAGGGCGTGGGTGTACGTACAGACGCCACAGGTGCGCTGGGTGAAATGCTGCGCGTCACGCGGATCGCGTCCCTTGAGGATGGTTTCAAGACCACGGAAAAGGGTGGCGCTGCTGCGGGCTTCCTTGATTTTGCCGCCTTCAACTTCAACTTCAATGCGCAGATGCCCTTCGATACGGGTCAACGGGTCCACAACAATGGGGCCAGTGTAGCTGCTCTGGGGCGTTTTGGTGACTTGGCTCATTTTTTATCCCCTTAGTTCTGGTAGAACGGCGTCATATCGTCCCAGAAATTGGGCTCGCTGCAACCAATGCAGGGGTGCCCCGCGCCTACAGGCCAGTTGGTCTCGTTGAAAAGAACCTTGGGACAGTTGTTATAGGTCTCCGGTCCTTTGCAGCCCACATCATACAGGCACCAGCCCTTGCGCGCTTCTTCCGAGTTGAAGGAAGGCGCAAATTCGCCGGCGTCGAAATGTTTGCGGCGTTCGCAAAGGTCATGCACGGTCTGACCGAAGAACATGACGGGACGGCCCACTTCGTCAAGCTCAATCTTCTGGCCCTTAAGGAAGGCCACGAGGGCTCCAACCATATTGATGGGGTTGGGGGGACAGCCAGGCACGTTGATGGCCTTGATGCCAATGCTGCCGTAGCAGTCATTGACGCCCTTGGCGCCGGTGGGATTGGGCTTGGCGGCCTGGATGCCGCCGTAGCAGGCACAGGTGCCCACGCTGACCACGGCCTTGGCCTTGGGCAGAATGTCCTTGCAGATGTCATACATGGTGTGGCCGGCAATGTAGCCGTACTTGCCGTCCATGCCGGTGGGAATGGCGCCTTCGACAATACAGACAAAACCTTCAGGGCTGTTGACGGCGGCATGAAGCGCTTCTTCAGCGGCTTCGCCGGCGGCGGCCATAATGGTTTCGTGGTAATCAAGAGAAATGGTGTCGAGAATGAGAGTATCGATGAAGGGTTGATAGGTGCGCAACAGCGCTTCAGAACAGCCCGTGCACTCTGCGCCGTGCAGATAGACTACCGAGGGGCGACGCCCGGTAAGAGCGGCGGCCACCTCAGAGGCGAAAGCCGGGCCCATGCCCATGGCTACGGCCACTGCTGTGCAGAATTTCATGAAATCGCGGCGGCTGATGCCCTGGCGCTCCAAACGCTCCAAACGCTCTTCTCCGCCTTCTTTGCCCAGACCCACGGCAATACGCATAATAGCCTCCTGGCAAGAGTGAATGAACAACTGCGGCGCAGTCCCCTGCCACCGGGGCCTGCTGTGCGGCGCGAAAAAAATCACGCCGTTCCGTGTCAGGACAGCGGCGTAGCAACGTCCGGCTCAGGGCCGTGCGCCCGGCGGCGCTGTCAGTGTATAATTCAGGAACAAACTTAATGCGGGAGACCCATTGACCTTGGCACGTGCGACATTCATGCCCCTCATGTTTTCGCACAATCAACTGGCCGTCATTTGCAAAAAATTATACGCCGTAACCTGTGCGCGGTCAATAGGGTTGTGATTTTTTGCGTGCGCCTGAATCAGACGACAGCCATGCGAAATATGGTGTGATTTTCTCTTATGCCGCAGCCTGAAAGCGCTTGCGGGCAGATGCTCCCCAACACTTCGTGCCAATAAAAAATTGCACATGCACACACGGTGCAACAGATACCGAATACAGTAGAGCAAACAATTATTGGCTCAATAGATAAAAGGCGCAGCGGTCCTGCAAAAAGTGCGGTTGCCAGCAGCAAGGGCTTGCGCTATTTTTCGAAACCGCGCGGCTTAGGCCCCGGGCAATATACTTTCTTTACCACCGCATACTTCGAGGATGGCATGAAAACGGAATCCCTTTGTCTGCACGCCGGATACGAGCCCAAAAACGGCGAACCCCGCGTGGTGCCCATAGCACAGAGCACCACATTCAGATACGAGTCCACGGCGGCCGTTGCGAGACTTTTTGATCTTGAGGACGCGGGCTTTTTCTACACCCGTCTTGGCAACCCCACCGTGGACGCAGTGGAGCGCAAAATCGCGGCTCTTGAGGGCGGGGTGGGCGCGCTGTGCACTTCATCCGGCCAGGCCGCCAGCATGCTCTCCCTGCTCAATATCGCGCAAAGCGGCGAGCATGTGGTCAGCGCGTCCAGCATTTACGGGGGCACCTTCAATCTTTTTGCCGTCACGCTGAAAAAACTGGGCATCGAAGTTACCTTTGTAGACCAGAACGCCTCGGACGCGGAAATTGAAAAGGCTTTTCGGCCCAATACCCGTGCGGTTTTTGGCGAAACACTGACCAATCCATCTATGGACGTGCTGGACATAGAGCGTTTCGCGCGGCTGGCGCACCGCCATCGTCTGCCCCTGATCATCGACAGCACCTTTGCCACGCCTATTCTGTGCCGTCCCTTTGAGTACGGCGCGGACATTGTTGTGCACTCCACAACAAAGTATATGGACGGGCATGCCCTGCAGATGGGCGGCGTTATCGTTGACAGCGGCAATTTCGACTGGACCAGCGGCAAATTCCCCGAATTTACCGAACCAGACCCCTCATATCATGGGCTTGTGTATACCAAAGCCTTTGGAAAAGCGGCCTATATCGTCAAAGCCCGGGTTCAGCTCATGCGCGACATGGGGTGCTGCCAAAGCCCGCAGGGCGCTTTTTACATCAATCAGGGCCTTGAAACCCTGCCGCTGCGTATGGAGCGGCACTGCCGCAATGCCGAAAAGGTGGCCGTTTATCTTGAGGGGCACGACAAGGTCGAATCCGTCAGTTATCCGCGCCTGCCGGGCAACGCCAACAAGGCGCTGGCCGACAAGTATCTGCCCGAAGGGTGCAGCGGCGTCATTTCCTTTTCGCTCAAGGGCGGGCGGGATGCCGGCGCGCGCTTTATCGACAGTCTGAAGATGATCTCTCTTGAGGTGCATGTGGCGGACATCCGTACCTGCGTTCTGCATCCGGCCAGCTCCACGCACCGCCAGCTGACCGATGAGCAGCTGCGCGATGCCGGCATTGCCCCCGGCACCATCCGTCTTTCTGTGGGACTTGAACATGTGGACGACACCCTTGCCGACCTCGCTCAGGCCCTGGAACAGGCATAGCCCAAAGGCGCAAACAGGGTGCGAGAACAGACATCCTGAAGATTGAAAGACGCCCTCTACGGCGTTTGCCAGCGCGGACAGCGCCTGTGCCTTCACGGCAAAAGCCCGTTCACGCAGCCGCCAGAGCGCTTGCGCCATGAAACGGCTCTGGTTGCGAAAATGGTGTTTGCCAATAAATAAAGGCGGCGGAAGAAATTCCGCCGCCTTTATGGTGATGTCGGGCCTGCGTCAGCGCTTTCTTTTGCCCGCGAAGATTTGCTGAATTTTTTTGGGCGACGTGGGGTAGCGGAATCCGGCCTCAATGAGCCTGCGCGCCGCGTTGTCGCGTCCCACCCGGCTGGTGCCGCCCATAACCACGGCCAGCATGCGGGTTTTCCCCCTCTGGGCCGTTACAATGAGATTGTAGCCCGAGGCCACGGTCCATCCGGTTTTGAGTCCGTTGACGCCCGGAACCTGCCCCAGCAAGGCGTTGGTATTGCGCGTCATTCTGCCGCGATAGGTGAACAGGGGCACATTGTGATAGCGCAGGGCCGATGGGTGGGCGCGAAGATAGGCGCGCGCCAGGGTGGACATGTCCCTGGCTGTGGTTTTTTGCCCGGCGGCGGGCAGACCTGTGGGATTTTTGAACGTGCTGCGCTGCATGCCGATGGCTTTGGCCTTCTGGTTCATGGCCCGGACAAACAGGCGCTCATTGCCGCCCACACGGCGGCTCACAGCCGTGGCCGCGTCATTGCCCGAAACAACGGCCATGCCGGTAAGCAGCTGAGACATAGGCACCCGTTCGCCTGCACGCAGATACATGGATGAACCGCCGACAGAGGCTATCTCGGGCGTAATCCTGATTTTTTCTTCAACCTTGATTTTTCCGGCCCGTATCTGGTCCATGGCAAGAAACATGCTCATGACCTTGGTGAGCGAGGCTGGCGGTATGGCCATGTCCGCATTTTTGGCGTAAAGCACAGCGCCCGTGTCCATATTGATAAGTATGGCGGATCGGACGGGCATGGCCGCCATAGACCGGCCGGGCAGGGCGCAGAGCAAAATGAAGCAGACCAGAAAGACGCTGGCCATGCGCAAGAAGCTGCGGCGTTGCGTGGCGGAGCCATATCCCTCGTCGTCAGTAATATGCCTGATGTCCCGACGAAGCGTGGCGGCAATCGTAGGGATGGCGCAAAAATCTGTTTTAAACATTATACCTGTATGCGCGGTTTGCTTCTTCCACCGCCTGCATGGCAAAAGCCAGCAGAACAGGGCCGGCGATAAGTCCCACCGGGCCAAAGCTGGAAAGTCCGCAGAGAATGGAGATGATCAGTATAAAGAACGGGGCCTTGATGCCCTGCCGCAAAAATAGCGGGCGCAGCACATTGTCCACGCCAGCGACAGCCAGTAAGCCCCACAGCGCCAGGCCAACAGCAGCCATGGTCTTGCCTGTGAACCAGAGTGAAATGCAAAGGGGAACCCACACAAGCGCCGTGCCAACCATAGGGATGGGAGCCACAAGGGTGGCAAGCAGCCCCCAGAACGCGGGCTGGTTGACGCCAGCCACGGCAAAGGCGACGCCGCACATAAGCCCCTGAGCAAGAGCCACCAGAACAATGCCGAGCATGATGCCGCGCAGGGCTCTGTGAATGGCGGCAATAAAGCGCCTGAGCAAGGGCTGGGAAATGTGGAATATCCTGCCGGTAATCTTGCGGATGCGGCGGGAATAGACCGTGAAGATCACGGTCAGGCTTATGAAAAGAAAGCTGGTCCAGAGCACGGTCATGGTGCCGCCCAGAAAATCCACGCCGCGCGACAGCAGCACGCTCATGGCGCTGTCAAAAAAACTGTCCAACTTCAGAAGCAGGTCGTTGAAAACGCGCTCCAGGCGGGGGTGTTCAGTCAGGCTTTGCCGCCACTCCTGTATGTAAGCCACCCATTCCATCGGCAACTGAAAATTGTTGGCCTGCAGTTCACGCAGGCGCGTAAACCCGGCCGCCGCCTGAGGCGACACCAGAAGCACCAGTACGGCCACAGGCACCACGAGCGACGAAACCAACATGCCGATATATGCGTAAAGCGGCATGGAGTGCGAAAGGGAAAGCATGGTGCGGCGTTTGTGGGAGTCTGGCGTGTTTCTCTCAATCCGCATGCGCCAGGCCCGCGCTTTCTGGCGAAGCCTGCGGTACTGCGGCAGGGTCAGGCAAGACAGGCAGGCAGCCATAAAAATCGTGACAGGATTGGGCATCAGCAACAGATAGCAGGCCAATACAGCTAGCAGATAGAGCAAACGGGGCAATGTCTGTGTCATGCAAAATAAGCCTTGAGTTGCGTATGCCGTGGCGGATATGGCCGAAAACAGGCCAAGCGGCGTAAGCCTAGCAAATAGATGCGGGGTCTGCCAAGCCTTGCTGGCAAATAAAAGATCTCCGGTAGTTGCATTGCGCCCCTTGAGGGGCTGGTATATAGACAAAACATGTCTAGCCTTCCTTCAGATCGCCCCTGGCTGACCGTACTTCTTGCCTGCCTGCCGGAATTTTCGGCCCGGCCCGCTCTGGACGCCCTGATCCGTGCTGGCGGCCGGGGTCAGGTGGTTTTGCTGCTTTGTGAAGAAGCCGAGCGCGAGCCAATGACCGCCCTGGGGCGGGAAATGGTGCGTAGTGGCGATTTGCGCGCCTTTCGTTGCCAGTGCCCGCAGGCTGGCCAAAATCTGTGGCATGTGCGCAATGCCGCGTCGGCACTGGTTCGCACGCCGTGGCTCCTGCTGCTTTCATCTTCGGTTCTGCTGCAAGAAAATGCCTTGCCGCCACTGCGGCGCGCGCTGGAAACCCACAGGGATCTGGCAGGCGTTAATCCCTTTTTTCTGTATCCTGCCGGAACTGGAGGGCCGCCCGCGCGATCGGACGAGCCGCTCCATACCAGCCCCGCGCTGCCGCGAATTGCCCACATGGGCACAGTGGTCGATTGCCTTGGCCAACAGCACTATCTTTATGAAGGGCTGCCCCTGGGCCATACGCTTGCGCGGCGCGAGCGCCGCTTCCAGCTGGCGCATACGGCGGCGCTGCTGTTGCGCACATCTGACGTGGCGGCTGCTGGCGGCTTCAATCCATCTCTGGACAGCCTTGCCGATGTGGATTTCTGTCTGCGTCTTGGGGCCTTATTGCACCAAACGGCTGGCGGCGGCGCGGCGGGCGCTTTTGGCAGTATCCCCGTATCGTTGGCCCGTCTGGGCGATTATTTCGATTCGTGGCAAACCTGCGGCTTGTGGAACAGTCTGCTGCAGCGGGAGCGCATCGAGCCGGGCGTGCTGCACCCGGACTACGCGGCCCATGTGTCGGCCGACGGGCTGGAGTATGGCTGCACTGACTGGCTCTGGCAGGGGCCCTGTCCGCAGCCGGGATCGTGGGTTGACGCGGGGAAGGAGCCGGAATCGAGCGGAGCAGGGGAGCCCGGCACGGGTTTTCCTCTTGAGGCATGGCTTCGCTGGCGGTGGCAGCCACAGCCCGACACCCTGCTGGGCTTTTTACACGCCCTGACGCCCCATCAGCGCACCCAGGCCGTGCAGATGTGCCGCGACCTGCCGGTGAGCCTGCCGTACGCGCACTCCTGGTATGCCTCCACAGCCAGAAATCTTCTGGCCTGCAGCCACCGGGGCGCTGTGGCTCCACTGGTGCATGATGCACAGCGGTGGCTGGAGCGGGCGGAAGATTTTCGGCGTAACCATCTGCATGCGGGCATGCGGGCATTGCAGGCGGAGGGCGTTTACGACAGTGGCCTCGATGACTGCCCGGCCTCTTTTGACGCCTGGGTGGAACTGGTTGAACCCGCACTGCAAAGCGGACAGGACTGCACACCCGACGCTGCCCAGTTCGACCTGCTGCACACAGGAGCCGACTGGCCCGCCATAGCCGTGGTTATGCCCGTCTACAACCCCAGGCCAGACCACCTGCGCGCGGCTTTGGACTCCGTGCTGGCACAGGAATACCCACACTGGCAGCTCTGCATTGCCGATGATGCCTCCACAAAAAATGAAATCCCTGAAATTTTGCGTAGCTACGCTGCTGATGACAAAAGGCTGCGCCTCGTGCTGCGGGGAAAAAACGGGCACATCTCCCGTGCCTCCAATTCTGCCCTGGAGCTGGTTGACGCCCCCTGGACCGGCTTTCTTGACCATGATGATCTGCTGACCAATCACGCCCTGAGCGAAGTGGCGTCGCTTGTTCGGCATAAGCCAGATCTGGGGCTGATGTATTCTGACGAGGACAAGCTGGACAGCCGTGGGGTTCGTCGCACGCCGGTTTTTCGTGCGGATTTTGATCCCTGGACCTGTTTTACAGGGCACTTTTCCGTCTACGCCACAAAAGAATTGCGGGCAGCCGGGGGCTTCAGGACTGGTTTTGAGGGCTCGCAGGATTTTGATCTCAGCCTGCGCGTCATTGAAAGGCTGGCTCCTGGGCGTATCGCCCACATGCCGCGGATTCTTTATCACTGGCGTGTGCATGACGGAAGCACCAGCGGCTCGCTTGGGGCAAAACCCTATGTGCTGGAAGCCACCCGCAGAGCCCTTGAAGAAAGCGTGCGTCGCCGAGGCTTCAAGGCTGAGGCCGTGCCAACGGCGCTCAACAACTTTTTTGTGCTGCGGCATGAGGTTGATCCACGCATGCGGTGCAGCGCTGTTCTGCTCGCTGCGGACAGTCGCCCCGTACAGGCGGGCCTGTGGGAAGAACTGGAAAAACTCGCGGGTACGCTTGATCTGGAAGTCCTCTGTCAGCCTCTGAGCAATGACGCTGCGGAGGCTTTCAGAAGCATGCCCACAGCAACTTTTGCGGGCGCGCGCCTTCTGCCCCCACCAGAGGGCAAGGAGAACGGGGACTGGCATGCAGCCTGCAATGGGGCCGCCAGTGCTGCTTCAGGCCAGGTGTTGCTTTTTCTGGATGCCCGCTTGAGTCCCTTGCCGGGCAGCCTGCCCGGTCAGCTTGCTGCTCTGGCTCTCCAGGAAAACGTGGGAGCTGTGGGCGGCACCCTGTGGCGCGGCAACCGCCTCTGGCACGCCGGGCTGATGCCGGATGTCACAGGGCTGCCTTTTGCCCTGCACCGGGGTGCGCATAGAGACCTGCTCTCGTCCATCTGCTGGGGGCAGCTTTTGCTCACACGGCGTGCGCTCGCCGCGCCGGAGCAGGCTATGGCCGTGCGTCGCGCCGTTTTTCTTGAGCATGGAGGCTATGACATTGCCATGGGGCCTTGGGCCGGAGCGGATCTGGGGTTGCGGCTGGCAGCGGCAGGAATGCACAGTCTGAGTTGCCCGTGGGGACAGTGGCATGTTCCTTTGCAGCCTGGAAAGGCCTTAGAAAATGTGGCGTGGGCGGAAGATGTACAGGGGCGGCAACGCATTACGCCCCAGACGCGGGAGAGTTTTCTCGCGCGCTGGGGCGGGATCGTGCGTGGGAGCGGCCTACGTAATGCGCTGTTGCACGCGGCTCCCGATCAGAGCTGGGCCCTGACGCTGAAAATTTTTTCAGAGCACTTTGCCTCTGAAAAAGGATGCATGCTCTAACACTGCACGAGAGCGCAGCGAGCCACAACGTGGCGTGGATTCTGCCAGAAGCGCATTTTTGGCAGAATGACCATTAAAATGTAAAGCATTTCAAAGTGATTCTGATCTAGAGCGATTTTTTCTGCACTGCTCAAACGATTGCACGGGCAGGTGTTCGCCGTGAAGACGTGAGCGCGGTTTCAGCCGTTGCCTTTAGGGCCTGCGGTGAAGGCCGCGCTGCTGGTTCTTCGCGCTGGTTGGTGCAATCATGGCGCGGATCAAACGTTGCGAAGAATATTCGCGCGTCGTCCGCTCCAGGCCCGATGGTTATTTGAGGGCCTTGCTGCCTTTGAAGCTGATGCCGATGATTTCGTAGGTGACGCGGCCGCGCGGAATTTCCACAGAAACTTCATCCCCCACTTCCCTACCCAGCAGGGCTTGCCCCACAGGCGAGAGAAAAGAGATGGAGCCCTTGGTGGGGTCGGCCTCGTCGGGCCCCAGAATGGTGTAGGTCTTGGTTTCGCCGCTGTCCACGTCTTCCATTTCAACGGTTGCGCCAAAAATGACCTTGTCGCCGCGAAGCGTATCAAGGTCGATAACCTGGTAAAGAGCCATGCGCGATTCAATGTACTTGATGCGCGCTTCGGCCATGCCCTGACGCTCGCGCGCGGCGTCATAGCCGGCGTTTTCGCGCAGGTCGCCTTCTTCTCTGGCTTCCTTGATGGCCTGAATAATGGCCGGGCGCTCGCTCTTGAGGCGAGCCAGTTCGTCTTCCAGAGCCTTGTAGCCTTGTACGGAAATGGGGATGCTAGTCATGTTGAACCTCACAACGCAAAAAAAGCGCCGCTGCCCAGGCAGCGGAGCATGCGTTATCCAATAAATGTTTTTTACGAGTAAAATCTGGCTGCCCGGCAAAACCCAGCTGTGCCCGCATGAGCGTTTAGAGCGCTTGAGCTGCCGCCTTGAGGCAAAATATCTGGCCTTGCGACAATCTCGCGGCGTGAATTTTGCCGGAAAATTCACACCGAGCAGCTACCGTATATAGCGAAACCACTCTGGCCAAGGCGGGACGGGAGTAAACCCCTTACCCGGCTCCCACATTACCCTCTGCTCAGATTTCGGTCAAGCCCTGCGAAAAAATTCCAGCCCTGTAAGTAAGATAACGATGTTAATGGTATGCAGTTGACACTTGCGCGGGGCTGGCACAGCGTATATGCTTAAAAAATGTTTTCAGAACGCTCCGGGCATCAGCCGCATCTAAGCAATAGCAGATTATGAAAAAATACTTACGTTATATCGGTCCGTTACTGATCACCGCCGTGTTTCTGCTGGCGGTATATCTTTTGTATCACAAGCTCAAAAGCTACAGCGTTGCCCAGATTCGTGAAAGTCTCAACCAGATATCCAGTGCGCGCATTGCCTTGTCACTCGTGCTGATGGTGATAAACTACATGATTCTGGTTGGTTATGACTGGCTGGCCCTCAAGGCCATCCATAAAAGTCTGCCCCTGCCGCGCGTTGGCCTTGTGTCCTTTGTGGGACAGGCCGTGAGCTACAACTTTGGCGCTCTTTTGGGCGGCACCAGCGTGCGCTACCGGTTTTATTCCGCGTGGGGTTTTTCGCTGACGGATATCGTGCGCCTCGTGCTCATGCTGGCCGTGACATTCTGGGTTGGGGCTCTGGGGCTGTGCGGCGTCATCTTTATGGTTGCGCCGCCCATCATCCCCGATGAGCTGCTGGCCAGGATGCCCCTGAAAGACGTACGCATTCTTGGCGTGATTCTTTTTGCCATTGCCTGCTCCTACCTGGCTCTCTGTTTCTTCGTGCGCAAGCCTGTGCATATTTTCGGCAAGGAATTCGTCTTTCCCCCGCCGCGCATAGCCATTGCTCAGGCTCTGGTGGCCGGGGTCGACATTGTGGCTGCGGCTGCCTGCATGTATGTGCTTTTGCCCGGCGATATGGGCATCAGCTTTATCGACTTTTTACCAAGCTATCTCATGGCTCAGGTGGCGGTGGTGCTGACGCACATTCCTGGCGGGGTGGGCGTATTTGAGCTGGTTATCCTGCACCTGACCCACACGTCGCACGAGCAGATGGTTTTTGCCGCCGTGCTGCTGTTCAGACTTATCTATTTCATTATTCCCCTGCTGGCAGCGGCCCTGCTGCTGGCTGTCTACGAAGTGCGCCAGCGGCGTGACATGCTGCGCAGCACAGGTCGCTGGCTTTCGGTGCTTTCGCACACCATTTCGGCCTACATGTGTTTTTCGGCAGGTGTTATTCTGCTGGTGTCATCCACATTGCCCCTGGGGCGTCATGCCCTTGCCATGCTGCATATGATGGGCCCCTATCATGTAACGACCATAGGGCATTTTGTCAGTTGCCTGTCGGGCGCGGCCTTGCTGTTTGTCTCCTACGGTCTGGAGCGCCGTCAGGCGCGCGCGTTCCGCATGGCTGTGGTCTTTTTGTGTCTGGGCATTCTCGGCGCGCTGCTCAACGGCTTTTCCTGGCTCACGGCGTCAATGGTATGCGTGGTGCTGCTGGCCCTGTGCATGGCCAAGAGGCGCTTTTACAGGACGTCTTTTTTCTGGCAGGAGCCCATCCCCCTGTTCTGGCTGGGAGGCGCGTTTGCCGTACTTGTGCTGGTTGCCGCTCTGGGCTGGACATTATACCACACGGCATGGAGCCATGCAGCCAACTGGTGGGCCAATGCCGCTCCCAATGCCACGCGCAACACTTATGCCTTTATCGGCATTGTGGTGGGGCTGGTGCTTTCGTGGATGTGGCGCTCGGCTTTGCGTGCCCGAGCCCGGCGGCATAAAAAGGCGTGATCAGCAGGCATTCTGGCTTGTGATGCTAAAAGGCCCGTGGCTCTTGCCACGGGCCTTTTGCTTTGCAATGGCGGTTGGAGCGGACAAACCTTGAGATAATGTGATGACCGCAAGCCGCTGCCTCTGGAACCACCGCTCCAGACGAGAAAAACACGCTAACGTTTTTGACAGCGTCGTCACGAGCAGGGCCGCTGGCGCGTCATTCTTCCCTGGCGTCGTTGTCTGCGCCGGAAGGTTTGACGCACATCAGCTTGGCCCCAGCCTGCACAAAGGGCTGGCAAAGATTTTCATCCGCGTCCGTGACAAGGGTCCAGTCCAGCGGCAGTTGCGCCCAGATCGGCTGCGACGCGCAGCCCAGTTTGGAGGAATCAACCAGCACGAATGTTTCCTTGGCCTGACGCATCATGAGAAGCTTGAGCGATATTTGTTCCAGCGTGGCTTCGCACAGGCCACGGTCAGACACAAGGCCGTTGCCGCTGGTAAAAGCCCTGTCGGCCGTAAGGCAGCGCAGGGCGCTTTCGGCAAAAGGGCCGTATGCGCTCATGCTGATTGGCCTGATGGAGCCGCCCAGAAAGATGGTTTTTATGTTGGGCGCATCCGCAAGAATGGCGGTGAGCTTAATATTATTGGTAATGACAGTAAGCTCTTTGTCATACAGAAAGCGGGCCATGGAGGTAATGGTGGAACCACCGTCAAGGATGATGGTTTCTCCGTCCCCAACTTGAGCCGCCGCAGCCTGGGCAATGGTCTGTTTGGCCGCGCGGTGCTGCCATTCGCGGACGGGATAGTTTTCTTCCTGAATACAAGGCGCAAGCATTGCGCCGCCATAGGTACGGGCCACGGCTTTTTCTTTGGAGAGCCTTTGCAAATCGCGCCGTACAGTGGAAAATGAAACTCCAAATTTTTCAGCCAATAATTTTATGTCGTTGGCTCCACTCGCGATGGCTTCGAGCATGGCCGTACGCCGTTCTCTGCTTCGTCGCATAGTTACCCTTCCTGTACGTAATTAGCAGTTATATACCTTGAAGTGGGAATAAATGTAAGGCTTCCTGAAGTAAATAATATGCGTGAATTACGCAAAAAAATTTGTAAAAAACGGATTATCCCGGTAAAAATAAAAATTCTTGCGCATTTTGCCCAATCTGCTATGAATTCCTGGGGGTGCCAGAAAACGGCGTATTTTTGTGTTTTCTGCGTGTTCTTCCTGGTTTTTGGTGTTGTTTTATTGCGCGGATCAATCATTTTTAACTTGCCCCGATATGCGGGATGCGGTTACGCAGCTGGAGGGTTCAGTCATGCAGATCAAACGGACGATGGAACGGGTTCCTGGCGGGCTTATGGTCATTCCGCTGTTGCTTGGCGCGCTTTGCAACACCTTTTTTCCCAATACGCCCAAAATATTTGGTTCTTTTACTGGCGGCCTTTTTACCGGGGCAACAAGCATTCTGGCTGTTTACTATGTCTGCATGGGCGCGACCATCAGTTTTAAAACAACTCCCTACATCATCAAGAAGGGAGGCGTTCTCTTTATGGCCAAGGTGGGCGTGGCCGCGATCATCGGCATTATCGTGGGGCAGTTTCTTGGCGAGGCCCCGGTGGAAGAAGGCTTTTTTGCGGGTATTTCCACTCTGGCCATAGTGGCCGCCCTTAATGACACCAACGGCGGGCTGTATATGGCCCTCATGGGGCAATACGGCAGACCCAAGGATGTTGCCGCATACTCCATCATGTGTCTTGAGTCCGGCCCATTTCTTACCATGGTAACATTGGGCGTAGCCGGGCTTTCGGCCTTTCCCTGGCAGATGATGGTTGGCGCTATCTTCCCCCTGGTTCTGGGCATGATTCTTGGCAACCTTGACAAGGACATGAGGGATTTTCTCAAAGCTGCTCCTGCGGTGCTCATTCCGTTTTTCGCCTTTGCGCTTGGCACCGGGCTTGATCTTTCCAAGGTCTGGAATGCGGGTCTGCTTGGCATTGGCCTTGGCGTCTGTGTTGTGCTGCTCACCGGCATAGTTCTTTTTATTGGGGATCGCCTGACCGGAGGCACTGGTGTTGCCGGATTGGCCGCTTCCTCAACCGCTGGCAACGCCGCCGCCGTGCCTATGATCATTGCCCAGGCCAACCCCGTCTATGCGCCTGCCGCGCAGCAGGCGACAGTGCTTGTGGCGTCCTGCGTGGTGGTCACGGCCATTCTCACCCCCATTGTCACCGCGTGGGGCGTCAAAGTTTTTGGAGCTCCCAAGGATTTGCCGGATGAAAATGAGGCTTAGCCGAGGATGCCTGCGGGCGGGCGCAAGGGCGCATTCGTCGCAGGTTCGTAACAGGGGAACGCTATGAATCCATCTTGGTTTATTGTCGCGGATGATCTCACAGGCGCGGCAGATTGCGCCATCGCCTTTGCCAAAAGCGGCATGCCCGCATCAGTGCTTTTTGAGGGCGGCGAGGCTGCGGACGTACCCGGCGGGGTAGTGGCAGTGGATGTGGCAAGCCGGGCTCTTTCGGCAACAGCGGCGGCAAAGGCCCATGTTTGCCTGCTGGAGCAGCGGTTTGCTCGACCCATGCGGCTTTATAAAAAGCTTGATTCCCTCATGCGCGGACAGCCCATGGCGGAAACTGCGGCCACCATTGAAGTGCTGCGCAAGCTCGGCGGCCCTTCGTTTTTGGTTATGGCTCCTGCCTTTCCGGCCACTGGCAGAACAACGGTCAATGGCTGCGTGCTGGTCAACGGCGAGCCCCTTGAAGCCACAGAGGTCTGGGCAAGGGATCATACGTACCCCAGCGGCAATCTGGTGGAAAACCTTGGCGCGGTCGGAGTAAAAACGTACGGCATCACGCTGGATGTGGTGCGGAGCGGCGTTGGCGGCATCACGGCTCTGGTTCAGGACTGCATGAATAAAGGCTTTTACGGCGTTGTTTGCGATGCTGAAACGCCAGATGACCTTGCAATCATTGCCGAGGCTACCTATCCTTTAGCTGATAGGGTTTTCTTCGCGGGGACCGGGGGCCTTGCCGTGCCGCTGGCGCGCATGTCCGCTCCGGATCGCGGTGGCGTGACCATTTCCGTTCCGGCAACGGAGCGCGGCGTCCTTATGGTGGTGGGCAGTCTGGTACGGGTTTCGCGTCAGGCCTTGCGGTTTGTGCTGGATACAAAGCCTGTGCTTCATGTGCCCTTTACGCCCGCTGAACTGACTTCCGCCAGTGACGCGGCACTTGAAGAGCGCGGGCGGGAAATCAAAGAGGCTCTGCTTGCAGGCCGTGACGTTGTGGCGGAAATCGTTGAGGTTGACGATCCGGACCTTTCGAAGGGCGGCAGCCTGGCCAGTCGTCTTGCCGCAGCTCTGCATGGCGTTCTTGAGGCTTCGGGCGGTCTTGTGGCCACCGGAGGAGAAACGGCCGCCATGCTCATGGCCCGTGCGGGTATTCACGGCATACAGCTTGTGACCGAGGTTGAAAGCGGCGTGCCTGTGGGCCTGACCTTGGGCAGGCATGCCTTGCCCATTATCACCAAGGCCGGTTCTTTCGGCACCGAGCATACCCTGGCCAGGTGCATAGAATATATACGCGCTGCAAATTATAAAGGAGAATTGGCTTGAAGCTTCCAATTGTGGCCATTACCATGGGCGATGCCTCCGGCATCGGGCCTGAAATCATAGTCAAGGCCATGGCCAGGCCCGATATGGCCGCATGGGCAAGGATACTTGTGGTTGGCGACGCAGAACGACTGCGTGAAGCCGCGGAGATCACGGGCAGCGCGGTTACTGTCAATGCGCTTGCCGACCCGGGTGATGCTCAGTATGTAGCTGGCGCCATTGATTGTATCGATGTGCCGGTTATTCCCAAGGGGCATCCCTTCGGCGTGGTTTCGCCCATATCCGGCGAAGGAGCCTACCAGTTCATCAAGAAAGCGGTGGAACTTGTGCAGGCGGGCAAGGCCCAGGCCATCTGCACCGCCCCTCTGAACAAGGAAGCCTTGCACGCGGCAGGGCGCATGTTTCCCGGGCATACGGAAATGCTGGCCCATCTTACGGACACGCCTGAAGTCTCGATGATGCTCATGACGCCCATCCTGCGGGTTGTGCATGTGACCACCCACCTGGGCCTCATTGACGCCATCAACAAGATAGAGCCCGCCCTTGTGGAGCGTACCATAGCAAGGGCGCACGACACGCTTGTGCGTGCGGGCATCGCCAATCCGCGTATAGCGGTTTGCGCCATCAATCCCCATGCCGGAGAAAACGGCCTGTTTGGCAATGGAGAAGAAGAAACAAAGATTCTTCCCGCTGTGAAGGCCACGCAGGCCAGAGGGTGGAATGTGGAAGGCCCGCTGCCGTCGGATACGCTTTTCTTCCGTGCCGGAAGAGGTGACTTTGACGTCGTGATAGCCATGTACCACGATCAGGGCCACGGGCCGATCAAGGTTATGGGAATCGCCGATGGCGTGAACATCACCATCGGACTTCCCGTGATCCGGACTTCTGTGGACCACGGAACAGCCTTTGACATAGCCGGAAAAGGCGTTGCCAGTGAAGACAGCCTCATTGAGGCCGTGCGCCAGGCGGCCTTGCTGAGCGCTCGGTAGAACAACCGCCCGTCATAACGGCAGGCGAAAAACACCCCGAATCCGGCCAACGCAGAATTCGGGGTGTTTTTGTAATTAGCCTCCCGCCCGACCTTTCCGCTGCGCCTCGGATATGCCAACACGCAGAGGCTTTGGCGTATACGGCTTACTGCCCCCCGCATGTTGCAGCAACTCATTTCAACGGCCATACACGGCGCAGAGCGCCCTCGGACGCATGAACCTGAGAGCAACGAAATATCTCTCCACAACCTTGGGGTTGATAGGGGAGAGCGCAGATATTTTTGTGTCCATCACGAATAGAATCACGAATGGCGATGAGCTACCAAAAGAAAAGGGCTACTGTTTCCAGTAGCCCTTGAAATATGGCGGAGAGGGAGAGATTCGAACTCTCGGTACGCTATTAACGTACACACGATTTCCAATCGTGCTCCTTCGACCAGCTCGGACACCTCTCCGCATTGCTTCGTCGTGCAAAGCCGAACCTGTATATGGCATATGCACAAAGAAGGCAAGAAAAAAATGGTAAAAATTATGGGCTAATGCCGTTCAAACGTATGTCAGCCACCTAAGGTTTGTTCTCGGGCGGCGTTTTTTCGCTCTCTGACTTTTTTTCATCCCTCCGCCGGAGGGGGGGCGGGCGAAAGCCCATTCAGCAGATGCCGCCGCCAGTCTTGGTCAGCATCCAGAACAGGCCCCCTACAATGGCCACTGTCAGCAGGATTTTTATAAGCATTGCCTACTCCTGCCCAGGAGTATTTTTCTTTTTGCGTTCTTCATCCGCCCGCTTTTTTTCAATTTTTGCCGAGCGGTAGAAAACCCAAAGACCCAGGGCCGACAGCACCGTGATGGCTAAGGCGTTGAGCGTCAGGTTGCCCATAGTTTGTTATCCTCAGGCGGACGCGCCCACCTTGCTGAAGCCGCTGTCCACGTAAATGACCTGCCCCGTAACGGCGTGGGCCAGATCAGAAGCCAGAAAAGCCGCCACGCCGCCGACATCGGCGGTCGTCACATTGCGGCGCAGGGGGGAGTTGTTCTCCACCATATTGAAAATATCCTTGAGACTGGACACGGCGGAGGCGGCCAGCGTCTTGATGGGGCCAGCGCTGATGGCATTGACGCGCACGCCCTTGGGGCCAAGATCATACGCCAGGTAGCGCACTGAGGCTTCAAGCGCGGCCTTGGCGACGCCCATAACGTTGTAGCCGGGGATGACCTGCGTGGATCCGTGGTAGGTCATGCTGAGCACAGAGGCGTTTTCGGTAAGGAGCGGTTCAAAAGCGCGGCAAAGCCCGGTAAGGGAATAGGCCGAAACTTCGAGCGCAAGTTTGAAGCCGTCGCGCGACGTGTCCACAAAGCGGCCGCAGAGGTCATCCCGGTTGGCAAAAGCCACGGAGTGCACCAGAATGTCCAGATCGCCCCATTTTTCTTTAACAATGGCCGCAGCGTCGTTAATCTGCCCATCGTCGCACACGTCACACTGGAAGGTAAATTCGCCGCCCAGTTCTTCACTCAGAGGTTCCACGCGCTTTTTAATGGCGTCGCCCACATAGTTGAAAGCAAGGCGCGCGCCCTGGGCTTTGAGGGCGGCGGCGATGCCGTATGCGATGCTTCTATTGTTGGCCAGTCCCATTATAAGGGCTTTCTTTCCTTGCAGCAGCATGAGTCCTCCTAAGAGAATACGGTCCGGCCATGGCCGGCAATGGTTGTTTTTTACCGCCTGTCGTCTGTGACGGCGCGGCTGTACAAAAAATCTGTCGAAAGCGTCAGCGGTGCGATTGTCCGCCGCGCGCCCTCGGGGCGGCCTTGGCCAGTGCGCATGGCAAAGAGCCACGGCAGCCTGAAGCCGCCTGGGGGTACACTGCAGGCACGTCTGAAGTGTGCCTGTCGCCGGCCCGTGTTGCGACAAAAGCCGACGTGTGCCCCCGGCCTTTGCCTGCGCACGGCTGCATAGCGCGTCGTGCACAGGCAAAGGCCGGGTCAACCGATGCGCCGCAACATGGCGTCGCGTTGGCTGAAGGAATTATTTTGTAAGAATTTCGTAAGCTTCTTTGTATTTATTGGCAGTGGCCGTGATGACCTCTTCGGGCAGCGGCGGTGGCGGAGGCTGCATGTTCCAGGGCTGTTTTTTCAGCCAGTCGCGCAGGTACTGCTTGTCAAAACTGGGCTGACCCTGCCCGGGCTTGTACTGGTCCGCAGGCCAGAAGCGCGAAGAGTCGGGCGTGAGCACTTCATCAATAAGGTGCAGCGTGCCGTCAATCATGCCGAATTCAAATTTGGTGTCAGCCACGATGATTCCACGGCCAGCGGCGTACGTGCGGCCTGCCTCATAGATGGCCAAAGACGTTTCTTCAACCTTGCGGGCCAGGTCTTCACCCAGAAGCTGCGCAGCCTGGGCCACGCTGATGTTTTCGTCATGCTGCCCCAGTTCCGCCTTGGTGGAAGGGGTGAAGATGGCGGGCTCCAACTTGTCGGATTCGCGCAGGTTGGCAGGCAGGGCGTACCCGCACAGAGAGCCGGTGGCCTGGTAGTCCTTCCAGCCGGATCCGGTGATGTAGCCCCGCACGATGCACTCCACGGGCAGCGGGCTGGCTTTGCGCACCAGTACCGAGCGGCCTTCAAGCTCGTCCTTCCACGGGGCCAGTTCCGCCGGGAAGCGGTTGACGTCGCTTTCGACCAGGTGGTTGGGGATGATGTGCTTGAATTTTTCCATCCAGAACAGGGTGATCTGATTCAGGATCACGCCCTTGTACGGGATGGGCTCGTTCATTATCACGTCAAAGGCCGACATGCGGTCTGTGGTGACGATGAGCAGAGTTTTTTCGTCCACGTTGTAGATGTCGCGAACCTTCCCGCGAGAGAGCAGGGGATAGGCGCTGATGTCTGTCTTGACAACAACTTTCATGAGGGCTCCTGATACTTGTCAGCCTGATTATTTTTTTGCGCGTGCTTCCACGCTGCGGGCGTGCGCTTCAAGCCCTTCCATACGGGCGAGAGCGGCTATGGCCTGCATGTTTTGCTGTAAAAAGGTCGATGACGCGGCCACGATGCTGGTCTTTTTGCAAAATGTCTGCACCGAAAGGGCTGAGGAAAAACGTGCCGTGCCCAGAGTGGGCAGCACATGGTTGGGCCCTGCAAAGTAGTCGCCCACGGCTTCGGGGCTGTGCTGCCCCATAAAGACGGCCCCTGCATGGCGGATATGCGGCAACACGCCCCAAGGGTCGCGCGTGCAGATTTCCAGGTGCTCGGGGGCCACCATATTCGCCACAGCCACGGCCACGCTCAGATTGGGCGTAACCACGATGGCTCCCCACTCTTCAAGCGACCGGGCGGCGGTGGTGGCTCTGGGCAGGGCCATGCACTGCTTGTCCAGCTCCTGCCGGATGCTTTCGGCCAGACGCGGGTCGTCAGTGACGCAGATGGCAGAGGCAAGCGTGTCGTGTTCTGCCTGCGAAAGCATGTCCGCCGCCACCCACGTGGGGTTGGCAGAGGAATCAGCCAGGATGAGAACTTCACTGGGGCCTGCGATCATGTCGATGCCGACCATGCCCTGCACCAGGCGTTTGGCAGTCGTGACGAAAATATTGCCCGGCCCGGCAATGACGTCAACGGGCGCGATGCTTTCCGTGCCGTAGGCCAGGGCCGCAATGGACCACGCCCCGCCCACGCGGTAAACTTCTTCAATATCCAGCAGATGAGCGGCAGCGAGAATGTGCGGGTTGACGCTGCCGTCCTTGCGCGGCGGAGTGCAGATGGCAAGGCGCGGAACCCCGGCCACCTGCGCGGGGATGGCGCACATAAGCAGGCTGGAGATAAGTGGGGTATTGCCGCCCTGTCCGCCGGGCACGTAAAGCCCTGCTGCGTCCATGGGCAGAACGTGCTGCCCAAGAATGCTGCCGTCAGGCCGTGTGGTGAACCACGATTTTTCCAGTTGGGCTTCGTGAAAAGCGCGGATGTGGATAGCAGCCTGACTGATGACTTCCCTGTCTTCGGCAGGAACAGCAGCGGCTGCGCGCGCTATTTCTTGTTCGCTCACGCGAAGCGGCGGCGCAAAGTCCGGGCAGTCAAAATTGCGGGTATACTCTACCAGCCCTTCATCGCCTTTTGCGCGTACCGCGGCGATAATATCACGCACGGCGCTTTCCACCCCGTCACCGGGGTTGTTGCGCCCTTGCAGCCATTGGGCGAGCTTGGGCCATTCCTGCTCGCTATGCAGTGTCAGTGTCCGGCATGTCATAGTATTTTCCTCACCTCAGTTGGGGGGAATATACAGAAGGGCCGGAGGAATGTCGAGGCTCCCCTGATCCGCTGCGGCAGCGAGAATGGGGTCAGTAGACGAGCGAAAGCGGGGGGCAGCGGGGTGAGCGCTGACGTGGACTGTCGGCTATTTGCCCATGCCAAAACCTGGTGTGGCGAATCGGGACATCCCCGTGGTGGTGATGGGGCCGCCATAAGGGCTGCCTTTCCCGATCGGAGGATCCGGCAGGGTGGCAAGGTAGTCAAGCGCCGGAAGGCATATCTCACGCAAGCGGGCGGTAAGCGCGTTCCTGCGGGCGCGCTCAGCGGCCATATCCGCTTCTTGCCGCACCTGGAAGTTCCGCAGCCAGGCTACGGCGCTGATGGTGGCCTCCGCCTGGTCTTGAGCATCAAGCTGCCGTAATCCTTTGGCAAATTTTGTAACCTGACTAAACTGCTTTTCTGTATTGCTCAAGGAAGAATGTGGGGGCATGAGCACATACCTGGCGTACCCAAGCACATCGTCAAAGGTTACAGGCTTGACTGTGGGCAGGGGCCTGCCAACCAGCAAAAGCCCGTCTTCCAAGTCTTCAAGAGCACGGCCTATCTGCGTGTACATGTAGGCGTCTTTCAGGCGGGCCTGGGCATCTTCTCCGGTGAGTATCTCATAAACAGCGTCGCCAAAGGCACGGGCATGCCCTTTGTTCATGGCAATGACGAGGTATTTGTGGGCCAGGGCCTGGTCAGGGGAATTGGGCAGGGCATAACCGCATTTTTCGCCACCAAAGCGGTACCAGCGTGATATCTCATGCGCTGCAGGGGCGTAGCCTGCATCGGCCGCCAAAAGCAGCCACTGCAGGTTTGCCCCCGTGTTCCAGCGGGTCGCGTAGGCATGCATGGATTTGGGGTCGCCAAGAAAGGCTCCTTTGGTAAAGGCGCTGCGGGTATGTCCGATGCCTTCGTCATACAAAGCCAGTCGTGCGTAGACCCAGCCTGGCGAAGTGTACTGGGCAGCCCAGTCAAGCCAGAAGGCCGTGGAATGCATAAAGTCGGGAATGTCTGGATAGGCGAGGGGCAGAGAGGATGAAGTGCACTGTACCCGTATGATAAGGTCGGCCATGGCCACAGGATTGCCCTGCAGGGCCTCCTTGAGAACGAACAGATACTGTGTTTCTCCCCAGCAGCCCACATAGCGGGGTTTGGGTCTGTTGCTGCCTGGCGGTGAAACATACCAGTCCGGGTCTTCAATAACGGGGGCAGTAACCTGAAGCTGATGCGGCAACCGCTGACCGCAATATTTGAACTTCTTGTCAGTACAAACGAGTTCTGGCAGGGACTGGATGCCAATTTTTGGTGTAAAAGATGGCTCCTCAGCCAGGGCAGGTAGAGGGAATAGTAAGAAACAGAAAACAAAAACGTTGCGCCATGACATAATATTAGCCTCCAGGGCGGAAAAAACAGATTTTGGAGTACGCTAACTCAGGAACATGTCGGCAATGAATTTCCAATAGTAACTAATAGCATGACATGAAGCGACATTGCGTAATTGAGGGGCAAAATTAATCAGCAGGCATGATATTGGGTTGGCTTGAAGGCCGGTCGGTCATGAATTTATTGAACTTTTAAATACCATAATGTCTATCTATTAACTTATATTTTAAAATGTAAAAAGGTCAAGCGCTTTTACAGCCTTGACAGCCAGGGAGGGGGAACTTAGTTACATCAGATGAACGCGCCGCTGCTGGCGGGGCGACTTTGGGAGGAATCATGCAGCGTCACAAAATGCAGAAAACTTATGGAGAGACAGCGCCGACAGAAGATCAGTTTTCTGAGGACGGCCTGAATTTTAACAATCCCGGAGATCCTCAGGGTTTGGATGGCGTGGTGGATCCTGTCTCGCTGGACGATATGCCTGAAGTCCATTGGGGGCAATCAGCTGAACCCTCCGCTGCTGAAGTAGAAGCGCGTTGCAAGGCTGAGCAGGAAGAAATGCGTCTGCGCATGGCCGCTGAAATGGACAATTTTCAAAAGCGCCTCAAGCGGGAACATGAGGAACAGGTACGCTACGCCTCTGAAAGCGTTTTGAGCGATCTGCTGCCGAGCCTTGATAACCTTGATCTGGCGTTGCAGTATGGCAGCACCAATGAGGTGTGCAAGGATATGATGCAGGGAATCGCCATGACGCGCAAACTCTTGCTTGAAGCGACAGGCAAGCGCGGGCTGTGCCCCATCGGTGAAGAAGGGGAGGAATTCAATCCTGCCCTGCACGAAGCCGTGGGATTTGACGCGCGGCCCGACCTGGCCCCCGGATCTGTCGCACGCGTGTTGCAGCGCGGTTATAAATTGGGCGACCGTTTGTTGCGCCCGGCAAAGGTTATGGTTAATCCCTGACCTAACAGCACTGCACACGGATTTTTTCGGGTGTAATCCCCGGTTTGTGCAGATTTTTTCGTAGGGCAGGATGCCCTTTCGGATGCGGATAAACATAAAATGTGCCCGACGGATATACCGGCGGGCACATTTTTTTGTACTGCTGAAGCGAACACGGTGGGCTTTGTACTGCCTGGAAGACGCTGCCTGCTTTAAATCCCCCGCTCCAGATCGGAAAAACCCTTAGACCCTTTTCGCATTGAGAATATCCATTCTCGCGGTAGCCGTTGCCCGCAGGGCTTGCCTGAACCGTTGGCGAGAACCGCCTTACGGGGCAGGACAGCATCGCTATGGATGGCGACAGCGATTGTATGGAACAAGCTGTGTCGTTACGCATGCTGTCTTCAAGCGTAGTTTCCTGCGTCACAACGCTTTAAGCCTGCGTCACAACGCCTGAATCAATGCTTCCAAGACGCCCGCTTCGGCGCGTAACCGCGCAAATAAATAGCGGTGCTGTCTTTATTGAAAATACCGCACACTTCAATGGTAACATGCTCTCGACACAGCAAAAGTTTTAGGGGGTGGGGCGTAGGGGAGGGACCCTTTTGTAAAAGGGTCCCTCCCCCACAGAGCAGTTCAACGCGACATTTTCCTAATCGCTGTACCGTTCGGCAATGGCCTTGAACTCGTCCTGAATTGCCAGAAATGCTTCCACCACTTCAGGATCGAACTGCGTGCCCTTGCCGTCAAGAATAATATAGGCCGAAGTTTCGTGCGGCATGGCGGGCTTGTATACCCGCTGGCTGCGCAAGGCGTCGTATACGTCAGCCAGGCTCATGAGCCGGGCCGACAATGGGATTTCATCTTCCCCGAGCCCTCGGGGATAGCCGCGCCCGTCCCACCGTTCGTGGTGGCAGTAGGCAATGTCGCTGGCAACTTTCAAAAAAGAGTCTTCACCCAAAAATTTGTCCGCAGCGGCAAGAACGGCTCTTCCATACGTGGTATGCTCCTTCATTGCCTCATATTCTCCATCGGTGAGCGGGCCGGGCTTGTGGAGTACTGTGTCGGCTATGGCGACCTTGCCCACGTCGTGCAGCGGGGCAGAAAGGTACAGCCATGAAATGGCGTCGGCATTCAGCGTGTCGCGGTATTTGGGCAGGTTGGCCATGCGCAGGGCAAGCGCCTTGACGTAGTTTTGCGTACGTTTGATGTGCGCCCCGGTTTCTGTGTCCCGCCATTCCGCCAGGGTGGCCATGGCGTGAATGGTGGCCTCCTGCGTGAGAACCAGCTGGCGGGTGCGCTCGTGCACCAGTTCGTTGAGGTGGTCGCGGTAGCGCTTGTACTTGAGCTGGTTTGCAACGCGGTTGCGAACCAGGGATACGCGGAAGGGTTTGACGATATAATCCTGCGCTCCAAGAGAGAGCCCGGTTGCCTCGTCTGTCTCTTCATTCTGCGCTGTGATGAACATGACGGGAATGTCGCGCGTGGCCGGTTCTTCCTTGAGGCGTCGGCATACTTCATAGCCATCCATACCGGGCATTATGACGTCCAGCAGGATAAGGTCAGGCTGCGGCGTGCCATTGGCCAGACGCAACGCGTCCGGCCCGTTTTTGGCAAACATGATGGTGTAGTCCGCGCGCAGGCTTTCGCTCAGGATACGCAGATTTTCCGGCGCGTCGTCAACCAGCAGTATGCGGCTGCGTTGCGCTGCCGCATACCTGCTCACTGTTTGCCTCCCGTGATGCCGGGAAGCCGACGGGACAGGTGTTCCGCCATTTTTTGCACCAGGTGGCTCTCTGTGGCGGTCAGCACGTCATAGCCCTTGCCCGGCACAGGCTCTTCATCAACAAAAATGCCGCGCGCCAGCACGTCATTGAATTTGTTGCGCAGGGTCCAGCGCACGTCCAGCACGGCTTTTTGATCAAAATTGCCGTCAAGGCGCTGCACATCAAGATACAGCACGTAGTCGGCGGTGGATTCGTCACCGGAAGGCAAAACATTGATCCCGGCTTCCAGCATGGGCCGGGTCAGCACTTCGCGCGTAACGCGGCGCACGCCGTGGCTCAGAGGTTCGCCCCAACTGTGAAATTGGGCCACGATAAGCTGTGTTGATTCGCCCACCCGGCTCACGATGCCCTCGCGATCCAGATACTCCGGCACGCTCACAGGAGCCACCCGCAGGCTTTTGGCGGGCAGGCTGTCTGTGGAGACGGGAGTGAGGCGACTTTCAAGCAGGTAAAAGTTGGTGGGCGTGCTGCGCGCGCAGGCGGCCAGCAAAACCGTGAGCGCCAGAAAAATAAACAGGGCTTGGCGTTGCATCAGCGTTTTCCTTGTCTGCCCATAATCAGGGCTTCAGGGTTGCGTTCAAGCATTTGCGCGACATTGCGGATGGCCCGCAAGGTTTCTATGCTGTCCTTGATCAACCGGCGAACGTCGTTGACGGTGGGGGAATCCCGACCGAGCAGGCCCTGGGCCGAGGCCGTGACCACGCGCAACTGGTCCGCCGCAAGGCTCATGCTTTCAAGGGCGGAACGCAGGGTGGCAAGGGTAGCGGGCAGTTGATTGTCCACAGTGGCCACTGTCTTGTTGAGACTTTGCAGGATGGTTTCGGCATTTTGGCGCAGTGTGCTGTTCTTGAGAATACCATCAAGTTCTTCAAACGTCTGCGTAAAGGCTCTGAGGCCCCGCCCAAGGCTGTCGTCGGCAAGACCCTGAGCCAGATTTTGCAGTATTTTGTCCAGGGCTCTGGCCATGGACTCCAGCGGCAACTGTGAAAGCGTGGTTTGCAGGGTGTCGATGGGGGAGGGTATGGTGGGGATTTCCGAATCCGGCGTGCCGGAGCGGAAGACAGCCGGAGTGCCGGGGAAAAAGTCCAACTCGATGCGGTACTGCCCCGTGATAAGACTTTGCAGCTGCAGGCGGGCGCGCAGGCCGCGTTGCACCATCCGGCGCACGATTTCTTCACGCACGGATTCTGAAATGGGGGCCGAGCCCCTGGCGCGCACAAAGCTTTGTTCGTCAATGCGGATGTAGACGGGGATGGTGACGTTGGAATCCCGCGTGTTTGCCACAAGGTTGATGCGCGTCACGCTGCCCATGGGAACCCCGCGAAACACTACCGGAGCGCCAGTGGAAAGGCCGCTGACAGAGCCGTCGAAGTAGAGCACGTACTGCATGTCGTTGCTGAACAGACGGCCCCCGCCCAGCACGATGAATCCCAGTGCCAGAAGGGCCAGCCCCCCCAGCACAAAGGCGCCGACCGTGGTTTTGTATTTTTGTGAACTCATTGGGCCGTTCCTTTGTCCGGCTCGGAGTCGCCGGACGTTTCCGTCTGATCGGTTTCGGCGTGACTGCGTTCACCCCTGGTCAGAAAGAGCATGGCGCTGGGCGCTGTGCCGGGGTCGTGCAGCAACTGGTGCGGATTGCCGCAGGCGGCCACCTGGCGGGTCTGGGCATCCAGAAAAATAAGATTGCTGGCAATGGCGTAAATGCTGGCCAGTTCGTGTGAAACAATCACAAAGGTCGTGCCGAGGCTTGCGCGCAGCTCAAGGATGAGATCATCCAAAAGACGGGAACTGACGGGGTCAAGCCCGGCCGAGGGCTCGTCAAGAAAAAGAATTTTGGGGTCAAGGGCCAGAGCGCGGGCCAATCCGGCGCGCTTGCACATGCCGCCGCTGATTTCAGACGGATAGTAGTCTTCAAAACCGGCAAGGCCTGCCAGGGCCAGCTTGAGTTTGGCCTGTTCGCGTATGGCCTCGTCGCTGAGGTCGGTATACTGCTGCAGGGGCAGGCCCACGTTTTCCGCCAGGGTCATTGAACTCCACAGCGCGCCGCTTTGAAAAAGCACGCCTGTTTCACGCACCAACTGGTGGCGCTCATCTTCGTTGCTGCCCCAGAAGTCGGTTTTGCCATACAGGACGTTTCCGGACTGCGGCGGCTTCAGCCCCATGAGTACCCGCAAAAGCGTGCTTTTGCCGCATCCCGAGCCGCCGGTGATAAAAAAGATGTCTCCGGCACGCACGTCAAATGTCACATCGCGCATGAGAACGTAAGAACCATACCCGACCTGCAACTGGTTTACGCTGATGCGCACTTCCTGCTGATCCGGCTGGACGGGCTGCCCCTGTTCCCCATCCGGGGCAGGGCGGGCATTTTCGGCGATTCCGGCGGGCAGGGGGGATGGGGATGGTGTCATGGTATTGCTGCTGGGCATGTCAGATGTTCATCACGTTGCAGATGACGGTTATTATGGCTGTGGACACAATAATGCCCACAATGGCGTGCACCACGGCAGTGGTAGTGGCCTGCCCCACGGCCTGGGCGCTGCGCCCGCAGCGCATGCCCTGAAAGCAGCCGGTCATGGCAATGATAACGCCAAAAACCGTGCCATAGGTGAGGCCGATGAAGACGTGCTTGTAGGGGACCATCTGCATGGTGGCGTTGACGTATTCCATAGGGCTGATCTTCAGCATGGTGATGGCCACCACATAGCCGCCTATAACGCCCATAAGGTCCGCGTACAGAGTCAGCAGGGGGATCATGGCCGTCAGCGCCACCACGCGGGGCAGCACCAGAAAATCGATGGGAGAAATGCCCAGGGTGGCCAGGGCGTCCACCTCTTCATTAACCTGCATGGTGCCGATGAGGGCGGCATAGGCGGCGCCGACCCTGCCCGCCATGACCACGCCAACCATAACAGCGCCCATAACACGCAGCATGCCTATGCCCACAAGCCCCGCCACATATATTTGCGCGCCGAACTGCGTTAGCTGCACCGCGCCCACAAAGGCCAGGATAAGGCCAAAAAGCATGCTGGTTATGGAAATGATGGGCAGCGCCTGCACTCCGCATTCCTGCATGGCTGCCAGCAGATCTTGCGGGCGCATTTGCGAACGGCCAACGATAAGACGGCCCACGGCCAGAGTCACCTCGCCCACAAAACTTACAAAGTCTGTTACGCGCGGCGGCAGGTCGAGGGTGGCCTGACCCACACGCTGCACAAAATTGAGGCTTTCTTTTTTGCGGTCAGACCCCGCTTTGGCAGGCACGGCAAAAGCCAGTTTGAGGAGACGCTCGAGACCTTCAGGCAAATGGTTCTGGATGCGCAGCTTGCGATCCTCTGCCGTCTTTGTCAGCTGCACAAGAAAGACCAGCAGGCTGCTGTCCCAGGTTTCGAGATTGTCGGCCTCAAGGCAAAGTTCCTGAATACTCTGATCGGCCAGAGATTCGAGGGCGGTTCTGGCTTCAGGGGGCCAGGCCGTATCTATATTCCAGCAGCCCCCCACGCTCACGCGCAGGAGCGGCCCCTGAATGGAAGCTGTCACTTGCGGACTTGTTTCCATCAATATAGTATACGCATGGCTTGGTTTATCCGCAAGAGCCACATGCGCAAAAAGCGCAGAGGCTTTTTTACCTTCAACCCACGATCCGTCATGTCTTTAAAAAACCGCCTTGATCTTGCCACGGACCCTGTTTTTCTGATGGATGGCTCCGCCTTTATCTATCGGGGATTTTTCGCCAACAGAAACATGCAGCGTTCCGACGGTTTTCCCACCAACGCGCTGGTGGTGGTGACCCGTGTGCTTCTGCGCATTCTGCGCGAGGAAAGGCCGCAGTATTTTCTGTTCGTCAAGGATGGCAAGGGCAAGAATTTCAGGCATGACATCTACCCCCTGTACAAGGCGAACCGTGACGCCACCCCCGAAGACCTGATCCGGCAGATGGACCCCATCGAACGCATGGTCACTGCCCTCGGCATGAGCCTTGAGGTTTCCGACGGCTGCGAGGCCGACGACTGCATAGCATCCCTGGCAGCGCGCCTCTCAAAAGAGCGCCCTGTGGTCATTGTCAGCGGCGACAAGGACCTCAAGCAATGCCTTGGCCCCAATGTTTTTATGTGGGACCCGGCCTTCAAGGACGAAAAACTGCTTACTTCCGACCAGTTTACGAAAGAAAGCGGCCTGACCCCGGCCCAATGGCCCGATGTGCAGGCTCTTGTGGGCGACACCAGCGACAATATCCCCGGCGTGCCCGGCATTGGCCCCAAAACCGCCGCCAAGATTTTTGAGATATGCCCAACCCTTGAGGATATCCGCGACCATTTTGCCCTGCTGCCTCCCAAGCTTCAGGACAAGCTGCGCGACCATCTGGACGACATGTTCACCTGGCGCAAGCTGACCACGCTGTCGCTGGACGTCTGCACCGGCCTTGAACTGAGCGACCTTCAGGTGCGGCCCATCGACGCGGCCCGTTGCGCGGCCATGGCCGAAGAATTCGAGCTGCACGCCCTGCGCCGCGAAATGGCGTCGCTGGAGAGGATGCAGCTTGCCGGCCAGTCTGGCGCTGCCGCAGAAGGGGCAAAGCCCCGCGCGCAAAACGGCGCTTCATCCGCCGCATCCGCCGCATCCGCCACATCCGCCACATCCCTCGCATCCGGCTCGCCCGCTACGCCTTTGGCAGAAAAAACCGGCGGGGCCAGCCCTGCTGCTCAGGGGCAGGGGGCGCAGCCACAGCCGCCCAAGGGTGCAGGAGCGCAGATGAGCCTTCTTGATGTGGCCGAAGAAAAAACTGCTCCGCAAGTGAATGCTGTTGCGGATATGCCGGACTGCAATGGCGTTGACGTGGCCCTGGTATGGCCCAGAGGCGCGGGGGCCGCTCCTCATGCGGCTGTGACAGGTGGCGAGGATGTCTGCTGGATGGGCCGCGCGGACGAACTTTGCGCCTGGGCCTCCCACGCGCGGCGCATAATCACGCCTGACCTCAAAGTATTGCTGGCCGCTGCTCCTTGCTGGCGTGAGCTTGCGCGAAAAAAATCCCCGGATTTCTTTATGGATATTGGCCTGGCCGCCTATCTTATAAATCCTGAGGAAAGTGATTACGGCTGGCCGCGCCTTGCCGTGCACTGGGGCGCGCCCTTGCGCGACGACGGCCCCGGCCCCGCGCTGTTGGCTCTGCGCATGGCGGCGGTGCTTGAAGCGCGCATGCTGCAGGATGATCTGCTGCGGCTCTATAATGACCTTGAACTGCCCTTGACCCCGGTGCTGGCGGATATGGAAGGCCGGGGCATAGCCATTGACGTTGCCGCGTTCGAGGCTTTTCTTGCCGATGTGCAGGCCGAGCTCGACAAGCTGACGGCCGCAGTTTACGCGGCGGCGGGCAAGGAATTCAATATCCGCTCGGCGCAGCAGCTTGGCGACGTGCTTTTCAGTACGCTTGATCTTCCTTCGCCGCGCAAAACCAGGGGCGGGCAGGCGTCCACCAGCCAGGAAACCCTTGAAAAACTGGCGGGTCGCCATCCCGTTGTGGAAAGTATCCTGCAATTCCGCAAGCTTGAAAAGATGCGCTCCACCTATCTTGACCCTCTGCCGCGTCTTATGGACAGCCAGGGGCGCGTCCACACGACCTTTAACCAGAAGGCCACGGCCACAGGGCGTCTTTCATCCAGCAATCCGAATTTGCAGAACATCCCCGTGCGTGGCGAACTCGGCAAGCGCATGCGCTCCTGCTTCATCGCCAGGCCCGATCATTTCCTGGTGTCCGCCGACTACTCGCAGGTGGAACTGCGCGTTCTGGCGCACATGTCGCAAGATAAAGCCCTGCTTGAAGCTTTTCGCAAAGGCGAGGACATTCACGCCCGTACGGCCGCCCTGGTCTATGACCTGCCGGCTGACCAGGTGACCCCTGACCAGCGCCGTAATGCCAAGACCATCAACTTTGGCCTCATTTACGGTATGGGTGCGCAAAAACTGGCCCAGGAGCTTAAAATCACCACCAATGAGGCCAAGGAATTCATTGCGCGCTATTTCTCGCGCCTCACGGGCCTCAAGGAATTTTACGAATCAATTGAAGCCACGGCCAAGCGCCAAGGCTACGTGGTTACGCTTGGCGGCCGCCGCCGCCTTCTGCCCGACATCCATTCGGCCAACGGGCAGGCTTACGCGCTGGCCAGACGCCAGGCCATCAATACGGTGATTCAGGGCTCAGCCGCAGACATCATCAAGATGGCCATGCTGGCCGTGGCCAGGGACGCGCAACTGCAGGACTGCAAAGCCAGCCTGCTGCTTCAGGTGCACGACGAACTGCTGCTGGAAGTGCCGCAGGACGCCGCCAAGGCTGCCGGAGCGCGCGTCGCCGAGCTTATGAGCGCGGTTATGCCGGGCAACGAACCCCTTTCAGTGCCGCTGGTGGTCGACTGGGGCGTGGGCAATGACTGGGGTTCCGCGCATTAATTTGGTGGGGAGGAAATGCTCTGTGGGGGAGGGACCCTTTTGAAAAAGGGTCTCCTCCCCCACGCCCCCACCCCCTAAAACTTTTATTGTGTGTTAGAACAATACCAAGGGTTTTCTGATTTGGGGCGGGGGTTTCAGAGAAAGCGTCTTCAGGCGTCGCACGGTTCAGGATTGTCCCGCTCCAGCCACAGTACATGTTGTACATGTTGATGCCGTCGTTTTCAGCTTTCCGGCTGTGCGTCCGCATGATGGCAGTTGGCACAGCCGTTTCGGGTGTCAGCGTCAGGCCGCATGCGTCCGCAATGGGCGTTGGAGTCTGACGGGGCGCTTCATCGAAAAAAACAGGTCTATTTTCACTCATTGCTGGTGCTGCCATGGCGCATGAATCCCATTCTGCCGTACAGAAGTTTGCCGTTCCGCAAGCCTTGCCCTTTGTGGAGGTGCGGACAACGTTGGACAGCGTGCAGCCCTACGCGGAACACTTTCATTCCAGCTGGTCTCTCGGGGCTATTCTTGAAGGGCGCACGCGGTTTCGGCTCCACGGCCAGATGCACGAGGCGCAGGTGGGCGATCTTGTGCTTATCGGGCCGGGCGTCGCTCACAGCTGCAACCCTGTGGACGGCCAGCCCAGAAGCTACCACATGGCGCACGTGGATTGCCGCTGGTTCGCGCAACGCGTCTGCCCGGTTTTGGGGCTGCCTGAAAACTGTGAAGCGGCGCTTCCCCTGATTCGGGACAGCGCGCTTTTTGCGGACGGCCTTGAAGCCATACAGGCAATGCTGGTTGGCCGTGCAGACAGCGAGCAGGCGCTGCTGGATATGCTGGTTAGAATGCAGGTTGCGCATGGCTGCTTCAGGCCCGCCGCCGAGGACAGCGCCAATATCGCGCGGTTTTTGCCAGCCGGGGAGGAGGGCAGCCTGTCCACGGAGCGTCACGCTGTGGGCCAACTGGCGGAAATATCCGGTCTGCGCCGTGAAAGCTATTCCCGCGCCTTCAGGCGGGGTACAGGCCTGCCCCCTGTAAGTTATCTGCACTGCCTGCGCCTTGAAAAGGCCCGCCGCCTGCTGCGCCAGGGCAAAAGCATCGCGGAGGCCGCCGCTGCCGCCGGGTATGCGGATCAGAGCCACCTGCACCGCATGTTTGTAAAGTTCTACTCAGTAACGCCTGGTTGCTACCGCAAGAGCGCGTCACATTCGTACAAGAAATAATCCGGCAGGGGATTAGGGTCTGTGCAGGAGGCAATATCTCATGACACAGATTCTTGCGGAGTTCATAGCTCCCACATTTCCCGCGTTGGCGCTGGCGCATTTTATGGCCTTGCTCAGCCCCGGCCCGGATTTTTTTCTGGTGGTGGGGCACGCGGCGCGGCGTGGTTTGCGCGGGGCTGCGTTCATCTGTCTTGGCATTGCGCTGGGCAATGCCCTGTATATTGCCCTGGCCATTTCGGGCTGGTCGCTCATCCGGCAATGGCCTTGGCTTTATCGCTGCATGGAACTGGCTGGGGCGGGATATCTGCTGTGGGTGGGCTGGGCGCTTGTGCGTTCCGGACGGCAGCCCGCGAATTTTCACCTTGACGCGGCCGCACCCCTTGCGGCTGGCAGACAACTGCTTACCGGGCTGGCGTCAGCCTTGCTCAATCCCAAGAATGCCATTTTCTACCTCACGCTCATGACCACCATAATGGGTTCAGCCGCCAGCCTGAAACAGCAGCTTTTTGCGGGTGCATGGATGGCGGGACTCGTTTTCGCCTGGGACGCCGGGCTTGCCGCCGCCATCGGACATCCGGCGGTGCGGAGCCTTTTGAGCAGACGTCTTACGCTCATTGAAATCCTGGCCGGGGCCTGCCTCATGATAATGGCTGGCCTGCTTGTGGCCGTGCCCTTGCTGTAGGCGACGTATGAGTGAAAGCTCTGGCAGCAATGCCAATCAGGCATGCGCTGCAGTAGGGACTCCACCACGCCGTATGACGATAGCCCGCGTACAACGGTATGACGTATGAGTCAGGAAGGGGGAATCTATGCTGGTCAGGGCGGCGAGCGCGAGAGCAGATAATTTTGAGAAGGTGTGATGTTAGAAAGACGCTGTTTCTGAAACCCCTGCTCCAGATCAGAAAACCCTTGGTGCGTCACGTAAATACACCAAGAGTTTTAGGGGGGGGGCGTGGGGGAGGGGGCCCTTTTTTAGGGCATTTAACTTTTTTCAAAGTTAAATGCCCTAACGCTGCATGAGAGTGCAGCGCGCCACAACGTGGCGTGGATTCTGCCGTAAATCGCATTTTCGGCAGAATGACAACTTTGAAATGTGAAGCATTTCAAAGTTAATCTGATCTAAAGAGGGTCCCTCCCCCACAAAGTATTTCTTCCCTCCACAAAAATCTTTCCTCACCATAAACATTTCAAAATAATATCGCCCTATTTTCGCAAAATGGTTCGCAGGGTTTCCGCCCTCGGGCCGGAAAGTCCCTTAAGTCTCTGCTGCACGCGGTCGTGGACGGCGTCGTGGCGCGGGCTCATTTCGTACAGGGAGGCGGCGGCTGTCTGGCTCACGGAAAAAGCCGGATCATTCTGCCTGCCGCTGGAGTTGAGGTCAGCGTAGCGAAGGGCCGCATCAATAATGGCGTCCAGATAGGCCACATTGCCCGAAGCTGTGTATGCGGCCCAATACATTTGCAACACGGTCTTTTCGCTGGTGATGTCCCAGTTCAGCAGAGGCGTGGGATTCTGGTGGATCTGCTGCAGGAGTATGGCGTCCTGTCTGTCCAGCAACTGGTTCATAAGGGCCGCTTCGTCCGTCAGTTGGGCCAGATGCACGGCCCAGGCCAGCGTGCGCTTGCCGTCCCTGCTCAGCGTGGGAACCTGCGCCAGCAGCGTCTGGCGGGCTGTGGGCTCGGACTTGAGGGCTTCGGCAAGAAACGCGGCCAGGGTGAGCTGTTTTTGTCGGTCGTACAGGACGTTCTGCGCGTCAAACGTGCGCAGAATGCCCGGCAGGGTTTCAGGCCGCTTTTCCTTGTAATAGTACTCCATATCCCGCGCGTAAAAAGAAAGGCCCTTGGAGGCGGTGAGCGCCAAAGCTTCAGTGGATGGCGCAAGCCATGCCGTCAGTGCGAGAAACAGGGCGAGCAGGGCTGTCCGACCATGCGTTGCAGCGCCGGGAACCGGGGAGGGCAAAGTGGTACAAAGGCGTGTGATGGTATGCATGGCGGTGGTAAGCCTGGCGGCTAGTCAAAGTCTGCCAGAAGAGAGTCCAGTTTGAGGCAGGTGAGGGGGCTTTGGCGCAGCAGGGTCAGCAGACGGACGCGGGCTTCAAGCAGGTGCGGTGACGAAACGCCGTTGCGGATGGAACTGTGGGCTTCAAGAAAGGCCGCGAGGTTGTCGCAATCCTTGATGAGGCGGCCATCCTTGGGATCCAGCGTATCCTGGTTGCAGTCTTGCTGCAATGCGGCGAAGTCGTCTATTTTCTCAATCTTGCCGTTGCGCCGCACGCACTCCTGAAATTCGGACCGTACATCAAGCCCAAGGTAGTAGGATATGCGTTCCACCAGCGCGGTGAAGCCCTGCTGGCGAAGAGGGGCAAAAATGCGGCGCTCCAGCTCTTTTTCTTCATACTCTTTGATAATTTTGGGCAGGTCTGCCACGGATCGCTTGACCGGCGAGATAATGTCGCGGGTGAGCACCTCTGGCAGGTCATGAAAAAGCCCACAGAAAAAATTATTGTTGGCCCGCGCGGGGCAGGCGTTTACAGACAGGCTGAAAAAATAGGCGAAGCTGGCCACAATGAACATGTGCCCAAGAACGGAGGTGGCCGGAATGCGCGGCGCTTGCGTCCAACGAATCTGAAAGCGCAGCTGCCCGCAAAGGTTGGCCAGGCGGATAAGCGCCGTACCCTGTTGACGCATCTGATCAAGGCCGTTGAGGTCGCTGAAGCTGTCCAGCCTGTCCACAAAGGACTGGCCGATATCATCCATCTCTTCGTCAAAGGGGCTGTTGAGCGGCTTGATGAGGTTGAATTCCCACTGTGAGGCGTAGAGGTGGGCGGCGGTCAGTATGCGGCGGGGCAAATTGTCTTCGTCGGGGCTGTGGTGCCAGCGGCACATGCGCTGCCAGAAGTCTCCCAGGGGCGAAAGGGCTGGTTGCAGCCGTTCCAGCACATGTTCGGTCAACTGGCGGTGCTGATCGGGGTTTTCTTTGATTTTATAAAAGATGGGGGGCTTGATGTCGGTGATGATGAGGCGGTAAAAATAGTCAAACAGTCCGCCTTCAATGATATCGTTGGCAAGGCGAACCCGCTTTTCTTCAGGCATACCGAGAGAGTTTTCATGCCACAGCACGCAGGCCAGCAGCATCTTGTGTGCCTGCTTGTCGGTCTCAAGCAGTTCCACGGGACGGAGCTTGTCGTTCCAGCGCAAAAGATATGCGCCAGAAAAAATCAGCTGAAGCAGGCTCTTGCGAATATCCGCCATTCTTTCTCCGGGTATGGGTCGGAAAAACAGTTGGCAGTATAGGGGCAGATGGGGTAAAGCTCAAGGGCTTCATGTCACTGTCCGGGGTTATGCCCTGTAATAAGGATAATGGCGCGGCTGCTCTTGACAGTTTCTGGGCTTTGCCGTATTGAAGCCATCTTTACTGCGATAAATGTCGTCACCCCCGTTCGACGGCGCATCGCGCAATGAACTTTTTTGCAGCCCTAGGGCTGCTGATATTTGCAGATGTGAGGAGTCACTCCGATGAAGACGTTCAGCCCCACCCCCAAAGACATCAATCGCGAATGGTTCGTGGTTGACGCTCAGGATCAGGTGCTCGGTCGTCTGGCCAGCCAGATCGCCCACCGCCTGCGCGGCAAGCACAAGCCTGAATTCGCCCCGCATATGGATAACGGGGACTTTATCGTGGTAGTTAACTGCGAAAAGATCAAAGTTACCGGCAAAAAAATGACCGATAAAAAATACTACCGGCATTCCGGCTGGGTCGGCGGTCTCAAGACCTCCGTTCTCGGCGACGTGCTGGCCGATAAGCCCTCCCGCGTCCTCATGACCGCCGTGAAGGGCATGCTGCCCAAGAATCGCCTGGGCCGCGCCATGCTGAAGAAACTCAAGATTTACGCCGGGACCGAACATCCCCATACGGCCCAGAATCCCCAGCCGCTGACGCTGCCGCATTAAGGAGTAGAATGCCATGAGCGAGAAATTTGAATACGGCACCGGCCGTCGCAAGACCGCCACGGCGCGTACCCGCATCTATGCCGGTTCCGGCGGCATCACGGTCAACGGGCGTTCTTTCGAGGACTACTTTCCCCGCAAGACCCTGCAGATGATCATTCGTCAGCCTCTGGTGCTCTCCAAGCTTGCCGACAAGCTTGATGTGCGCATTAATGTGGCTGGCGGCGGCGTGACCGGTCAGGCCGAAGCTGTGCGTCACGGTATTTCCCGTGCCCTGCTGATGGTTGACCCGGCCCTGCGCCCCATGCTCAAGAAAGCCGGCTTCCTCACCCGGGATGCCCGTAAGAAAGAACGTAAAAAGTACGGCCTGCGCGCTGCCCGCGCACGGTACCAGTACTCCAAGCGTTAATCGCTTTGCGAAAGCCCTGCATGTCAGGGCTTTCGTTTTTTATGGCGGGCCGCTTGCGGCCCGCTTTTTTGTGCATAATAGAGCGCTGCTTTTGGTCTGGCATTTTCCCAGTAAAAGTGTAGGTTGGGTTGGGCACATTCTGTCTAGAGCAGATTCCTTTTGAGAATGGACATTCTCAAAAGTTAAGACGCGCTTGCTTCGGCGCTTAACAGCGCAAATAAATGGCGCTTGCGCCTTCGCTGCGGGCGACTGCCCACGCGGTCGCCAGAGCAATTTCAAAGTGAAAATGCTCTAAAACAGCCAAAGAGAGTTGACATGATCAGGGACGATTCGCCTTCCACCGACCAGTTGCCAATACTCAACTACGCCTACACGCATGAACAGACCGAAGCCACCACGGGATATTTTTCCTGTGTGCCGCCGTCTGATCTTGATTTTGCCGCCGCTCTGGCTCGTCTTGAAGCCGCGCCTATGGATGATTTTTTGCATCAGCATCTTTTGCGTTTGCTCAGCGCTGAAAAAACCGAAGAACTGGCCCGCCTGGCGGGCACCTGCTATGATGCAGTCAACGACGCCTTCATAAAGCCGGTTCTGGCGGCCTTGCTGCTTGAATGCGGCATCTTGCTGCCCCAGCATGCGCAGGCCTGCGCCGGTTTTCCCGCCGATGCTGGCAGTCGGCTGGCTCACGCCAGTCCTGCGCTCTACCTGCGCGCGGCAAGCCAGCCCGACGCGCAAGCCAGCGCCGCCTGGAGCGAGCTTTTTCGCGGCAATATCTGCGAGCATCATGCCTTGCCGCATCCATCTGAAACTGGCATTGCCCCGCTGTTCCCGGATGAAGAAATCAAAAAAACAGCCCTTGCCATGGCGGCCCATGCGGACAGCATGGCGGCGCAGCATGCGCGACTGCGGGCTGACCCTGCGCCAGCCTGGGAACGCCCGCCAGCGCAGAAGACCTTTTTGAGCGCGCTGGATGCCCTTATGGAGTCGGGAACCATCGCCGGGCCCGAAATGCGCCACGAAGCTTCGCTTTCGCCCATAGCCCTGCTGCGGTCCTGGCAGGTGGACATCGAGGTGTGCAGCGGCGCTGTGCGCCATCGGCTGCGCGGCCAGGCCACTGCCTACGGACGGGGGATGTCTCTGGCAGCGGCCCGGGCTTCCTATGCTATGGAAATTGTTGAAAGGGCCAGTGCCTATGTGAGTGTTGGCCCGGCCATGGCTGGCGCAAAGGGCGAAGCAGGGCAGGTGCTTGGCCGCAAGCATGCCATGCCTCTCTACAAGGCCCGTTTTTCTGAACTGCAGGCACAGGGCAGGGCGGCTCTTGATCCAAATTTTTTGCCGGTTGAAGCGCCGTATATGGATGCGCCTTTGCACTGGCTCACCGCCGTGGGGGGCGATGGCCGCCCGGTGCTGGTTCCGGCTCAGGCCGTGTTCCTGTTCTGCAATCTGGATGAACCGGCCCTGTTTCTGGCAGGCGGTTCAACAGGGCTTGCCTCGGGCAATACTGTGGACGAGGCCAGACAGGCTGCCCTGACCGAGATTTTTGAGCGCGACGCCGAAGCCACCACGCCCTTCAGCCGCTCGCGGTGTTTCCGCCTTAAAAGCCGTGACGACCGTATACAATCTTTGCTTGATGACTACGCGGCCTGTGGCATCAGCGTGCAGTTTCAGGATATTACCACCGAGTTCGGGCTTCCTGCGTACCAATGCTTTGTGATGGGGCGTGACGGCGGCATTGCCCGCGCCACGGGAGCCAACCTCAATGGTCAGCGGGCAGCCCTGGCGGCCCTTACCGAAACTCCCTGGCCGTATTCGACGTCCCAAAGCACGCGGCCCCGGCCTTCCGGCCCCGGCCTTGCCGGCCTGCCTGTGCGCTTTCTTGAAGATCTGCCGGACTACAGCCTCGCATCGCCCGCAGACAACTGCCGCCTGCTTGAGGCCGTGCTGGTTGACCATGGCAGGGGTCCACTTTACGTGGATATCAGCCGGAAGGATTTTGATCTGCCTGTGGTGCGGGCCATTGTTCCCGGCCTGGCACTTACGGGTGAATGGGACCGTTTCTCACGTCCTGGCAAGCGACTTTTCGCCCGCTATGCCGGTCTTTTTACCTGATTTTTATGAGATCATGGGCTTTTCTGAATTGCAGGCTTCGTCCAAATTGTTTAGGATACGGGTCTAGTGGCCCGCCCTTTGGCGTCGCCCTGCGAACACAAAAAACCTGGAGGGAAAGGATGAAACTGGGAAAACTTTTTGCAGCGCTGGCCGGGCTGGCGCTCACCCTTGGTTTTGCTGGCCAGGCGCCTGCCGCTGATGCCGCTCCTGTCAAAATCGGTGTTTACCTTCCCCTGACCGGGCAGAATGCTTTTGGCGGTCAGCTTGAGCTTGAAGGCGTCCGTCTGGCCCACAAAGAAATGCCCACCGTTCTTGGCCGTCCCGTGGAACTGGTTGTTGTGGACAACAAGTCCGACAAGGTTGAAGCGGCCAATGCCGTGAAGCGCCTTGTGGAACGTGACAAGGTCGTGGCCCTTATCGGCACCTACGGCTCTTCCCTTGCCATGGCTGGCGCTGAAATCGCCGAAAAGGCCAAAGTTCCCGGCGTCGGCACCTCCTGCACCAATCCTCTTGTGACCCAGGGCAAGAAGTACTACTTCCGCGCCTGCTTCATCGACCCCTACCAGGGCGCCGCTGCGGCCACCTATGCCCGCGAAAACCTGGGCTTCAAGAAGGCCGCCGTTCTTATGGACATGACCAACGACTATGCCGTGGGCCTGTCCAACTTCTTCTCCAAGTCCTTCACAAAGCAGGGCGGCGAAGTTGTCGCTACCCTCAAGTACAGCTCCGGCGACCAGGATTTCACTGCCCAGCTGACCGAACTGATTGCCAAAAAACCCGACATCGTGTTCATGCCCGCCTACTTTGCTGAAGGCGCCATCATTATGAAGCAGGCCCGTGAACTGGGCGCCAAGTTCCGCCTTATGGGCGCGGACGCTATGGACAACCCCGACACGCTCAAGCTCGGCGGCAAGGCTGCTGAAGGCTTCCTGCACACCACCTTCCCTTACGACCCCGCCATGCCCAACATGAGCGAAGCCGCCAAGCGCTTCACCGAAGCCTGGAAGGCCACCTATCCTGACAAGGAAACCAACGTTAACGGCGCTCTTGGCTACAACACCTACTTCCTTATTCTTGACGCCATCAAGCGCGCCAACTCCGCCGAGCCCCAGGCCATTGCCAAGGCTCTGGCCGAAACCAAGGATCTGCCCACCGCTCTCGGCCTGCTTTCCATCAATGCCACCCACGACGCAGAAATGCCCGTGGGCATCATTGAATACAAAGATGGCAAGCGCGTTTACGTGGGTGAAGTGACGCCCAAGTAAGCTGGTTGTTTTTTTCGGCCCCGCGGCGTAAGCGCCGCGGGGCGCTTTTCCTCTTTTTTGCTGCCGTCCGCGGAGGGGGTTTTGCGGCCTTTGATCCGCCGCTACCGCGAACGGCTGCCGAGGTGGCTACATGAGCCTTGACATGTTTCTGCAGCATTGTTTTAACGCCCTTACCCTGGGATCGCTCTACGCGTTGATAGCCATTGGCTACACCATGGTATACGGTATCTTACGACTTATTAACTTTGCCCATGGCGACATTCTGATGGTTGGCGCCTATTTTGTCTTTTTTGGCACCTTTGCTTTTGGCTGGCCCTGGGCTGTGGCCGCTGTGGTTTCCGTTGCAGGTGCAAGTCTGCTGGGTGTCATCATTGAACGAGTGGCTTACCGGCCTCTGCGTGACGCTCCACGAATTTCGGCGCTTATCAGCGCCATCGCCGTGTCCTTTTTTATTGAAAGCCTGGCCGTGGTGATTTTTACCGGCCAACCGCGTCCCGTGCTGCAACCCGATTGGCTCGTGTCTGAATGGCAGATCGGTGGTTTGCGCATCCTGCCGCTCACCGCGCTTGTGCCCTGTATGACCATGGTGCTTGTGGGCATTCTGCTGTATGTGGTCTACCGCACCAAGCCGGGCCTTGCCATGCGAGCTATATCAAAGGATATCGAAACCACGCGTCTGCTCGGGGTCAAGGTGGACAACATCATTGCCCTGACGTTCTGCATCGGCTCGGCGCTGGCTGCGGCTTCGGGCATCATGTGGGCCTTGCGGTATCCTCAGGTGCATCCCTATATGGGCATCATGCCTGGCCTCAAAGCCTTTATCGCTGCCGTTTTCGGGGGCATCGGCTCCATCCAGGGGGCGGTTATCGGCGGCGTGGCTCTGGGCTTCGTTGAAATCATGACCGTGGCCTTCATGCCGGAGCTTTCTGGTTACCGTGACGCCTTTGCCTTTGTGCTGCTTGTGCTTGTGCTCTTCTACAAGCCCACAGGCCTGCTTGGCGAACGCACGGAGGAGAAAATCTGATGCGCCTGAACAGCAGCACGATCTTGAGCATACTGGCCATGGCCCTGGTGGGCTGTGCGGTATGGCAGGCGGAGTTTTTTCTTGGCGACTACCAGATTTACATCGCCAAGCTCATTTTCATAAACGCTATCCTGGCTCTTTCGCTCAACCTCATCTACGGGTTCACAGGTCTTTTCTCCCTGGGGCATGCCGGTTTCATTGCCGTGGGGGCCTATGTTTCGGCTTTGTGCATTCTGCCGCCGGAACAGAAGGAAATGATGTGGATTCTTGAACCCATAATCTGGCCGTTCTCTGAACTGTTTACGCCCTTTTGGGCATCGGTTCTGGCCGGTGGGGTGGTCGCCACCATATTTGCCTTTTTTATCGCCGTCCCCGTGCTGCGTCTTGGGGATGACTACCTCGGCATAGCCACGCTTGGTTTTGCCGAGATCATCCGGGTGCTCATCGTCAACGCCACCCCCATCACCAACGGCTCCCTGGGCATCAAGGGCATACCCTCGCACGCCACGCTTCTCGTGTGTTACGGATGGATGCTCCTCACGCTCATTGTGCTGGTGCGGCTTGTCTTCAGCAATTACGGCAACGTATTGCGCTGTATACGAGACAATGAAATCGCCGCCAGCGTTATGGGCATCAACGTGTTCTGGAACAAGGTGCTTTCGTTCTGCATCGGCGCGTTTTTTGCCGGAGTGGGCGGTGCGCTCCTGGGCAGCCATCTTTCCACCATTGACCCCAAGATGTTCAACTTTCTGCTGACCTTCAACGTGCTTATGTTTGTGGTCGCTGGCGGCCTTGGCTCGCTGACAGGGAGCCTCCTTGGCGCTACCATCATCACCATTCTTCTGGAATGGCTGCGCGCCATTGAAGAACCCATAGACATCTTTGGTCTGTTTGAAATACCGGGCATCCCCGGCATGCGAATGGTGGTCTTTTCGCTTGTGCTGCTGGGCATCATCCTGTTCAGGCGGGAAGGCATCATGGGCACAAGGGAGTTGACCTGGAAGCGGATAGGCGCATTTTTGAGGAGGCAAAAGGCATGAGCGAATTCCATCTGCCCCGTCCCCCTCATTACGAAGGAGCGCTGCTGGTCGCCAAGGACGTGACCATGCGTTTTGGCGGCGTAACTGCGGTGAGCGAGCTTTCTCTGGCCCTGCCCAGGGGGGGCATTGCGGGAATCATCGGTCCCAACGGCGCGGGAAAAACCACAGCGTTCAATGTGCTGAGCGGTTTTTACACGCCTCAGGAAGGCGAAGTCATCCTTGACGGACAGAGCATCAAGGGTTTGAAGCCCTATGATATCTGTCGGCGCGGCATGGCCCGTACCTTTCAGAACATCCGTCTCTCGCAGCATATGACCGTGCTCGAAAACATCATGGTCGGCTGCCACGTACGGCGGCATTGCCCCTGGTGGATGGCCCCCCTGGGATTGCCGTCCTTTTACCGTGAAGAAGCTGAAATCAGGGAAAAAAGCCGCCAGCTGGCCGAAAGGGTCAACCTTGGCGCACACCTTGATGATCTTGCGAGCAGTCTGCCCTACGGGGCGCAACGCCGTCTTGAAATAGCGCGCGCCCTGGCTACGGAGCCGCGCCTGTTGCTGCTGGACGAACCCGCCGCAGGCATGAACCCCCAGGAAAGCCTCGATCTCATGCACTTTATTGGTCATATTCGTGACGAATTTGATTTGACCATTCTGCTTATCGAGCACGACATGAAGGTTGTCATGGGCGTATGCCAGTATATCTGGGTTATGGAATATGGCGCCCTTATCGCTGAAGGCGACCCGGAAGAAATTCGCAGCAATCCGGTGGTGGTTCGCGCCTATCTTGGCGAGGATATGGGCGCGGGCGGCATGTTCTGATGCGCGGCTCAAAAGTTGCCACACGGGTTGGAGATATAATGGATATGGTGCAGTATGCTTGAAATTCGTGACCTTCATGTGCGCTATGGCGGCATTCAGGCCGTGCAGGGTGTGAGCCTCAAGATTCCGCGCGGCAGTATAGTGACGCTCATCGGAGCCAACGGCGCGGGCAAGAGCAGTATTATCCGTTCCATTGCAGGGCTGAACAAAAACGTGACTGGCGAGATTCTGCTCACCAGACACGAGGGCGAAGCCCCTGCTTCTCTGATGGGCCTTAAACCCGAGGACATGGTACGGCGGGGCATCTCGCTCTCGCCCGAAGGGCGGCGCATTCTGCCGCATCTGACGGTGGAGGAAAACCTGATGCTCGGCGCGTACTCCCGCAGTGACCGCAAGGAAATCGCGGACGACATCGAGTGGGTATACACGCTCTTTCCCCGGCTTAAAGAGCGCAGCTGGCAGAAGGGCGGCACCCTCTCGGGCGGCGAACAGCAGATGCTGGCAGTGGGACGGGCGCTCATGAGCCGTCCCGACCTGCTGATGCTCGACGAACCCTCTCTTGGCCTGGCTCCTCTGCTGGTGCGCGAGATTTTTGAAATCATCAGGCGCATCAATGCCGATGGCAAAACCGTGCTTTTGGTTGAACAGAACGCCTATGCGGCACTTTCCGTAGCGCACTATGCCTACATTCTGGAAGTGGGGCGGGTGGTGCTGGAAGGGCCGGGCAGGGACCTGCTGGAAAACCCCAAGGTCAAGGAAGCGTACCTCGGCGGCTAGAACAACGTCACTTCAAAATGCTTTGTATGGGAGGGACCTTTTGCAAAAGGGTCCCTCCCATACGCTCCTACCCCTAAAACTCTTGGTATATTTTAGTGTGGTACAAAGAGTTTTCTGATTTGAAGCGGGTGTTTCAGAGAGCGCGCCTCCTGACGCCACACCATCCCATAGTTTATTTGCTCTGGACTGGGCAGATCACTCTCTTTTAATGTTACGCAGAACCTGGGGCAGCCGTGATATACGCGCTTATTGCCTTATGCGGCGTCGTGGCCGGGACTGTGAGCGGGGTTGTGGGTACCGGGTCATCCATAATCCTGCTGCCGGTACTGAGTCTGGCCTTTGGCCCCAAGGCCGCCATTCCCATCATGGCAGTTGCTTCAATTGCGGGCAACGCATCGCGCGTGGCAGCCTGGCGGCGGCAGATAAACCTCAAGGCTTTTGTCTGCTATTCGCTGACGGCCGTGCCTGCGGCTGTGCTGGGCGTGCGAACGCTCTGGATTATGCCTGCGGACATTTCCAACCTGTGTATCGGTCTTTTCTTTTTTGTACTCATTGGTTTGCGGAGGGTCAGCCGTACGCGCGGCATGCGGCTGGGGCCTGGACAAATGGCGGTGGCTGGCGGCTTTGTGGGCTATCTCACGGGAGTTGTGTATTCCACAGGCCCGCTGACCATTCCCATTTTTGCCGGTTTCGGGCTGGCGAAGGGCGCGCTGCTTGCCACTGAAGCGGCCGCCTCCATAGCCGTGTACCTTGCCAAGGCTCTGGCTTTTGGGGCTGTGGGCGGGTTGCCCCTGCCCATACTGTGCCAGGGCCTTGCCGTGGGGGCGGCGCTGGCGGTGGGCACCTTTCTGGGCAAACGCTTTGTGCTAGGCCTCTCTGAAGCGACTTTTCGCCTTCTTATCGATATCATGCTGGCCTGTGCGGGTCTTGTGATGACGGGCAACGCGCTGTTTGCGCAGCATTGATATCGCGCCTGACCGGAATTTTTACCACTTCACAAAACCCGGCATGAGGCATAACAGTTCCTGACGAACTGGCGCGATGGCATAATCATCTCGAATAAGCCATGCGCTGTATTTGCGTACAGCAACAAACAGGACACGACTCATGGCACAGCATTACATGAAATACGGCGACAGGGAATTTTCTGTGGAGCTTGGCAGCGGCCTTATAGCGGCTGAACTGCATTCCAATACGGTTGCGCTGCCTACAAAGAGTGCGCTGGAGCATATCAACGATGCTCTGGATAGCCCCATTGGTTCACCAAGGCTTGAGGAAATGCTCAAACCCGGCCAGACCGTATGCGTTGTCGTGCCTGATTCCACGCGTCTGTGGCAGTCGCCCAATGTCTATGTTCCTGCTGTGGTGGCCCGCCTGAACAGATGCGGCATCCGCGATGCGGACATCCGCATTCTCACGGCCACCGGCACGCACCGTCCCATGTCGCGCGAGGAACACATCGCCATTGTGTCCGAAGATATTTACAATCGCATTGGGGTTGTTGACCACAAGTGTCGGGAATCGGCGGATATGGTCAAGGCTGGCGTCACCAGCCACGGCACTGAGGTGTGGTTTAACCGCATTGCTATGGAAAGCGACCATATCATTCTGACCGGCGGCGTCGTGTACCACTTTCTGGCCGGATACGGCGGCGGCCCCAAATACCTCCTGCCCGGCATAGCCAGTTATGAGACCATTCAGAGCCACCACAATCTGGCGCTGAACAAGGGCTTTGGCAGCGGCAGCAATGCCGCCGTGCGCAGCGCCAATATGGAAAACAGCAATATTTTTCACACCGATCTTGAAGAAGCCGCGCTGCTGGCCAAACCCAGTTTTCTGCTCAACGTGGTGGTGGACGACAACTACAACATCATCAAGGCCGTGGCTGGCGACATGGTGCAGGCCCACCGCGAGGCCTGTGCACTGGTTGACGCCATCGACGGCGTCAATGTGGCCGAGCGCACGCCTCTGGTCATTGCCAGCGCGGGCGGCGCACCCAAGGACATCAATTTTTACCAGACCATCAAAACCCTGGCCAACGCTCTCGCGGTGGTGAACGAAGGCGGAACTATCATCATCCTGTCAGCCTGCACCGAAGGTTTCGGCAGCCCGGACACAGAGCGCCAGATTCGCGATTTTGACAATATGGAAGCGCGCGAGAAAGACCTGCGCGAGAATTTTTCCATTGGCAGCTATGTGGGTTTTCTGTTCGCGGAATCGGCGGAAAAGCACAACCTCATCATGGTCTGCTCTATGGCTGCGGCGGACTTTGCCAAAACAAAGATCCACATTGTCACAACCCTGGACGATGCCCTCGCGTTGGCAAAAAAGCTCAACGACGGCAAGGATATGCGCGCGACACTGCTGCCCCACGGGGCCAATACCCTGCCCAAACTTCAGGCGGCCAATCACTAGAGCCGTTTTGCGTTGAAGTGCTTTGTGGGGGAGGGCCATTTGCGAAGTAGAAATACTTTGTGTGAGAGCGACGTTTTGTAAAGCAGAAATACTTTGTGGGGGAGGGGCCCTTTTGTAAAAGGGCCCCACGCCCCCACCCCCTAAAACTTTTATTGTATCATACTGTAGTTTTAAGAGATTTTTGTGTTGATGGCGGGCAGTGCCTTCCGAATATCACGTCATGCAGGCCAATCACGAAAATGCTCCTCTGCTCGGCGCAGGCTTTTGTAAATACCCCCAATAAAATGCGGTTGTCCCTGATGCGCGCTGAAAAGGATTTCTACGGCGGAGGGAACAGGCCCAGTGGCTGGGTGGCCCATGCGCGTACAGACAGGCCCCGGCTCTTGCTTCATGGCGCGTTGAGAACTATTATAAAAAACGGGGCTGAGAAGTCCCGTTTTTTTTCATCCCTGCAAGGCTGTTCCCTCATGCCGCCCACAACGGGCAGCATGACGCTGAAAAGCCTGACATCAACAGCGGCTGTGGCCGTAGCGCAGGAGGATTCATGCGGCGCTTTTTCTCATTGGTGGCTCTGGCCTTCATACTGGTTCTGTCATCAGCGGCCCAGGCGGCCAGTGGCGAGACGGTTCGCAAAGACGACCGTATGCTCACACGTCTGCCCAACGGGCTTACAGTCTATATTGTCAAGGATGCGCGTTTCCCTCTGGTGGCCACGCGCCTTTATGTCCGTACCGGATCGGCTAATGAAAAGCCGGAACAGGCGGGCATAAGCCATATGCTGGAGCATATGGTTTTCAAGGGAACCGAGCACAGGCCCAAAGGGCAGGTTGCCCGCGATGTGGAGGCCCTTGGCGGTTACCTCAACGCTGCGACCAGTTTTGACAAAACCTGGTATATGACCGACATGCCCGCCGCGCACTGGCGCACAGGCATGGATGTGGTCAAGGAAATGGCCTTCCAGCCCTCGCTTGATCCCAAGGAACTGGAGTCGGAAAAAGAGGTGGTCATTTCCGAACTGGAGCGCGATCAGGATTCGCCCATGAGCAGGCTGTTTGAAAGCCTGCAGACATCGGCTCTGCAACACACGGTTTACGGACGTCCCATCATCGGCTTCAAGGACACCATCCGCGCCCTGACGGCGGAAGACCTGCGCGCCTATGTGCGGCACTGGTACCAGCCGCAGAATATGCTGCTTCTTGTGGCGGGCGATATTGAGCCGGAAGCGGTGCTGGCCTACAGTCAGAAACTTTTTGGCGGGCTGACCAACAGCGGCGACCTTGCCGAAGTGCAGCCCATAAACCTGACTGATGCCGCAGGCGGTTCCCGCGTGGAGGTCGTCTACGGCCCCTGGAACAAGGTGTATATGGGAATGGCCTTCCCCGCGCCCGGCCTGCGTGACCTGCGGTCTGTCGACCTTGACGTGCTTTGCTATCTTTTGGGCGGCGACGGCACTTCGGAACTGTACCGCAAGTTCAAGTATGAAAAGCAGATGGTGGACAGCATCGGCATGGGCAACATGAGCCTGGCGCGGGCCGGGCTTGTGTACCTGAGCGCGCAGCTTGATGTGGAAAAGGTGGAGCCTTTCTGGCGTGAACTGACCAGGGATATGGCGGCGCTCAAGGCTGAAAGCTTCAAGCCCGAAGCCATCGCGCGCGCCAGGTTCAACCTTGAGGACAATATGGACCGCGCCGGTGAAACGCTCAACGGCCTGGCCTCGTGGCTGGGTACCGTGCAGTTCGAACTGGGCGGCGAACAGGCCGAGATGAACCTGCGTTTTGCCCAGCGCAATGTGGATACTGCCCAGTTGGCGCAAGCGCTGCAGCAGTGGCTCAATCCCCGGCAGGCCCGTGTGCGCGTGCTGGCCCCCGAGGGTGCGAAACTGCCTGACCTTGAGGCCATATTGCAGCAGAACTGGCCAGGGGCTGATGGCGACCACGCGCAAAAGGCCCGCGCTATGAAGGCGGGCGAGCGCGAGGTGGTGCAGCTGGGCGAAGGCCGCACCCTTATTCTTCTGCCTGACGCAACCGTGCCCTATGTGGCCATGGATATGATGCTGCCCGGCGGAAACGCCCTCCTCAAGCCCAACCAGCAAGGTCTTGCCGGTCTCACGGCCCGCGCCCTGACAACGGGCAGCGGCAAACTGGATGCCCAGGCAATGGAAAGGTTTTTTGCTGACCGGGCGGCAGCCATCGACGCCAGCGCCGGGCTGCAAAGCTTTACCCTGTCCATCACTGGCCCGGCGCGTTTCAACGCGGACTATTTTTCCATGCTGGCAGAAGTGCTGCGCAGCCCGCGTTTTGAAGAAAAAGAAATACGCCGTGAGGCCGACAGCATAAAAGCCGCCATTCGGCAGCGTGCAGACAGGCCTACGTCATACCTGTTCTCCCGACTCAGCGGTTTTCTTTTCCCAGGGGGGCAGCCCTATGGCTATGACGGCCTCGGCAGCCCGGAAATCCTGGACCGTCTGACAGGCAAGGAAGTACGCGCTTTCTGGCAGGAACAGCTTGGGCAGCCGTGGGTTCTTTCCGTCGCAGGCGATTTTGACCGCGAAGCTGTGCTGGCCTTTGCGCGCTCCCTGCCCGTGCCGAAAACGCATATTCCCGCGCCCGGCGCTCCTGTGTGGGGCCAGGACAAAAAGCTTGATCTGCATTTGCCCGGCCGCAACCAGGCCCATGTGCTTCAGGCCTTCACGGCAGTGCCGCCAACTCATGAGGACGCGCCTGCCCTCATGCTGCTCCAGTCCGTTCTTTCGGGCCAGAGCGGGCTGCTGTTCAGCCAGATGCGTGATGTGGAAGGGCTTGGCTACACGGTGACGGCTTTTTATCGCAGCATGCCCGAGGCGGGTATGATGGCCTTTTATATTGGCACCACACCGGACAAGGTGGAGCAAGCCCAAAAAGGCTTTGCCAAGATAATTGGCGACATCAGGGAAAAGCCTTTGCCAGCGACGCTGCTGGAGGCCGGGGCCAACCGGCTGTTGGGAGCGTACTACCGTGACCGGCAGAGCCTTGGATCCCGTGCAGCGGATGCCGCCAGCGATGCGCTGCTGGGACGGCCCTATGACTTTGAACGGCAGCTTATAGAAAAGGCCGCAAAGCTGACTCCGGCCCAGGTACAGGCTGTGGCGAAAAAGTATCTGGATGAGGCCAATGCCTACAACCTTGTGCTCTTGCCCTGAAAGCATACCTGACAGCAATCCTGACGGGGTGAGAATACACACTCCCCCTGACACACACTGACAAAAAAACCTCCGGCCCAGGCCGGAGGTTTTTTGTCTGATGGCAAGGAGCAACCGTTTGAAGTTTCTTTGTGGGGGAGGGACCCTTTTGCAAAAG
>NZ_MJUZ01000009.1 GCF_002237645.1 Desulfovibrio sp. MES5
TTTTAGGGGGAGGGGGCGTGGGGGAGGGACCCTTTTACAAAAGGGTCCCTCCCCCACAAAGCGCTTCCTCTCCTAACTCCAACTTTCAGCGTTGTCGCAGGGCTTCGGCTATGATGGCGGCGTCCTCTTGGGGCCGGGCCTTGAGGCCAAGCTCGGCGTGGCCGCCGGAGCATATGAAGCCTTGCGGCCCCAGTTCGAGAAACCCGGCGGAGAGCACCTGCCCGTAGGGCAGTTGTTCGCGCATGTCGACGTGGTCCACCCGCCGGGGAAAGATAAAGGGCACGGCCTGACCGGAAAAGTCTTCAACTATGAGGTATTTCACGAGGCCTCCTCAGCGGTTCTGGCCTTTGCGCCGGTTTTGCAGGTACTGACGCACGGCCTTGTTATGGTCCGCAAGGTTGGTGGAAAAAACGTGTTCACCGCCGTCGGTGACAGCCACAAAATAGAGAAAATCGTGCTGCTCCGGCTTGATGGCGGCCTTGAGGGCGGCCATGCCGAAGGAGCAGATGGGCCCCGGCGGCAGGCCGGGCCGTTGGTAGGTATTGTACAGGTTGTTGGGGTCATCCAGGTGGGCGCGGCGCAGGTTGCCGTCAAAATTGGGGCCAAGGCCGTAGATGACGGTGGGGTCGGCCTGAAGGATCATGTCGCGGGCGAGGCGGTTCTTGTATACCCCGGCCACGCGCGGGCGCTCGGCGTCAATGGCGGTTTCTTTTTCAACCACCGAGGCAAGGATCATCCAGGTTTTCAGCTGGTCCACAGGGGGCTTGGTTCCGCCGGGCCATACGGGCGCGGCCTTGCGCCAGAAGTTGTCCACCAGCCGTCCGGCCACGCTGCGGGTCTGGGCCATATCCGGCTCATCCCCTTTTTTCAGCAGATAGGTGTCGGGCATAAGAAAGCCCTCGGCCGTGGCAAAGGGAATGCCATAGTGGCGCAGAAAGTCCGGATCCATGATCACTTTACGAAAGTCGTCAAAACGCACGAGGCCCGCTTCTTCCAGCAGTTTGCCCGTCTGCCACCAGGTGAGGCCCTCGGGCAGCGTAATGCGAAAGAGTACGGGCTGGCCGTTGACCAGCATGTCCAGCACCTTTTCTGGCGTCCAGCCGGAATTGAGGGCAAAGCGGCCTGCCTGGAGGCGGCTGTCCCATTCCTTGTAGCGGGCCAGCAGGCGGAACTTGCGGGCATCGGTGATAACGCCCTTTTGTTCAAGGGCCGTGGCCACCTGGGCGAAATGCGCGCCGGGCGTCACGTCAAAAAGCACTTCCTGCCCTTCGCTTTGCGGGGCGGTGTTCAGGAAGGTATGGGCCTCGTAGGCAAGCCAGCCGCCGCCGGCAAGGGCCAGCAGCAACAGCAGTCCAAGCAGGCGAAGAAATGTTTTCATGCGGGACTCCGCTCTTGCGGGGCAAGGGAAAGAAAGGACGAGAGAATACGCACGGCGGCCTGCTGGTCGAGCACGGCCTTGCGCTTACGCATCTTCAGGCCAGCCTCGCGCAGATCCGCCCAGGCTTCTTCCGAACTCAACTCCTCAAGCATATAGTAGAAAGGCAGGGGCACGCGTCGCTTGAGGCGTTGGGTCACGTTGCGTACCTGCCGGGTGATCAGGCTTTCTTCCCCGTCCTGGGTCAGGGGAAGGCCCATCACCACGCCCTGGGCCCCGGTTTCAAGGATTTTTTCCGCCAGGGCGGCCAGAAACAGTTTGCGGTCGGCATAGTCTTGCAGGCGCAGGGTTGCCAGAGGAAAAGCCATGCGCCCGTCAGGGTCTGACACGGCCAGGCCCGTGCGGGCCAGGCCGTAGTCCACACTCACAAACTTCAATTACAGCCCCATTTTCTCGCGCACAAGAACCATGGTCTGGCTTGCGAAGGCGCGGGCGCGTTCATTGCCGTGCGCGAGGATTTCGTCCACCCGCGCCGGGTTGGCGTCCAGAACGGCGCGGCGTTCCTGAAGGGGAGCCAGGAACGTTTCAAGATTCTTGAGAAAAATCTTTTTGCAGTCCACACAGCCCAGGGTGGCCCCGGTGCAGCCCTTGCGAATGTCAGCCTGTTCCTCGGGGCTGCTCAGCAGCACATGGTAGGGGAAGAGGTTACAGACGTCGGGGTTGCCCGGATCGGACTTGCGCAGGCGGGCCTGGTCGGTGAACATGCCGCGCACTTTTTCCTGAATGTCGGCCATGCGGTCGGACAGGAAGATGCCGTTGTTGTAGCTTTTGGACATTTTGCGGCCGTCAAGGCCGGGGCACTTGGCGGCGGGGGTCAGCATGGCCTTGGGTTCGGGCAGAAGCTCGCCGCCATAGAGATAGTTGAAGCGGCGGGCAATCTCGCGCGTCATTTCCATATGGGGCAACTGATCTTCGCCAACGGGCACGCCGTGGGGGCGGTACAGGAGAATGTCGGCCGCCATAAGCACGGGATAGCACAAAAAGCCCGCGTTGCCGAGGTCCTTGTTGCTGATCTGCTGCTGCTGTTCCTTGTAGGTGGGGTTGCGCTCAAGCCACGACACAGGCGTGAACATAGAGAGCAGCAGGGAGAGCTCCGCATGTTCCTTCACTTCGGACTGACGGAAAATAACGCATTTTTCGGGATCAAGGCCAGCGCCCACCCAGTCCTTGACCATCTCGCGGATGTTCTTGCGGATATTGGACGGGTCAGCGTAATCACTGGTGAGGGCGTGCCAGTCGGCCACAAAAAAGTAGGCTTCTTCAGTGTATTGCAGTTCCACCCAGTTCTTCAGCACGCCGAAGTAGTGGCCAAGGTGCAGGGGGCCGGTGGGCCGCATGCCGGAAACAGTGCGCAGTTCTTTGCTCATGTGAGACAGTCCTTATGAAATTACAGAATGCCAAGCAGGGTTAGCAGACCACGGGCGCTGCCGCCCACCAGCGGGCCCAGCACCATGCTCAGCAGGCCGGTGAACAGAAGGCCCAAAAGAATAAGAAAGCCGAAGCGCTCTATGCTCAGATAGCGCAGCGCCGCGTTTAAAGGCAGAAAATAGGCCACAACCTTGCTGCCGTCCAGCGGAGGAATGGGCAGCAGATTGAGCCAGCCCAGGCCGAAGTTGATGACGACCCCTGCCTGCATGGACTTGAGCGCAAAGATGTAGAGGCTGCTGTGCTGCCACTCCACAGGCGGAAAAAAGTTCAGGGTAAGCCGCAGCAGCACGCCGAATATGCCCGCCAGGATAAAGTTGGTCAGCGGCCCGGCCAGGGCCACGAGCATCATGTCCTTGGCGGGATTGCGAAAATAGCGCGGATTAACGGGCACGGGCTTGGCCCAGCCAAAGACAAAGGAGCCGGAAAGGCTCGTGAGGCCGAAGACCAGCAGTCCCGTGGGGTCAATGTGCGGCAGGGGATTGAGGGTCAGGCGTCCCATCATGCGGGCTGTGGGGTCGCCACAGCGCGACGCCACCCACCCGTGGGCCACTTCGTGCAGAATAATGCCCAGTAGAGCGGGCACCGCCGCTATGGACAGCGTGCTCAGGGCTTGTGATATATCTAGATTGAACATTGTTGGCGGGTACCATTTTCCCTGCGGCGGGGCAACAGGTTTTGCCAGCGCCGGTAAGTGTGTGGCCTGCCTCAAAGCTTGCGTCAGGCAGAGTTTCCAGCCTGACGCAGCAGAGCAGGCTGCCCCGGAGGCGGCTTTTGCTGCAGCCTGCCGGGATTGCAGATGATCTTACATGCCCGCCGCATGGCTTGCCGTTGCCTGCAAGAGCTTTTGCCGTGCAGGGCAACGACAGAAAAGCAAGCGTCAGGCGGGCTATCCTGAAGAAGCCACCTTGCGGACAAGCACCTCGTCGCCCGGCCAGATATGCCTGTCAGGCGTGAGCAGCTGGCCGTTGCGGGCCACGAGGGCCGTTTCTTCCGCCAGACCCAGCGCTGCAAGCAGCTGACGCGAGGTTTTGGGCCTGGGCAGGGAGAGGTACTTTTCTTCAGGTTGCAGCAGCACAACGATGCGGGACCCCGTATGTTCGGGCTTGATCACCTGGCAGTGGGCGGGAATCTCCACAGGGGCGCGGAGGGGCCGCTGCTGGTCGTCTTGTGGGGGCGCTTGCATTTCCGTCATGGTTTCTCCTTCTCGGCTCGTGGACTATAAATATTCTTCAAGCAGGGTGCAGGTGTCGCGTATCAGGGGAACGCACACTGTGGTGAACAGCTTTTGCTCCCTGATGGCGGCGAGTTGTTGCGGGTCGGTAAGATCGTGCCCCAGAACTCCCCTGCATTCAAGGCTGCCGTGGGCAGCGGCAAAAGCCGCCATAAAGGCGTCGCGGCGGCCATACAGGTTCTGCTTCTGCTCCCGGCGACATGGCCCGGCGACGCCGTGCGCAAGGCCGATGGCCATGAGCGCCCCGGTGACGCAGCCGCAGGTGTTTGCCTGCCCCATGCCCGAACCAAAGCAGGATGCCAGGCGCAGGGCGTCTTCTTCCGGCACTCCGAACCGCTCCGAAAAATGGCTCAGTACCTGCTGGGCGCAAATGATGCCCATATTGAAACTTTCCTGCACCTCATCAATATCCATCTTTTTGCACACTGGCGACTCCTGCCCGGCGTTATTGGCGCTTTTGGGAAAGCTCTGATTAACGAGCCTTCTGGAAACGCGCTGGTATTTCGTTTGGCGAGGCGCGATCTTTTTTTGAAGCAGGACTGGACTCTTCCGCCCTCGATTGTTTCAAAAAAAGTGAAGCAACGCCGTCAAACGGAATAAATCAGCGTTTCCTTAGGCACTGGCGTAGTAATAAATGATGGTTACAACCGTCATGCTGATCGCACGCAGTCCCTGATTTGCCAGAATGAGGCGCAGGGCCAGGGCAGGACGGAAAAAGCCGGAATATGAAGGCAGCTGATGCCGTATGCCACGCATGGGCGTGGATAAAATATTGCCCACCATCAGGGCCAGCACCACGTCGCGTGGCGAAAGGCCGCCAGTTTGCAGCACGCTGCCCGCCGCGCCAAGGGCAGCGCCAAGTTCCGCCGCGAGGTGCAGCACGATAATGCCCATGGCCTGCGGTTTCAAAAAGGAAAGCCAGGACATGTGCTGCGACAGCCAGTGCTCGGCAACGGCGAAATAGCCGAATTGCTGCAACAGATACATAAGCACGTAGATGGGCGCGGTAAAGTACACAAGTTTGGGCAGGCGGCGCATAAAGCGCTTCCAGGCCTTGCGCAGAGCGGCATTCCAGTCAGTGCGTTCGTCGCTGTCAGCCTTGCAGGCCACACAGCCCTGCGGGGGCGGCGGCAAGATGCGCCGCGCCAGCACCACGGTGAAGGCGGTGCGGCCTACGGCGGCCAGCAGGGTAAGGCCCACGTATATGACGGCGGGCATGCCCAGCACGGGCCAGGTAAGCAGAAAGATGGTGGGCGTGTGCACCATGTAGGCTGGCAGGCTGTTGAAGAGGTTTGCCAGCATGAGTTCCTTGCCGGAAAGCTCGCCCATATTGTGGCTGTCGGATAAAAGGCCGTTGGCCGCCGCAGGGGAGACAAAGGCCAGTGAAAAACTGGCCCCGGCCACTTCACGTAGATGGGCCAGCCGGGCCAGCGGAGCCGCCAGCCGGGCCAGGTGGCGCGTCCAGCGCAGCGCCTCAAGCACATTGGCTATGAGCAGGCCAACGGCCATGCCCATGAGCAGGCGCAAAAGCGGCCAGCCCAGGGCATGCCAGAGCGCGGGCAAAGAAAATGCGGTTTCTGCGGAAAAAGGTTGAACTGGCATGGTGTTGCGGTATTGCGGTTTACGCTGTGTGGGTTAGGGCTTGTAGCCTGTATCCTGGGGCAGGTCGCGCCGACAGGCCTGGGCGCGGGCCAGAACATCACAACGCTCGTTTTCGGGGTGACCGGCGTGCCCCTTGAGCCAATGGAAGGACACCTTGTGCTGCCGCAGGAGCGGGAGCATGCGCTGCCACAAGTCTACATTAAGCACGGGTTTTTTGTCGGATTTGATCCAGTTTTTTTTCACCCATCCCCACAGCCAGCCCTTGCTCACGCTGTCGCATACGTAGCGCGAATCCGTGTACAGATCCACAAGACAGGGGTTTTTGAGCAGGATCAGCGCCTCGATGACGGCCAGCATTTCCATGCGGTTGTTGGTGGTCAGGGCATACCCGCCGGAAAATTCCTTGCGGTAGTCCTCGTCGTCCAGCTTGAGAATGGCCGCCCAGCCGCCGGGGCCAGGATTGCCGAGGCAGGAGCCGTCGGTATGGATGGTCACTTTTTGCATTGCATTCCTTGGCTTGTCTGGCAGCGGCGCAGGGCCTTGCCGCATTTAGGGAAACGCTGATTTATTCCGTTTGGCGTCGTTGCTTCACTTTTTTTGGAACAGTCGAGGACGGAAGAGTCCACTCCTGTTTCAAAAAAAGATCGCGCCTTGCCAAACGAAATACCTGCGCGTTTCCAGGAGGCTCTTAATCAGTGCTTTCTTAACACTTGAAATGTTCGCGTACGGCAGGCAAAGTCTGCCTGTTCGCATTTTGTGGCAAGGATTTTCAGGAAAACCCTTGCAGTGCAGCTAACGCATTTCATTCGTAACCTGCTATAAATCATAGCGAAAAAACAGAAATCAGACGGCCTTGAAACCTTTTGCCCAGGCTTTGCCCGCCCGCTGATCCCGCTCCGCGTTCCTGCTGCCAGGCGGTTCGGGGCCAGGCGCGGCGGCGTGCTGGCATGGCGCTGGCACAGGCACAGCATTTGGCACAGGTGCTGGCGCTCCCATAACCTCGCAAAGTCATGGCTTCCTGGGGTCAGAGAACCCGGCATTGCGGCGCAGCGCCGACACGCGCGCAGCATACACGGCATGGGGATGGTGGGCAATGCGGCTGTCTGCGGCCAATGCGCACAGCCCTCCCGAGCATGGCTTGCGCGACGGGCCTGCAGACCTGAGTCTGAGCCGGGCAAAGCGCTCGCGCAAAAATAAAATGACCGGAGCAAGACTCCGGTCATGGCGCAGGGACGCGGCGGGCAGCCGCCCCATGCGCGCGCTGGTGAGACACGCTCGCCAGCAAGTTTCAGAGGTGGAGCGCATGCGCTCCGAAGTTCCCGCAGGCAAAGGCCGAAGCTTTGTCCGCACCGGGATTACATTAACACTGAAATGCTTCACAGTTCAATGTCATCGTTGTGCCGAAAAATGCGATTTTCCGTAAATCCGGGCTGCGTGAGGGCGTCTGCTCACACAGCCGCCCGCACGATTCTGACTGAAAACACCCCAGAGCAGATATCCTTGAGATGGCGTGCTGCCAGGCAGGCGCTGCCTCTGCCCCTCTCCTCAGATCAGAAAACTCGTTGCCCAATCAAACCACAGTAAGAGTTTTGGGGGGTGGGGGCGTGGGGGAGGGACCCTTTTGCAAAAGGGTTCCTCCCCCACAAAAGCATTTCAGACTGAAAATGGCCTGAGCAATACCTAAGGAAGCACTGATTAACGAGCCTCCTGGAAACGTGCAGTTATTTCGTTTGGCAAGGCGCGATCTTTTTTTGAAGCAGGAGTGGACTCTTCCGTCCTCGACTGTTTCAAAAAAGTGAAGCAACGCCGCCAAACGGAGTAAATCAGCGTTTCCCTAGTAGCGGTAGTGATCCGACTTGTAGGGGCCGTTGACATTGACGTTGATGTAGTCGGCCTGTTCCTGAGTGAGCCTGGTCAGCTTGGCGCCAAGGCGGCCAAGGTGCAGGCGGGCCACTTCTTCGTCCAGTTCCTTGGGCAGGGTATAGACCTTGTTTTCCAGCTTTTCGGTCGCCAGTTTGATCTGGGCCAGGGTCTGGTTGGTGAAGCTGTTGGACATGACAAAGCTGGCGTGGCCAGTGGCGCAGCCCAGGTTGACCAGGCGGCCTTCAGCCAGCACAACGATGCTGCGGCCCGACTTGAGGGTCCACTTGTCCACCTGGGGCTTGATGTTCAGGCGGGTGATGCCGGGCGTGTTTTCAAGGTAAGTCATTTCGATTTCATTATCGAAGTGGCCGATATTGCAAACAATGGCCTCGTCCTTCATGCCTTCCATATGCTTGCCGGTGATGACGTGGTAGTTGCCCGTGCAGGTGACGTAAATGTCGCCATGGGGCAGCGCGTCTTCAATGGTGGTGACTTCATAGCCTTCCATGGCGGCCTGAAGGGCGCAGATGGGGTCGATTTCCGTCACCAGCACGCGCGCGCCAAAGCCGCGCATGGACTGGGCGCAGCCCTTGCCCACGTCGCCGTAGCCGATGACCACAACCACCTTGCCCGCGATCATGACGTCAGTGGCGCGCTTGATGCCGTCTGCCAGGGATTCGCGGCAGCCGTACAGGTTATCGAACTTGGACTTGGTCACGGCGTCATTGACGTTGATGGCCGGGAACAGCAGCTTGCCCGCGGCTTCCAGCTGATAGAGGCGGTGCACGCCGGTGGTGGTTTCTTCCGAAACGCCCTTCATTTTTGCAGCCACCTTGTGCCAGTGCTGCGGATCTTCCTTGAGGCGCAGCTTGAGGCGGTCAAGGATGCACTGCAGTTCCTTGTTGTCGGTCTTTTCGTCAAGGATGGCGGGGTTGTTTTCAGCCTCAACGCCCTTGTGGATAAGCAGGGTAGCGTCGCCGCCGTCGTCCACGATAAGGTCGGGACCGCTGCCGTCGGGCCAGGTAAGCGCCATTTCAGTGCACCACCAGTAGTCCTCAAGGGTTTCGCCCTTCCAGGCAAAAACCTTGGCCATGCCCAGGTCGGCAATGGCGGCGGCGGCGTGGTCCTGCGTGGAGAAAATGTTGCAGGATGCCCAGCGAATGTCCGCGCCCAGGGCGTGCAGGGTCTGGATAAGCATGGCCGTCTGTATGGTCATGTGCAGTGAGCCCGTCACCTTGAAGCCCTTGAGGGGCTTGCTGGGGCCGTATTTTTTGATGCATTCCATAAGGCCGGGAACTTCCCGCTCGGAAAGCTGCATTTCTTTTTTGCCGAAATCTGCCAGGGCCATATCGGCAACTTTGTGCGCCAGGCTCAGGTCAAGAGCTTTGGTCATGATGTCTCCTATCCTTTGAAGTATTTTGATTGCATTGATGATGATCGTGCATGGGGGACGCTGCGCGTCCGCCTCACGTGCGCGGGGGGTGGCTGGCCTCGGCTGTGAGAAGCAGCAGGGTCAGGCCGCGATCCACGGGCTGCCGTGTACAGGACAGCGTGCTGAAGCCCACCGCTTTAAGGTCGGCGGTCAGGCTGTCCTCTTCAAAGCCAAGCCAGCGGTCGCCATAGCGGTTGCGCATGGTTTCGTCGGTATGGCGCAGAAAGTCCGCCACAAAAAGACGGCCGCCGGGCGCCATGATACGGCGTATCTCACGCAGGCCGAGTATGGGGTCGGAAAGATGGTGCAGCACAAGGTTGATGCAGGCGAAATCCGCCTCCTGATCGCGCAAGGGCAGGTGGCTCAGCTCGCCGATGCGCAGCGAAACGCGGTCAGCCGAAAGGTCTTCGGGCGTAAAGCGGCGGCGGCAGATTTCAAGCATGCGCGCGGAGCCGTCCACGCCAATAACTCCCTGGGACAGCGGCAGCATGCGCGCCAGCACGGCCCCTGTGCCGCAGCCGAGGTCCACCGCGGTGCCGCAGTTTTCCGGCACGGCGGCGCACACGGCGGCGGGCAGGTCAAAAGCGCCGAGAACCTCGCGGTTGAGTTCGTCCCAGTCTTCCGCAATGGCGTTGAAGAACTGGCGGGTCTTGAGCGCGCGTTCTTCCAGCATTTGCGCGGCCATGTTCAGGTCTGCCCGCATGGCGGCGTCCGCATGGATAAAGGGGGTAATGGCGCGCAGAAATTCCCGCTCGTCGCCGCTGCGGGGCGCTGCGTAAAACACCCACAGCCCGTCGCGCCGCGAAGTGAGCAGGCCGGCTTCAGTCAGGATTTTAAGATGACGCGATACCCGCGACTGCCCCATGTCCAGAATGCGCACCAGTTCGTTGACCGACAACTCGTAATGCAGCAAAATGTGAACAAGGCGAAGCCGTGTTTCGTCTGAAAGAGCTTTAAAATACAGAAGTGCCATTTGGTTACCTGTAGTAAATCAACTTATGCGGATGCTAATATCAATGTATCTGCATATAGTCAACAAGGGCTGGCCGGGCCTTCGCGGGCCGGTTTCCCCCTATACAGCGTACCTGCCACAGTGGAAAAATTCATGACTCCCAAAGTGTTTCGTAAAAAAAATAAATATGCCGAGCCCGTGGCGGCCGGAGAGGTTATGGCTGCGGTCATGGCCGGGCTCGGCGTGGATGCGGAGCAGGCGCAGGCCAGGAGCCGCCTTGGGCATCTGTGGCAGAACTGGAACATGGTCATGGGCGAGGACCTGGCCCCCCTGGCGCGCCCCCTGGGCCATCACCGGGATATGCTGCTTATCGGCGCGGAAGACGCCATGCTGGCGCAGGAGCTGCACCTCATGAGCGCGGAACTGCTGGAGCGCGTCAATGCCTTTATGGAAACGCCCTTCTTCAATGGCGTGAAGGTTTCGCTGCTTATGGGCAAGCGGGGGCTGGACGTGACGGCCTGCAACCCCTTGCCGGATGAAGACATGGGCTGGCGCGCCCCAAGGGCCGTCATTCCCGATCCTGTGCAGGCGAGCGGCGTGTTTCTGACGGAGATGGCGCCGGATTCACCCGTGGCGCGAGCGTACTCCCGCTTTGTGGAACGCCGGGCCCGCAGTAAAAGCTGAAAGCCGGCACGCGGGCATCCAAGGGCTGGCCTGGCAAGCACTGGACTTGCAAGAGATCATCGGGGCGCAAACCGCAATGCGACAAAAATGTTCCACCACGCGTGTGTGCTCTTTATGCGCTGGCATGCCAAAGCGCTTTGGCATGCTTCTTCCTCCCTTTTTCGTCCCCAGCAAAACGCTATGTTTTTGGCTGCCGTGAGCTTGCCGTCCCCAGAGCGCGTTTCATGAAAAAATCGTGTGAACCGCAAGATTGTTTAAAGAAAATTTAGTTAAAAAATCATTGAATATTAGTATAATAGAATATGCGCTGTTTTTTTCTTCATGCGATTTTGTTGTTTGTTTGCTGCTATTATTGACAACCGTTTGTGTGCAGTGCTAGCTTCCAGAAAGCGTTACCCGCCTACGCACAAATGGCGGGCAAGAGCACGCGGAGGATTGAATGAACGTGCAGAAAATAATGGAAGACATCTGTCTGAAGCACGATAACGGCAGCGACTTAAGTTTTCGTGGCCGACTTTTTTCAGAGTGCTCGTGGTATGACGAAGCACTTGGCACGCTCACCCGTCAAAAGCTTTATGTGACCGACACCAACGATCAGGTGTATTATATCGTGCGTTCCTCTGGGCAGGAGCGTAGCCGTCGCGCATACCGTCTTGCCGTGCGCGGCGATAATTGCATTATTCATAACGGCATGGCCGAAATGTCTTTGCAATTTGATATGCTTATGCTGGCCGTGCGTGGTCTGTGCGGGCTTGAAGCGGGCGCAACGCCGACGCTTTCTATGGTGGAAGAAATGCTCAAGGCTGCTAACGCCTGATTTTCTTCATTTCATGATGTGTAAGGGGCGGTCCTGACGGGCCGCCCTTTTGCGTTTTTGTTGTCAGCGTTGTTATTCTAGAGTTTTTCAATAAACGGCGCAGGGTAAGCCGCATTGCCAGCCTGCGGGGCGTGGTTTTGGCGCAACACGCCTGCGCTTATTGCCAACCAGGCGACCACACAGCTGTTTTGGTGGAATGACCTTGGCTCTGGAGCAAACGGGGCATCTTGGACGACTGCGGTTTTATGTCTCATCTGCTGCAGGTGAGGCGGCAAAAGGCCCTGTGACGCGTGTGGGCGCGGCTTCTGGCGTTTTTTCGTTCGCAAGGCGCGCGTAACGGCAAAACGTATTGTCCTGTGCAGGGCTTTACCGGGGCTTTTCCGGCCGTCACCGCGCGCAGGGGCATTACTGATTGCGCCATGTGGAATGTCTCATTTCTTCGGCCGCCACCGAGCGATGCTCGTGCAGGCCAGGATCACTTTCAGGCTATCCTTGCTTTGGAGGCAGAGACGTTTTTGGGCAGAGATGATTTTAGGCTGAATCTACAATGCCTCGCAGGTGCTGCACGAGCGTGCAACGTCATTGGGCAGCCAGCCCTGTTCAACGGCTGGCTGCCCAAAAAGTAAAGGTTTTAGGGGGAGGGGGTGTGGGGGAGGGGCCCTTTTGCAAAAGGATCCCTCCCCCACAAAATATTTCAAAGCGAACGGCTCTATTCTAGTCCGTTGTCTCCGGCAGGGCCTTTTGCCCGTCGTCGGACGTGGTTTCCGACCGGGGCAGAGGAGTGAAGTAGTTGGTGCCCCAGGTAAGGGCCAGAACAAAAACGGCGGCGAACAGCCCTATGATCGAGCTCCACAACGGCGATGCGGAGAGCGCCAGTCGCATGAGCAGGGTGCCGATGACAAAGCCGGAATTGCGGAATACCGCATGAAAGGCCGGCATATAACGCTGCGCAATGAGCACCATGGTGATGTCGGAAAAAATCAGGATGGTGTACAGGGTTTCAAAGAAGCTCTGGTCGTTGCCTGTGGAGACAAAAAGAATAACATTGCGCACGGCCACGCCCAAAAAAAGAATAAAGAGCACCAGGGCCAGCAGCTTTTTGCTCATGACGTAGCGCATGCGCAGGTTCGGCGACGAGATGAAATGCATATGCCGCCGGGCGATGCGCTTGTACAGGCCAAGGCACATATACACCAGCAGGGCTCCTGCGCCCGATATGGCGATGTAGAGCACGGGCAGCATGTCGTTGGCCACGCTGACGGGCTCTGGCAGGTGGGCCAGTTCCTTGAAGGCGTTGCGCAGCAGAATGAGGGTGAGAATCTCGAACTGTTTGCCCATGGACTGTGAAAGGGAGCTCGGTATGACGAGGATGAGGCCCATAACCTCAAGCACCAGTATGAGCGTAAAAGCCAGGTGGATGGCGTAGAAGTGGTTTTTGGGCGTGACGGATGCCAGCCAGGGGGGCAAGAGGCCGTGGCGGTTCAGCTCAACGCCCAGCAGGGCCAGAAGGTAGACCCACAGGATAAAAAAAGCCACACGCCGCTGGGTGGCGGCACGTTCCCAGGAATGTTGCACCCAATCAAAAGCGTCAGTAAGGGGCTGCAATTTATCTATAAACATGTCTTATCCTACTCCTGCTGAGCAATGCTGCGCCGTAACCGTTTGCGATGAAAAAGCATAGCGACACGCGGCCAAATGTCAAAGCAGGCTTTGCGTCAATCCGGTGAAAGGTTGAAATTTTTTTTATGCTCCGTTCTGGCGGCCATGTCACATTCGGGGCGCTTTTATTGCCCGCCACTTGCCTTCCGCGCGCATTGAACGTAGAAAAAGGGCTTCCCACAAAACCTGCTGTCTGTCATTCTGATGAATTGCCGCAGTGCTCACGAGGTTAAAACGCCATGCCCCATAAGGGTCCGCATATCTCCATCTCTCCCGACTATGTGGTGAATCGCATTTTGCGCATCAATATCGATGACTTTGCCGAATGGCCCGAGTCAGTGCGCAGCCTTGCCATAGCCATTGCCGAAGAGCTTTTTCTGGTCGCCTACAATCCCTTTATTGATGCCGATACGGTGCGCGGCAGCGTGCGCGCGAGCTTTGATAAGGAATCCGTTTCCCTGGCGCACTATTACGCCACGGCCATTGGCGAAGGCATCACCATGTTCTGGTCGGCTCATGAGGCCGAAATGGAGTTCAGGGAAAAGCTCATTGACGCCCTTGGCGACATACTGCCTGCCGAGTGCATTTTGACCAATCCCGGCGCGCTGGTGGAGTCCGCCACCGACGCCACGGACTTGCGCATGGAGCTGCCCCTGCTTGTGGTTGAGCCCGACACTACCGAGCAGGTGGCCGAACTGGTGAAACTGGCCAATGACATGAAGTTTGCCCTGATCCCGCGCGGCGGCGGTTCGGGCATGACGGGCGGGGCCGTGCCCGCGCGCAAGCGTACCCTTATTGTGAGCCTCACCCGCCTTACGAGCGTGGGGCCCATTGATATGAAGGATATGACGGTCACCTGCCAGGCTGGCGCCATAACCCAGACTGTCATAAACGCCGTTGACGCCGCAGGCGCGCTTTATTCCGTGGACCCTGCCTCCAAGCAGGCGTCGTCCATCGGCGGCAATATTTCTGAAAACGCCGGCGGGCCCATGGCCTTTGAATACGGCACCACGCTGGACAACCTTTTGTGGTGGCGCATGGTGACGCCCACCGGCGAAATCATCACCATTGAGCGCGAAAATCACCCGCGCCACAAGATCCTCCCCACAGAAACCGCTATTTTTGTGGTCAAGGACGTGAGCGGCGGCGTGCGCAACGTGGTGCACCTGCGCGGGGACGAAATCCGCCTGCCGGGCCTTGGCAAGGACGTGACCAACAAAGCTTTGGGCGGCCTGCCCGGTATGCAGAAAGAAGGCGTGGACGGCATCATCACCGAAGCCTGTTTTATCGTCCACCCCAAGCCCAAGCACAAGCGCATCATGGTGCTGGAATTTTTTGGGCGGTCAATGCACCCGGCCGCCGTGGTGGTGCGCGAGCTTGTGGCCCTGCGTAACCGTATCCGTGAGGAAGGGGACTACGCCCACCTTTCGGCCATGGAAGAATTCAACGCCAAGTACGTGCAGGCCATTGAATACAAACGCAAGTCCGAGAAGTACGAAGGCTCGCCCATTTCGGTCATCATCCTTCAGGTGGACGGCGACGACCCCTACCTGCTGGACACCTGCGTGGGCGACATCGTCAGCGTGGTGGAGCAGCAGGAAAATGTGGATATCATCGTGGCCGCCGACGACAAGGAAGGCGAGCGCTTCTGGGAAGACCGCCACAAGCTTTCGGCCATAGCCAAACGCACTTCGGGATTCAAGCTCAATGAAGACGTGGTCATTCCTATGGAGCGCATCCCGGATTTCGCGCTCTTTCTTGAGCAGGTCAACCTGGAATGCACGGCTACGGCCTATCGCCACGCGCTTCAGGAAGTGGGGCGGCTGCCCGGCTATCCTATGGAAGACAAGGACTTCAACCGGGAATTTTCGCAGGCCTCCAAGGCTGCCTCGGGCGATGTCTCCGCCGCCGACGTGTCGGATATGGAACTGGCCGAGCGAGCGGATGCTTTTCTGGCCGTCCTGAAAGAAAAATATCCACATCTGGCCAAGAAGATAACCAAAATTCAGGGGTACATGAACGCCAGCCGCATTGTGGTTGCCAGCCACATGCACGCTGGCGACGGCAACTGCCATGTGAACATTCCCGTGAACTCCAATGACGCCCAGATGCTGGAAGAGGCCGAAGAAGTGGCCGCCCGCGTCATGGCCGAATGCCAGGAAATGGGCGGCGAAGTTTCGGGCGAGCACGGCATTGGCATCACCAAGATCGCCTTTTTCAGCAAGGATAAAATGGACGCCCTGCGCGCCTTCAAGGAGCGCGTGGACCCCCGCGATGTCATGAATCCTGCCAAGCTGGTCTTCCGCGACCTGCCCGTGCGCCCCTTTACCTTCTCGTTCAACCGCCTTATCAGCGATATTCGTGAAAGCGGCCTGCCGGATAAGGACAAGCTTATCCACCTGCTTACGTCCATTCAGGTCTGCACGCGCTGCGGCAAGTGCAAGCAGGTCTGCTCCATGTGCTATCCCGAGCGCTCCATGCAGTACCACCCGCGCAACAAAAACATGGTGCTGGGTATGCTGCTGGAGGCCGTGTACTATTCGCAGGTCAACAAGGGCCGCATCGACGAGCGCCTGCTCAAGTGGATGCGCGATCTGGTGGAACACTGCACGGCCTGTGGCCGCTGCATGGCCAGCTGCCCGGTGAAGATCCCCTCCGGCGAGGTGGCTTTGACCCTGCGTGCCCTGCTGGAGCACGAGGGCGCGGGCGGTCACCCCATCAAGGCGCGCGCGCTGGAATGGCTCGGACGCGATATTGCCCACCGTGCGCCCAAGGCCGCCAAGATGGCCTCTCTGGGCCAGAAGATGCAGAACAAGTTTCTTGGCTTTGTGCCTGAGGTGTGGAAGCGCCGCATGCAGAGCCCGCTTTTTTCCGGGCGCGGCCCCAAGATGGGCTACACCAACCTTTATGAATCCCTCAAGCTGCACAGGGGCGCTGTTTTCGCGCCAGCCGAGCCCACGCCCGGCATGCCGCTGGTGCTGTACTTCCCCGGTTGCGGCGGCGCGCTCTTCTATGACCGCATAGGCGTTTCGTCCATAATGCTCTTGCTCAAGGCCGGGTTTGCCGTGGCCGTGCCCCCAAGGCATATGTGCTGTGGATTCCCTCTGCTGGCGGCTGGCATGGATACGGCCTTTGAAGACAACATGGCCCAGAACCGTCAGTATCTGGCCTCCATGTTGCGTAACCTGGCCAAGCAGGGTTTTGACTGCAAGTATCTGGTTACGGCTTGCGGCTCCTGCCGCGACGGACTGGAACGGATGAACCTTCAGGCCCAGTTCCCTGATCTTATCATGCGCGACGTGGCCCAGCTCACGCTGCCCCTGCTTTCTTCGGACAGCCTGAGCGCCCCGCTGCCCGAAGGCTCCAGGCTGCTCTATCACGGGGCCTGCCATTGCGAGTGGGCCGACGTGCACAAGGTCAAGGGGCAGAAGCAGGTTGCGCGCGCCCTGGGCGACTTTACCGGAGCCGACGTTACGCTCAGCCCCGGTTGCTGCGGCGAATCCGGCATGGGCGCCATGACCTCGCCCCAGATATATAACCTGTTGCGTTCACGTAAGCAGAGACGGCTTGGCGAAGCTATGGGCGACGACTATACCGGCCCTGTTGTCGTGGGTTGCCCCTCGTGCAAGATCGGTATTGCCCGCTGTCTCATCAACATGCATGACAAGCATTCTGTGCTGCATGTGGCTGAATGGCTGGCTGGCCTTATTGACGGCGAGGACCGCAGGCAGAGCTTCCGTAAAAAGGTCAATGAAACCCGTGGAGATGTGCGGGTTGTCAATGTAAAATAGGTGGTTGTATGGCGCATTGCGGTATTGCGTAATGCGGTCTGACTGAAGTGGAAACAAAACAAACGCCGTTCCAGTGTATAGGGGCGGCGTTTGTTTTTGTTTGAATGGCGGCATAGCCGGAATTTTGTGATGATGTCTCAGTAGCGTGGCCAGAATCATTGAATTATTGAATCATGTCTTCGTAATGCCGGCTTGCAGTTAATATTTTCATGTGGGCCGCCTGCGCGACGGGCGAGGCTGGAATTTTGTGAACATGTCAGGGTAATACGGGGGCCTGTCTGATTATTTTAACTTGGGCCGCTTGCGCGGCGGGCGGCAGAAGGGGCCTGTTAGGGGCTGCGCCCCTCCGAGGCCCCCTCTGCACTCCCCCCGGACCACCCCCTTGCGGCTTTCCCGTTTCCGACATCCCGCGAGGGCTGCGCGGCTACTGCTGCGGGAGCTTCCTCGCTGCGCTCGGCGATCTCCCTCCGCGCCGCGCAATGCCCTCAACGTGCGGGTTCCAGGCGCCCTCCAAATCAAGTTGGTCTGGCGGCTGCGCAAGCAGGCATTCGCAGTGAAAATGCAGGTTGAATTCCCGTACGATTAAGGTTCCGAAAGCGCGTTCACCGAATTTTTTGAGCCTATCTTTGCAACCCCAGCCAGCCTGCCTGTCTTCATTTGGCCGCCTGCGCGGCGGCAGTAGAAGGGGGCTTGCAGAGCAATTTTATATTGAAATTGCTCTGACGACTGCGTAAGCAGGCGTCGCCGCAAAGGCGTAAGCGCAGTTTACCAGCGCCGGGAATAGCCGGAGTTTCCCAAAGGATGACTTCAAAACCTTGTTCGCTATATGCAAGTATGATATAAATAAAATGAACAAGCTGGGTAACCTAACCGGGAATTAGTCATGACTTCAGAATCACAAGGCATACAGTCGCTTGAAATTGCATTTTCAATAATCGACGGTTTTCTTTCTGCGGGCAAGCCTTTGGGATTAAGCGCAGCTGCTGAAAAATTCAATATGCCGCGAAGTAAACTGCATAAATACTTGGTAAGTTTGGTTCGGCTCGGAGTCCTCCGTCAAGGGCCTGATGACTCGCGTTATGCGCTCGGCCCCAAACTGCTTGAATGCGGGTTTGGCATTCTGAGTGAAATTGACATTGTAAGCCTCTGTGAGCCAGAGCTTCACTATTTGCGTAATGAATGTGAAGAAGCTGCTGCCCTCGCTGTCTGGATGCCAAATGGCCCGATGATCGTTCGTTATCTGCGGAGCAGGCATCCTGTTGCTATGGACATGCACGTCGGTTTTTATGCTCCTCTTATGACGAGCGCAGCCGGAAAGTGCTTCGCCGCGCATCTCCCGCTGCAAGCCTATAAACGCCTTCTCCTGAAAGAAATTGATGAAGGCGTTGATTACGATTCGTTCGCAAGTGAATTAGAAAAGATTAAGGACTGCGGATTTGCCACAAGAACTGAATTGCTTACAACAATCCCCGGTTCACGGTCTATTGCGTGTCCTGTTTTTTACGGTACAGGCGCTATCGCTGGGGTGATTCTTTTAATTGGCTTTGAAACAAAGCCCCCTGAATTCCCGGAGAAAAAATACATTACTGACCTTCAACAAGCCGCGCTGCGCGTTTCGCAGCGACTGGGATTTCACGCGACTGAATAGCATTCTACACTTAATACCTTAATAATATTTAAAAATCCCCACCGAATCTTTCGGTGGGGATTTTTTTGGGTCAGAACTTTTTCGCTAATAGTGAATTCGTGACCTAAAAAGGGAATTTCTGTTGTTGGTGCATTTCTTTTTATTATATCGTTTTCCTCAATGGCGTCATGGAGAGGTTCCTGCTGGCGACAAGCGCCGGAAGGTCGCCATTGGTAAAGAAATGTCCCAAACAGAGAGGAAGTCATGGGGAGAAAAGAATCTGAAGGCAACATTATCAAGTATTACGGCTGGTCATCAATTGTGATCACATCGGAAAAGGGAGGTGATTTAACTTTTGACCCATTTTTCTCCGAGGACTACGGCACACATTGGTCAGAGTTAAGTGATTATGGGAACGTTAGCGTTATCTGTGTAAGCCACGGGCATCATGAGCATTATACAGATGCCTACAAAGTCGCTTCAAGAACTGGAGCCATGATTGTTGCCCCGCCGCGAGTGTGTCAGCACCTTCACTCGCATTTCGCCGTTCCCAAGGAACAGCTGACGCCTTTGAAACCAGGCGACACGGTAACCGTGAACGGCTACAGCATCACCGCCTTCCCCTGGTATCACCGGAAAATCAATTATTTCAAATTCTTCACAGGCAGATTTTTTACTGGCTGCCGTTTTGTTTTTACCAACCTTCTGCACACGCCTCTTGATACCCCTTTCAGCGGCTTCATGGTCGTGACCCCCGAAGGGACACGCATTTTGAATCTTTCTGAGGGCATGAACGACAAGATGCCTTCTGCAGAAGTTGCGGCTCTCAGGGAACAGCACAAGCCCGACGTCGTAATCGGCGGCTATCAGCTTCAGTTTGAACGGGAAGTTGCGCGCTGCTTCAAGGAAAGTGGAGCACCCAAGGGGATACTGTACCACCCGCATGAAAAATTGTTCGGGCTGATGAAACTGTATTCCACGCCTGTTGAAACCGTAAAACAGCGGATCAAGGAAGTAGCCCCCGAAATGCAAATTTTCGCTCCCCCCCCGCGTGGAGAAGTATTTGTCCAAAAAGAGGCATCCGAAATGGAGGAGAAAAAGCCAGACGCCGAAGTTGCTTAACATTACCCAACCCGCATCTCGCCGGAAAATGCTCTTCAGTTAGTGTTTTTTCTAGTGAGGGAATCTATCAACGGATTGAGAAATGGAGATTTTATGAATGACACTTCTCTTGCTTCGTCGGACGCCTCAGTTGCGGATGCACAAAAAGAATTTTCACCCTCAGAGTTCAAAACAGTTGTAACAGCCAGCTCAATTGGCACCATGGTCGAATGGTATGATTTTACCATTTACGGCACGGCAAGTGCGCTGGTTTTCAATAAAATTTTCTTCCCCGCCATTGATCCCTTTCTGGGGACCATTGCCGCTTTTGGTTCCGCTGCTGTCGGTTTATTTGCAAGGCCCTTCGGCGGCGCCATTTTCGGTCATTTCGGGGATAAGCTCGGGCGTAAAAATATGCTCATGGCCACCATGATGATCATGGGTATAGGAACGTTCTGTATCGGGCTTTTGCCCGATTACAATACAATCGGCATATGGGCTCCGATTTTGCTTGTAATATTGCGCATTTTGCAGGGTATCGGAATCGGTGGAGAATGGGGCGGAGCCGCGCTTATGGTTATTGAAAGCGCCCCACAGAAAAAACGTGGGTTTTTCGGCTCTTTTGTTCAGTTCGGGTACCCGCTGGGCCTGTTGCTGTCCACAATAATCTTTTCACTCGTATCTCTGCTGCCGGAAGAGCAGTTTTTGAAGTGGGGATGGAGAATTCCGTTCATACTCAGCATTGCTCTGGTTTCTCTCGGCATGTTCATTCGGTCTAAAGTGCGCGAATCTCCTGTATTTGCCAAAGCCAAAGCGCAAAAAAAGCTGGTGAAACAGCCGGTGATAGAGGTTTTCAAACAACACCCCAAAGAATTTTTCAGCGCTATTGGGCTAAAAGCTTCCGAAGTTTCCTGGATTTACGTCTTGACGATTTTCATCGTGGCATATGTCTCGAACACGCTCAATCTTCCTAAAAGCGTTGCCCTTAACGGCGTTCTCCTGGGGGCGTGCTTAGAACTGTTTACCTTGCCGTTCTTTGGCTGGCTTTCTGACAAAATTGGACGGCGAATTCTGTATATCACGGGCGCTGTTGCAAGCATTATTTGTGCGTATCCCCTGTTTATCCTTGTGGGCAGTGGAGACAGCCTCACCATCATGCTCGCGATCGCCCTGTTCATGAACATCTGCCATGCGCCTATGTATGGGCCGCAAGCGGCGTATTTTCCCGAACTCTTTGGAACGAGCGTCCGCATGTCCGGGGCATCTTTCGGCGTACAGGTCGCTGCCGCAGTATTTGGCGGCTTGTCCCCCATTATCTGCGCAGTTTTGCTGAAAGTTTTGGACGGCTCCAATGGGATTTCCGTGTATCTGATCAGTCTGGCTGTAGTGACGCTTATCAGCGCCATTTTGACCCGAGAAACCAAGGGAGAAAATTTGTAAAGCAGCGTTTGAGAGCCCTTCATGCGTTAAAGTACTCCAAAACTCCTTGGCGCATGGGGGCTTAAACAGCCTATCTACTCATAAAAAGGCACAGCCTGATGGAGAGCAGTAATGAAATTCGGGATACTTCTTTTTGATGGCGTTGAGCCCATTGACCTTGCAGCTCTTGGGGCGCTTTCCATTGCCAAGCGTTTCGAGCCCACCATTGAAACGTGTGTGATATCAACGGGTGAACACAACAAGGTAACGCTGGCATGCAATGTAAAAATTGACGCCGAGTTTACAATAAAAGACGCGCCGGAGTGTGATGTCTACCTGATTGCAGGCGGTCCAACTTGGAAGGAAGAAATACAGCGTGAGCAAACGCTCGAATTTATACGGAGCAAAAGTCGTTCCGCAATATTGGGTGCAGCTTGTATGGGGGTGACGCTTCTTGCAGCCGCCGGTGTACTCGACAACAAGAAAGCTACACTGCGGAACCAGACGTCTGGAACGGAAGAAAACCCTATTGAATATGTAAAAAGGCAGTGGCCAGCCACTGACCCTGTGGTTGCCCATATCGTCGATCAAGGGCGGATTGTTACCGGAGGCGGAGGGGTCTTGAACCTCGATGTCGCGCTTTACTTGCTGGAAAGATTGTACTCCAAGGAACTGGCCCAGAATACAGGCAGAATTTTGGAGTACAACGAGGCTTATATGGCTAACGCCGATCGCCTGGGCATCCTCAAATAACAGCAAATCCCATTCATGACATGGTTTTCGGCGCATATATGCAGCGAACAGCTTTGTTCGACAGTTTTTAGCTAACAAAAAGAATAAGAAAGGGAACAAAATGCATACCAAAATACACAGTGATAAAGCGCCTGCGGCGCTTGGTCCGTATTCACAGGGCATCAGCACAACCAACCGGCTTTACATTTCAGGACAGCTCGGCGTTGACGCCGCAACCGGAAAAATGCCGGATGAATTCGCGGAACAGGCTGCATTGGTGATGCGTAATATAGGCTTTATCCTCGCCGAAGCCGGGTTCGAATTCAAAGATATCGTAAAAACGACAATCTTTCTTTCGAGCATGGAGAACTTTGGCGTTATCAATGAAATATACGGCGCATATTTTACCGAACACAAACCGGCGCGTTCGTGCTTCGAAGTCGGACGCCTTCCCAAAGATGCAAAGGTTGAAATTGAGGTGATTGCTGAAAAATAACGCTGCAATTTTGGCCCAGAAGTTTTGCGTCTCATTGAGCAGCACGAAGATGCGCCGTTTAATGTAGACAATCAGAAAACTTATTGAGCGAAACTAAAAATAATAAAGGTTTTAGGGGGTGGGGGAGGCCCTTTTGCAAAAGGATCCCTCCCCCACAAAGCCATTTCCTTTGCCAAGCTCGTGCGCCTGCATCCACATGTTTTTGTCCCTCTCCCCTCAAAGCCTTTCCCTCCCCCCACAAAGCATTTGCGGGGGAGGCGCTTTGGCACAATGCTCAAAGCGTCCCCCCCGCGGTCAGGAGCAGGTATTTGGAGTTATTTTTTGGCGCAGCGGCCAGCGTGGCTGTTGCTGCCAGCTTCGGTTTCAGTAAGGGGTTTGCTCACCGGGTGGGCGTCAAAGTGGGCCATGGCGCGTTTGATGTCTTCAATAAGCAGGTTGCCCAAATCGCGGCTGAATCCGTGGCGGACCAGTACGCGCATGACCACAAGGTCTTCGCGGTGTGCGGGCATGGAGTAGGCGGGAACCTGCCAGCCGCGCGAGCGCAGGCGGTCGGAGAGGTCATACAGGGTGTAGTTGACCTTTGCCTTGGGTTTGAAGGCCCAGCACAGGGCGGGGATGCCGCCGCGCCCGTTGTACAGAACCTCAAAGGGGCCAAGCTTGCCGATGGCCTCGCCGAGGTAGCGCGCCGTGTCGTAGCAGTTCTGGTGAATGCGGCGGTATCCCTCCTTGCCGAGCCGCAGGAAGTTGTAATACTGGGCGATGATCTGCCCGCCGGGGCGGGAGAAGTTGAGGGCAAATGTGGGCATGTTGCCGCCAAGATAGTTCACATTGAAAATGAGGTCTTCGGGCAGGTCGGTTTTTTCGCGCCACACGACCCAGCCCACGCCCAGAGGCGCAAGGCCGAACTTGTGGCCGGACGCGTTGATGGACTTGACTCTGGGCAGGCGGAAATCCCAGCGCAGGTCGGGCTCGATGAAGGGCGCGAGAAACCCGCCACTGGCTCCGTCAACGTGGATGGGAATGTTCCATCCCTTGCTTTTCTGCAATTTGTCCAGCGCCTTGCTCACTTGCTCCACGGGCTCGTACTGGCCGGTAAAGGTCACGCCAAGGGTGGGCACAACGCCTATGGTGTTTTCGTCGCAGCGTTTGATGACTTCGTCCGCGTTCATGATGAGGCGGTTTTTTTCCATCGGGATTTCACGCAGTTCCACATCCCAGTAGCGGGCGAACTTTTCCCAGCAAACCTGCACGGGGCCGCAAACCATGTTGGGCTTGTCGTAGGGTTTGCCTGCGGCCTTGCGCATGTTGACCCAACGGCGCTTCATTGAAAGACCGCCGAGCATGGCGGCTTCGCTGGAGCCGGTGGTGGAGCAGCCAAGGGTGCCCTTGGGATCGGGGGAGTTCCACAAGGCGGCCAGCATATGCACGCAGCGTGTTTCTGTCTCGGCAGTCTGCGGGTACTCATCCTTGTCGATCATGTTCTTGTCAACGCATTCGGCCATGATCTGATTGATTTCGGGGTCTACCCAGGTCTGGCAGAATGTGGCCAGGTTCTGGCGCGAATTCCCGTCCAGCATAAGTTCGTCGTGAATGGCCTGATATACGTCGCGGGGGCGACTCTCATTCTTGGGCATCTCGTAGCGCGGCATGGCATTGGCCATATCTGACGCGGCGTAGGTGTCGTCAAGCACGGTATTACGCAAGGTACTCTTTGCAATCATGCTCTATTCTCCATTGTTGCCGTTGGTTGAAACACTGTTTTCTGCTTTCACCTGGAGCTTCCATCGAGGTTTTTTAAAGGCCTGAATAAGAAGAGGCATAGCCAGAAACGTGCATAGTCCGCCTGCAACCAGGCCCACATAGAGGGCAGGGTTGCCAATGGGCAGGTTGTGCGGTGGAAAAAATCCCACGATAAAGGCAAAGGCCACGCCCAAAAAGCCCAAGCCGCCGATAAAAAACATGCCTGTGAATCCGCCGGGTACACGGTAAGGGCGCGGCAGCTCCGGCATGGTTACGCGCAGCCATATGGCCGCGCTGAACATGAGCAGATACATGGCCAGATAAATGCTGGCCGTGAGTGTTGTAAGGATGAAAAAGGCCACGCTGACGCTTTCGACCAGAAAGTATACGGAGCTTAAGGCCAGAACGATGATGCCCTGTATGGCCAGCAGGGCTACCGGCGCGCCTGCCTTGTTTTCCTTGCCGAGCAGGGGCGGGGCTTCGCCCTCGCGTGCGGTTTGCAATATGCCCTTGCTCGGGCCGGACACCCAGGCCATGACGTTGCCCACGCCGCCAAAGGTTATGAGCAGGGCCACCACCGGCACAAGAAAGTCCAGATTGAACTTGTGCAGAATAAGTGAAAAAGCCTGCATCAGGCCTGCGGTAAGGCTCATTTCCTTTGGGGAAAGCACGGCGGCTACCGCCAGTGAGCCCATCAGGTAAATGACAAAGGCTATGGCCGCTGCCAGCAGCATGGCCACAGGGAAATCACGCTCGGGCTTTTTCATGGCCGTTGCCTGTACGCTCTGCACCTCAACCCCGGCGAACATCAGCACGATGCCAGCCAGAAAGGTCACGCTGCCAAGCCCCGACACGTAAGGGAAAAAGCGCGGATGCATATGCTCGCGCATCGTGTGTCCGTCCACCCGGACGTTGTGTTCCAGAAAGGCCACCGCATTGCCCTGATCCACCCAAAGCAGGCCAAGAATGATGATGAACAGGCTTGGAATGAGGGTGCCGATAAAGACGCTGTATTTCGTCAGCGCGTTGGTTGCGTCCGTGCCGCTGAGCGCCACGGCCGTGGCGCAGGCATAAATGCCTATGCTCGCCAGGCCCGTATACAGACCGCTTTGGGCCAGATGCGGGTCGCCCAGGCAGTAGGCCAGCGAGGCTGCGGAAAAACCCAGGATGGTGGGGTACCAGGCGAGGGTCTGCACCCACTGCATCCATATGGCCACAAAGCCCCAGCGCGGGCCAAAGGCCGCCTTGACCCATGCGTATACCCCACCCTTGTGCGCAGCAAAGGCGCTGCCCAGCTCCGCAGAAACCATGGCGGCAGGCAAGAGAAAGACAACCGTGGCAAACAGGATGTAGAAAATCAGCGAAAGCCCTTCGGCAGCCATCATGGGCAGGGCGTTGAGGCTGACCACCGTGCCCACGGTCATGAGGGCCATGGTCGAAATGGCTACTTTTTTTCGCTGCGCGGGCATGCATGCTCCCGGAAAGAGGTTCGATATGGACAGAGCGGGAAGGTGTCGGCAGGTGGTGGCACTGGTTCTTAAGAGGAATAGTTCCAATTAATTAAAGCTAAACATATTCTCGTATATTTGACAATATATTTACTTGTCTATTGCATGGGCGAGGAACCGGCGTGTGCTGCACAGATGTTTTTGCGGCACGCGCCGTATTTTTGGCGTTCTGCCTGCATTTTATAGTTGTTGCAGTTGAGCTTTCCAAAGGGATGCCTTTTCTGGCAGCCTGTGCGAACAGATGGTGGAATATGTAAATCGTAAAACCTATTGACCAAATAAAGGTTTTTACCTACTTTCATTTCAACTGGGAGCTATTATTAATTGTCAGTCAGATAACCAGCCTACACCTTCTGATTCCAGCCTGTTTTTCTTTCGTTTGAGTGGAATACGCACACAACCATAGCCGAGGAGCGCCACTATGGGAGAAGCAAAAGGGCAGTCGTCCGGATCCCAAATGACTATTGCCACAATTGTGGTAATGAATATCACCGCAGTCGTGAGTCTGCGTTTTCTTCCTTCAGAAGCAGAGTACGGCCTGGGAGCAATTTTTTACTTTGCTCTTGCGGCCGTTGTATTTCTTGTGCCCATGTCCCTTGTGGCCGCTGAGCTTGCCACTACCTATCCTGAAAAGGGCGGCGTGTTCCGTTGGGTGAGTGAAGCCTATGGCCCGCGCTGGGGCTTTTTGGCCATGGCCATGCTGTGGATCGAAGTCATACCCTATTTTCCCACGGTGCTGACCTTCGGGGCCGTTTCCATCGCGTTTATGGACCCCCACATAAGCATGGCCGAAACCATCGCCGCCAATAAATGGTACATCACGGGCTTTGTGCTTGTTGTGTACTGGCTTTCTGTACTTATTGCCCTGCGCGGCGTTGGCATCTTCGCGCGGGTTTCAAAATGGTGCGGTATTGTGGGCACCATCATTCCCGCAGGGGTCGTGGTCATACTGGGCTTTGCCTACCTGTTCTTCAGCGGCAAGCCGCCCTTGATCGAACTGAGCTGGAACGCGCTGCTGCCCGACTTTACCAACTTCGGCAACGTCGTGCTGGCCGCCAGCATCTTTCTTGCCTACGCGGGCATGGAAATGAACGCCGTTCACGTCAAGGATATGGACAATCCCACCAAAAAATACCCCATTGCCATCACCATAGCTTCACTCGGCACGGTGGCCATTTTTCTTCTGAGCACGCTTGGCATCGCCTTTATCGTGCCCAAGCAGGACATCAACCTTACCCAGAGTCTGCTGCTGGCCTATGACCTGCTGTTCAGATGGATCGACGCCGACTGGCTGGGCTCCGTGCTGGCCGTCATGCTGGCCTTCGGCGTGCTGGGCGGCGTGGTCACTTGGATAGCCGGCCCCAACACGGGTATGCTTGCAGTGGCCAAGGCCGGGTACCTGCCGCGCTGGTTCCAGAAGACCAACAGGTTCGGCATGGGCAGCCGCCTCATGATCGTGCAGGCGGTGATCGTGAGCATCCTGTCCATCACCTTTGTTGTCATGCCCTCGGTGCAGGCGGCATTTCAGATTCTGTCGCAGCTCACCGTCATTTTGTATCTTGTCATGTACATGCTCATGTTTTCCAGCGGTATCCGCCTGCGGCAGACGCAGCCGGACCGGCCCCGGCCCTATCGCGTGCCTGCCATGTATCTTTGGGCCGCCCTGGGATTTTTGGGGTCACTGCTGGCCTTTGCACTCAGCTTTGTGCCGCCGGTGCAGATATCCGTAGGCAGCCCGGAGAGCTACGTAATGTATCTTGTGGTGCTGGTGGTCATTTTTGTTGCCATCCCGCTGGTGATCTTCGCCATGCGCAAGCCGGAATGGCGTGACCCCGCCTCGGACTTCGAGCCGTTCACCTGGGAGAAGGAAAAGACCCAGAGCCAGACGGGGGCGCAAAACCCTGCTGCCGCAAATCCTCAGTCGTAACGGAGCGCATAACGCCGAGGGCGCAGGGCGGCAGCGCACAATGCCGCCCTGCGCAAAGGAAATGCCCATGCCCGATATTGAGAAAATCCAGTCCGTAGTGAACAGCGCCCACGCGCATTACAGCAAGGCTCCGGGCGGAGCCAATGCCGACTACATACCCTTTTTGGCAAATATTCCCAGCGATCTTGCAGCGGTGGCTGTTGTAACGGCGCAGGGGCAGATGGCGGCGACGGGCGACGCCCAGTACCGCTTTGCCATAGAATCCATTTCAAAGGTCTGCACCCTTGCCCTGGCTTTGGAGGATATGGGAAGGCAGGCGGTACAGGAAAAAATAGGCGTCAGTCCCACGGGGCTGCCGTTCAATTCTGTAATGGCCCTTGAACTGCACGGCGACAAGCCCCTGTCGCCTCTGGTCAACGCCGGGGCTATGGCTTCTGCCAGTCTTGTGAAGGCCGCCTCCCGGGAGGAGCGCTGGCAGCGCATCCTGGACATGCAGCGCAGGCTCGGCTCAAAGGATATCGCTATGTCCGACGAGCTTAACCGCTCGGAGCAGACCACCAATTTTCATAATCGGGGCATTGCGTGGCTTTTGTACGCGGCAGGCTACATGTACTGCGACCCTATGGAAGCCTGCGACGTGTATACGCGCCAATGCTCAACCCTGCTGACGACAGTGGAACTGGCCACCATTGGCGCGACCATTGCCGCCAAAGGACGCAACCCCATCACTGGAGAGCAGGTGCTCAAGCCTGAAAACTGCGCCTGCATTATGGCGGAAATGACCATGGAAGGCTTGTACGACAGTTCGGGCGAATGGGCCTATACCGTGGGGCTGCCCGGCAAGAGCGGCGTGGGCGGAGGCATTTTGACCATTGTGCCGGGCATTATGGGCATAGCGGCCTTTTCGCCGCCGCTGGACCCTGTGGGCAACAGCGTGCGCGGTCAGAAAATGGCCGCCTTTGTGGCCCGTGAGCTTGGCTATAACCTGTATAAATCCTGATGGTCTGTAAACGGCAGAGACTTCGCCTGACAAAGGCCTCGCGAGCAACGGCTCCGCATGGCTGAGTTCCCGCATGGTGACGATTTCGCATAACACCTAATTTGTATAACAGCAGTTCCGCATGACAAAGGGCCGCCTGGCGTAAACGCCGGGCGGCCCGATTTTTCTGGTTCAAGCGGTTTTGCGCTTTGAAGACGCCTGCAGCGCAGGCCAGCAGGCTCTAAAGCATTTCAACGTTCATCTTGCTTAGGAGCGGTTGGCGCTCTTGGCAAGGCCTTCGCCGGGCTTGATGATCTTGCTCACAGCAGCCACCATGCCCGCCGCATCGGCTATGTCCGAAGGGATAATGAGGCTGTTGCCCTGCTTGGCAATGTGGCCGAACTGGTCAATGTAGGCTTCGGCCAGACGCAGCTGGGCGGCGGCCACAGCGTCGTTGCCAAGCTGTTCACCCACGATGCGCAGGCCTTCGGCTGTGGCCATGGCCACGGTGCGGATCTGCGCGGCTTCGCCGTCGGCCTTGTTGATCACTGCCTGCTTGTCGCCTTCAGACTGGGCAATGGCAGCGGCCTTGGCGCCTTCCGCCAGGTTGATGCGTGATTGCATTTCGCCTTCGGACTGCGCAATGACGGCGCGTTTTTCGCGTTCCGCGCGCATCTGCTTTTCCATAGCTTCCATAACGGTGATGGGGGGCGTGATGTCGCGGATTTCATACCGCAGCACCTTGACGCCCCAGGGCGCTGTGGCGGCGTCCAGGGCTTCCACCACTTCCTGATTGATGCGCGTGCGCTCCTCAAAGGTGCGGTCAAGTTCAAGCGTGCCTATGACGGAACGCAGTGACGTCTGCGCCAGCTGGATGGCGCCCCATTCATAGTCCGAAATGCCGTAGGCGGATTTGTCGGGCGTGATGATCTGAAGGTAGAGCACGCCGTCGATGTCCACGCTTACGTTGTCGCGGGTAATGCAGGTCTGCTTGGGCACGTCCAGCACCTGCTCCTTGAGGCTGCGTTTGTAGGCGATAACATCCACAAATGGCACAAGAATATGAAAACCCGCGTACAGTACCTTGCTGAATTTGCCGAGCCGTTCCACCACGAAGGCGGACTGGTTGGGCACAACAACCGCTGTTTTGACAAGGACGATGATAACTAATACGGCCAATAGAAAAAGCCATCCGAAGCTGTTCATGAATTCCATAATTACCTCATGCATGTAGTGTAGAGCAACGTTACGTTAAAACTGCTCTTGGCGGCTGCGGGATCAGGCGCTCTCCGTGAAGGTGAAAGCGCAGTATGCCTGCGCTGTTACGGGTCGAAGCGGGCGTGTTGCAAGCCTGTGAGAATGTTTAGCGTCGAAGGGAATCCGCTCTGGGTCTTGCAGGCACGGATTTGCCCCGGGCAAGCATTCTGGCCGGGTATGGCGCTGTGCCGGTTGCGGTGCGGCGCTCGTGCGCGTTGCGGCGTGCGCAGCCATGCGGCGCTTGCGGGCGTTTTGAAAATTGGCTGGCACGGTTTGCGCCCTTGCTGGCTCGACTGGCCCGACTGGCGCAGAAGCCGCAGCTGTAGCGGCTGGCGCTGTTGTCGCTGCTGGCGTTGTTTGCCGCTTGTCCCATTTTGCGTGGCGGCGTGGCCATTGCCACGGGCATGCTCTGCCGCCCGGGAAAACCTATTTCAGGATACGGTCACGGGCTGCACGCGCAGCACAAGAGCATTGGCAGGATCAGCCCCCAGCACCAGTACCGGGCTGCCTGCCGCAATGTGTTCGTGGGCCGTGGCGCGCCAGAAGCTGCCGTCAATGCTGACCTCGCCCACTTCGCCGGGACGCAGGGCCTTGCTGACCACGCCCTGCCTGCCTGTCAGGAGGTGCGGAGCGCACTGTTCCTCGTCCTGCCCATCGCAGTTTGCGGATGGGTTGCGGCTGGAGCGCCCGCCAAAAACGGCCCGGAGGCGGCGGCGCAGAAACAGCAGGGTAAGAAGGGATATGCAGATAAAGACAACGATCTGCCACGCGAGGTCCGTGCCCAGCAGCGCGGCCAGGGCAGAAGCCCAGGCCCCCACGCCGAAAAAGAGCAGCACCATGGCCGGGGTCATGAGCTCGGCCACAAAAAAGGCCACACCCACGATAAACCAGAGAAGAGGCGCGTTCATGATATGTTCCGTGCGGTCAGCCGTGTGCGCCGGGGCGGCCTGTCGCTATTTGAAGGGGCGCGGAGGCGCTGCGCCTCCGTGCCCCTCTGTGAAAAAAACGGGCCGCTACTGTTGCGGGGCCTCGTCAATGTCGATTATGCGGCCCTGAAGCCAGATGTAGGCATCAATGGCCATGCCCGCTTCGGGTTCCAGATCGCCCAGGACCATCTTAGACGCATAGATGACCAGGCGCAGGGGCTCGCGGTTATCAAAGGGAAAGCTGACGAACAGCACCTTGACCGGCATGTTTTCCAGTTGGCTGTCCTGCACTTCATCAATAATGGCGCGCATCTGGTATTCGCAGAAATTGCGGCCAGGCATGATCATGTGGCGGTCGCTCACGTCCACCTGAAGGGGCGGCACGTCCAGACGGCCCTTGTCGGGGTTGGCCGCAAGCCACTGCTCTGCATAGGCCTCGTACTGCGGGCCCTGAGTGATGGTCATCTGGTCCAGCAGGGCCTTGCGCACCGCATAGGCCAGACCGGCCACCAGAAAGGTGTGCGTGACGCCGGGGGTAAGGTCTGCCCTGTCGCGGCCATACAGTGGATCAAAGAACCACATGGGGTTCTTGCCTTCAATCATGCTGACGGCCACGTTGGCGCCCATGCCGTTTTCCCACGGGTGCACGCCGTCAACCATAAGGTCATTGGGCAGACCGTCCAGCAGAGGCGTGGCGGAGGTAGGCGTGAGCTTTTCGCCTTCTTCGCCTGTCATCAGCACCGAGGCGCGCACGGGCTGATCCTGCGGCCAGGCCATCAGGATGTGGTCCATGTTGCCGCGTTTCCACTGCCATGAAGGGCGGGTTCCGCCTTCATGCAGAACCGTGCCGACAATCTGTCCCATAATTTCAGCCGGGTTGCGGCCCGTAAGCACTGCCCAGGCATCGCCAAGGCCTTCATAGTGCGTACGGTTTTTGCCTTCGGCAGCGGCCTGCGCGTCTTCGCGCGTCACGGCTTCCGCCTCGGCATTCCGGCTTGCGGAAGTTTCGTTGTCAGCGGTTTCAGGTGCTGTGTTTTCGATCTTTTTGGACATGGGAGCTTCCTTTACTGCTCTTTCAGCGGCCCGGCCAGGCGCTGACGCGCCCGGCCGGGGAATGCTTCAACTCAAGCCTCAGTTATACTGCGCGTTGAGAATGTCCGCCAGGCGGTTAGCGCCTGTCGCCACGGCCACCGCGGTCACGACCGCCACGGTCGCGATCGCCACGGCCCCTGTCGCCACCACGGTCGCGGTCGCCACGGTCAGAGCGGGGCGGGCGGGCGGTGTCTTCGGGGTTCCAGGGGTGGCCCTGTTCTTCCAGCAGTACGGCCTTGCGGCTGGCGCGGATACGGTCGCCATTGATTTCAATGACCTTGACCACCATGTCTTCGCCAAGACGCGCTACGTCGCCGGGCTGTTCCACGCGGTTAATGTCCAGCTGCGAAACGTGCACAAGGGCTTCCACGTTGGGCAGAACTTCAACAATAGCACCGATTTCCATGATTTTGCGCACCTTGGCGGTGTAGTTCTTGCCGATGTCGGGGCGCTGGTCGTAGTAGGAAACCATTTCGCGGGCTTTTTCAAGGGACTCGGCCGTGGGGGCGAAGATGGACACGCGGCCCGAATCTTCAATATCCACGGAAGCGCCGGTGGCCGCAGTGATGGCCTTGATGTTCTTGCCGCCGGGGCCGATGATGAGGCGGATGATGTCGGGGTTCACAAAAACTTCGGCATGCTGCGGGGCATAGCGCGAAAGTTCCTTGCGCGGCGAAGCGATGGCGTTGGCCATTTCTTCCAGAATGTGCAGGCGACCCTGACGGGCCTGCTGCATGGCGCTGCGCATGATTTCCGTGGTCAGACCCGTGATCTTGATGTCCATCTGCACGCCGGTGATGCCTTCGGCAGTGCCCGCGATCTTGAAGTCCATATCGCCCAGGGCGTCTTCGTCACCGAGGATGTCGGTGAGCACGATGAACTTGTCGCCTTCCTTGATGAGGCCCATGGCCACACCGGCCACAGGAGCGGTCACGGGCACGCCCGCGTCCATGAGGGAGAGCGAGCCGCCGCAGACGGCGGCCATTGACGAGGAACCGTTGGATTCCATCGTTTCGGACACCACGCGCAGGGTGAAGGGAAAGTCCGTCGCAGTGGGCAGCACGGGGCGCAGGGACTTTTCAGCCAGAGCGCCGTGGCCGATTTCGCGGCGGGACACGCGCACGGGCTTCACTTCGCCCACGGAGAAGGGCGGGAAGTTGTAGTGCAGCATAAAGCGCTTGGTGACGTCGCCGGTGAGGGAGTCCATGCGCTGTTCGTCAGTGGAGGAGCCGAGCGTGGCCACAACCAGAGACTTGGTTTCGCCGCGGCGGAACAGGGCGGAGCCGTGGGCGCGGGGCAGGAGGCCGGTCTGGATCTGGATGGGGCGCACCGTGGTGGTGTCGCGGCCATCAATGCGCGTGCCTTCGTTGACGATGCGGGCGCGCACCAGCTTCTTTTCAAGGCCGGACAAAATGTCGCCCACAGCCTTGAGGGCGGCTTCGTTTTCGGCCCAGGCGGCGTTGGCCTTGAGGGCCTCCATCACCTTGTTTTTGACTTCTTTGCGGGCGTCCTTGCGGGCCATTTTTTCAGGCACGCGCAGGGCTTCTTCCATGCCGTTGGCAAGGGCCAGCTCATGCACGAGGGCCACCAGGGCCGGGTCGTCTTCATGCGGGGTAAAGGCCATCTTGGGCTTGCCGCAGAGCTCGCGCAGCTTGTGCTGGATTTCCACCAGCGGGAGAATCTGCTGACGGCCCCATTCGAGGGCGTCGATGATCACGTCTTCGTGCACAAACTGGGCGTCGCCTTCCACCATGGTGAGGGCGTCGCCGGAAGCGGCGAAAACGATGTTAAAGTCGCTGAGGGCCTGCTGCTCAAAGGTGGGGTTGAGCACGAACTGGCCGTTGACGCGACCAATGCGGCCACCGGCCACCGGGCCTTCAAAGGGCAGGGGGGACAGCATGATGGCCGCCGAAGCGCCCGTGAGCGCCAGCACGTCGGACTCGTTTTCCTGGTCAGCGGAAATGACGCTGGCGAGCACCTGCACGTCTTCGTTCAGGCCCTTGGGGAACAGCGGACGAATGGGCCTGTCGATCAGGCGTGAAACCAGGGTTTCGCGCTCGGACGGACGGCCGATTTCGCGGCGGAAGAAGCTGCCGGGGATGCGTCCGGCGGCGTACATTTTTTCGGAGTATTCAACGGTAAGGGGAAAGAAGCCCTTGTCGAATTCCAGCGGCTGCGAGCAGACGGTGACGAGCACCACGGTGCCGCCGCACTGAATCCAGACTTCGCCGTGGGCCTGATTGGCCATACGGCCGGTTTCCAGAATAACTTCCTTGCCGCCAACCTGGCAGGTGAGGCGTGTGGGATTGAAAATATCTTGCAACATATGAATTCCTTTGCATGGGCGAAGGGGATTCCGGCAAAAGCGGGCAAAGTGGCGTGTCCCTGCCTGATTTTCCCGGACCCCCCTTCAGACGTTGTGCCCCATCGGGGGCAGTTTGCGTGCATTAGAGCATTTTTACTTTGAAAGTGCTCCGGCGACTGCGTGAACAGCCGCCCGCTGCCAAGGCGTAAGCGCAGTTGATTTGCGCGGTTAAGCGCCGAAGCGAGCGTGTCGTAAGCTTTGAGAATGGATATTCTCAACGTTACTCTGCTCTAAGTGGCAAGGGGGAAGCCTCAGGCTCCCCCCTTGCAGCCAAAAGCCTTACTTGCGCAGGCCAAGCTTCTCAATCAGCGCACGGTAGCGCTGAACATCGGTCTTCTTCAGGTAGTTCAGAATATTGCGGCGACGGCCAACAAGCTTCAGCAGGCCCGTACGGGAGTGAAAGTCCTTCTTGTGCTCTTTGAAGTGACCGGTGAGGTCTTCAATACGGGCAGTAAGCAGGGCAACCTGCACTTCGGGGGAGCCAGTGTCGCCTTCGTGTTTGGCGTGGGCGTCAATGACCGCTTTCTTCTGATTTACATCCATTACCACAGCAGTTCTCCTTGAGTAAGGCTGTTACGGGCGTGATGGCCCTTAGTTCCAAAGTCCCCGCAACACGGCCCAGCAGGGCCCGGCGGCTGTAACTTCGCGCTTTGCCAGAGCCAGGGCCTGGCCCTGTTCCATCAAAAACGCGAGGTCTTCGCCGTCGCCGGAGTCAGATTGCGACGTCCGGCAGGGCACCGCGATGCCGTTGCGCACGCGGGCGGCTTCTTCCAGCGTCAGATCCACCCTGGGCCAGTGCGGCAGCGCATCCTCCACAGGAATGACGCAGCTAGGCAACAGGGTGGGATCAGCCGTGAAATCCGCCGGATCGCGGGCCACATCGAGGCCGAAGGGGTGACTATACTCCCGGGTCAGTTCCGTGAGCACGGCTCCGCAACCAAGTCGCTTCCCCAAGCTGTGGGCCAGGGAGCGTATATAGGTGCCGGAACTGCATGCGACCCGAAAGCGCACAAACGGCAGGCTTGTTTCAAGCACTTCCGCCTGTGAAATTTCCATACGTTTGATCTTCTGCGGGGCTTCAAGCCCCTTGCGGGCCAGCTTGTACAGTGGCTGGCCTTCATGCTTTGCGGCGGAATAGGAAGGGACGGGCTGTTCCGTCAGATCAAGCCAGGCCGCCACCTCGCGCCTGACGTCTTCCATGCTGATGTGCTGCCAGGGGGCTTCTTCAAGTACCTGGCCTTCGATATCCCAGGTATCCGTGGTCTGCCCGAGGCGCAATACGCCGCTATACACCTTGCCGCCCCCGGACAGAAGGTGCCCGGAAAGCTTGGTGGCCTGCCCCAACAATACCAGCAGCACACCGGAAGCCAAAGGGTCCAGCGTGCCGGCATGGCCGATTTTTTTCTGCCCCAGCCTTTTGATGGCTGTAAGGCAGCGGGCCGAGGTGGGCCCGGAGGGCTTGTTGAGCACAAGTACGCCGTGTTGCTGGGGCAGGGCATATGTCTTGCCATCCCGCAGGGTTGTGGGAGTGGCGGCATTGCCTGACCCAGAGCCGGAGTCGCGCTCCGGCGTGCTGGAAGGTGATTCCGGCTGGTCCTGACTGTGGCAGAACTGTGCTAGTGTATCTTTATTAACCATACGCAAGTGGCAACCATATCCTCTGCTCTGTTATAAGTCAAAAGATATGGCCAGCAGCGCCGGGTTATTTTGGCATGGCGCGCTGTCGGGCGATATTTTGTGGGTGGAACACAGCGCGCGGCGCTCTGTGCGGCTATGTGGACGTCTTTTTCAAATTGTCCAGATAGAGGCCGATGTGGTCCAGCAGTTTTTGTCCGGCTTCTTTCAGCGGCATGCGCAGGGTGCCCCCTGCGGCGTTGAAATGTCCGCCGCCGTCCAGATCGGCGGCAACGGAGCGCACGTCAATGTCGCCATAGGAGCGCAGGCTGAACTTGCACAATTGGGGGCTGTCTTCGCGCAGCAAGGCTGCAACCTTGACGCCGTGCAGGCGGCGCAAATGCTCCACAAAGCCTTCCATATCCTCTTTGAGGGCCTGGCAGCGGCTCAGGTCTTTCAGCCGCACCTGACAGAAGCCCACCTGCCCGTCATGCGTCACGCGGGAGTTTTCCATAAGCAGCCCCCACAGACGCCAGCGCCCAAGGCTCCAGTTATTGTCCAGCTGTTCCCGCAGCCAGGGCAGGTTGCAGCCGTTTTTCACCAGATGCGCGGCCAGCGAGAGGACATCGGCGCTGGTATTGCCGTGGCAGAAGCCGCCAGTGTCGGTGATGAGCCCCAGGGCCACAGCCAGGGAAAGATCGCCGGTAAGGGGAAGCCCCGCCGCCATTGATACGTAGGCCACAAGCTGGGCCGTGGCGGCCGCTTCGGTAACCACCCAGTTATCCCTGCTGCCCATGCCGTCGCCGCCAAGGTGGTGGTCAATATTCACGCTGTCGAGCCGGGGCAAAAGCCCGGCCAGTTCAGCGCCCAGGCGCTCAGGCTCGCCGCAGTCGAGCAGAACCGCGCACCGGGGGGTGAAGGGCGGATGCTCAAGGGTTGTGTGCACCACGGCAGGCATAGGAAAAAAATCCAGATATCCTGGTAGCCTGGGGGTGGCGTAGAGCATGAATTCCTTGCCCATGTCACGCAGGATGTGCCCCACTGCGGCAACGGACCCGGCAGCGTCGCCGTCGGGGTGGACATGGCCCGCCACAACGATCTGGTCCATCTGGCTCAGGGCTTCAGCTATCTGACTGGCCTTCTTGGCGTAAGGCTCGGGTATGGCATTAATCTGCTGCATATATTTCTACCTGACTTTCCACCATTTCTTCCGGGCAGACGGCCTCCATCATAAGCGCGCATTTGTCCATGCGGCTACGTAAATGCCCTTCGTTGTTGGAAATGGAGACAACGGCCAGACGCAGGCTGCTCAGGCTGTTTTCTGTGCCTGCCTCCGCTATGGCCACGTTAAATTTATTGCGTGTTTTCTGCTTCAGACTGTTGGCAACGCGGCGCTTGGCCTTGAGATTGTCATTGCCGTGCAGGCTGAATTCCACTGTGAGTACTGCCATGAACATGGGGTTATACGTATTTCGCGGCCCGGAGGAGGGACGGTTAATTTTGGCGGCTTGGGCTGTGGCGGCCCGAGGGTGGGGCCGTTCTTTGGAGCAGCGCAAACCCGAAATGGAGACCGAAATTCTGCCCGAAACGCTTCGGCAGCGGGCCCGACATTGCGAAAAAAAGCAATGATGCTGGCCCAAAAATGTGGCCTGTCGAGAATGGTATCTGTTGGCGATAGATAATGCCAGCATTTTCATTACGAAATGCTCAGTGGGCCATTCTCGCGGCTTCCTGCCGTGAAAACGCGGTTGTGCCGCGCGTGCGGGCAAGCGCTGTAACCGGGGTAGAAACCTCTGCCATCCGCTTCAAGATATCAGGGCTCTGGCGGCTGCGCAGTCGGGCATTCTGCCTGAAAGCAGGCGCGCCCTGCACCCCGCTGCCGCGCCAAAACCAATGTGTGCGGCAGCATGATTGTTCTTTACATTTGTTTGCCCCGGAACAAACAGCCCTAAACGCGATTGCCCACAGAGTCCGTGACAGCGGCCGCGCAGTGAATGCGTTTGCGCTGTCTATGCCCGCTGCGGCCCGCCAAGGCTGCCATGCTCCGACCCCTGGGAATATGCCGGGCCAGCCCTGATCCTGTCAAAAACCGGGGGAAGGAGAGCCTTGTGCAGGCCTTCCTTCCCCCAGAGAGTTCACACTTCAATTTTCACGCAGCGGCCTGCCGGGCAGTTCCCGCAGCGTGGCAGTCGTACTGGCTGTTTACAGCGTCGCCGCTTCTTCGACCGTTTCGAAAGCTTCGATGCGGCAGCCCTTACGCCGAAGGCGTTAGGGATGGCGACAGCAGATGCGTGATGCACCTGCTGCGCCCCAACTTTCTACAGCGTTGCCGCTTCTTCGACCGTTTCGAAAGCTTCGATGATGTCGCCAATTTTGACGTCATTGAAGTTTTCGAGGCCCACGCCGCACTCATTGCCCTTGACCACTTCTTTGGAGTCATCCTTGAAGCGCTTGAGGGATGAGATCTTGCCCGTGTAGACCACCACGCCGTCGCGCAGCAGACGTACGCCGGCATTGCGGGCGATTTTGCCGTCGGCCACATAGGAACCGGCGATAACGCCAACCTTGGGCACGCTGAAGGTGTCGCGCACTTCGGCCTGGCCGAGGTACACTTCACGCTGCACAGGAGCGAGCATGCCCGTCATGGCGCTCTTGATATCGTCCACAAGCTTGTAGATGATCTCATAGAAGCGGATATCCACATTCTCGTGTTCGGCCACGTCCTTGATCTTGGAAGTGGGCCGCACGTTGAAGCCGATGATGATGGCCTGCGAGGCCGAAGCCAGCAGAATATCGGATTCTGTGATGGCGCCGGTACCGCCGTGCACCACGTTGATGCGCACCTTTTCGGTGCTCTGCTTGAGCAGAGCTTCGGTGATGGCTTCCAGGCTGCCCTGAACGTCGGCTTTGAGCACGAGGTTGAGGGTCAGGGTTTCCTGATCGGACTTGCGCTGCGACAGGAAGGTTTCCAGAGTCACGCGGGATTCCGAAGCGAGGTCGCGTTCACGCTGCTTGATGGCGCGCGAGTCGGCAATACGGCGGGCCAGCTTTTCGTCGCTGACCACAAAGAATTCCTCACCGGCTTCCGGCACGCCTTCAAAGCCCTGCACTTCCACAGGCAGCGAGGGACCGGCGTCCTTGACCTTCTTGCCCTGATCGCTCATGAGGGCGCGCACACGGCCAGAGAAGGGGCCGCACACGAAGTTGTCGCCCTGGCGCAGGGTGCCTTCCTGAATAAGCACGGTGGCCACAGGGCCACGGCCCTTGTCCAGCTTGGCTTCCACAATGTGGCCGCGGGCGAGCTTGTCGGGATTGGCCTTGAGTTCCATAATTTCGGCTTGCAGAGCCACCATTTCCAGCAGTTCGTCCAGACCCATGCGGGTCTTGGCCGCAACCTTGGCCACGATGGTGTCGCCGCCCCATTCTTCGGCCTGGAGGCCCAGTTCGGCAAGTTCACGCAGGACGCGGTCCGGGTCGGCCCCGGGCTTGTCCATCTTGTTGACGGCCACCATGATGGGCACGTTGGCTGCGCGCGAGTGGTTGATGGCTTCGCGGGTCTGCTCCATAACGCCGTCGTCGGCGGCCACCACAAGGATGACAAGGTCCGTCACCTGAGCGCCACGGGCGCGCATGGCCGTAAAGGCTTCATGGCCGGGCGTGTCGAGGAAGACGATTTCCCCACGCTTGGTCTTCACATGGTATGCGCCGATGTGCTGGGTGATGCCGCCAGCTTCGCCGCTGGTGACGTTGGTCTTGCGGATGGCGTCAAGCAGCGAGGTTTTGCCGTGGTCCACATGGCCCATAATGGTCACCACGGGGGGGCGCGGCTTGAGGCTTTCGGGCGCGTCCACGTCCTTGGGGGTCAGGTAGTCGTCTTCGGAGAAGCCGACTTTTTCCACTTCATAGCCAAATTCGGAAGCGACCAGGGTGGCCGTGTCAAGGTCCAGGGCCTGGTTGATGGTGGCCATGATGCCAAGACCAAAGAGAACCTTGATGATCTCGTTGGCTTTGAGACCCATCTGGTGGGCCATGTCGGCCACACGGATGGCTTCCGTGACGCGGATCTTACGCTTGGCGGCCTTGAGCGGCTGCGTGGCAGTGGCTGGCGCGGGCTTGCCGCCCTTGCGACGACCCTTGCCACGGCTCAGACGCACGCTGTCGTCATCGTCACGGCGAACGGAATCACCCTGCTGAAAGTCAACGGTACGACGGCCCTTGAGGCGTTTTTTCTTGCTCTGACCATCGCGGCTGTCCGTGGGCGACGCGGGCGCGGCCTGCTGGCCGAATCCGCCACCGCCGCCAGGACGGGGACCGCCGGGGCCGGAGGGGCGAGGGCCGCCAGGGCCAGCGGGACGAGGTCCGCCAGGACGCGGGGGCCTGCCGGCATTGTCGCCGCGCGGGCCGCCGGGGCCGCCAGGGCCGGAAGAGCCGGGGCCGCCTGCGGGGCGTGCGCCCATGGGACGCGAGGGCCGTTCCTGCTGGCTGCCGGGAGTGGGCCGTGAAATGATGCGCACCTGGGGGGCGGCAGGAGCCTGCCCGCCATCAGCTCTGGCCGCGCGACGGGGCGCGCCATCGGCGTCATCGGCGTTGTCTGAATCTTTCCAGGCTTCCGCGCGGGCTTCGGGGGCACGCTGGGGCAGGGTGGGCGCGGACGAGCCCTCAGGCATGGCGGACGCGTCAGGGCGCGCCACGCGGGCAGCCTTGGCCGCCTTTTCAGCCTCGCTCTTTTCCTGGGCCTTTTCGGCAGCCCTTGCAGCCTTTTCAGTGGCCTTTTCTTCGGCTTCATCAGCGGCACGGGCGGCAAGCGCAGCGGCCACGGGTGAAACTTCAGGTGCCTTGGGCTTTTTTTCCACCACAGGCTCGGGCTTCTTTTCTTCTTCGCCGGGGCGGCTGATAACGCGAGCCGCAGAAACGACCCTGGCCTTGGTGGCCTTGGGGGCATCGGCGCTCTCGGCCTTTTCGGCCACAGGTTCGGCTTTTTCCGGAGCTTTGCGGGGGCTGGCAGCCGGGGCTTCAGCCTTGGGCGCAGGCGCGGCTTCCGCCACAGCTGGGCTTGCGGCTTCCGCTGGCTTTTCCACGGCTTCAGGGGCGCTCACTTCCTTGACTGCAGAAGCGGTTTCCGCTGCTTCTGGAGCATCGGCCTTGTCCGCATCCTTACGGCGACGCCGTACGATGACGTTGGGGTGAGAGCCGGAACGCTCGGCATCCGCCTGTTTTTGTTCGGCAAAATGTTCGCGCACGCGTGCCGCCTCCTCAGTGCTCAGGGAACCAGCCATGCTTTTTGCGGACGTGTTCAGCTCGCGCATTACGCGCAGCATGTCCTTTTGAGCCACGGCCGGAAATTCCTTGGCAAATTCCGATACTTTAATTTTTTCTTCAGACATGTTTACCCCCCTTGCGCCGTGTTCCGGGCCTGAACTTGGCGAACCTCGCCGCGCATACGGCATCGGAACAGAGATACCAGCCCCTGCCAGGTCTGGTCTTTTCAGCGTCAATAGTCAAAATTCCCTGGGTCGTCAGTACATGGCGGGTCAGCTGGGCCTTGGCGAAGCGTCGGCGGCATATGATGCACATGCGTACCGGCCCCTGCACGGTTTCAGCCGTGTTCTGCCCATCCACCACGACAGCGCCCCTAAGCCTGCTCATCCTCGTCGGCGTTGCCGTCAGCCTTGTCCTGGCCGGAGTTCTCATCAGCAGAATGCACCTTGCCCAATTCAACGGCAGAGGATTCAGGCGTGCTTTCCACCACCGGAGCCAGGAAGTTGATGGCCGAACGCAGGTCGGCAATGCGGGACGCGCTGATGGTCAGCTTGTCTGAAAGCTCCTGGTCCGTGGCCTGGCGCAGCTTGTCAAGCGAGCTGAATCCCGCGTCAAGCAGAGCCTCGATGGATACTTCGGCCACACTGGCCACCTGCTCAAGACCGTGCCCGATGGCATTGGCCTCGTTGTAGCGGGTCTCGGTAAATATATCGACTTTCCAGCCCAGAAGCCTGGCTGCCAGCTTGACGTTCTGCCCCTTGCGCCCGATGGCGTTGGTGAGCTGGTCGTCCGGCACGATGACTTCGAGCAGGTTTTCTTCTTCATCTACTACTATGCGCGATACCAGGGCCGGGGCCAGGGCATTGCGGGCGTAGGTGGCTATGTCGGCGCTCCAGACAACGATGTCGATGCGTTCGCCGTGCAGTTCCTGCACGATGTTCTGGATGCGCGAACCGCGCACGCCAACGCAGGCGCCAACCGGGTCAACGTCACGCTCGCGCGAGAGCACCGCCACCTTGGCGCGGGAGCCGGGGTCACGGGCCACGCCCATGATCTGCACAACGCCGTCGTCCACTTCAGGCACTTCACGCCGAAAGAGGGCGGCCATATAGTCGCGGTGCGAGCGTGAAATGACGACCTGCGGGCCGCGGCCCTCCTGGCGAACCTCGATAATGAGGGCCTGCACGCGGTCGCCGCGCTTGTAATGCTCACGCGGGATCTGTTCTTCGCGCGGCAAAATGGCTTCGGTGCGGCCCAGGTTGACCACCCATCCGCCCTTGTCGCGCCGCTGCACGATGCCTGAAACGATTTCGCCCAGGCGATCTTTGTATTCGCTGTAAATGATTTCCTGTTCAGCGTCGCGCATGCGCTGGATGATGACCTGCTTGGCGGACTGGGCGGCGATGCGTCCCAGGTCTTCCACCTTGACGCGGAAGCCCATTTCGTCATCCACCTGAACGGAAGGATCGTGGGCCAGGGCTTCGGTCAGTTCAATCTGCGTGTCCGGGTTGGCGACATCGCCATCGGCCATCACGATTTTGAACTGGTAGACCTCAATATCGCCCGTTTCGTCATTGTAGGACACTTCCACGTCCATATCTTCGCTGAAGCGGCGCAGCACTGAGGTGCGCACCGCATCTTCAAGCGTATCAATGAGCATGTTGCGGTCAAGGCCCTTGTCTTTGCTGATCTGGTCAATGGCCTTTTTGAGTTCAAGATTCATGAGTGCCTCCGGCTGCCGCCCAGGGCGGCGTAAAATCGCTTATTCCGGCTGCGGCGCATGGGCCGCCCGTACTGCCGCGCAGTGCGGCTTTCGGGCCTGCCTCAGCTGGCCGTATGATCGTTATCGGCAACGCCGTTGCCAGTTTTTTTGCCTGAAGCGGCCTTTTTTTTGGCCGTCTGGCCGCCTTTGCCCGCAGGGGCGTCTTTTCCCCGGGGTTTACTGCCAGGCTTTTTCCCCGGCTTTTGCGGCTGCTTAAAAATATACATGCGTGTGGCCCTGCGCACTGAGCTCCAGGGAAGAAACACGGGAGGATGGTTTTCGTCCTCCACATCGCCTTCAGGGCTGATGGCAACGGGCGCAAGCACAAAACCCTCTTCTTCCACCGCCGTGAGCGTGCCGCGCCAGATGCGGCGCGGGCCGCCGTGGGCCGCCGGATCGGTGGAGGCCACGGGGGTGTGCAGTCGCGCCTCGACCACGTCGCCCACATAGCGGGCCATCTGCTCAAGGCTGAAAAACAACCGGCTCAGGCCCGGCGTGGAAACTTCCAGCACATAGGCGTCGGGGATGCTGTCTTCCACTTCCAGCGCAAGCGCCAGATGGCGCGAAATTTCTTCGCACTGTTCAATGGTGGCTGACGTCGGAGCGGCTGGCGCGGGAGAGTCGGAAGATTCGTCAGGAGTAAAATCTGATGGCGCGAAGCCGTCGCTGATGCCAGCGGCGGGAGAAACGGCCATGACGTCAGGGGCTGCCTGGTGTTCATCAGCCTGAGGCGCGGTAGGCACATCCACAAAGAGCCGCACAAGGGTGCGCCCGGCGCGGGCTATTTCCACCCCCCAGACAACGAGTCCGAGGGAGTGAACCACGGGTTGGGCCAGACGTATGACGGTTTCTCTCAGGGTTTGATCAGTCATTCTTTCCTTTTGTGCGGTGCATGGACCGTCGCAGGGACAAAAAAAAGGGGGCCTATTCAGGCCACCCCGCTGGAACTGCGTTCCGCATCAGGATGTAGTGGCGGCAGGTACTGCCATCCACTTTGAATACACCCAACTAGCTCACCATATGGAACTTGTCAAGGCTTTCGCGTCAAAAAGAAAAACTTGTGTTTTGCGTAAAAATAAAGAAAAGTGAAAAAATATTGTAACTACAGAAAGATAGGAAGCTTTCGCAGTAAGGTGGACGCCGATTTGCTCGTCGTGCGCCATTGAAACCTGTTTGGCGAACGCTGTACTTCTCTTGTTTTTATATTATATGCAGTCCAGAACGTCATAAAATCATATCCCATTTTAAAAACTGTTGAAAGAGTTTCTTTTTCAACATGGTATAACAGGTTGTTTGTGAAAAAAGTAATTTATTAAATAATGGTTATCGTATCCATTCCTTATATGGGAGGTCTCATGTCGCCGCATCAGAAAATATGGGGTCTGGGCTTGTCGGCCCTGGCCGTTGGCATTGGTATTGTTTGGGCTATTGGGCTTGTGACGGGAGCGGCGGCCGCCCCCCTGTGGGGAGCCGCAGTGGGCGGGGTTGCCGTACTGCTTGTTACGGGCCTGGGGGCGCAGCTGATCTATGGCGGGGCGTTCCGGGCTCTGACGCTCTTTTTGCGGGGCGACTGCGCGCCGGGGCAGTCGGAGCGGTCGTCATGCTGTAGCGGGTCAGCGGCTTCTGCGGAGCTGAAGGAACTGCATGCGGAGGCTGAAAAACTTGTTGGCAAGGCCTGCCACGCAAGCGGGGTGCTGCACGGCATACTCAGCGGGATGCCCCTGGCCTATCTGCTGGTGGACGTCAACGAGCGCGCGACCCACACCAACCAGGAATGCCTGGATATGCTTGAGATCGACGGGCCGGTAGAGGCCTGTCTGGGCAAGACTCTGGCCGAGCTTTTTTACAATGATCCCGGTCGCGAAACCGCCGTTGGCAAGAGCATCCGCCATGGGCAGAACTTTCATAATCTTTCTGTAACGATAACAGGGCACAAAGGCAGGCGCATCGACGTGCTGGCCAATGTGTTTCCCGTATATGACGAGCACAAAACCTGCCTTGGCGGCCTGTGCCTTTATGTGGACATGACGGCCCTCAAAAAAGCCGAGCAGGTCATCACCGAGAAGAACCAGCGCATGGAAGCGGCGGCGCTGGAGCTTGAAAAATCCGTGCAGGAGCTTGCCGCCATTGCCGAAGGGCTGGTGGCTGGCATAGGCCGTTCGAACAATGACACGGCCCGTGCTTCGCGCCTGTTGAGCGAGGTGGCCACGGCCATGAATGAAATGACAGCCACAGTGCGTGAGGTGGCGCAAAACGCGGCCAATGCTTCAACAGCCTCGACGCAGACGCGGGACAAGGCGCACGAGGGCGCTGCGGTGGTGCGCAACGCCACGCGGAGCATTGAAGAGGTGCATGAAGTTTCAATGGAGCTCAAGAGCGATATGGTTCTTTTGAACAACCATGCCAAGGCCATTTCAGAAATTATGAATGTTATTTCGGATATAGCGGATCAGACCAATCTGCTGGCCCTCAATGCCGCCATTGAAGCCGCCCGCGCTGGCGAAGCCGGGCGCGGCTTTGCGGTGGTTGCTGACGAGGTGCGCAAACTTGCCGAAAAAACCGTAACCTCCACCAATGATGTGGGCAACGCCATTAATGCCATTCAGCAAAGCACCTCAAAGAGCATGGCCTCAATGGACAATGCCGTGAACCAGGTTGAGCAGGCCAATGACTTTGCCGGGGAGTCCGGCCAGGCGCTTGACGCCATTGTGGGCACGGTGGAAGACACCACGGGCAGAATCAGCGCCATTGCCGCAGCCAGCGAGGAGCAGTCCGCAGCCAGCGAGCAGATCAACCGCTCCATTGTTGAGGTCAATGACGTTATGGCGGGCACTGCCAGATCAATGAAAGAGGTTCGGCAGGAGACGGACAAGCTGGTGGCGCTCACGCAGCGGCTGGCGGATCTGACCGGGCGGTTGAAGGAATAGCCCGCGCGGCAGGATTTTTACTGACATGCATACGCAGAGAAGGCCGGGAATATTCCCGGCCTTCTCTGGTTTTGCCGTCTGCGCAAGGGATGGGGCAGATACGTTTTGCGGTGGCGCGCTGCCTCAGCGACGCTGTTTTTGAAGCCCTGCTTCGGGTCAGCAACCGCCTTCGCTACGCGAGCATTTACACTTGAAATGCTCGCGTGCGGCAGGCTAAGGCTGCCTGCCCGCATTTCGCGGCAAGGATTTTCTTAAAAATCCTTGCAGAGCGGTGAAGTCCTTTCATTGGTTAACTGCTCTAAAACATACCAAGAGTTTTAGGGGGTGGGGGCGTGGGGAGGGACCCTTTTGCAAAAGGGTCCCTCCCCCACAAGGCATTTCAAAATCAAAGGCTCTAATGACCATTCTGCGTCAAATGCTGCAACACGGTCATCTGGTCGACTTCGCTTTCCATAATGTCCGGCCCTTGGGCTGCGGCGGCAGGGGCGGACTGTGCTTCCTCACTTTGCGGTTGCGGGCTTGTGCTCGCGGTCTGCGCCTGCGTCGGCTGCTCGGGAGATGTCGTCATGGCGTCGTGCGCCGCAGTATCGGCGGCGTTGGCCAAAGCTCCGGGACTTTGCGTTTCCACAGGGAAGAGACTGTCGTCCTGCAAGGCCGGGGGCTGTGCGCCGGTTGTGGCGTCAGTTCCTTGCGCGGCGGGGGGCAGGGCGTCTTCAATGTCAATGATCAGGGGGCTGGTTTGGTCGTTCATGAAGCTGTCGGCCAGCTCTTCATCCAGCGTGTCGATGTGCACGGCGGGCGTTTCGGCTGTGGCCACGGCATGCTCTGTTTCCGCGTTGCCTGTGGCCGTGAGGTCCACGTCCGCGTGCGCTGCGACCGTATGGCTGGCGTCCGTGTGCGCGGCATTGGCGCTCGCTGCATTGGCGTGCTCTTCATCGGTGTTCGCCGTATCCGCGTGGGTCACATTCAGATCTGCGTGCGCCTGTTCCTGGACGCTGTCCTCAGCCGTGGAGGCAGTATGGCTTTCAGCGGGGGCGTGTTCCGCTGTTTCCGGCGTGACTGCGGCTGCGGCTGCGGGAGCGTCGCTCTGAGTATTTTCGTGCCCGGTTTGCGTACTGCTGTCGGCTGCTGGCACGCTCTCACTGAGGTCGGCGTGGTAGGCAGCGTCATGGCTGCTCTGGGCGGTGGTGTTGTGGTCTTCTGTGGCTGCCTGCAGCTGATCATGGTCAGTGGAGGCGTTCACTTCGTCGGAGGCAAAGAAGAGGCGCATGGCGCTCGCGCCCTGTATGAGGGGGGCCTCTCCGGAGCCGTGGATGGTCACGGTTACTGTGCTTTGAGCTGCGCCGCCATGCCCGTCGACCACGGTGACGGTGAAGACTTCGTCAAGCGTATCGCCGTTGTTCAGGGCCTTTACGACGGCGGAGTCCTTGTTCAGCACATAGGTGTAGGATCCGTTGGGGTTGAGATAGAAGGTGCCGTACTGGCCTTCGGTGGTCTGGGGTACGGCCCTTGGCGTGTCCGACCTGTCCGGGTCAGCCATGACAAGCTGGCCGTACATGGCGGCAACGTCGTCTTCTGAAACGGAAAGCTGGGATGGCTGGACTGTCGGCGCGTCATTGGAGCCGACGATGGTGATGGTCAGCGGGGTGACCACGGACTTTAAGCCGGACGTGACTTTTACCATAAAAACGTCTGTGGAGGTTTCGCCTTCACCGAGTTTTTGGCTTTCACTTATGCCCTGAGCCGAGAGGTTGTAGGTATATGTGCCGTTGCTGTTGAGGGTAAGCGTGCCGTACTGCCCTTGCGGGCTGCTTTGCAGAGAGAATGTGGCATTGGAGAATTCGGGCACCAGCAGGTTGCCCAACAGGCTTGTTGCGCCGTCAAGCACTGTGGTGAGGCTGATGCTGCCCAGCAGACCGCCTGTAATGACGATGTCAATAAAATTGCTGGCGGATGCGCCGTGTTCGTCTACAACAGTATATGAGAATCTATCTGTGAGCTTAGCTCCCAGTGTAAGCAACAATACAGACAACAGCCCCGTGTTGAGGTTGTAGACATATGAACCGTCAGCATTCAGCGAAAATGTGCCGTAATCGCCATGCACATGTGGCCGCGCAACAAAGGTCACATTGTCGCTGATAATATTGTCGAGCGTGTTGTCCGGGTCCGTGGGGGTGGGCAGTTTGCCGTAGAGTTTGTCCGTTGCATTGTTCATGCTTACCGTGGCGGAACCAACCGAAGGCGCGTCATTGGTGCCGTTGATGGTGAAGGAAATCGTGCGTGCGGCAATGCCGCCGTGCCCGTCATTGGCTGCCACGGTAAACGTTTCCACAAGCTGTTCGCCATGCCCCAAGCCCTGCACGGCAGGCAGGCTGTTATTGAGCGTATAGACGTATGCGCCGTTGCTGTTGAGTACAAAGCTGCCGTAAAGGCCTGCCATATTCTGCGCCTGAAACACGGGCGAGTCGCCCAGGTCTATATCCGTCACCGTAAGCGTGCCGGATGACGTCAGGATGCTGTCTTCCTTCAAGGGCGTTGTGACAATGGGTGCAATGACGGGATTGTCATTGGTTCCGTTGATCGTGATGGTCATGGTGCTGGAGGCTGCGGCTCCGTGCTGATCCTTGACCGTATAGGTAAATGTTTCGGTGAGGTGTTGCCCTTCGCCAAGCTGCTGGACGGCTGGCAGGGCGTTGTTGAGCGTGTAGGTATAGGCGCCGTTGGCCTGCAGGGTAAAGCTGCCGTACAGCCCCTGGGTGGAAGCCTGGGACAGAAAACTTACCGTGTCGCCCGCGTCCACATCCGTGGGCGTGGGCAGTGCGCCGCTGATGCTGACGTCGCCTTCATTGATGCTGGCTACGGCGGCGCTGACCTGCGGGGCGTCATTGGTTCCGTTGATGGTGATGGTGATGGTGTTTGAAGCCGTAGCGCCGTGCTGGTCCGTGACGGTATAGGTAAAGGTTTCGGTCAGGTGCGCTCCCACGCCAAGCTGCTGGACAGCCGGCAGGGCGCTGTTGAGCTCGTAGGTGTAGCTGCCGTTGGCCTGCAGGGTGAAGCTGCCGTAGAGCCCCTGGGTGGAGGCCTGGGACAGGAAGCTTAGCGTGTCGCCCGCGTCCACATCCGTGGGCGTGGGCAGTGCGCCGCTGATGCTGGGAACATCTTCATTGATGCTGGCCACTGCGGCGCTGACCTGCGGGGCGTCATTGGTTCCGTTGATGGTGATGGTGATGGTGTTTGAAGCCGTAGCGCCGTGCTGGTCCGTGACGGTATAGGTAAAGGTTTCGGTCAGCTGGCTGCCCACGCCAAGCTGCTGGACGACCGCCAGGGCGTTATTGAGCGCGTAGGTGTAAGTGCCGTCCGCCTGCAGGGTGAAGGTGCCATACTGGCCGGGAGCATTGGTCTGGGGCACAAAGTGCGCGCTGTCGCCCGCGTCCACGTCCGTGGGAGCAGGCAGGGAACCGGTGATGCTGGGAACATCTTCATTGATGCTGGCCACTGCGGCGCTGACCTGCGGAGCGTCATTGGCCCCGTTGATGGTGATGGTGATGGTGTTTGTGGCGGTAGCGCCGTGCTGGTCCGTGACGGTATAGGTAAATGTTTCAGTAAGTTGCGCTCCAGCGCCAAGCTGCTGCACAGCGGCCAGGGCATTGTTGAGCGCGTAGGTGTAGCTGCCGTTGGCCTGCAGGGTGAAGCTGCCGTACTGGCCGGGAGCATTGGTCTGGGGCACGAAGTGCAGGCTGTCGCCCGTATCCACGTCCGTTGGTGTGGGCAACGTTCCGCTGATGCTGGGAGTATCTTCATTGATGGACGTCACCGCGGCGCTGACCTGCGGGGCGTCATTGGTTCCGTTGATGGTGATGGTGATGGTGTTTGTGGCTGTAGCGCCGTGCTGATCCTTGACGGTATAGGTAAATGTTTCGGTAAGTTGTGCGCCAACGCCAAGCTGCTGGACGACCGACAGGGCATTATTGAGCGCGTAGGTATAGGCGCCGTCCGCCTGCAGAGTGAAGCTGCCGTATTGGCCGGGAGCGTTGGCCTGAGGCACAAACTGCACCACGTCATTGGCGTTCACATCCGTGGGTGTGGGCAAGGTGCCGCTTATGGGCGCATCATCTTCATTGATGGAAGCCGTGGCGGCGCTGACCTGCGGCGCGCTGTTGGTGCCGTTGATGGTGATGGTAATGCTGCTGGACGTGGTCGCCCCATGCTGGTCTGTTACGGTGGCGGTGAATGTTTCGGAAAGCTGCTCGCCCGCGCCAAGCTGCGCCACGGCTGGCAGGGAGTTGTTGAGCGCGTAGGTATAGCTGCCGTCGGGCTGGAGTGTGAAGGAGCCAAACTGGCCGACGGTATTTTGCGCTATGTAATGCGGGATGTCGCCCAAGTCCACGTCTGTGGGCGTGGGCAGGGTTCCACTGACATCAGTGAGGTTGTTGGGCACAAAAATGACGGCGGCGCTGACCTGCGGTGCGTCATTGGTTCCGTTGATGGTGATGGTGATGGTATTTGTGGCTGTAGCGCCGTGCTGGTCCGTGACGGTATAGGTAAAGGTTTCGGTCAGGTGTGCGCCTACGCCAAGCTGCTGCACAGCGGCCAGGGCGTTGTTGAGCGCATAGATATAGCTGCCGTCCGCAAGCAGGGTGAAACTGCCGTACTGGCCGGGGGCATTGGCCTGGGGTACGAAGTGCACGCTGTCGCCCGCGTCCACATCCGTGGGAGCGGGCAGTGTGCCGCTGATGGCGGCATCGTCTTCATTGATGCTGGCTACGGCGGCGCTGACCTGCGGTGCGTCATTGGTTCCGTTGATGGTGATGGTGATGGTGTTTGTGGCTGTAGCGCCGTGCTGGTCCGTGACGGTATAGGTAAATGTTTCGGTCAGTTGGCTGCCGACGCCAAGCTGCTGGACAACCGGCAGGGCATTATTCAGCGCGTAGGTATAGCTGCCGTCCGCCTGCAGGGTGAAGCTGCCGTATTGGCCGGGAGCATTGGCCTGGGGTGTGAAGTGCGCGCTGTCGCCCGCATCCACGTCCGTGGGGGCGGGCAGAACGCCGCTGATGCTGGGAACATCTTCATTGATGCTGGCCACGGCGGCGCTGACCTGCGGTGCGTCGTTGGTTCCATTGATGGTAATGGTGATGGTATTTGTGCCAGTAGCGCCGTGCTGGTCCGTGACGGTATAGGTAAATGTTTCGGTCAGTTGAGCGCCAACGCCAAGCTGCTGGATGACCGGCAGGGCGTTGTTGAGGGTGTATGTGTAGCTGCCGTCCGCCTGCAGGGTGAAGCTGCCGTACTGGCCGGGAGCGTCGACCTGGGGCATAAAGTGCACGCTGTCGCCCGTATCCACGTCCGTGGGCGTGGGCAAAGTGCCGCTGATGGCGGCAACATCTTCATTAATGGAAGCGACCGCCGCGCTGACCTGCGGATTGTCATTGGTGCCGTTGATGGTGATGGTTATGGTGTTTGATGCCGTTGCGCCGAACTGATCCATAACGGTAAAGGTAAAGGTTTCTGTCAGTTGAGCGCCAACGCCAAGTTGCTGCACAGCAGCCAGAGCGTTGTTGAGCGTATAGGTGTAGGCGCCGTCCGCATGCAGGGTGAAGCTGCCAAACTGGCCGGGAGCGTTGGTCTGGGACACAAAGTGCACGCTGTCGCCCGCATCCACGTCCGTGGGCGTGGGCAGAGCGCCGCTGATGCTGGGATCATCTTCATTGATGGACGCAACCGCCGCGCTGACCTGCGGTGCGGTGTTGGTGCCATGAATGGTGAGCGTTATGGTGCTGGACGTGGTTGCCCCATGCTGGTCTGTGACGGTGGCGGTGAACGTTTCCGTAAGCATGCCGCCTGTGCCGAGTTGCTGTACCGCTGGCAGGGAGCTGTCGAGGGTAAAGGTGTAGCTGCCGTCGGCCTGCAGGGTGAAAGTGCCAAAGTTGCCAGCAATGGTCTGCGCTATGTAGTGCGGGATGTCGCCCGTATCCACGTCTGTGGGCGCGGGCAGATTTCCACTGACGCTGGTTTCATCATTTTGAATAAAGATGACCGCCGCGCTGACCTGCGGTGCGTCGTTGGCGCCGTTGATGGTGACGGTAATGGTGTTGGACGCCGTAGCGCCGTGCTGGTCCGTGACAGTATAGGTGAAGGTTTCAGTCAGATGGCTGCCCACGCCAAGCTGCTGCACAGCGGCCAGGGCATTGTTGAGCGTGTAGGTGTAGCTGCCGTCCGCCTGCAGGGTAAAGCTGCCGTACTGTCCGAGGACGTTGGCCTGGGGTATGAACGCCACCACATCTCCCGCGTTCACATCCGTGGGCGTGGGCAGATTGCCGCTGATGCTTGGGGTATCTTCATAGATGGAAGCCGTTGCGGCGTCGACCTGCGGCGCGCTGTTGGCGCCATTGATGGTGATGGTAATGGTGCTGGTTGATGTGGCCCCATGCGGGTCTTTTACTGTGGCGGTGAAGGTTTCGGAAAGCTGGTCGCCTACACCAAGCTGCTGCACCGCTGGCAGGGAGTTGTCGAGGGTGAAGGTGTAGCTGCCGTCGGGCTGCAGGGTGAAGGTGCCAAACTGGCCCACCGTGTTCTGCGCTACGTACTGTGGAATGTCGCCCGCATCCACGTCTGTGGGCATGGGCAGAGTTCCGCTGACGTCGGTGGCGTCGCTGGGAACAGCGATGACGGCCGCGCTGACCTGCGGGGCGTCATTGGTTCCGTGGATGGTGATGGTAATGGTGTTGGACGCCGTAGCGCCGTGCTGATCCGTGACGGTATAGGTAAATGTTTCGGTCAGTTGCGCGCCCACGCCAAGTTGTTGCACTGCTGCCAGGGCGTTGTTGAGGGTGTAGGTATAGCTGCCGTCCGCCTGCAGACTGAAGCTGCCATACTGCCCCTGAGCATCTGCCTGGGGCACGAACAGTACCACGTCATTTGCATTCACGTCCGTGGGCGTGGGCAGATTGCCGCTGATGCCCGCATCATCCTCAAAGATACTGGCCGTAGCGGCGCTGACCTGCGGCGCGCTGTTGGTGCCGTTGATGGTGATGGTGATGGTGCTGGACGAGGTCGCCCCGTGCGGGTCTGTGACGGTGGCGGTGAAGGTTTCGGAAAGCTGCTCGCCAGCGCCGAGCTGCGCCACCGCTGGCAGGGAGTTATCGAGGGTAAAGGTGTAGCTGCCGTCGGGCTGCAGGGTGAAGGTGCCAAACTGGCCCACCGTGTTCTGCGCTACGTACTGCGGAATGTCGCCCGCATCCACGTCTGTGGGCATGGGCAGGGTTCCACTGACGTCGGTGGCGTCACCGGGAACGGTGATGACGGCGGCGCTGACCTGCGGCGCGTCATTGGCGCCGTTGATGGTGATGGTAATGGTGTTGGACGCCGTAGCGCCGTGCTGATCCGTGACGGTATAGGTAAATGTTTCGGTAAGATGCGCGCCCACGCCAAGCTGCTGTACTGCGTCCAGGGCATTGTTGAGCGTGTAGGTGTAGCTGCCGTCCGCCTGCAGAGTGAAGCTGCCGTACTGCCCCTGAGCATCTGTCTGGGGTACGAAGAGCACCACGTCATTGGCGTTTACATCCGTGGGCGTGGGCAGGGCTCCGCTGATGCTGGGGGTATCTTCATAGATGGAAGCCGTAGCGGCGCTGACCTGCGGCGCGCTGTTGGCGCCGTTGATGGTGATGGTAATGGTGCTGGACGAGGTCGCCCCGTGCGGGTCTGTGGCGGTGGCGGTGAATGTTTCCGTAAGCTGCTCGCCAGCGCCGAGCTGCGCCACCGCTGGCAGGGAGTTGTCGAGGCTGAAGGTATAGCTGCCGTCGGGCTGCAGGGTAAAGGTGCCGAACTGGCCGACAGTGTTTTGCGCGATGTATTGCGGAACGTCGCCCGCATCCACGTCTGTGGGCATGGGCAGGGTTCCACTGACGTCGGTGGCGTTATTGGGAACAAGGATGACAGCCGCGCTGACCTGCGGGGCATCATTGGCGCCGTTGATGGTGATGGTAATGGTATTGGAGGCAGTAGCACCGTGCTGGTCCGTGACGGTATAGGTAAAGGTTTCGGTAAGATGCGCGCCCACGCCAAGCTGCTGCACTACGTCCAGAGCATTGTTGAGCGTGTAGGTGTAAGTGCCGTCCGCCAGCAGAGTAAAGCTGCCGTACTGGCCGGGAGCATCTGCCTGGGGCATGAACTGCACCACGTCTCCCGAGTCCACATCTGTGGGGGTGGGCAAGGCGCCGCTGATGCTGGCATCATCTTCATTGATGGCTGCGACCGCCGCGCTGACCTGCGGAGCGTCATTGGCGCCGTTGATGGTGATGGTGATGGTGTTGGATGCGGTGGCTCCGTGCAGGTCCGTTACAGTATAGGTAAAGGTTTCGGTCAGTTGCGATCCAGAGCCAAGCTGCTGGACGACCGGCAGTGCGTTATTGAGCGTGTAGGTGTAGGTGCCGTCCGCCTGCAAGGTGAAGCTGCCGTACTGGCCGGGAGCATCTGCCTGGGGCACGAACTGCACCACGTCCCCCGTGTCAATGTCCGTGGGCGTGGGCAGGTTGCCGCTGATGCTGGCGACGTCTTCATCAATGGACGCCACGGCGGCGCTGACCTGAGGCGCATCGTTAGCGCCGTTGATGGTGATGGTAATGGTGTTGGAGGCAGTAGCGCCGTGCTGGTCTCTAACGGTGTATGTAAACACCTCGGTAAGCTGGTCGCCAACGCCCAGTTTTTGCACCGCAGGCAGGTAGTTATTGAGTATATAGGCAAAGGAACCCTCGGCCTGGGTAAATACGCCGTACTGCCCCACATACGTCTTTGGCACATACTCCACCACGTCGCCCGAGTCCGGGTCCACAGGCGTCGGCAGGGTTCCGGTAACGCTTGGCTCACCCGCAGTGATGGTTCTGCTGTCCGCACTGATCTGCGGGGCATCGTTGGTGCCGTTGATGGTGATGGTGATGGTGTTGGCGCCGGTAGCGCCGTGCTGGTCCTTGACGGTATAGGTAAATGTTTCGATGAGTTGGCTGCCAACGCCAAGCTGCTGTACTGCCGCCATAGAGTTGTTGAGCGTGTAGGTGTAGCTGCCGTCCGCATGTAAGGTGAAGCTGCCGTACTGGCCGGGAGCATCTGTCTTGGGCACGAACTGCACCACATCGCCCGCGTCCACGTCTGTGGGGGCGGGCAGGGTGCCGCTGATGCTGGGGTCATCCTCGTTGATGGAAGCCGTGGCGGCGCTGACATGCGGGGCGTCATTGGCGCCGTTGATGGTGATGGTAATGGTGTTGGAGGCCATGCCGCCATGGTTGTCGTACACCGTATAGGTAAAAACTTCAGTAAGTTGCTGCCCCTCGGCCAAATGCAGGAGATCGGGCGCGGCGTAGTTGAGCACGTAGGTATAGTTGCCGGCGGCGTCCACGCTGAAGCTGCCATACTGCCCGGGAGCATTGTGCTGCTCAATGAAGTTCAGGGTGTCATTGGCATCCACATCCTGCGGGGTCGGCAGGGTTCCGCCCACAAGGCCCTGATGCTCTGTCAGCGCGGCTGATGAAGCCGCCACGGTGGGCGCGTCGTTGGTGCCGTTGATGGTGATGGTCAGTGTTTTGCTGACGTAGCTCTGACCGTCCGTAACGGTAAAAACAAATTGCTCTGTGAGCGTGTCGCCCTGGCTGAGGGCCTGAATTTCCGGGCGCGAGTTGTCCAGAACATAGCTGTAGTTGCCCTGGGCATCCACGGTAAGCACGCCGTATGCCCCCACACTGCCGGTTTGCGGTATGAACATCGGCACATCGTTCGCGTCCACATCTTGGGGCGTGGGCAGAACACCCATGAGCACGGGGCCGTCCTCGTCCACCGCAGCAGTGGCGGCCGACACAGTGGGCACGTCGTTGGTTCCGTGTATGGTGATGACAAGGTTGCCAGTGGCTGTGCCCCCGTGCCCGTCATCCACCGTATAGGTGAAAGTTTCCGTCAAAAAGTCGCCCGTGCCCAATTGCTGGACAGCGGGCAGGCTGTTGTCCAGCGTGTAGGTGTAGGTGCCGTCGGCATTGAGGCTGAGGTTGCCGTACAGGCCTGCCGAGTTTGCCTGCGTCAGATACTGGGGGGAGTCGCCAGCGTCGACATCCTGCGGCGTGGGCAGAGTGCCTGTGGTGTGGTCCTGGTCTTCAAGTATGGAGGTGGCGGCGGAATCGACAGTGGGCGCGTCATTGAGGCCATTGATGGTAATGGTGACCGTGTTGGAGGTGGTGCCGCCCGCGCCGTCGTCCACAGTGTAGGTGAAGGTTTCTGTAAGCGTCTGGCCTTCCCCAAGGCCCTGGACGCTGGGAAGCGTGTTGTTCAACTGGTACGAATAGGAGCCATTGGCGTCGACGCTGAAGGTTCCGTATTGGCCCAGGATGCCGTTTTGCGCCACAAATGACAGGTTTTGTCCTGCCGCGTTCTGCGGCATGGGGATCTGGCCGGCTACATCCGTATCGTCTTCAGTCAGGCTGGCATGGGCCGCCAGCGCGGTGGGGCCAGTAGCGCCTCCGCCAGTGCCAGGGCCTGTGCCCGGATCTGGCCCGCCAGGCCCAGTACCTGGATCTGGTCCGCCAGGGCCTGTACCAGTGCCAGGACCTGTGCCAGTTCCTGGCCCTGTACCTGTACCCGGGCCAGCGCCAGTATCAGTACCTGGGCCAGTGCCAGTGCCAGTTCCTGGCCCTGTTCCTGCACCCGAACCAGTGCCCGACCCCGACCCGCCTGCCCGCCTGCCGCCAAAGCCGCCGGCAAAGAGGCCGCCAGTCCCGGTATGCAACAGACTTTGCCCCACGGCGTCATCGTGATCCGTCCCCAGCCTGCCGCGACGCATCCACGCGTCGTTAAAGCCAAGGGCGTTCAAAGCGTCAACGCCCTCATGGAGGTTGTCATGCTCATAGTCCCGAAAAGATGCGTTGCGCGCATAGGCTATGCCCGGTTCGGGCATGCCCTCCTCGCCCAGTGAGGAGAAAAAGAAAGATGGCGACATTTCCTTGCCATTAACGATGATGGCCGGGTGCGCCGCTTCCACCAGGGACGCCACAGACTGGCCGGGGCCAGCCACCGCGTACTGCATGCCGGAGTGAGGCGGAGCCAGATAGTCCTCAAGAACCAGCCGGGAGCCGTCATTGCGTGAAAAGACGAGATTGTATCCTTCCAGTCCGACAAAAAGCCCCTTCATGGAAAAATTCAGCTCAATACGTGACTGGGGCGTAAAGCCTTTGAGCACTGTCTGATGGCCAGGAGGGGGCATGTACAGGGGATGTGAAGCAAGCATATGAGCCTCGCGATCTATCGTTCTCTCATGGCGTTTTGTTGTGCCTTGAGCAGAGGTTTGAGCAGGTAATCCAGTACTGTTTTTTTGCCGGAAACTATTTCCACTCCGGCCACCATGCCCGGTATGATGGGCAGGTGCTCATTGCGGTAGACAATTTCATTCTTCTTGGTGCGCAGTTTGACGAGGTAGAAAAACTCGCTTTTTTTGTCTTCAATGGTGTCTGCGCTGATCTGTTCCACCACGGCCTCAAGGCCGCCATAGATGGAAAAATCATAGGCCGATATCTTGACCATGGCCCGCTGGTCCGCATGGATGAAAGCGATGTCGGCCGGCCGGATGCGCGCCTCAACCAGCAGCGTGTCGTCCAGGGGCACGATTTCCATGATGGGGTCGCCAGAGCGCACCACGCCGCCGAGCGTGTTGATGATGACCCTTTTAACCGTGCCCCGTACCGGAGAGCGCAGTTCGGTGCGGGTGACACGATCGCCCCCGGCAGAGAGCATGGCCTGAAGCGATGTCAGTTCTGTGCGTCGCTTGTTGATTTCGGCGGTGATTTCAGAATCGTATTCGGCCTTGTGCAGGTTCAGTTTGCGTTCGACCTCAAGGGCGGCCTCCTCGGCTTTGCCCAAGGATGCGGAAACAGCTTCGAGATCCCCGCGCAGGGTCACAACGCGTTGCTCAAGGTCGAGGTAGTCCACCCTGGGGTAAAGCTTGCGCGCCTCCAGCGGCTTGGCCAGGTCGCGGCGTTCTTCGGCCAGGGCAAGGTTGTGCTCAAGCTGGTTTTTGCGCCCGCGCTGCTCGTCCACATCCTTGAGGCGTTGCCGGTGCTGCGAGGTCAGCATGGCCATCTCTGACAAAAAGCGCTCACGGCGGCTGTGGTACATTTCTTCCTGGTCGGCCACGACCTGCGGGGCCGAAGTCAGCAGTTCCACGTCAAATATCGGGGGCGCAGCACTTTTTTCCGCTTCAAGGCGAACGAGGGCCACGCGGTTTTCCAGCGCCTTGGTCAGGGCGTCGGTGTACTGGCTGGCCGCGCCAAGGTTGTCCAGCCGCGCAAGCGGCTGGTCTTTTTCAACCACCTGCCCCTCGCGCACCAGAACTTCGCGCAAAATGCCGCCCTCAAGGTTTTGTATGACCTGGGTGCCGCTGGCGGCCACCACCTGCCCCTGGCCGCGCGTGACCTCGTCAATGGAGGCCCAGGCCGCCCAGAAGACAAGAATGCACAGCAATACCGCAGTGCCCAGAGAGAGAAAAACGGCCTCCACCCTGCCTTTGCGTTGCAGGGCCGCATCCACCTTGTTCATGTAGGGCAGGTGTTCTTCTTCGTGCAATGTGGAGAGGCCGAACAACCGCCTCCAAAAGTTCACCAGGGCGCTCATGCTGCTCCTCTCATGCCGCTTTCGGGCGCGCCTCCGGCACGCGCGAGATTCGGCGCTGGCGCGAGTTTTACTGTGGTTGCCGTTGCCTCGCTCGCGGCCTGCCCGGCGGGCAGATTGCCGTTTTGCCTTTCGCTGGCCGCCGCGTCGGCAGGCTGGCGTTTTTGCGAGGTCTGGCTGTTTATGGCTTCAAGCACTTCGTCGCGGGGGCCGTCTGCCACAACGCGCCCGTTGTCGATGATGATGAGCCGGTTCACGAGAGCCAGCAGGCTGGCCCTGTGCGTGATGAGAACAAGGGTCTTGTTTTCGGCCAGTTTGGCAAGGCGGGTGCGCAGCAGACTTTCGGTGGCCTTGTCCATATTGCTTGTGGGCTCGTCAAGGATGAGCACTTCGGGGTCGTGCAAAAGGGCGCGGGCCAGGGCGACGGACTGACGCTGTCCGCCGGAAATGGCGAGCCCCTGTTCGCCTACGGGCGCGCCCAGGCCTCCGGGCAGCGCGCGGATAAAGTCCGTGGCTCCCGCCTGATACGCGGCCCGCAGCACCCGCTGATCCTCGATGCCGGGATCGTCCAGCGCGATGTTGTCGCGTATGGAGCCGTAGAAAAGGGTCACGTCCTGGGGCAGATAGCCTATGCGGCCCCGCAGGTTGACGGCGTCCATCTGCCGCAGGTCAACGCCGCCAAAGCGCACGGCCCCGTCCTGAGGCGTATAGAGCCCTGTCATGAGCCTGCCAATGGTGGATTTGCCCGAACCCATACGGCCGATGATGGCCACCTTTTCGTGAGGCCGTATGGTAAAGCTCACGTCGGACAGCGAATTGTGCTTTGCCCCCGGATAACTGAAGCTCACGTGGTCGAAGGTAAAGGCGGGCTGCAGCAGGCCGAAGTCCGTTTTGTCGGTCTCGGCCGGGTCTTCGGTGGGCAGTTCCATAATGGAGTTCAGCGCGGCAAGAGCCATACGCGACTGGTGCAGGCGCGAGATCATGCCCGCCAGTTGCATGAGCGGGGCCATGGCCCGGCCAGCCAGGATGTTGCAGGCAATGAGGCCGCCCATGGTCATTGAATTGTCCATGATGCGGTATACGCCCCACACGATGACCCCCACGGACACAAGCTGGCTGAGGCCGCTCGACACGCTGAGGGTCAGGGTGGCATAGCGGCGGGCCATGCGCGAGGTCTCCGCCGAGGCGTCACAGACCTGCTCCCACAGGTTGAGCAGGCGGCTTTCGGCCCGGCTGGTTTTGACAGCTTCAAGCCCGTGCACGATTTCGACCAGCAGGGCGTGTTTTTGCATGTTCAGCAGATAGTTGGAGGCGGCATGTCGCCGCGCGCCCAGTTGCAGCAGAAGGCCCAGCCCCACCATAAGGGGCACGGCCGCCAGGGGCACGCTCACAATGGGGCCGCCAATAAGAAATATGAGGCTGAGAAAGATGACAAGAAAAGGCAGGTCGGCCAGAACAACCAGACTGCCTGAACTGAAGAAATCCCGTAACGACTCGAATCCGCTGAGGTTGTTTACCAGCGCGCCGGTGGAATCGGGCTTTGCGTCCATGCGCAGATTAAGCACCTTTTCCATAAGTTTACTGGACAGCACCACATCGGCATTGCGTCCGGCGAGATCCACAAAATAGCCGCGCACATTGCGCAGGATGAAGTCGACCATATAGGCCAGCAGCACGCCCGAGGCCAGCACCCACAATGTTTCTTCTGCCTGGTTGGGAACAACGCGGTCATAGACGTTCATGGCGAAGAGCGAGCCCGCCACGCCCAGAAGATTGATGATGACCGTGGCGATGATCACATGCTTGTACAGCGGCATGTAGTGGCCGATGACGTCCCAGAACCAGCGCCTGGTGACGGGCAGGGCTATGCGGGCGCGGGCGTCCAGCTTGCCCGTGAGGCTGCCGAAAACAGCGTAGCCAGTGTACTGGGACTCCAGCTCCTGGCGGTTTACGCTCTTGGGGTGGTCGCCTTCTTCGGGAAAGATGACTTCAGCCGTGCCTGCTCCGGCATCCTGCTTGAGCAGAACGCAGCTCAGATCGTTTTTGAGCAGCAGAATGCAGGGGAGCACAAGGGGGGAAATACTGTTGAGATTTTTGCGGCGCACTATGCGAGCGTCGAGTCCGTAGCGTTTGGCAGAGCGCAGACAGGCCGAGGGAGAATCTGAACTTGGGCCGCCGCGTATGCCGCTGAGCAACAAAGGGAGTGATACCGGCTTGCCCAGAAGGCGCAGCAGCGTGCGCAACGAATGGGCGAAGGACGGCGTATGGTCCGCGCTTTCGGGTATGCTGTCTGACACGGCCTTGAGGTCCATATCAGGCGCAAAATCTAGCTCTTGCCTCATGCCTGCCTTTTGCAGGACATCCTCTTCTCTCTATTCAATAATAAGAAACATTATATAGAAAAGGCAAGAGGAAATACGTTATTTTCTAAGTACTCGTGAATATCAGAAAAGTCTGCCCTGTTTTTCCTGATGAGGCGCGTGCGGCAAGGACCCTTCGCCGGACGGGCCAAAAAGGCTGTCCGCAAGCTTACGGTGCGCTGCGGGCATGGCCAGGCCCTCCAGTTCTTTAGGGGTTGCCCATCGGTATTGGGTGGCGGCGGTGAGTTGCGGCGGCGTGGGGCAGGCGCTGTCAGGCGGCGTTATGGGCGCATTTGTGCCGCTGTTCGCCAGTTCAAGGCCAAAGCAGTGCAGGGTCAGGCGGTAGGTCGTGTAGCCGTGGCGTATGACGCCATATCTGGCGGCCACCTGCACGGCAAAGCCCGTTTCTTCCATAAATTCACGAACCGTGGCCTGTTCCGGGCTTTCATCCGGCTCAACCCTGCCGCCGGGGAATTCCCATAGGTTTCCCCATACGCCGGAAGGGGGACGTTTTTGCACAAAAATATGTTTTCCTATGCGAAGCACCCCTGTGACCGCGCGTACCGGCGTGATGACGGCGCGCTTGCCCGGCACTGGCCGCTGGTCCTGTATGCCCAGATGACGGCTGACGCAAAAGCGGGCCAGCGGGCAGAGTTCGCAGCGCGGCTTTTTGCGGCAGATGAGAGCCCCCAGTTCCATCATGGCCTGATTGTGCTCGCGGGATTTGCCTTCAGGCACAAGGCGCAGGGCCCAGCGGTGGATTATGCCTGCGGCCGGATCCTGCTTCACGGGGCTGTCCACATCAAAAATGCGCGAGATGACGCGCTCCACATTGGCGTCCACGCAGGGCAGCTTTTCGCCAAAGGCTATGCTGGCAATGGCCCCGGCCGTGTACGGCCCCACACCCGGCAAGGCGCGGATGGACGCAAGATCGGCGGGAAACACGCCCCCGTGTTCCGCCATGATTTTGCGGGCGGCAGCCAGAATGTGGCGCGCCCGTGAATAGTAGCCAAGGCCCTCCCACTGGCGGAGCACGTCCTCTTCATGCGCGGCGGCCAGAGTGGCGATGTCCGGGAAGCGCTGCATCCAGCGCAAAAAATAGCTGACGCCGCGTTCCATCTGCGTCTGCTGCAGCATGACTTCTGAAATCCAGACTTCATAGGGCGTGTAGCTGGCGCGCCACGGCAGGTCACGCTGGTGGACGGCAAACCAGTCAAGCAGCGCCTGCCGCAAGGCGGGAAGGTGCCTGTCAGGCGGCAGATGAGGGACTGCTTCAGCCCCGGATGCGGGCGTGCAGGCAGGCTCAAGGCCCGGCAAAAGGCTGGTTGCCTGTTCGGCGCTTTTGCCAGCGGACACGGTGACGGATGCTTTTTTATTTTTTGCGGGCATGGAAGCAATCTATACCCGGCGGCAGGCATTGTCATCTTTCGGGCCATACTCTATATTCCGGCTCAGGGCGCGCTTTCCGCTCACACAGGCGCGTGCCATCACCACTAAAGGAGCTATCATGGCTGACAATCCCACGGTTTTGCTGGAAACCACGTCCGGCGACATTTTGATCGAGCTCTTCACCGACAAGGCCCCGAAAACCGTTGCCAACTTTTTGCAATATGTGGATGAGGGTTTTTACACCAACACCATCTTCCACCGCGTTATTCCCGGCTTCATGATTCAGGGCGGCGGCCTTGGCGCGCGTATGGACGAAAAGTCCACCCGCGAACCTGTGGCCAATGAGGCCGACAACGGCGTGAAGAACGAGCGCGGCACCATCGCCATGGCCCGCACCCGCGACCCGCATAGCGCCACGGCCCAGTTTTTCATCAACCTGGTGGACAATGACTTTCTCAACCACAGCGCCCCCACCCTTGACGGTTGGGGCTACTGCGCCTTTGGTCGCGTGACCGAGGGTATGGATGTGGTTGACAAGATCGCCAAGGTGAAAACCAAGAGCATGGGCATGCACGAAAACGTGCCTGTGGATATGGTGATGATCACCAACGCCAGCCGTTTCGAATAACATCCGTACCGCTGTCAAATCCTGACGGCGCAGCCGCCATACGCTGACGGCGCGTTTCGTCAGCCGGTTGATGCATGTTCAAGCCCCCGCTTTGCACAAGGCGGGGGCTTTGGTTATGGTGAAGGCAAACGGTGGCCCGGTGTGGCCGTGCCCCGGTTTTTTACGGCAAAAATGGCTGACGCCCGCAGACCGGGCAATTGCCCGCGCAGCAGTGGAAAACCAGACGAAAAAAGTCTGCGCGCCCAGTGCGCCTGGCCGTCAGCCACACGCATTATGGCGGCAACGCCCAAAAGGAGGAACGCATGTCACGAGACATTATCAATGCCATTCAGGCCCCGTACCGTCATTCCTGGAGCCTTCTGACGCAGTTTATCGACGTCTGCCCCGACAAGATATGGAGTGAAACGCGCGGCGGCTGGCCCGTGTGGCAGCAGATTGCACATGCCCTTGCCGTGCTGAATTTTTTCACTCTTGGTGAAAACGACGCGCCTGCGGCCGCCCCCTGCGACATGGCCACCCTCATGCTCAAGGTTCAGGGCCCCTGCGCCATCGGCAAGGATGCCATGCGGGAGTATGCCGAAACCGTGCGGGTCGGCGTTGATGCCTGGCTGGACGGTCTTTCTGACAAGGACCTCACCCGGATTCACACGGTGCTGAGCAAAAAGATAGGGCGTGATGTCGCCTATGGCGCGGCGGTGGCCATGCTGGCCAGTCATACCTGCTACCACATCGGTTCCTGTGACGCCGCGCTGCGGGATAATGGTCTGCCCGGCGTATTTTAGCCACTGTCGTCACGAGCGCCTTTTCAGTTATTTCTGCGTCGAACTTCGCATTTTATTCCGGTCGAGTACCATCGGAGTACACTCCCTGCATAAAAGGCTTGTTCTCCTTGATATAACTGAAAATTCATCCCGTGACTAAACTGGCCAGGGCAACGCTATTTTCAAATTGAAAGGTTTTGTGGGGGAGGACCCTTTTGTAAAAGGGTCCCTCCCCCACGCCCCCACCTCCCAAAACCTTTAGTGTTTTTGTGTAGTACAAGGTTTTTTTAGTCTGACGCGGGGCTTCCAGGGATAGCTTCTCATAGGCCTCCACCATCTCGCAGTTGAAGACCCCGCTACGCGGTTTACCCTCGCGGACGGTTGCGCGTTGCCTTGGCGGCAAGCGCTTGCCCGCGCATCCGCCAGCGCATTGCAGCCTGCAAGCGCTCCACACATGCCCAGTTCGGGTGGCCAGGGTTTTTGCCCCGCAGAAAAAACTGTGCATTGTGTGCAGAGGCGGCAAAAAACAAGGAGAATACCATGACCACATGGAAGAATGATCCGGCCCATTCCCGCCTTGGCTTTGTAGTCAGGCATCTCACCATAACCGAAATAACCGGCAGGTTTGCCGAGTTCACGGTCACTGCCGAGATAGGCAAGGACGACTTTTCCGACGCGAAATTCCGCATGGCCGCCCAGACGGCCAGCATTGATACAGACGTGGCGTCGCGCGACGAACATCTGCGCAGCGGCGATTTTTTTGAGGCGGCGGTGCACCCCGTAATCACCTTCGAGAGCAGCAAGGTGCGGCTTGAGGCGGCGGGCGAGGGCAAGATCAGCGGCACGTTGACCATACGCGGCGTGGCAAAGGAAGTGACCTTCAACTTCCGCAGCAGCGAAGTGGTGACCAACCCCATGACGAAAAAGCCCACACGCAGCTTCAAGGTGTGGGGCGACATTAAAAGAAAGGATTTTGGCGTGGGCGTGAACGAGCCAGCCGCTATGGTGGGAGAAATTGTACACGTCTCCGCCGATGCGGAGTGCTCGCCCGCGTAGCGCAATTTCAGCAAGAGAGATTGTTTCAGATAACAATATGAAATAATTTAAGGAAGTGCTGATTGAAGAGCCTTCTGGAAATGCGCTGGTATTTCGTTTGGCAAGGCGCGATCATTTTTTGAAGCAGGAGTGGACTCTTCCGCCTTCGACTTTTCAAAAAAAGTGAAGCAAGTCCGCCAAACGGAATACATCAGCGTTCCCTAAATAAAAAGGAGGCCCGCCCACTATGGGCGGGCCTCCTGGCCGTGTTGCCAACCTTGGCTTTACGCCTTGCGGCGTTGACGCCACAGCACGGACATTGTTCCCAGATTCAGCAGCAGACTGACGCCCAGGAAGGCCCGCAGGGGTGTGGCAAAACGTCCCCATGCGTCAGCGGCGGCGTCTGCCGTGGGAGCGGCGCCGCCGTTTTCGGCCACAGTAGTCTCGTGCACTACTCTGTGGCCCATGTTGTCAGCCATGATCACCCGCCATTGGCCTGGGGCATTGGGCACAAAGGCGAAGCGTCCCTGGGCGTCGGTACGGCCATTCTGGAATTCCATGCCCGCATCGGCCGGGCCGTAAACTTCCACATTTGCGAAGGCAGGCACTTCGCCCGTGGAATAGGCGAACTGCATGACAACGGCCTGCTCCTGAGGGATTTCGGCGGCACGCAAGGCATGGCCGACGGCGTGCCGCGCGTTTGCCAGCACAAGGCAGGCGCAGAGCAGAAACAGACTGAGAACTTTTGTGAACACGGCAACTCTCATGGGCATGCTGTCGTGTTATTTCACCGGGAAAACGTAGGTGGCCCGCAGGTGGTGCGCGTCGGCGTCAGTCCCCGGCGTTTTTTCAATGGTGGCCGTGCGAACCATCCAGAGCGCGGGTTTGTCCACGGCGAGGGCGGCTTTGCCTTGAGCATCGGTGGTGGCCGTAACCTTGTAGGCGTCTTCTTCCTTGCTGAAGCCGTCGTGGGTCAGGCCCACGGCAGCGCCCGGCAGGGGTTTGCCGCGCAAAAGCACCTGCACGTTTATCGTGCCGCCCGGTTTGACGGCGGCGGGATTGTCCAGCAGGACGATTTCGAGCATCTGGTTCTGCGGAGTTTTATACAGCGTGTCATTGGCGACGGGGTTGAGCAGGGCTTTGGCGAACTTTTCATACTTGCCCACAGAGCGGACTTTCTTGCCCTGCGCTTCAAGCTGGGCACGGTTGCCTTCAAGCACGCCCTCCGTGGTTTCGCTCCATATCTGGGGCAGGCGGTGGCCCACCAGCAGGGCCGGGGCATTGTCCGCCAGCAGAATGTCGCCCACAAGGGCGGCAAGCGAGGCGTCTTCGGTCAGGGTTACGGGAGTGGACTTGCCCTTTTGCACCAGTTGCAGGTTCACGCTTTCGGGCTTTTCCGCTTCTTCGCTGATCATGAAAACATGCGAAGCCTGGGCCTGCACACGGGTTTTTTGTCCGGCGGCCGGAGTGGCCGTATCGGGCTTGAGGATAAATTCGTGCGCCGTCGCGGGCAGGGCCGCTCCCAGCAGGGCTGTAAGGGCCAGACCGCCAAGAATGGGTTTTGCCTTATGGCCGAGCTGCTGCAAAAGGTTCATGCCAGACTCCTTGTTTAGATGCTGCAATGGGAAATTGTGTTACGAATTTTTCAAAGATGCTACACAAGGGCATGTTTTTTGGCAAGCAAAAAAGCCACGATTTTATTAATCGTGTTACTATGCCCTGCGAGGACGCGTACTTTCAATGCAAATCTGCCCATTGGCAGCAAAAAAGCCCGTTGTCGGGCCTTTATTCATGTTGGCGTGAAGAGGGGCAGAAAGGCGAAAGCTGATCAGCGCATGCTCAAAAGCTGTATGGCGGCCAGATGCTCCAGCTCTTCGGTCAGGCAAAGCGCTTCGGCCAGGGTCGCGCCCGTGCTGCACAGGCCGTGTCCGGCCATCCACACCGCCGGATGGTCGAGGCTTGCCCTGGCCACGGCGTCTGCCAGCTCCGTTGTTCCGGGCGGCAGGGCAAGGGCGAAGCCAAGGCGGGCGCGCCACACATCCGCCTCAAAGAGCGGCAGGCGCAAAAAATCTTCCAGCCCGGAATGCTGCTTTTCAAGACGCAGGCTCAGGGCCAACAGGCGGCGCGGGTGCGTGTGCAATATTGCTCCGCATTGCGGTTTTGCGCGGTAAATGGCCAGATGCATGCCGGATTCCGTCGACGCCGGGCCGCCGTATAGCGGGGCCGCGCTCTCAATCTCCACAAGGCAGCAGTTCTGCGGGGCAAGACGGCCCTTGGCGGCCCCTGTGCATGTCAGGCACGCAACGTCCTGATGCGGGGCGGGCAGGCGGCGGCTGGCGTTGCCGTTGCAGCCGGAGAGCAGGCCCTGCGTCCACGCATCCCGGCAGACGTCGCGCATCTCTTCCACATAAGGCTTCATAACTTCCGGTGCTGACTGAAAATCCTTGTGCATGCGTGTTTCCTGCGGTCACAGACTATTATCTGTTGCCAAAAAGTGTTTCGAGGTATGGAGCGCTAAGGCATGTTGCCCTTGAAAAAGGGCAGATGCTCCAACGCGGCACGAGAGTGCAGCGCGCTCCCGCGGCGTGGATTTTGCCGGAAAACGCAGCTTCAGGCAAAATGTTGCCTTTGAAATGCTTCGTTGTTCAAAGGCGATCTGATCCCGCCTGCGGCTTTGCGAGTCGCAGGCCAAACCGGTTCAGGACTCGAAATGGTCAAAGCCGCCGCCAAGACTGTCCAGCGGCGCGTTGTTGCACTCAATGCCGCCACCAGCTGTGACCACGCCAATGCTGTACAGGCCGGGAATGGCCGCGTGCAGGGGGGGCAGCATATCGGGCGCGCAGGATCCGAGCAGGGCGTAGTCCTCGCCGCCGAGCAGCGCTTCATGCACCGGGTTTTTGCCAGTGGCCGCAGCGTAGCGCAGTATTTCCGGGTGCAGACGGCCCTGCGGCAGCACAATTTCCGCGCCAAGGCCCGTGCATTTTTCCGGGCAGACGGCGCTGAGTTCTCCTGTGAGGCCCAGCAGGCGCGGCAGGTCGCGCATGATGCCGTCCGAAAGGTCCATGAGGGCGGGGGGCCGCGCGTTGTATCCCGCGCGCGCCAGCATCAGGCCCGCGTCCACTTGGGGGGCGGGCCGCAGGTGGGCCGCGCAGGCGGCGGGCCACACTTCAAGGGCCTGACGGCCCTGCGCTTCCAGCTGGGCAAGGCCCACGCGGGCAAGCCCCAGAGGGCCGACCACAAAAAGCACGTCGCCGGGCATGCTGCCGCCCCGCACCAGAAAATGGCCGGGGTCCGCCGTCTCGCCCCAGACGGTTATGGAAATGTGCAGGCTTTTGCTGCGCGAAAGGTCGCCTCCGGCCAGCGCCATGCGGTGCTGGCTGGCCACCTCGGCCATGCCGCTGAAAAACCTGTTGAGCCATTCCATATCCGCCCATGCGGGCAGGCCAAGGCAAAGCGTGAAGCCAATGGGCCGCGCGCCGCAGCCCGCCAGATCGCTGACATTGACGGCAAGGGCCTTGTAGCCAGTGTCTTCGGGCGTAAAGTAGGAGCGGCGAAAATGGATGTCTTCCAAAAAAAGGTCGCTGCTGACGCAAAGGGGCCGCTCGGCCTTGAGCACAGCGCAGTCATCCCCCCGGCCCAGCAGCAATGAGGGATGGGTCTGGGGAAAATATCCGGCCAGGCAGGCCAGTATACGGTCTTCCGACAGTGGCGCGGCTGAGCCGTTGGACATTGGGGGCGCAACCATATCAATTCTCCATGAGCAGGTATTCGCTCAAAATGACCTTGAGGCCGAAGCCGGGAAAGTTCACCTGCACCTTTTCGGGCGAGAGGTGCTTGATAATCTTGCCGCGCCCGAAGATGCGGTGGGTGCAGTAACAAAGCTGTCCCTGTCCGGCTGCCGCGTCGCCTGTGCCCGCCGTGCCGGAGCTGCCCGCCGCGTAGCTTTCGCTTGTGGCCGGATTTTCCTGCTGTGGCGCAAGGCCGCGTGGCCGCGCAAAGTTCAGGGCGGGCGCGGCGTTTTCCGTTTCCGGGGGCAACTGGCAATCGTCAAAGGCGGCGTAATCGCGCGTGGCCTGCGGCTGTGCCAGGGGCCGGGCCAGTGGCTGCGTCAATGCTCTGGACTGATACGCGCCAGCTCCACCGAAGCTTCCCGGCGTGCGGCGTGAAAGACCGCCGCCAAAACCTTCCACCCATTCCTCCACAAGACCGGGGGCCAGTTCGCGCACAAAGGGGCTCTGGTTTACGTGCTGGCTGCCGCGCTCGGCCCTGTTGTACAGGGAGGCCGGGGCATAGAGATCCAGATTCTGGCGGGCGCGGGTGCAGGCCACGTACATGAGGCGGCGTTCTTCTTCAAAGTCTTCGGGCCGGGCCAGGGCGTGACGCGAGGGAAAGCGGTCTTCAACCAGATCAATGATGCACACGGCGTTCCACTCAAGCCCTTTGGCCGAATGCACGGTGGAAAGGGTGATCTTGCCCTCGGCGTCGTTTTCGTCCTCTTCGGGCGATTCCAGCGCCAGATCGGCCAGAAAAAGGTCCAGGTGCACGTAGCCCGAGGCCATCTGTATGATTTCTTCAAGACCCTGCTGGCGGCGGGGCCAGTCTTCGGGGTACAGGCCTTCCAGCCGGGGCCGGTAGTGCTCCAGCACGGCTGCCAGCGTGGACGAAGGCGCCATGGGACGCGCGCGCAGATCGTTGATGAAGCGCATGTCTTCCAGAAAGCCAACGTGCTTGCCAAAGGCCTTTTCTGTTGCCGCCGCGTCACCGCTGCGGGCCACGGTATAGAGCTTTTCGACGGTTTTGGGGCCGATGCCGCTGTGCTGGGCGGCCACGCGGGCAAAGGCGGGCAGGTCCAGCGGGTTGAGCAGCAGGCGGGCGTAGGCCATCACATCCTTGACGTGGGCGGCTTCGGTATAGCGCAGGCCGCCGTATTTGCGAAAGCCGATGCCAGCCTGGTTGAGCGCCATTTCAAGATTGTAGGAATGGAACCCCGCGCGGAAGAGCACCGCGATTTCGTGGGGCAAATGCTCGCGCAGCAGTTCTTCGACGCGGCGCACCACAAGCTTGGCCTGGCTGGCGTCGCTCAGGGGCGTGACCAGCCGTACAGGCTCGCCGCCTTCTTTTTTGGTGAACAGGTTTTTATGAAAAGACTCCGCCGCATGGGCCAGCAGGCTGTTGGCCACATCCAGCACGGGCTTGGTCGACCTGTAGTTTTCCTCCAGCCGAATGACCTTGGTTCCCGGAAAAAATTTGGGGAAATCCAGAATGTTGCGAACATTCGCACCCCGGAAGGCATAGATGGACTGGGCTTCGTCGCCCACGGCCATGACGTTGCCTGGGGGGCCGTCTTCCGGCCCGGCCAGCAGACGCACGATGCGCGATTGCACGAGGTTGGTGTCCTGGTATTCGTCCACAAGAATGTGGCTGAAGCGCTGGCGCAGGTTGGCGGCGGCCAGGGCATTGGTGCGCAGCAGGTCTTCAAGCTCAAAAAGCAGATCGTCATAGTCCATGAGGCCTTTTTCGCGCCTGTAGGCGTTGTAGGCCTCGCCCAGGCGGGTCAGGCTTTCGGCGTGGGGCAGCAGGTGAAAGGCCTCGCGCCGCAGCACTTCGTCCAGCGGCAATTCCTTGTTGCGCGCCTTGCTGAGCAGGCCCACCACGGTCTGGGTTTTGGGAAAGGACTTGTCGCCCTTGCCCAGCTTGAGATTGTCCTTGCAGTGCTTGACCGCCGCCGTGATGTCTGCGGCGTCCATAACCGTAAAGGGGCGGTCGGCCAGCCACGCGGGTTTCCAGCGGCGCAGCACGCTGAACGAAAAGGCGTGAAAGGTGCCGCCCTGCACGCCGGAAAGCCCCTGGTTCAGCAACAGTCCCGCGCGGTGCAGCATTTCCTGCGCGGCCTTGCGGGTAAAGGTAAGCAGCAGCATGGCGTCGGGCGAGATGCCGTTTTCGGCCAGCCAGGCCAGGCGGTATACAATGGTGCGGGTTTTGCCGCTGCCCGCGCCAGCCACCACCAGCACGGGTCCGTCGCCGCTGGTGGCTGCCTGGTATTGGGCTTCGTTGAGCGCTTGAGCGTAGTCGATCATGATGCGACCCTAGCACAAGGCTTTTCGGCCCGCCAGAGCGTCGTGAGGCCCGTGACTTGTGGCGGAGTAACTTGACTTTGCTGCCAGCCGGGCTGAATATCCGCCAAAATCGAGGGAATAGTACCGCATGAGCTTTACACAAAATGATATTGTCGTCGGCCCCGGCGCACGGCTGAGCCGCGCCCGCAGGCTTTTTTTCGCGCTGCTGCTCGCCATGCTGGGAGCATTCGGCCCATTGAGCATAGACACCTATTTGCCGAGCCTGCCCCAGATCGCCGGGGATCTTTCCATCTCGACGGCGGCCACGCAGGGCACCATTACCGCCTTTCTGATAGGCATGGCCATTGGGCAGATATTCATAGGCCCCATTTCAGACAGTCGCGGGCGGCGGGGGCCCCTGCTGCTGGCGCTGGCCTTCTTTACGCTTGCCTCATTTTTTTGCGCCCGGACAAGCTCGGGCGAAGGCTTTATCGCCCTGCGGTTTGCGCAGGGGCTCAGCGGGGCAGGGGGCGTGGTGCTTTCACGCGCCATTGCCTGCGACCTTTTTCGCGGGCCGGAGCTAACAAGCTTCATGGCCGTGCTTATCGCCATTCAGAGCGTGGCCCCCATCGTGGCCCCGCTTCTGGGCGGCGGACTTGCCGCTCTGGGCGGCTGGCACGCGGTATTTGTCTTTCTGACGGGTTTTGGCCTGCTGCTTGTGTGCCTGTGCGCCTGGCGGATGCCGGAAACGCTGCTTCCAGAGGCCCGGCGGCCCGGCGGCGTGCTTGCCTCCCTGCGTTATACGAGTAAGCTCTTTGGCGAAAAAGCCTTCATGTGCTTTGCCGGGGTACAGGGCTTCACCATGGCCGGATTTTTCGGCTATGTGGCGGCTTCGCCCTTTATCCTGCAGGATATGTACGGCTTTTCGCCCACGGCCTATGGCATGATCTTTGGGGCCAATGCGCTCAGCCTGTCCCTCATGGCCGTCATTACCGGGCGTCTGGCCCGCCGCGTCAGTGAAGAAAAGCTGCTCGTGGCAGGAAACATCCTGCGCTGGGTGGCCAGCCTGGCTGTGTTGGGCGTGACTCTGGCGCGTCCGGCTTCGCCCTGGCCCCTTCTTGCCGCCCTGTATTGCATGATCACGCTCCAGGGCGTGACCTTCGCCACCAGCTTCACTCTTGGCATCGCGTCGCAGGACGTGGGCGCGGGCGCGGCTTCGGGCGTGATCGGCGTGGCGGTCTTTATTTTCGGGGCGTTTTCATCCCCGCTGGTGGGGCTGGCCGGGCCGGGAACCGCTGTTCCTCTGGGGATAGTCTGCGCCGTGACGGGAAGCGCCGCCCTGATTTTGAGCCTTATGGGCACCAGGGCCCTGCGCCTGCGGCGCGAGCGGCTGGCCGCAGCCGCGCCGGCCGGATCCGCGCCGCCAGAAAATTGATATGGGCCCCGGCTTTACGGCGTACTGCATTGACGCGGGCTGGCCCGGATAGTACATATGAAGGCGCTTGCGACATTTTTCTCTAGGCCGTGCGGCATGAGCGCCTTTCGGGGGCTCTCGGCGTCGGCCATGGCCTGATGATCTGTTCCAGAAGTACGTGAGCCAAGTTCTGATGGCGGTAGGAGCCAGGGTGCTTGCGCCGCCAAAAAGTGAAGGAGTTTCCATGCCTGAGCCACAGAGCCAATTCCAGAGCGCCGTAGCCTCCATGATTGAAGCGGTGATGTTTGAAAACTGGCTGCGATTCTATTTTATCAGCGAAAAGCCCGAAGCCGCCCCGGTTGACGGTGAAGCTCCGCTGTTCATGGCCGTGCCGGTCAAGGGTATGGAGCGCATTGCCGAACTCTACCCCCATCTGCTGCCTCTAGCCGATGAAATGAACGGTCAGGAAGTGACCTTTGAAATGTCGCAGCGCGCCATTTGCAACTTCGTGGCCACCCACGTGGAAGGCAAGAGCGTAGCGCGCGACAGCGCGGCCATGATATTCAACAGCTCCACCTTTCAGGTACAGATGCAGCTTTTCAATACCTGGGTGCAGATGCACGAGGACCAGCTGGATCGTGGCTTTGTGGAGTTCGGCGCGTGGCGCAAGCTGTTTGACGAATGGCGTCAGACCCCCGGCGCGCGCGAGCTGGCGGAAAAGCTGACTCTCAGCATCCAGGGTTCCCCGACCGCTGGCGGCAAGGAAACTGTGCAGTAAGCCTCGAGCGGTGATGGGCACGCAGCCCTTGACGCTCTGCCCCGGCGGGTGCATCAGCCTGCACTGCTACACGGGGCATGAGGGCGGCGCTGAAGAGGCGCAAGCCCCGGCGCACAGGGTGCGGACGCTGTCGCCCCGGCGTTGGTGGGTAATGTCTGGCCTGTTTATCTGGCTTGAGGGTTTGGAGCCTGCCGCCCTGATGCTGGCAGCCCTTGCCGATGCCGACAAAGCACGGACTGAAAGCCTGTTGCTGGTGGAGCGCTTGCCGGTAAAAGCACCGCAAAGGCCATAAATCGGGGCTGGCGGTGCGCATCAACGAGATAATTTTTTGTACAGCGGTAGGCCTGCAACGTGGGGCGCAGGGCAGGAGAGTATAAGTTTTTAAACTAAACAGGATTTGTTCCTGAAATAAAATATAATAAATTACGCACTGTTAGAGAAAATATTTTCTTAAACCCACTTGGCACGGCCATTGCAGAATAGAAAGTACCTTCCTTTCTTTTGCTGACAGCCTCCTCCAAATAAGACGGCCTGCCTCCCCAAGCGGGCCGTTTTATTTGGTTCATCCATACAGCCTGAGGATAGTCATGCAGCATTTTCTTGCATCGGAATACAGCCCCGCCCGGCCTGAACAGGCCGCCTTTCATATTATTCCCGTTCCGCTGGAGCAGAGCGTCTCTTACGGCGCGGGCGCTGCCCACGGCCCTGAGGCTCTGCTCACGGCTTCGCAGCAGCTTGAAGCCTGGGAAAGCGGTCAGGCCCCAGGTGAATCAGGTTTTTATACCGCGCCGCCTGTGGACTGCAGCGGCCCCATTGAAGGGGTCATTGACCGCATCGAGGCTGCCACGGCCCAGGCGCTTGCCTGCAATGCCATGCCGGTGCTGCTCGGCGGCGAGCACACGGTGAGCCTTGGCGCGTTGCGTGCCCTGTCCAAGCAGGCGCAGAGCACCGGCGAACCCTTTGGCATTGTGCAGTTTGACGCCCATGCCGATCTGCGCTCAAGCTATGAGGGCAGCCCCTATTCGCACGCCTGCGTCATGCACCGCGCTGTGGCTGACCTGGGTCTGCCGCTGGTGCAGTTTGGCGTGCGCGATTTCTGCCGTGAGGAAGTTGAGGTGCGCAAGGCGCACAACGTCACGCACTATGACGCCTATTTTATGGCCCGCGTGGGCCTGCCCGAGCTGCCCCTGCCCGAGGGCTTCCCCCAGCGGATTTACATTACTTTTGATGTGGACGCCTTTGACGCTTCTCTCATGCCCGCCACGGGAACGCCGTCACCCGGCGGCATAAGCTGGCGCGAAGCCCAGTTTATTCTTGAGCGTTGCGTGGAAGGGCGGCAGGTCGTGGGGCTGGACGTGGTGGAGCTTGCCCCCATTGCGGGCCTGCACCACTGTGATTTTACGGCGGCCAAGCTGACGCATCTGCTTATGGGGCTGGCGCTCGCGGCCAATAGCCGTTCCTGACGCGCCTTTCGCCGTCCGGATCTCTGGCCGCCAGGCATCCCCGGCAGTTGCCGACACGGTTTTTACCAAGGAGCATTCACCATGAAGAACACTGTGGTCACATTTCGCGCCGCCAAGGGGCAGGACAAGCTTGTGGTGCTTACCGCCTACGACTACAGCACGGCCCGCGTTATGGACGACGCCGGGGTCAACGCCCTGCTGGTGGGGGATTCGCTCGGCATGGTCATGCTGGGGCACGAGGACACGCTCAGCGTCACCATGGACGATATGACGCGCCATTGCGCCGCTGTGGCGCGGGCAGCGGATCAGGCCCTTGTGATCTGCGACATGCCTTATATGAGCTATCACACCAGCGTGGATGAAGCCGTGCGCAATGCTGGCAGGCTGGTGACCGAAGGGCGCGCCCAGGCCGTCAAGCTTGAAGGCGGTTCGGAGTTTTGCGACGTGGTCAAGGCGCTCGTGCGGGCGTCCATACCCGTCATGGGGCACCTGGGGCTTACCCCCCAGTCTGTCAACGCCTTCGGCGGTTTCAAGATGCAGGGCAAGACGCCCAGCGCTGCCCAAAAACTTTTGGACGACGCCCGTGCCCTTCAGGATGCCGGGGCCTTTGCCCTGGTGCTGGAATGCGTGCCCGCCGCCCTGGCCGCCCGCATCACCAAGGAGCTTGCCATCCCCGTCATCGGCATAGGCGCTGGCGCGGAATGCGACGGGCAGGTGCTGGTCTGGCAGGACATGACCGGCCTGAACACCCGGCCTTTGCCGCGTTTTGTCAAGTATTTCGGTTCTGTGGACAAGGCCTTGCGCGACGCCATTGAAGCCTACACCCGTGAAGTGCGGGCCGGGGCTTTTCCCGGTGAAGAGCACTGCTACCCCTTGCCAGAGGGTATGGAAAAAGCCGTCAAAAAGCTCAAATAGGCCCGCGCCCAACGCAGACTTTTTATTGGTGCGTGAAGCAGAAAAACCCCGGCAATGCCGGGGTTTTTCTGCTTCAGATGTAGAGCGGGCCAACATTGCGGCTGTTCGTTTTCAAAATGCAGAATGTCCTCACCGTGAAATACTCAGATGGCTGTCTGCCGGAGCAATTTCAGGCACAGCCGTTGGGCGGCGAAGGCGGCTTACGGATGGGACGCCATCACTGGTGAAAGCGTGCTTGCGCGGCATGTCGCGGCGCATCATGAAAGCCGGGTTTTAAAGTCCGCGTAGCCAAACTGGCGCAGCATGCGAAAGTCCGCCTCGCCGTCGGCGTCCTGCCCGCAAATGCCGATGGAAGGCAGGCGCAGGCCGTTGAAGGTCGTGGTCTTGACCATGCTGTATATGGCCATGTCTTCAAATATGAGGCGCTGCCCCGGTTTGAGGGGCGCGTCAAAGGAATATTCGCCAGCCACATCGCCCGCGAGGCATGACTTGCCCGCCAGACGGCAGGTCCAGGCCTTCTGCCCCGCTTCGCCCGCCTGCACGGCTGCGCCGTCATGCTCATACGTCACGCGCGGCCTGTACGGCATTTCAATGACGTCGGGCATGTGGCAGGGCACGCCAATGTCCAGAATGACAATGGGCATGTCGGCCTCAATAACGTCCAGCACCGTTGTGACCAGCCAGCCCGCGTCCAGGGCCACGGCCTCGCCGGGCTCAAGGTATATCTGCGCCTGATAGCGGTCGCGCCACTGGGTGAGCAGACGGCAGAGCAGGTCCAGGTCATAGCCCGGCTTGGTGATGTGATGCCCGCCGCCCATGTTGATCCATTTGCAGCCGGGCAGCCACTGGCCGAAATTCTTTTCTACAGCGGTCAGGGTGCGCTCCAGCGCGTCCGCGCCCTGCTCGCACAACGTATGAAAATGCAGGCCGGAGATGCCGCCCAGAGCCGTGGGGTCAAAATGTTTGCGCCGTATGCCAAGGCGTGAGCCGGGCGCGCAGGGATTGTATATTTCCGCAGCGCCTTCAGAGTGTTCCGGGTTGATGCGCAGACCGCACTGTATCTGTCTGTCAGGGCAGCGGCCCTGATTCCACGCCTCAATGGCGGGCGCGAATTCACGCCACTGCGCAATGGAATTGAAAACGATATGGTCTGTCAGCGTCAGCAGTTCCGCCACTTCGCGCTTGTTCCAGGCCGCAGCGAAGGAGTGAACCTCGCCGCCGAATTCCTCGCGGGCCAGACGGGCTTCGTCCACAGAACTGGCGCAAGCGCCCCACAGGGGGCCGTGCCCCTTGAAGCGGGAAAGCAGGGGAAAGGTCGCCCAGGCCGCATAACCCTTGAGGGCAAGGAGGATTTTTGCGCCGGTGCGCTCCTGCACGGTGTTGAGGATGGCCGCATTGGTCAGAAGCTGGTTTTCGTCCAGAACAAAGCAGGGTGAGGGGATGCGGGCCGGATCAAAGAGAAGGTGCTGACAGTGCATTAAAGTTCCTCTGGGTGAGTGTGCTGCGCAGGCCTGGAATTGGTGTGGCGATTACGCGGAGTTTGCGCGAAGTTGGCGCGGAGTTGGCGTGACCTGCTTTAGAAATTTTGACGCATTGGCGGCACGGGTGCAAGGGGAATGGTAAGTTCAATGGTTTTTGGGGGTGGTTTGGGATTTGGCCTTTGAGTGAGGATGGTATACTGCCCCCCTCTCTATCGAGGCCAGTGGCAAGAAAACCTCTTTCGCGGCCTTCCCCATCCCGGTCAGCCGAGGCAACATATCCTTGTCACTGATCGGGAGATATACTGCGGTTTGAAGGTAGGGACGGCAACGCCCATTTTCTTGACGGACAAAGCGCACACATGGCCAACAGCGGTGGCGATCTTTCAGCTGAGCTAGTTTCGACTTGATCTGACAGGTACCCCTTGAAGGAAAGGGGAATCTCCGTTTTGATGGAAGTGTAAACGCACCATCAAACAGGGCACAATGCCCACGGAGAATCCCCATGGAAAGTTTCAATCAAAACGTCATCAAGCACAAGACCGGGCTTCTCAATCTCGCTGCGGAACTCGGCAACATTTCGAAAGCCTGCAAGATCATGG
>NZ_MJUZ01000010.1 GCF_002237645.1 Desulfovibrio sp. MES5
AGGTTCGTGCATAGCCGCCCCCGAAAGAAGGGAGTTGTTGGTCAGGGTAGAACAGGGGGGTGCTTCGGGGGGGATGCAAGGGGGCCGAGAAGGGGGCGCAGCCCCATAACCGGCCCCGCCTTGCCGCGCGCCGCGCAGGCGGCCCAAGCAACAGAAAAAGAAAAGCCCCGTGCCCGCAGGGCACAGAAACCGCCCTTCAGAGGACAGGCCCTGCTTAACTTTCCCTGAAATATCAAGTGAGGACGCCCCGCCGCGCGCCGCGCAGGCGACCAAAACCCAAATAAAAGAAAAACCGCCGTGCCCGCAGGGCACAGAAACTACTTTTCAAAGGACAATCCCCGGTTTTATTCTCCTCGGCGTCCCTGCCGCACAGCTCCACTCACAGAGCACTTCACCGGGCCATCAGGCGTGAGGATTATATAAAAAAAGTCCCGCCCATACGTTTGTATGAGCGGGACTGATCAATAATTATGCAACGGCGACTTATTTTTTGCCGCCCTTTTTGCTGGCTTTTTTGCCAGACTTGGGAGCGGATTTTTTGGGCGCAGGAGCCGCAGGCTTTTTGTCGGTGGAAACCGCAGGCTTTTTGTCAGCAGGGGCTTCGACCTTGGATGCGCTCTCGGCAGGGGTTGATTCCTGGGTTTCACCCTTTGAAGCTTCTTTGGCTTCGGCCTTGGCTTCAGAAGCAACAGGCTGTGCGGCCTGGGTATCAGAAGCGGCTTTTGCAACGGGTTCCACAGCTTCGGCTACAACGTCAGCCTTGGGCGCTTCAACCGCAGCCGTTTCAACCACTGGGGCCGCTTCCGCCAACGCAGCGTCAGCCTTGAGCGTTTCAGGGGCAACCGCAGGAGCGGCGTCAGCCTCGGGCGCTTCAGGAGCACTTACAGCCGTGGCAGCTTCGGCTACAACGTCAGCCTTGGGCGCTTCAGCCGCAGCCGTTTCAACCACAGGTGCAGCATCAGCCTTGGGTGTTTCAGCTGCTGCCGTTTCGATCTTGGACGCTACCGAAGCAGCGTCAGCCTTGGGCGCTTCGGGTGCAACCGCAGGAGCAGCATCAGCCTTGGGCGCATCAGCCGCAGGCTCCACAGCCTTCTTTTCCGGCTTGGGCATTTCCACTACAGTGCCGTCGGCCAGCACCAGCGAAAGGGCGTGAGCAGGGCAGGCTTCCATACAGGCGGTAATGCGTTTGCCGTTTTCCATACGCCAGGCGCGGCACATATCACAACGCACGGCCACTTCACGACGGGCCCGCTGGGCCAAGGTTTCGCCGTCCTCGCCGTCCACCGACGGCATGCCGATGGTTTCCATTGTGATGGTGCCGTAGGGGCAGGCGGCAATGCACATTTTGCAGGCCACGCAATACTGAACGCGCATGATAATGCGCCCCTTTTCGTCCTGCTGGAGCGCCCCTGTGGGGCAAACGTTCACGCAGGGCGCGTGGGGGCACTGGTGGCAGCGCACCGTTGTCTTGAAGCCGTCCGCCTTTACCACCTGCACGCGCGACACCAGTTCGTCGCGGTGCTTCATGGCTTCCTTGAAGCTCATGCCGTGGTGTGCGGCGATACATGCCACTTCACAGCGGCGACAGGCGCGGCATTTGTCGGGTACGACCTGGATATGTTCAGTCATGGTCCGTTTCCTCGGATGCAACGTGCAGGGCCATCAGGGTAAGTCCGTGGCCCCCGTTGAAGTGGATGTTTTCACCGCCGCAACTGGGGCAGACGAAATGCCGTTGCGTCAGGCTGAATTCGTGGTTGCACTCGGTACAGCGACATGGCAGGGGCGCTGTCTGCAACAGCAGTTGCGCTCCCTCGGCCGGGGTGCCTTCCGCAAAGAGTTCAAAGCAGGCCGCAAGGGTTTGCGCCTCAACACAGGCGATGAGCCCAAGCTGGCATTCTACCTTGCTTATGCGCTCCACCCGGTTTTCCGGGTTCGCCGCATTATGCTCGTCCAGAGCTTTCAGACAGATGTCCAGCAGCCCCTGAACCAGACTCGCTTCATGCATGCGCTACACCCTTTGCCGCTTCAGCCCTGACGCGCGACAACCGCCCAGAGCAACTTTACTTTGACGTTACTCTAACGTTCCGTGCAGGATACGCAGGGGTCAATGCTGTTGGTGATCAGGGCGACGTCGGACACGTTGCAGTCACGCATCATCACGCCCAGGGCCTCCCAGTTCATGTAGGAAGGCACGCGCCACTTGAGCCGTGCGGGCATATCCGTTCCGTTGGTGCGGATGTAGTAGAACACCTCGCCGCGCGGCGCTTCGGAGCGGGCGCAGGCCTCGGCCGTGCGGATCTGCCGCATGGGGGCCGTCACTTCGCCGTCGGGCACGCGCGCGATGCACTGACGGATAATGCCGAAGGATTCGAATATCTCGTGCAGGCGCACCATGGTACGAGCGTGGATGCAGCACCCCTGTTCCACAATGGTTTTGAAGTCCACATCAGGATAGGCCGCATAGGGCGAATCCTTGCGCACATCAAGATGCAGACCCGAACCGCGCGCCACCGGGCCAACCACGCCGAGGCGGATGGCGTCTTCCTTGGGCAGCAGGCCAAGGCCACGGGTACGGGCCAGAACCATGCTGTTGGAGTCGTAAATCTCGCGGATTTCGTCCACCTGGGGTTCGACCTTGTCCAGCATCTTGCGCATGTAGTCCAAGAGTTCGGCGTTCACATTGTACTTGACGCCACCGATGCAGTTGGCGGCCAGGTTCATGCGGTTGCCATAGACCGTTTCCTTCAGGTCCTGCATCATTTCGCGCACTTCCATGACGTGCATGAACAGCGACTTGAAGCCGATGATGTGGGCCTGAATGGCGGTGTTGAACAGATGCGAGGCAATGCGCTTGATTTCTTCCGCCAGCACTCGCAGATAGCGCGCGCGGTCAGGAATGGTAATGCCCAGCACGTTTTCAACGGCCATACTGTAGGTGAAGGAATGGCTGTTGGAGCACAGGGAACACACGCGTTCTGTGAGCGTGACGTTCTTGATCAGATTGCGCTGGGTGGCCATGGCCTCCATGCCACGGTGCACATGGCCCGAGGTCAGCTCCACATGGCGCACTATTTCGCCGTCCACAGTCAGATTGAAGTATACCGGCTCTTCAAGGGCCACATGCACGGGGCCGAGGGGCATGGTAAAGGTTTTGGTCATGACCGCTTCTCCTTGTCCTGGAGGATGCGTTCCCACAGGTCGGTGGTGCAGGCCCCGTTCATCATGATGGAAAGAGGCACGGCTTCGTTGAGAATGCCAGCGTCCAGCTCCTCGTCGAGGAAGAGGCGGCGCGGGTTGGGATGCCCCATGACCTGGATGCCGTAAAGCTCCATCATTTCCCTTTCATGCCAGTCCGCGTTGGCGAACAGCGGCGTGATGGAGGGCACTGTGGGCCATTCTCCATTGAGGGTGACAGTCATGTTGTAAATAACACCCTGAATTTCAAAGTGATAACAGACTTCCTGCATGGGTTCGCTGAGCTGGCGACGGTTATAGGCCGTGACCATGGCCAGACGGGCGTCCGCCTGGCGGAGTATCTCCGCGCCCTGGGTGAGCATGCGCGGGGTGCCCAGGCGAAACCAGTGATAGGCGTTGCCGAAGCTGTCGGTGCTGTGATGTATGGCATCGTCCTCAGCGGCACAAAGAGCGGTAAGGCCCTCAATGACTGCGGCGTTGCCGTGAATGGTCTCTTGCATATGTTCTCCGCGGCCTGGCCGCTAGTCTTTGGTGGGCACTGCCGAGGTGACGGTTGCCGCCGGCGTGTCGTCAGTGGCCGTAGGCAGCACACAGGCGTTGCGCTTCGCGTCTTCAATCTGCCGACACTTGGGGCACAGCTTGCGGGTCAGCTCAGGATCAATTTCGGTATTCCAGGCATAGAGCTTATCGGCCAGAACCTTGGGGATGGGCCGCATAAGCGCGCCGCAGGCGACGCAGGGCTCATACTTGATGGTGTGCTGCTCAAGCCTGTTGTATTTTTCGGCCTGTACATGGGCCGTATGCCAGTCGGTGCTGATGCTCATGGCCCCGGTGGGGCAGTAATGACGGCATGAGGCGCACAGACAGCACGAGTTTTGCCAGATGGTGATGGTAAAGCCTGATCCGTCGGGCAGCTGGCCGATGTGGATGGCCCCCGCAGCGCAGGAGTGGCGGCAGATGCCGCAGCCCATGCACAGGTTGGGGTCGACCACGGCCTTGCCGCGCAGGCGTTCGGGCGTAAAGGTTTCACCCAGAGGAAAAGGATCCGTGCTGGGGCCTTCAAGCAGATTGCGGAATAAGACTTTAAGAAAGCCCGCCATATTATTCCTCCACGCCCAGTTTTTTCAGCCAGATAGACCGGGCCAGCACCACGCCTTCAAGAATGGCCTGGGGCCGGGGCGGGCAGCCGGGCACGTTTACGTCCACGGGCAGGTAGCGGTCGATGGGGCCTTCAATGGAATATCCCTCGCGAAAGACCCCGCCTGATATGGGGCAGATGCCCACGGCCACCGTCACCTTGGGTTCGGGAATTTCGTCCCACACCCGCAGCACGCGGTCGCGCACCCTGGTGGTAAGCGGGCCGGTGATCAGCACGATATCGGCGTGCCGGGGGCTGCCGCAGTAGCGACACCCCAGGCGCTCAACGTCGTAACGCGGAATACAGGCCGTGGTGGCCAGCTCCACGTCGCAGCCATTGCAGGAACCGGCGTTGATGCGGAACAGCCACGGCGAACGCACGGAAAGTTTTTTAAGCGTATTATCCAGCGACACGGCGGCCTCCTTACATCACCCAGACCAGTATCAGACTGCACAGCGCGAGCACGGCGGGCACAGTCACATAAAAGCGAAACGCCTGGTCAATACGGAAACGCCCTGTGGCCGACTTGACCAGGGTGAGCGAAACCAGCATGAGCGCGAGGCACTTGCACAAGAACCACACCAGATTGACCGGCCACCATTCAGATATGGTGCCGGGGAAGAAAAGCGCAACCCCCAGCCCCAGAACAACGAAGGTCTTGAGGGCCGACGTGATCTGAAAAAGCGCCAGCAGCGGGCCGCCGTATTCAAGCAGCGGGCCTTCGACGATTTCGGTTTCCGCCTCGGGGATGTCAAAGGGCACGACGCCCATGGTGCCGGGCAGGAAGACGAGGTAGGCCAGAAAGGCCGGGATCATCGACGGGTTGAAACCGAATGAGCCTGTCTGCTGCTGCAGGGCCACGATCTTGAAGAGCGAGAATTCCGCGCCCCATGCGCCGCCAGCCAGGGTTTTGCCCGTGAGCATGGCCACGGCCAGCAATATCATGAGCAAAGGCATTTCGTACGCGAACATGAGCACCATTTCGCGCGAGAAGCCCACAGCGCCGTAAGGCGAACTGGAGGCCGACCCGCCCAGCATGATGGCCATGGCCGGGATGGGCAGAAGGTAAAAGATCACCAGCAGGTCGCCCATGTTGAACAGGCCGTTGTACACCCCGGAGATGGGGATGAAGGCCGCGCACACGGCCATGCCCGTAAAGCCGAAGACCGGAGCCAGCAGAAACGCCGGGCGGCAGGCTGTCCTGGGGATCAGGGTTTCCTTGGTCAGGAGCTTGGCAATGTCCAGCCAGGGCTGCACCAGCGGCGGCCCTACGCGGCGTTGCAGGCGGGCTTCCACACGGCGGTCAAGTCCTTTGAAGAACATGGCCACCATCAGGGCAAAGGCCCCGCCGGGGAAGACGCACATGTGCAGTATGGCAAGCAGGGTATCGCTCATGAGCGGTTCTCCTTGGGCGTGTCATCGCCGCCGAGCAGGCGCGTGAGACCGCCGTAAATGCTGGAAGGCGTCATGCGGCTGGTGGCCGTTTCAGGCGGCAGACCGCAGGTATGCACATCAATTTCACGCAGGCGGGTAAAGCGCTTCACAAACCAGTAGCCGCCGGTGAAGGCCAGGGCCATCATCACGAACATGCCCGTGGCGTTCCAGGCTCCAGTGCCCGAAAGCACGCCCGAAAGACCCACATTCAGCGGCATGAGCCCGTATTCGAGCAGCACCGAGTTGATGGGGCCGAGTGCGAGACCGGGGAAGATGCCCGTCAGCACGCAGCCTGCGGCCAGAATACCCATGGGGATGCGCATGATGCGGGGCACTTCCTTGATATCGTCAAGGTCCTGCGCAGGCTGGCCCAAAAAGGCCGCATGCAGGAACTTGGCGATATAGGCCATGGTCAGCACGCTGCCGATGAGCGAGAGCAGAGCCAGGAAGGGCTGCCCGGCTTCCATGAGGGCGTGGTAGATGAGCCACTTGGACGAGAAGCCGCTGGTGGGCGGCACGCCTATGACCGAAAGCCCGGCTATGGCGAACATGGCCAGGGTAAAGGGCATCTTGCGTCCGATGCCGCCAAGGTCGTTCAGGCTTTCCTTGTGGCTGGCGAACATGATGGCGCCGCACACAAGGAAGAGCAGGTCTTTAAAGAAAACGTGGTTGATGACGTGCAGCATGCCGCCCGCATAACCGAGAGCGCCGCCCGCAGCCACGGCCAGCACCATGTAGCCGAGCTGGCTTACCGTCGAGTAGATGAAGATAAGCTTGAGGCCGTTGCTGCGCAGGGCCTGAATGGCGGCCATGATGATGGTGACGCCGCCGATCCACATGACCGTCACGCTGATGGAGCTCTGTTCAAACCCGCCCAGTATGCCCGCGACGGCAAAGCCGCCGCCCAGCAGCATAAAGAGCTTGATAAGGCCGAGAATGGCGCTCTTCAGCAGTACGGAGGAAATGTAGCCGGACACGGGCGTGGGGGCCAGCGCGGGGTGCATCTGCCAGTCAATGCGGAAGGGCAGCTGCGCGGCCTTCATCACAAAGCCCGCAGCCAGCAGGGCCATGCCGAACCAGGCGGCCCCGGTGGACAGGTTGGGCACCATGCCGGCCAGCAGCAGCGAGGTAAAGGGCGTGAAGGGTCCGATGACGCACAGGCCCACAAAGATGAAGCCCGCGCCAAAGACGTTGAAGATAAAGTACTTGAAGGCTTCACGCAGCGAGGCCTTGTCGCCTTCGTGCGCGATGGCCAGATAGAGCGTCCACGAGCTCATGATTTCCCAGAACAGGAAGAAGCTCAGCAGATACTGGCTGGACGCCATGCCCACGAGGCCCCCGCACATGGCGGTAAAGGCGCAGTAGAAACGCCACTGCGTGTGGCTGTGCTCCATATAGCCCAGAGCGTAGCTCATGTTCACCGCGCCCAGCAGGGGAACGATGAGGGCAAAGCAGAACGAAAGCGTGTCGAGGCCGCGTCCGAACAGGACGACCAGCAGGGCCGTTGTGAGCAGCACGCCCACGCTGACCTTGCCCGCCATGACGCGGTTCTTGTAGAAGAGGGCGGGCAGCAGAGCGCCGAACACGGGCACGACCACATAGATGGGCCAGTTGACGTGCATGGCCAGCAGAACGCCTGCGTCCTGCGGGTTGGGCGCAAAGGCCAGCGAAGCCACAGGGGCCACAAGCTGCATGGCGAGCTGCGGCGCAAGGCCAAGCAGCACGCACAGGGCCGCCAGCACGCCCATGCCCACGCGCATGGTGACAGGTGCCTCCGTGACCGTGGGCAGATAGTCGGGGCGTTCTTCAAATATCAGGGTTTTGAGTATGCGGGTGTAGTAGACAAGGCCCACCAGGGAACCGCCGAGAATAAGCGCGGCCAGCCAGACCTGTCCGGCTTCGGTGGCGGCCTGTATCATCAGGAATTTGCTGTAAAAAGCGCCAAAGGGCGGCAGGCCCATAATGCTCACAAGCCCAACGCCCATGCAGGCCACGGTAAAGGGCATCTGGCGGCCAAGGCCGCGCAGGTCGCTGAGCTTGCGGCTGCCGCTGCGCATGATGAGCGCGCCAGCGCCAAGGAAGAGCAGGTCCTTCATGATGGCGTGGTTGAACATGTGCCACAGCGCGCCCGTGGTGGAAAGCCACGTGCCGATGCCGAGCACCAGCGCTATTTCACCGAGCTGCCCCAGAGTGGAGTAGGCCAGCATGCGTTTGATGTCGTCCTGGCGCAGGGCCATGACTTCGCCAAGAACCAGGGTGGCAGCGCCCGTGAAGACCAGCCCCGTGCCGAGCCAAGAAAGGCCGAACAGGCCGGGCAGAGTGCTGACCATGGGCCGCATGAGCAGCACGACCACAATGCCGAAAATGCCCATCTTGGTAATGATGCCCGAAAGGGGGGCCGACACGGAGGACGGCGCGGCGGGGTGGGCGTCAGGCAGCCAGGAGTGCAGGGGCACAAGACCGGCCTTGACGCCGAAGCCCAACAGACAAAGCACAAAGGCTGTCTGAACGACAGGGGTGGGCATAAAGCCCTCGCCCAGCATAAGCAGGCCGGGCAGCATGAAAAGCGCGCCGCCCGCGCACATGACGTAGTATTTCAGGCCAGCGTCAAAAGCGCTGCGCCGCCCTTCATGCACCACCAGAAAGTAGGAGGCGAAGGTCATGAGTTCCCAGTAGCCGTAAAGGCCGGACGCGTCCGTGCTGGAAACTATGCCCGCCAGGGAACCGAAGGTGAGCAGCAGGAAGAACCAGTAGCGCCCCTGATGCCGCCCGTGGATGTAGCCCTGCGAGTAAACGCAGACCACAAGAGCCACAAGGCTGATCATGGTAAGGAACAACCTGGCCGTGGCCGGAGCGTCCGCAATAATCACGGTGACGAGCGCCAGTGCCGCAAAGGCCGTTCCCACAAGGGGCGCTACGCGCAAGCGGAGCAGAAAAGCCCCGCCAACGGCAAAAGCGCCAAGGTAGTAACACCAGTAGGCCGGGTGCACAGGGGAATGCGGCGCCACAAAGCCGTACTGGCCGCCGATAAGACTGGTCAGCGGGCCACGAAAGACGCCCATAAAGCCTACGGCCACGGCCAGACCGATCATCAGACCGGCTTTGCCGCGCATGGGGCCAAGGATCGTGGGGGAATCTTCCGGCGCGTCTTCCAGCACGACCTGGCGCACAGTGTTGACGTACAGCCAGATGAAGACCGTGGTGGCCAGGGCCATGACCAGCAGGCCGGTGAGCCCGCCTGGTATGGCTTCAAGAACAGCGGCATTGATGAAGAGGCGGGCTTCGGGCAGCAGGAAGGGCGAGCCGCCCACCGATGCCAGCAAACCCAGGGCGAACAGGGCAGCCGTCCAGGGGTGCCGTTGGCCGGAACCGCTCAGGCGTGATGCCTGGACGGGCCCTTGGCTACACGCGGCTCCCGTGCGGCATGCCGAGGTGAGACGGCCCAGGGCCGTCCACGCCAGGCCGCGTGTCGCGACCTGAAAAAGTATGAAGAGCCACAGGCCGGTGGCGCCGATGGCGGTAGCCGCGCCGAGCCCCAGGCAGACAATGCCCGCGTCGTGCAGGGCGCCCCAGAGGATCAGGCGGCGAGGGTCCTGACGCTGGCGTACGGCTTGAACCGCAGCATACAGCATGAGGGCCATACCCACCAGAAGCGGCACAAGCCGGCCGCCAGCCGAGAACAATGATTCCGTCATAATTCGCCCCGTAGTTTGCGGGTCTTTCAGGCCAGCACCGTGCTTGGCCCCATCTACGCCTCTTTTCGATGCGGTATCACATCTATACCAAATCGTGAAAAAAATAGTAAAAGGAGTGTTAACAGCCTTATCTCACTTCGCCACTCTGTGCAAGTGGCGATTATTTCACTAAAAGTTAGGAGGTTATGCCAGTTTGCGCAGGTTTGGCGCAGGTTTTGCGCGTCTATTTACAATATGTGTAATAATTCACAGCAGTCTGGCAGTAGTTTGAAGTGCTGTAATTTGTGTGATGGGTGGTTAATCAATCTAATATGCAATGCAATTAACTGTTTAATCAAACAAGTATGGATTACTCCATGTGCTTCAATAACATCTGGTCACGCAAAAAATTTTTGTCGCAATTCTGCAAAATTTTGTGACGCAGGTAATTTATGCCTGATAAAAATTTTCGTGTTACTATAAAATTTTTGGCAAATTGCACGTTTTTGTGCCGAAAGCCGCATGTGATTTATTTATTCACTGGAAAAACAGGGGACTTTTGGGGCCCTGAGACGGAGTGTTTGACGGCGTCGAGTGCAGAGGGCAGGGGCGGAAAAGAGGCAGAAAGGCGTTAATCGTGTGAACAGGGTGAAGGCGGGTCAACCGTGCGCTATGGGAAATCCGGAGGCCGGATCTGTGAACCGAAGCTGTAAGGCGGATCTGCGCGCCGGGACGGAAAGTTGGGCTGCAAGCCGGGAACTGGGAGCCGGATATGGGAATCGTGGGCAAATGTCCCCGTCCTGCGCGGGGTGATCAATAACCTGCGGCGCAAAGCCGGGTGTAACCCGGGGCGTGGCGATCTTGAAAACAGGCCGCCAAGCCTGGTTTGCGCGGCGTGCGTCCGGGCGGTTACGGGTGAGCGTCATGTCCTGCAGTCGCGTGACTGAAGCCTGTCGGGCAATTTCAAAGTGCACTTGCTCCAACAATGGCCGTACAGACTGCAAGAGTTGTGGTGCAGTCTCTCAGTGCAGTGTTGCACAGAGTCAGAAGGTTTCGGGCGACGACTGCCGCGACCCACGGGCTGCGCCAAAAGATTTCGGCCTTGCTTCAACGTTACAGACTGAAACTGGCCGGGCCGTCAACACGGGATGCCGGGGCGCCGACTGTCGGGCAATCAGTCGGACAGGGGAACAGCAAGGATGGGCAGTGCTGGCCCGACGCAGCCCGCGCGCAGGTTTGGGTATGGAGCGTCGCCCGCGCAGGTCGGGCAAGGGAGCGTCCGTCAGCTGGAAAATGCGGGTGGCGGCAGGCTGCGCCGCGTTCTGCCCCTGTTTTTCGATCTGTGTCCGGTCCTTTTTACGCACCGCTGCTCGCGCTTGTTTTTCGCGCCGCGATCTGGGCCTATTCTTCGCGCAGCGTTCTGCTCATAAGGTCGCGCAAGGCGGCCTGCGGGCTTTGCCCTTCATACAGGATACTGTGTACCGCACTTGTCAGGGGCGCGTCCACGCCAAGTTTTAGCGCCATGTCATAAATGGCTGCCGTGGTTTTGACGCCTTCTGCCACCATGCCGAGGCTTTGCGTAATGTGGTCGAGTTTTTCTCCACGGCCAAGGCGCAGCCCCACCTGTCGGTTGCGGGAAAGATCGTCGGTGCAGGTAAGGGTGAGGTCGCCTAGACCCGAGAGGCCCATAAAGGTGTGGGCCTGCGCGCCACGGGCCACCCCAAGGCGGCTCATTTCAGCCAGTCCCCGTGTGATGAGGGCCGCGCGGCTGTTGGCCCCCAGCCCCAGCCCGTCGCAGGTGCCAGCGGCAATGGCCATGACGTTTTTGAGCGCGCCGCCCATTTCCACGCCCGTGACGTCCGTGCTGGAGTAACAGCGAAAGGCGGGGCCGGAAAAAATGTCGCGCAGATAGCAGCCAAGGGCCTCATCGTAGGCGGCCATGACAACGGCCGTGGGCAGGTCGCGCAATACGTCCGCCGCAAAGGAGGGGCCGGACAGCACAGCATAGCGGGGGTTCAGGTGCCCGAGGGTCTGGGCGGTCATTTCCGCGCAGGTGGCCAGCGATCCGGTTTCAATGCCCTTGGCCGCGTTGACAAGTATGGCCCTGGGCTGAAAGTGGCGGGCGTGTTCCGTGAGCCAGCCGCGCAACTGCTGGCAGGGCACGGCCAGCACGACCAGCGGGCGGTCCAGGGCCGTCGGGTCTGTGGTGGCCACAAGCCGCTCGTCAAGAGGCAGGCCCGGCAGGTAACGGGGGTTTTCGTGCCGTTCGTTGACGGCCGCAGCCACGGAGGCGTTCCGCATCCAGAGGCAGACATGGTGCCCGCCACGGGCCAGAAGATGCCCCAAGGCCGTGCCCCAGCTGCCGCCGCCTGCCACGCAAATGGAAATTTTTTCAGACATTCTTGTTCTCAGAAGCCCAGGGACGATTCCGGGCCAGGGCGGTCGGGCAGGGCAGTAGCGTTACGGGCCATACGTGGTCTGTTGGGGCTGTTTTGCCTGCCATTATCAAAATAAACCAGAAACATGCCGCTGAAAAGTTGATTGCGGTAAACTTCGACCCGGAACAGTCTGCCCTGCTTGTCCACAGAAAAGCGCGACATGAAGTCCTTGAGGCGCAGTTCCACGCCAGCCTCGTCGGGCTGTCCGTTGTCAAAGCCAATGGCGTTGACCCTGTAGCCGTCCAGTGGCCGCACCTGGAAGGAATCGGCAACATACAGCACCTGCCCGAAGGAAACCAGCTTGTCCTGGCCGTCCGCTTTTACGGGCACGGCGTCGAGGCTGCTGTCCACCTCGCGCCATTCGGGGCGTATGAGCGTCAGCATGCGGTTGCCGTAATGCACGCAAAGCTGGCCCTCGCCGCCCTGGGCGCAGGGCAGCACCGCCATGATCGGCTTGGTGGGCACGGCCTGCGCCGGGCCGCTTCTGGGCAGGGGCAGATAGTTGATGGCCGGGCGGGCGTCTTCAAGCGGAAGAAAAACGCGGTTATCGGCAAAGGAGACGGCAAGGTTGTCCTGCAGCGCTCCGCGTACCCCTTCGGGCGTGAGGGCAAAGGCGCGGCTGAAGTCCACGCCCGCCTGCCGCAGAAAGGACTCGACCATCAATAAATGATAATAGGCGCGCAGCTCGACGGAAAATTCCTTGCTGGCCTCAAGGCCGAAGGCGGCTTTGCCACGGCGCACGGCGTAATAGGAAAGGCTCTTTTCCATCTCGCGGTCGCCCGCGGCGGTATTGGTGTTGTGGACGTGCAGACGGTGCCCGGCCTGCATGAGCGCCTTGTTGGCGGCGTCTGCGGCTTTGTCGGCCTCGTCCTCCAGCGCGCCCATGAAGACTCCCGGCAGTTCCGACTGGTCAATGATGACCGACTGTCCCCAACGGGCGGGATTGCGCAGCTTGTCTTCGTACTTGTGGCGATAGTAGCCGCTGCCGTCATGCAGGTTGAGCACAAGGCCCACCTGCGGGTGGTCTATGAGTTCCTGAATGCGCCGCACTGTGGCAAATTCGGGGTCTGCTTCGTCCAGACGGGCGAACTTGCGGTTCATATCCCCGTACAGACCGCGCGAGCGCTTGATAATACTGGGAAAATTTAGATTGGGCACCACCCACACGCTGCCGTTTTCCATGCGGTAGTGGGTGGTCAGCAGCGTAGCGGCGGAAAAACCCCCCGGCTCATCGCCCTGAATGCCCCCCACCACCAGCACGGTGCGTGGGCCTTCGCCCAGGCGGATCACGGTGAAATCCAGGGGAAAGCCCTCCTGCGCCAGGGCCGTGCCCGCAAGGCAGAAAAGAGCGCAGCACAAGAACAGGCCCATAAGGCCCTTGCCTGTCAGGAGTCTGCCCCTGCGCTGGAGTCGGTTCAGAAAAAGCGTTTTGTATGCCTGCATAGTGCTGTGGGGTTGTCTGCGGGCCAGATGGAACATTGGCTTATATCACTACGGCATTCGGGCGCAAACGGCAAGATACCGGGACGTTGCGGGCGATATAAAGAAAGGGCCAGCGCCGATGGCTCCCTCTGGAACGCCAGGCGTTGGCCCTGATGGGCTGGGCCGGGATTTTTCCGAAGCGGGCCGCCTATTCGGGATCGAAGCCGATGTTGCTTATGGCTGTGCGCAGGGCCTCCATATCCACCGGGCCGTCTTCTTCGTAACGCAGAACCTTTTCGTCCAGATCCACCAGCGGATTCTTCACGCCGGGAATTTTGCCAGCAGCTTCTTCCACAGCGCTCTTGCAGTGGCCGCAACGCATACCATTGACTTTCAGGCTTTTCATCGTATCCTCCTTGGGAATCCATTTTCAATTTCGCAGTGCCGCGAGTTTACGCGCCACCCTGGTAAATGACAAGCCGGAGGAAAACATGAGCGAGGCCAATGCGCAAAATGACGCCGCCAACGAGGCATGCCCCCTGAAATTCGACATAGGGGGAATGCACTGCGCGGCCTGCTCGTCCCGCATCGAGCGTGTGGTCGGACGTATGGAAGGTGTGGAAAAAATCAGCGTCAACCTTGCCACTGCCAAGGCGGAGGTGTGGGCCAGTCCTGGCCATGAAGATGCGGTGCAGCACGAGATCATGGACCGCGTGGCCACGCTGGGCTTCAGCGCCACTCCTGCTGTTGATGACGACGCATCAGCCGAGTTTGCCGAAAACAAGGCCAAAGCGCTCAAGGATTCACGCCAGCGCCTGGGCCGTCTTGTGCCCATGGTCTGCTTTGCTGTGCCCCTGCTTGTGGTGTCTATGGGGCACATGATGGGGCTCAACCTGCCGCACTGGATGGATCCCCATGCCGCGCCGCGCACCTTTATGCTCATACAGCTTTTTCTGAGTCTGCCCATTGTCTGGCTTGGACGGCATTTTTATGTGGACGGCATCCGCGCGCTGCTGCGCAAGGCTCCGGCCATGGACAGCCTTGTGGCCGTGGGCACGGGCGCTGCCTTCATCTACAGCCTTGTGAATACCATTCTTGGCCTCATGGGCGTTGACCCTGTGACGCGGGCCATGAATCTGTATTATGAGTCGGCGGCAGTGCTGCTGACCATGATAGAACTGGGCCAGTTTCTTGAAGCCACGGCCAAGCGCAAGGCTGGCGACGCCATGGGCGCGCTCATGAGCCTCACGCCGGAAACGGCCCTGCGGCTTGATCCGGCCAATGAAGCCCTGCCGCCTCAGGAAGTCGCGGTGTCGGCCCTGAAGGCTGGCGACCATCTGCTGCTCAGGCCCGGCGGACGTGTGCCTGTGGACGGCGAAGTGCTCACGGGCAAAAGCGCCGTGGACCTTTCCCTGCTCACAGGCGAATCCATCCCCGTTGCAGTCGGCCCCGGCGACAAGCTGGTGGCTGGCAGCGTCAATGGCGAAGGTTCGCTCACCCTGCGGGCCGACGCCGTGGGCCGCAACACGCGGCTTGCGCGCATCATCCGTCTGGTGCGCGAAGCGCAGGGCAGCAAGGCCCCCATCGCCCGTCTGGCAGACCGCGTCAGCTACTACTTCGTGCCCGCCGTCATGCTCTATGCCGTGCTGGCCGCCCTGGCCTGGCTGGTGTTCAGTTCCGAGCCAATCACAACGCCGCTCACCGTCTTTGTGGCCGTGCTGGTTATGGCCTGCCCCTGCGCCATGGGGCTGGCGACGCCCATGTCCATCATGGTGGGCACAGGACGCGGGGCGCAGCTTGGCGTGCTTATCAAAAACGGCGCGGCTCTTGAGCAGGCCGGGCACATCAACGTTCTTGCCGTGGACAAAACCGGAACCCTCACCACGGGCAAGCCCGTGCTTACGAGCGTAACCCTGCTGGAAGGGGCGGAGGGGCTGGATGAAAACGGCCTGCTGTCCCTTGCGGCCGCTCTTGAGGCCCGGTCCGAACATCCCCTGGCTCAGGCCCTGATCAAGGCCGGGCACGACCGCAAGCTGCCCGCCTGCCGCGTCGAGGACGTGGTGGTTGCGCCCGGCATGGGCATAGCGGGCGACGTTTTTTGCGCTGACGTGCCCCGTCACGTGGCCGTGGGCAACCGCGCCTTTATGAAGGAATACGGGCTTGCGGTTTCCGATGACATCGCCAGCAAGCTGGCTGTGCTGGCCGAGGCTGGGCAAACGCCCCTGCTGCTGGCCCTTGGCCGTGGGGAAGAGGCCCGTCTGGCGGGCATTCTGGCCCTGGCGGACGCCATCCGTCCCGAATCGCCCTCAGTGGTGGCCCGTCTGCAACAGATGGGCGTGCGCGTGGTTATGCTCACGGGCGACAATGAGCGCACCGCCAGAGCCGTCGCGGCCAAGGTCGGCGTGGACGAAGTGGCCGCCGGGCTTCTGCCCGCAGAAAAGGCCGACTATGTACGCCGCCTGCAGGAGCAGGGGCATGTGGTAGGCATGGTGGGAGACGGCATCAACGACGCGCCCGCTCTCGCCCTGGCCAATGTGGGCATGGCTGTGGGCACGGGAGTGGACGTCAGCGCCGAAGCCGGGGATATCGTGCTCATGCGCGGCGGCATGGAAGCCGTTTTGACGGCCCTGGCGCTTTCGCGCGCCACCATGCGCAATATCCGGCAAAACCTGTTCTGGGCCTTTGGCTACAACGTCCTTGGGCTGCCAGTGGCGGCGGGTTTGCTGCACGTTTTCGGCGGGCCCATGCTTTCGCCCATGATAGCGGGCACGGCCATGGCCCTCTCTTCCGTCTCTGTGGTGACCAACGCCCTGCGGCTGCGCTTTTTCAGGATAGAAAGTTAGGCGCGCCTTGCCGAAGGCTAGGGTAGTGTTACGTTGGAACGCTTTGTGGGTGTGGGCCCCTTTTGTAAAAGGGTCCCTCCCCCACACCCCCTCCCCCTAAAACTTTTGTTGGGGTTTACTGTATTATAAGAATTTTCTGGTCTGAAAAGGGTGGCAGAGACAGTCTTACTGGCATCACGCCTTCGTAGACGGTGTCTGCTTAACGCGCCTGCACAACAAAAGCCCGCTCCTGCCGAAAACGGCGGAGCGGGCTTTGCTTCGTGTCGGTATTCTACGCCAGGACTACTGGGTCATGAAGGCGTGCATGGTCACGAGGGTTTCCATAACGGTGGTGCTGAAATGGCTGAGAGCACGGCTTGTATCCGCCCCGGCCTTGATGGCCATTTCCAGTTCCAGCGCAGCGGAGGCCAATGCCTTGGCCCCAAGGTTGGCGGCGGCACCCTTGGTGCTGTGCACCAGTTGCCGGGCCTCTTCCGCGTTGCCGTTTTTCAGGGCCACGCCCACCTTGTCAGGTGTGTCGCGTTCCGTCTCAATGAACTTGCCCAACAGTTTGACATAGAGGTCGCGCTTGTCGAGCACACGGGTCATGGCTTCTTTCCAGTCCAGTAATTCCTCGCTCATGTTTTCCTTCTTGGCGCAGGTTGATGACAGGCGGCAGACGCCGCCGGGGCCACTGCACAGCAATGGCCTCAGGAGATGTAACCGTACAAATCTGGGATGCGCGAATACTGCCAGCAAGATTTTATGATGACAATAACTTTATTGACCTGAGAAGTGGGAATTCTCAAAACGGCCCTGTCATCCCGACCCCAAATGGCGGCGAAAACGCCTGTGGGCGGGCAAAAACGGGAATGCTGAAAAGTTGTGACAAAAAACACGGTGAAACCTGTTTGTTCCCACAGTCATTGGGTTTGGAGTCGGTTCAGCAAATATAGAGAAGGGTATGTGGCTGGCAAAAAGCCCTCAGAGCTGTCGCCCTTGAAAAGTGGTCACATGCCCTGATCTGCACGAGAGGATAGCGCGGCGCAACGTGTCGCAACGTGACGTGGACTCTGCCGAAATGCGCGCTAATCGGCAGAATGACGCCCCTGCATTGCAAGGCATTTCAAGGTTGGTCTGCTCTTATGGTCGTAGGGGCGCTGTGTCCGGCACGGACTCAGTAGGTGAGGGCTTCGGGCAGAACGCAGAAGTCCGCAGGACTTCCCGGTTCCAGGCGGCCCGCGCCGCTTTGGAGCATGTTGAGGGCCTCCGCCCCGTTAATCGTCATGAGGCGCACCAGGGCTTCGGGGGGCACATCAAGATGTTCACGCAGCCATACGGCTTCCTGCCGCACGTCAAGGTCGCGGTTGCTGGTCAGGCCGTCGGTGCCGAGGCAGAGCAGGCAGCCGCTTTCAAGCAGGTCGCGCACAGGGGGCACGCCCAGCCCAAGGTTGCGGTTGGAGCGCGGGCACAGGCACAGGGCCGCGCCGCTGGCGGCCAGCACTTCCACTTCCTGCGCGTCCAGTTGCGTGCCGTGCACGGCCAGGGTTCCCGCATCCAGAAGCCCCAGCTTGAAGGCATAGGCCAGGGGACGCAGCCCTGGGGCCTGCCAGTCCGCAGGCAGCACTACAGATTCGTAGCACTGGCGCAGGGGGCCGTCGCCCGTGGTGAGCAGTTGCGTTTCTTCCGGCGATTCGGCCAGGTGAAAGCTGAAAATGCGTCCCATGCGGGCGCAGTCCTGTTTGGCGGCGCGCAGGATGTCCGGCCCGGTGGAGTAGAGGGAGTGCCCGCCTGGGGCACAGCGGGCAGCCAGAAAAGGATCGTCTTCCAGCGCTTCACGGCAGCGGGGCGGCCAGGGGCGCACGCCGTCGGCAAAGGGCGCGCCAAAGCCGAACCATTCGCAAAAGTGGTTCACGGCAAGCCCGGCTTCACGGCTGGCGGCGTCCGCCAGCAGCAGGCCGCCGGGCAGGGAACCGGTGATGTTGCCCGCGTACAGGGTTCCTGTGCCCGCCATATGGGCGCAGGCGTTTTCAGCCGCCAGCGGGTCCGGGGTTTCACGCAGCAGGGGAATGAGGCTTTGCAGCCAGGGCGTGAACCCTTTGCCCCAGCGGGTGCGCTCCGCCAGATGCGAAAGTTCCAGATGGGTGTGGGCGTTGACGCAGGCGGGGGCCAGACACACCGGGCCGAGATCGCGCACCAGCGCGCCTGCGGGGGCCGCCCCTGCCGACCAGGGGCGTACCTCTTCCACCATGCCGTCACGTACGATGAGCACGGCATTGTCGATTTTTTTCAGGGGGGCGAACAGGCGCGCGCCTCTGGCCGGGTCTTCGCCCGCCAGGGTGACGATGCTTCTGGCCCTGATGGCCAGCGTCTGCGGTTCTCTGCCTTCAGGGAGGGAATCTGGAGCGGATGCGGCTGGCGCCATGTGCTGCTCCTACCTGCTCCTGCGTGCGAACTGCCCGCCGGAAACGTAAAAGGTGTTTTCAACAATGAAAAGAGCGTTGCGGTCAATGCTGAAGACAAGGTTTTCCAGTCGTTTGAGGGCAATATTGTTGGTGACGGTGAGCAGGATTTCGCGGTCAGAGCCGGAGTAGGCTCCCTTGCCCCGCAGCATGGTTGCCCCGAAGCGTTCCGTCACCAGGATGGCCTCGCTGATTTCCTCGCCATGGTCGGAAATGATGAAGACCAGTTTGCGCCGGTTGAACATGCCCAGCACGTACTCAAGCGCGTTGGACGAGATGAACATCATGATCATCGAGGCCACAATAAGATCAAAGGGCAGGCGGTAGGCCCCCAACAGAAAAAGCAGGCCATTGAAAATGACGTTGAACTGCCCGATGGAAAAATTCCAGCGTTCCTTGAGCACCACGGCGATAACGTCCGTGCCGCCGCCGCTGCCAAGGGTCCGCAGCATCAGGCCCCCGGCGGTGCCGTGCAGCACGCCGCCCACCACCGCAGCATACAGTTCGCTTTGCAACGGGATGGTGAAGTTGATGAAAAAGCCAAAGACCGTTGTGCACAGGGTGCCGTAAGCCGTGTAGAGAAGAAAGCGTTTTCCGACAAAAAACCAGCCGAAAGTATAAATGGGCACGCAAATCAGGGCGTACCATACAAGCGGGGTGAGGGTTCCTGTCCAGTAGTTGGTGAGCAGGGCCACGCCCATGATGCCCCCGGCGAGAAAATCGTGGGGCGCTGCAACACTCTGGATGCAGATGGTCATGAGCAGGCCGCCCAGGGTCAGTAGAAAGAGGTTCCACCAGACTGATTCGGCCAGTTTGTGGTTGTAGGAATAGAGTTTCATGTTTTTATCTTGACAGCAATTGTGGTTTACAGCAATCCCCAGGCCATTTTGGCCGCCACGATAACCAGAAAGCAGGCAAAGCCGCGCTTAAGTTTGTCGGCGGGCAGGGCGTGCGACAGCTTGACGCCGAGGGGCGCGGTGAGAAAACTGGCCGAGGCTATGCCCAGCAAGGCCCACAGGTTTACAAAGCCCAGGGTCATCGTGGGAAGGTCCGGTCGGCCCCAACCGCCCACAATGAAGCCCAGCGTTCCCGCCACCGCGATGGGAAAGCCAATGGCGGCCGAGGTGCCCACGGCGTGGTGCAGGGGCACGTTGCAGGACGACATGAAGGGCACGGAGAGCGTGCCGCCGCCAATGCCCACAAAGCTTGAAATAAGGCCAATGCCCATGCCCACGCCAGACGTGCCGACAAAGCCGGGCATGTTGCGGGTGGCCGGAGGCCGGTAGCCGGAGAGCATCTGGACAGACACCACCAGCAGAAAACAGATGAAGATGATCTTGAGGGCAAGCGTGGGCATGTGCGTGGCGATAAGGCCGCCCACAAACGTGCCAAGGAGGATGCCCGGCGTAATGTTGCGGAAGATGTCCCAGTGCACGGCTCCGCGCTTGTTGTGGGCGCGGGCGCTGGAAATGGAGGTGATCATGATGCTGGCAAGGGACGTGCCCAATGCCATTTGCTGCACGTATTCGGCAGGCACGCCGACAGTGGGAAATATGGCCACCATCATGGGTACCAGCACAATGCCCCCGCCCACGCCCAAGAGTCCGGCCAGCACCCCGGCCACTGCGCCACATGCAAGATAGATCGCAAGAGTCAAAAGCATTGGTCACATCCTCCACAAAAAGCCTGATGGAAACAATGGCGAAAAGCGCCAGACATCGGCCCGAACGTGTCCGGGCTGGCAGCCGCATGATTGTGCCGCCCGGCGGCCACATGGACTGCGCCGTCCTGAAGGCGGCATTGCCCTCCTCTAACTAGACAATGGCCCTGCAGGCGTCAACAGACTTTTTGCTTTACAAAGCCCTTTTGCGCGCCTACAAATCAGGCATGATGTCTGCCGCTCCTGTACTCCGCATATTCAGGAGGGCGCCTTTGCGGGTGCCCGGTGAGCACGGTTTTTCAAAATTTACGTCGCTCCGGGTCAGAGCCGCAGCCTCTCCCGCCGTTCCCCGTTGAAAAGTCAGCGGGGTTTTTTTTTTACCTTTTTACACCAGTACTGCCATGAATACCGACAACCGCTACCACTGGTCACACAAGGACCTCCTGGACGTAACCCAGTTGAGCAGGGCCGACACCCTGCATCTGCTGGACCTGGCCGCCAGCTTTCAGGAAATTAACACCCGACCCGTCAAAAAGGTGCCCACGCTCAAAGGCAAGACTGTGGTGCTTTTCTTTGTGGAAGACAGCACCCGCACCAAGACTTCCTTTGATGTGGCGGGCAAGCGCCTGTCGGCGGACACCTTTTCTCTGGGCAAGAGCGGCTCGAGCCTCAACAAGGGCGAAAGCCTCAAGGACACGGCCCTGACGCTCCAGGCCATGGCGCCTGACGTCATCGTCATCCGCCATTCCAGCAGCGGCGCGGCCCGCTATATCGCGGAACTGCTGCCCTGCGGCGTGGTCAATGGCGGCGATGGCTGGCATGCCCACCCGACGCAGGCCCTTCTGGACTGCTTCAGTCTGCGTCAGGCATGGGATAACGCCTTTGAAGGGCGCACGCTGCTCATCCTTGGCGATATCGCCCACAGCCGGGTGGCGCGGTCCAATATCCATCTGCTGACCAGTCTCGGCGTGCGCGTGCGGGTCTGCGCCCCGCGCACCCTGCTGCCTGCCGGGGTGGACCACTGGCCTGTGGAGGTGTATACAAATCTTGAAGAGGCCGTGCGCGATGTGGACGCCGCCATGTGCCTGCGCTTGCAGCTGGAACGACAGCAGGCCGGGCTTTTGCCCGATCTGGCCGAATACTCGCGGCGCTTCTGCCTTGGCCTCAGACATATGGAAATGGCCCGGCCAGGGGCTAAAGTGCTGCATCCCGGGCCCATGAACCGGGGACTGGAAATTTCCGATGACATGGCTGACGCCCCTGCCAGCCTGGTGCTGAACCAGGTGGCCGCTGGCGTGGCGACGCGCATGGCCGTGCTCTATCTTCTGGCCACACGCAACGATGGAGGACGCGCATGAGGCTTTGCATCAAAAATGCCCGTCACCTGGAGGCTCCCGTAGACCTTCTGGTGGACGGCGATACAATCATGACTATGACCCCGGCGGGCCACCACGCAGCGCCAGAAGATTGCGAAATTTTTGACGCTTGCGGTCTTGCGCTCATGCCCAGCTTTATCGACGCGCATGTTCACCTGCGCGAACCCGGTTTCGAGTATAAGGAAGACGTGGCTTCAGGGCTTGAAGCAGCGATGCGGGGCGGTTTTGGCGCGGTCATGTGCATGGCCAACACCAAGCCGGTGAATGATACGGCCAGCGTCACCCGCCACATGCTGGACAGGGCGAGGCAAAGCCACCCCCACGGGCCCCGGCTTTTTCCCATTGCGGCGGCCACCATCGGCCTCAAGGGCGAGATGATGGCCCCCCTGGCCGAGCTCAAGGAGGCGGGCTGCGTGGCCGTGTCCAATGATGGCCGCCCCCTGGAAAACGCCGAGCTTGTGCGCCGTATTATGGAATACGCCGCGGACCTCGGCCTGATCCTCATCGACCACTGCGAGGACCCGCACCTGGGCCGCGGATGGATCATGCACGAGGGGCATGTCAGCGGCCTTCTGGGGCTCAAGGGGCAACCGGCCTCCGGAGAGGCCATACAGGCCGCCCGCGACATCATGCTTGCAGAATATCTTGATATCCCAGTGCATATTGCGCACGTTTCCGCTGCCCTGACCGTAGACCTCATACGCTGGGCCAAGCAGCGCGGCGTGAAGGTCAGCGCCGAAACCTGCCCGCACTATCTGTTGCTGGACGAAAGAGCGCTGGAGAACTATAGTGTTCAAGCCAAAGTAAGCCCTCCGCTGCGCACGGCGCATGACCGTGAAGTGCTGCGCGAAGCCGTGAAAACGGGTATTGTGGACATCCTTGTGACCGACCACGCGCCGCACGCGGCTCACGAAAAAGACGGCACCCTGGACGGGGCCCCCTGCGGCTTCACAGGTCTTGATCTGGCTCTTGCCCTCACCTGGAAGCTTGTGGATGCGGACATTTTGGCCGAATCTGACGTGCACCGCCTGTGGTGCCGCCGCCCGGCTGAAATTTTCGGCCTGCCCTGGAACGGCTTCGCCCCTGGCGACCCGGCGGACTTCTTTTTGTTTGATCCTGATGAAGCATGGACGGCCTCGCGCCAAACCATGTACTCCAAAAGCCTGAACACGCCCTTTTTGGGGCAGACCTTGCGCGGGCGCGTCAAGCATCACTGGATGGGAGGCAGACAACTGTTCTGACCCCCTGCCCGCGCCATAACAGGGGCTCTTATGCACCAGATATTGCAGGATAAAAGTCTGTTTCGTCCCCACTGCCTCGTCAACGGGCAGTGGCGTGACGCGGCGGACAAGAGCGTTCTGAACGTCATCAATCCGGCCAATGGCAAGCTGCTTGGCACTGTGCCCAACTGCGGCGCTGACGAAGCCCAGCTTGCCATTGACGCCGCCCACAGCGCCTTTGCCCTCTGGAAAGATAAAACCCCGCAGGAACGCGGAGCCTACCTCCATGCCTGGGAGCAGGCCATACGCGCCAACCTTGAAGACCTGGCCCGCCTGCTCACCCTTGAAGAGGGCAAGCCCCTGGCTGAAGCCAGGGCGGAGATCCTTCAGGGAGCCTCCTACTTTCCCTGGTATGCCGAAGAGGCCCGCCGCGTGAGCGGCGAGGTGGTGCCCGAGTTCCGGCAGGGCGTGCAGGCGCTCACCCGGCATGCCCCCCTGGGCGTTGCCGTGGCCATCACCCCGTGGAACTTCCCGATGTCTATGATTCCCCGCAAGGTGGCTCCGGCCCTGGCGGCGGGGTGCACGGTCATTGTCAAACCCGCCAGCGCCACGCCGTTCAGCGCTCTGGCCATGGCTGAACTGGCCATGCGGGTGGGCATTCCCGCCGGGGTTTTCAACGTGATAACGGGCAGCGCCAGGGCCATTGGCTCCGTGGTTACCGAAAGTCCTCTGGTGCGCAAACTCAGCTTTACCGGATCCACGCCCGTGGGCAAAACTCTCGCCGCCCAGTGCGCCCCCACCTTGAAGAAGGTATCGCTGGAACTGGGCGGCAACGCGCCATTCATTGTTTTTGACGACGCGGACCTGGATCTGGCGGCGCGTGTGGGTATGGGCAGCAAGTTTCGCAATGCGGGGCAAACCTGCATCTGCGCCAACCGTTTTCTGGTGCACAGGGACGTGTCCGACGCCTTTGTGCGCCGTCTGCTGCAAGGCATCCGCGACCTTCAGGTCGGTGACGGGCTCAAGCCCGATACCACCATGGGGCCGCTCATCAACGCCGAAGCCGTGGCCCATGTGGACGCCCTTGTGCGCGACGCCCTTGAAAAGGGAGCCCGCCGCATAGCAGGATGTCAGCCCCACAGCCTTGGCGGCAACTTTTACGAACCCTCGCTGCTGACGGGCATAACGCCTGAAATGCGCATTTTCCGCGAGGAAATATTCGGGCCTGTGGCTGCCGTCATGTCCTTTGAGGACGAAGACGATGCCGTGGCCCTGGCCAATGATACGGAATACGGCCTCGCGTCCTACGTCTGCACGCGCGACATGGCACGTATCTGGCGACTGTGGAAGAACCTTCAGTATGGCATGGTGGGCGTCAACGACGCTGGACTGGCCTCGGCGGAAACGCCTTTCGGCGGCGTCAAAGGCAGCGGAGTGGGGCGTGAAGGCGGCCGTGAAGGGCTGCTTGAGTATATGGAAACCCACTACGCACTGTTGGGCGGCCTCGATTAACCAAAAACAAAAGGACGAAAACAGGCGCCAGAACCCTGCTACGGTGCGTTTTGCTGATGTGCCCTGAGGATCCGCAGGATTTGATGGGTGCGCGGCCGACAACGAGGGCGGGATGCCGCGCGTAACGTCGCGCGGACAGCGGGGCGGAGATCCAGGCGGTCTCAAGTCCGGTCAGGCCCGTTGCGCGGGGTTCGCAAAGTTACTTCAGATACGCCATATTCCGGGAGCGGCCATGAGTATACGACATCCCATTGCGGCAGGCCGTTTTTATCCTGCCGAGGCTGATCAGTTAACAAAAGAAGTCCGGGCATGGCTTATGGCGGCTGCTGTTCCTGCAGGTTTTCTGCCGGACGAGCACTCGCCCGACGCCGGTTCACGCTTGCTGGGCCTTGTGCTGCCTCACGCAGGCTATGTTTACTGCGGCCGCATCATAGGAGCCACACTGGCTGCCCCGTGGGGCAACTCCACAACAGGAGCCAGCCTGCCGCAGCGGCTGTTTGTCCTGTCTCCCAACCATACGGGCCAGGGCACGCCACTGGGCGTCTGGCCCGAAGGCCAGTGGCTGACGCCGCTGGGTCCAATGCCAGTGGACGCAGAACTAACTCAGGCCCTTATTCAGGCTCCGGGCGGTTTTTTGCCGGACGAGCTTAGCCATCTGGGCGAACATTCCATTGAAGTTCTGCTGCCTTTTCTGCAAAGTCTGCCCGGCATCTCAGCTGAAGAAGACGGATCGCCCGCGCTTCGCACCATCGCGCCCATATGCGTGGGAACCCGCAGGCCCAGTGCGCTGCGCACCGCCGGGCAGGCCCTGGCGCAGGTGATACAAGATTTCAGCGCCAGAGGGCAGGATGTGGGCATTATCGTCAGTTCTGACCTGAACCACTACCAGAGCCAGGAGCAGACCTTGCACAAGGACGCGCTGGCCCTGACGCAGGCCCTGTCCTGTGATCCCGATGGTCTGCTTGCCGTTGTGGAGCATGAGGGCATCACCATGTGCGGGGTAGGCCCGCTGGCCCTGGCCCTGTTTGCCGCGCGCGCCCTTGGAAACCCCTGGGCCGAGCTCTGCCTCTATGACACTTCGGCTGCGGCATCCGGCGATACCAGCCGGGTTGTGGGCTATGCCGGTTTGCGCTTCGGGCTCGCCTAGACTATGCCGTCACGAGCGCCTTTCCTGGTATTTCTGCGTCGAACTTCGCCTTTTATTCCGGCCGAGTACCATCTGAGTACACTCCCTGCATAAAAGGCTTGTTCTCCGTGATATAACAGGAAATTCATCTCGTGACGACACAGTCTGGATAGTGACGTCTTGAGCGTCTTTCCTGGTATTTCTGCGTCGAACTTCGCCTTTTATTCCGGTCGAGTACCATCAGAGTACACTCCCTGCATAAAAGGCTTGTTTCCCCTGATATAACAGGAAATTCATCTCGTGACGACACAGTCTGGGTAGTGACGTCTTGAGCGCCTTTCCTGGTATTTTTGCGCAGAACTTCGCCTTTTATTCCGGTCGAGTGCCATCAGAGTGCACTCCCTGCATAAAAGGCTTGTTTCCCCTGATATAACAGGAAATTCATCTCGTGACGACACAGTCCAAATGTAGATGATTTTTAAAATGCTTTGTGGGGGAGGGATCCTTTTGCACAAGGGTCCCCTCACTCACGCCCCGCGCTTCACGCCCTGCCTTCCAGACCATTTGATACCTGCAATGCTCGCATACGGCAGGCAAAAACCTGCCTGCTCGCATTTCTTGGCAAGGATTTTCAGTAAAATCCTTGCAGAGCAGGTACCTCATTTCACTCGTAAACAGCTCCGGGGCAGATTAGCTTTGAAATGCTTCACACCTCAAAGTGTTCATTCAGCCGAAGAATGCGGGCTTCAGCTGAATCCACGCCACGTTGTGCGCGCTGCACGCTCGTGCGGCAGTAGGGCATCTACACTTTTTCAAAGTTGAAAGGCTCCAAAACCTTTATTACCGCCTTGGACAGGGCCGGTTTCGCGTGCATGCGAGCCGGCCTTTTTTTTCATGGCAAAAATTGTGTCTTTATCTTGACATTCGGCGCGCGAAGATTATGCTCATTTGAGCAAAACTAACGGCGCGGCCACGGCTGCGCAAAGGAGCGGATATATGAAAATCGCCGTCTCAAGCGAAGGGCCGGGCCTGGATTCCCAAGTTGATCCGCGTTTCGGGCGTGCCGCCGGGTTCGTGGTGGTGGATACGGAAAGCATGGCCACTGAATATGTTGATAACGGGGCCTCGCAGGTCATGGCGCAAGGCGCGGGCATACAGACAGCCGAGCGCCTTTCGGCCCTGGGCGTTGGCGCCGTGCTCAGCGGGTACGTTGGCCCCAAGGCTTTCACCGCTTTGCGGGCGGCGGGCATGCAGGTGTATCAGGATCTGGACGGTCGCAGCGTGGGCGAAGCCGTGCGCTGTTATACCGAAGGCTCCGTCAGCCCGGCCTCAGCGCCCAACAAGTAGGCTGCCATGCGCATTGCATTTGCCAGCGGCAAGGGAGGCGCGGGAAAAACCACGGTGGCGGCTTCACTGGCCGTGGTTTGGCCGCAGCCCTGTCTGATAGTTGACGCCGATGTGGAGGCTCCGAACCTGCACCTCTTTCTGCATCCTGATCTCGACGCGCCGCAGCCTGTGTATCTGACCGTGCCTGAACTTGAAGCGGAAAAATGCACGGCTTGTGGGGAGTGTGCTGACATATGCGCCTACAAGGCCATTGCCATGCTGGGGGGAAAACCCACAATTTTCGCTGATATGTGCCATGGCTGCGGCGGATGTTTCGAGGTTTGCGTACCCGCTGCCCTGAACAGGGGCCGACGCGAACTGGGCAGCCTGCAATGGGGGCGGTGGAACCTGAATCCTGCCCGCGAGCAGGCCCTGCTTATGGGTAAAAGCCGGGTGGGCGAGGCCATGTCGCCCCCTCTGCTGCGCGCTCTTGAAAAGGCTTATTCTTCCGACGCTGGCGCGGCTGCGTCAGGCGGCACGGATATCCTTATTGATTCGCCCCCCGGCGTGAGCTGTCCGGCCATGACCACGGCCCGCATGGCGGACGCTCTTGTTCTGGTGGCGGAGTCCACGCCCTTCGGCATGTATGATTTCAAGCTGGCCCATGCGGCTTTCAAAAAGCTTGGGCTGTCCCTGGCCGTTGTCATGAACCGGGCAGGCATGCCCGGCAACGAAGCCGGGGATGCCGCCCTTGAGCGGTATTGCGCGGCGGAAGGCTTGCCCCTGCTGGCCAGGCTGCCCTTTGATATTCAGGCCGCTGAGGGCTATGCGCGCGGGAATCTGCCGCCGGTGGGGTCAGATGCCAATGCCCTGGCATGGCGCGGGCGGTTTGAAAGTCTGCAACAGGCGCTGCGCCGGTGGATTGGCGACCAACCCAGGCAGGACTCTGCGCGACAGACGGAAACAACGGGGCAGGCCCGTGCGGAGCGGCATTGCGACGGGCAGGGCGCAGCGGAGGCACGGCATGCGTGAAATAGTTGTCATCAGCGGCAAGGGCGGCACGGGCAAGACGACACTGTGCGCCTCACTGGCTGCCCTGGCTCACCGCGAGGGGCTGAATCCCGTTCTCTGTGATCTGGACGTTGACGTGCCCGACCTGCACATCATTTTTGATCCCCGCATCGAACAGGAGCAGGCATTCATTTCTGGTCATACGGCGGTCATTGACGAGGCAGCCTGTACGCAGTGCGGACGCTGTATGGAGCTTTGCCAGTTCGGGGCAGTGCATCTGAAAGACGGCGTGTTCCGCATAGACGCACTGGACTGCGAGGGCTGCGGCGTATGCCACAGACTGTGCCCTGCCGGGGCCATTGCATTTCCGGAGCGGCATTGTGGGACCTGGTATCTGAGCCGCACGCGCTTTGGCGCCTTTGTGCACGCGCAGCTTGACCCGGGTCAGGAAAATTCGGGCCGTCTGGTGAGCCTGCTCAAACAGCAGGCACGCGAGATCGCCGCTACCGAAGATGGCGGGCTCATCCTTTGCGACGGTTCGCCGGGCATAGGTTGCCCTGTCATCAGTTCGCTCTCGGGGGCCACCCTGGCAGTGGCCGTGGTGGAGCCCACGCCATCGGGGCGGCACGATTTCGAGCGTGTGGCGGACCTGTGCGGGCATTTTCGCATTCCTGTGGCGGTAATCATCAACAAGGCAGACCTCAACGGCGACGAAGCCCGCGCCATTGAAGAACACGCCGCCCGGCGCGGGCACGCGCTGGCGGGGCGGCTGCCCTTCAGCCCCCTTGTGACGGAGGCCATGGTCAGGGGCGAGGCACTGACCGAAAGGGATTCTCCTCTGGCAAGCGAGCTGGAGCAGATATGGCGGCGCATCCGCGCCATGGCTGACAAGCCCGCCCGGCGGGCCAACATCAACACTTTATAGGACACATTATCATGAGCAAGACAGTTCTGGCCATTCCTTCCGAACTTCCCGGCGGTATGGACGCGGGCATGGGCATGCATTTCGGCCATTGCGCCATCTACACCGTGGTGGAAATAGAAAACGGCGCTGTAGCGGCACAGTCCACGCTGCCTTCCATACCGCACCAGCAGGGCGGCTGCATGGCTCCCGTTCAGTATCTGGCCGAGCATGGCGTCACGGCCCTGCTGGCGGGCGGCATGGGCATGCGCCCCCTCATGGGTTTTAACCAGATGCACATCGACGTCTTTTTCGCTGGCAACTATCCCACAGTGGGGCAGGCGGTCGAGGCATTTTGCGCGGGCAAGCTCAACCGTTTCACCACAGACCAGACCTGCGGCGGCGGCGCGCACTAGGGGCGGCCATGAAGAACAGGCGTATCCTGTTGCAAACACCCCGGCCCGAAGCCTGGGAGGCGTTTGTGGCGCAGCTGCAACAAGACGGCTGCACTGTGTGCATGGCGGCAACTATTGACCAGTGCAAGGAAGCGGCGCGGCGCGATGTCCCTGTTCTGGCGCTTCTTGACCCGCCTTCCGGCGATCACGCGCGGGCCTGGGTGATGGAGCTTATGATGATTGATGCCGGAATGCACACCGCTGTTGTGACTGAAATGGACGAGGCCGTCTTTCATGACGTCATGGAAGGCCTGGGAATACTGTCGCCGCTTCCGCCTAAGCCGACCGCGTCCGATGCCCGAAGGCTGCTCGGGCTGTTGGAGCAGGTGGAGAGCCTTGGCGGATAACGGAGTCTTGCCTGAAGTACATGTCTGATGCATTCAAGTATCCGATAGATATGCGGAACCGGTGTTCCTTCGCCGGTTCCGCGTATTTTCTTTTGTCCTCCACGTCTGCGCGTACTGTTACCATGCAATGTCGCATAGTTATGGCACGTCATGCAATGCCGCCAGTGCCAGAAGTGAATGCCCTTGACGTGCGCCATTCAGTAAAGTAGGTTATAATAAAATCGTATCAGCGTGAGATTATGCCAAGACCCAGTCACTGCAGGCGCGTAAGCGCCCTCCCCAAGGCCAGCTATTTCAAGCCCAAGGGCATCCCTCTATCAGATCTTGATGAAAGAATTCTGCCGCTGGATGGCCTGGAGGCTTTGCGTCTGGCCGATTATGAAGGCCGAAATATGGATGAGGCCGCTGCCCGTATGGGAGTGTCACGGCACACCTTCGGCCGGCTGCTGCGCCGGGCGCGGCATTGTGTGGCCGAAGCCCTTGTGGACGGATTGGCCTTGCGTATCGAGGGCGGCGTGTGCGCCATGGAGGCTCAGGATGGCGACGTGTCGCCCTCAGGCTCCGAGGGGTTGCTGGTGGCCGTGCCGTCTCAGGAACCCGGTGGGCTTGAGGCCGCACCGCATGCCCATTTTGGCCGATGTACCGTTTATACGCTGGCTTCGGTCAAGGACGGCCAGGTGAAAAACATTACTGTCCGGGCCAATGCCGCACACTTGCCTGGCGACTGCAGCAGCCCTGTGCAGGCCCTGGCCGACATGGGCGTAAAGGTGCTGCTGGCCGGAGGCATGGGGGTGCGCCCCTTGCGGGCCATGCAGGCAGCGGGCATCGCCGTGTATCATAATGCGGGATTACCCAGCGTTGGAGCCTGCCTTGAAGCTTTTGCCCAAAACAGGCTGGCGGCTTTTGGCACTGAACATCTCTGCCGGGGCGGCTGTGGGCCGGAAAAATAATTTCTTTCAAATCCGGATGTCATGCAAAAGCGCGCCCGCGGTTTGTTGGGGGCGCGTTTTTGCATATGTGTTCCGAAGTTAAACAGGCACGACTGTGACGGTATGTGTCCCTCGCGGGCGTCCTGGCAACATATGAGAATGCCATGAGCAATACAGTCAAAAATGACGGCAGCCCCCCTTCCGCTGTCAGATTTGCGGATCAGGCGCATCCAGCGACAGAGCAGGGCAAGCAGGGCCGCAATGCGGCGCAGACCCGGCAGCGTATATTGCTGGCCGCACGTGATCTTTTTGCCAAAGCCCATTATGAAAGCGTGGGCACACGAGAAATTGCGGCCAAAGCAGGGGTCAACGTCACGCTTATTAACAGGTATTTCGGTTCCAAAAAAAAGCTCTTCGCGGCAGTGGTGGAATCGTTGAACGAACTCGCCAAAACGCCGGGATCAAGTGTGAAGGGCTCTCTGGACAGGGCACTGGACAGCATAGTGCTTGGAGGAGAGCGCGGAAACAGCACCTGGGTGGACGAGTTTCGCATCATTCTTTTTTCCGCGCTGAACCCTGAAGTTACGGATATTATTTCTGGATTTTTCGACAAAAAGCGTAAGGCGCTGCGAGAAAGGCTGCGTGGAGCGGATGTGGCGACACGGGCTGATATTGCGTACGTGCTGCTCACGGGTTCGGCCCTGTTTGTAAGTCTGGCCCGTGGCAAAAAATACGGTAAAAAAGAGCGGGAAAGCTTGAGGAAAGGACTTGGGCGTCTGCTGGACCAGCTGCTTGGGCCAGAGTGGCAGACGACCCCGCGCTGACGGCCCTTCCCATAAACGTGCTTCAAGCCCGCCCGCAGCTATTGCGGGCGGGCTTTTTAGGTAAGCCGTCTTCATGATGCCTCAAGCCGCAGCAAAGGCCGGGCTGGCTTTTTTTACAGGCGCGCTGGCTGGAGTGTGAACAGGCGCTCGCTGCCTCTGAAATCCCCGTTTCTGATCAGAAGGCCCGTACTATGCCAAAACACAATAAAGATTTAGGGATGGGGGGTGGCGGGGACCCTTCTGCAAAAGGGTCCCCGCCACAGAGCATTTTCAACGTGACAGTACATCTGGCGCGAAGCCTGGCGCATTGCCAGCCTTCGCGCAGCGTCTCATATATCGCAGGGGTCTTTGCCGCCAGCCTCGGCCCCGGCCCCGGACTTTGAACGCCGCGCATCCATGTTGCGCATAAAGGCCTTTTCACCTTCCACCACCAGAAATACCGCCATGCCGAGCAGCAAGGGCATGGGCCAGTACCGCAAGGGCAGGGGCACAGTGCCGAATACACCGTTCATAAAGGGTATGTAGGTTACCGAAAGCTGAAGGACCACAAGCAGGGCGCTGACCACCAGAACCGCCCGGTTGGAAAAGGGGTGCATCCTGAAGGCGGATCCCCGGATGCTGCGGCTGTTGAACAGATGGAAAAGCTGGCACACGACAATGCTCTGCACGGTCATGGTGCGCACAATGTCTTCATCATATCCCATACGCGTCATGCTGATGCTCATGATCAGGGTCATGCCGCCGATGAGCACGGATACGAATGCTATGCGCCAGATGAAATAGGCATCGAGGATTTTTTCTCCGGCGGGTCGCGGCGGGCGGCGCATAACCCTGTCTTCTTTGGGCTCAAAGGCCAGAGCAAGGGACACCGTCACCGAAGTGACCATGTTTACCCAGAGAATCTGTACCGGCGTCAGCGGCAGGGTCGTGCCAAACAGGATGCTGGCCATGATGAGAAAGCTTTCTGCACCGTTGGTCGGCAGGATGAAGAGAATGGTTTTGCGCAGGTTGTCGTAGACCCTGCGCCCTTCTTCCACAGCAGCCACAATGGTGCTGAAATTGTCGTCCGTGAGCACGATTTCCGCCGCGTCCTTGGTGACCTCGGTTCCCTTTATGCCCATGGCTATGCCCACATCTGCCGCCTTGAGCGCCGGCGCGTCGTTGACGCCGTCGCCCGTCATGGCCGACACCGCGCCGTTGGCCTGCAGGGCCTTGACGAGCTTGAGCTTGTGTTCGGGGCTTGTTCTGGCAAAGATGTCGCACCGCTTCACAGCGCACTGGATCTGCTGATCCGTCATTTCATCCAGTTTTTGCCCGGAAATGGCCATGGAGCCGTCACCGATGCCAAGCTCAAGGCCGATGGCCCTGGCAGTGTCCACATGGTCGCCTGTAATCATTTTTACGGTGATTCCCGCGTCTTTGCAGGCGCGCACCGCTTCAAGCGCCTCCTGGCGCGGCGGATCGACAATGCCTGCAAAGCCAAGAAAAACAAGACCTTCCTGAACATCCTTGTGGGTAATGGACGTGGTGTGCGCGGGCATGGTTTTTACCGCCGCGCCCAGCAGCCGTTGCCCTTTGCCTGCCGTTTCCGCCATTGCACGCGCCCACAAGGCGGCATCAAGGGGCATGTCGCCTGCGTCGCTTCTCTGCGTGGCAGACATGTCCAGCAGGCGGTCTGGCGCGCCTTTGACCAGCAGCAGGGTTTGCCCGCCGTCTTCAATAAGGGTTGCCATATACTTGTACTGCGAATCAAAGGGCAGGGTGGCTATTCTGCTTTTTTCCACGTCCGGAAGGCCGGATTTTTTAAAAAGGGTCTGCAACGCGCCTTCTGTGGGCTCGCCCTGGATGCCCCATGCGCCCGCCGCGTTTTGCGTGAGCACTGAGTCGTTGCATATGGCAAAACAGCGGAGCATCTCTGCCAGGCGAGGCGCTGCAGCCGCGTCCACGGGCATGTCGTTCTGGGCTATGAAGCCTTCAGGCGTGTAGCCCGTCCCCTCCACCTCGTACCGCTCTTCTGCCAGCACAAGGCTTTTGACGGTCATTTCGTTCTTGGTGAGCGTGCCCGTCTTGTCAGAGCAGATTACAGAAACCGATCCGAGGGTTTCCACAGAGGGCAGGGTGCGTACAATGGCCTTGCGCTGCGCCATGTGCTGCACGCCGACGGCAAGAATGATGGAAAGAATGGCGGGAAGCCCTTCAGGAATGGCCGCAATGGCAAGCCCGATGGTGGCGAGCAGCAGTTCGCCCGCGTCATAGTTGCGAAAAAAACGGCCAAACAGAAAAATCAGCAGCGACACGCCAAGAATGAACAGGGCGACGGTTTTGCCAAGCTGCGCCATCTGGCGGATGAGGGGCGTGGATATGTTTTGCGTTTCTTCAAGCAGTTGGCTGATACGCCCAAGCTCCGTCTCCTGCCCCACGGCCACCACAATGCCCGAACCAGAGCCAGCGCTTACGGATGTGCCGCTGAAGGCCATGTTTACCCTGTCGCCAAGCGTGGTTTCGGGATCAAGGGGCTCTGTGCTCTTTTCTGAAGGTACGGATTCACCGGTAAGGGCGGATTCTTCGATGCGCAGGTTGTCAGCCGTCACAAGGCGCAGGTCGGCGGGGATTTTGTTGCCGGGCTTCAGCAGAACAAGATCGCCAAGGGTGAGCTCTGTCGAATCCGCCTCCATCCGCGTGCCGCCCCGTATGACTGAGGCCTTGAGCGACAGCAGGTTCCTGATGTCTTCAAGGGCTTTTTCAGCCTTGAACTCCTGCGAAAATCCGATAAAGGCGTTCACAATGGCCACCAGCACTATGACAATGGTGTCCGCGTAGTGGCCCAGAACCAGCGTCACAAAGGCTGCCACAAAGAGTATGTAAATGAGGATGTCGTGAAAATGACGAAGAAAAGCGATGATCCGGCTCTGCTTCTTTTTTGTGGGCAGGGAGTTGGGGCCGAACTCCTCAAGCCGCTCGGCGGCCTGTTCCTGGGTGATGCCTTGCCGTAGGTCCGTCAGCAGCACTTTGGCAACGTCCGACACATCCTTGGCGAACCACTTGCTATGGGTATGGATATACGGTTTTTGCATACAGACCTCGTTTTCCGGGTTGGGGCCGCAGGGAGTGCAGAATGGGCCAGCACGGGAAGGTTACGGAGCATCAGTATGGGATGCCAGGGTGACGCGAAGGTGTCGGAACGCGCGATTTCTCACCAGGCAAGCGGCGGCAGGATGATTTGTGGTGCGGCTCTGCCGCGCAAGTTGTCTGCAAGAGCACGCGAAAAGCAGACGCGCACGCCTGTGCTGACGGTATGTCTACAGGAAGTATTACCGAAAAACATCGTGCCGTAAACTATTGGCAATGACAGGCAATGCTTCTCTGTTTGCCGTTGCGGCTGGCAGCATTGCGCGCGGACAACGACATGCCGAGGCTGTTTCTAGCGCGCTATCACGCTGAAATATTTGTGGGGGAGGGACCCTTTTGCAAAAGGTCCCTCTCCCACGCCCCCACCCCCTAAAACCTTTATGAGATTTTAGTGTGGCGCCAGAATGTTTTAATCTGTTTAACATGATATAATAATTGTGTATTTGTTGTCGTTGTGCCGTGTGGGCGTATTTATGAACTGACGGGATATTTTTTACGAAACGCGGTCATGACGAACCGCGCCGTAAAGGCCGCCCTGCGGTAAAAGGCCGTGTGCGCAGGGATGCCGCCTGATGCCGGACGCCGTCCGTGGGGCATGATCCGCCTGCAAGGCAGCTTGTGGCGCAGGCTGATCAATGCTTGCGCGCAGTACTTCATAAAGGGGGCCGCACGTGGGGGACTTTTAGCGGCTGCCAACGCGCTGCACACGGGGCGCTCGGCTCCTCGTTACACGCCAGGGGGGCGGGAAATCCCTGTGCGCTGGCATGCGGGGCGGATAGGGAAGAGGTTTTTTTCTGATGACGACCACCCGGAGCGTGCGCGCGCGGGACGCGCATAAACGCTGGGCATGGACCATCCTGATATTCCGCCTCGGTGCGTACGCGCGCGGGCCGCTCCTGAGGGCATACGCGGGTGTGGAACTGGCCGGCGCCGCCTCTGGACTGGGCAGAGCGCCTACTGGGTTGGCGAGGCGGCTACTGACAGCGGAAGTATAAAGTTTTATTGGCTAAAATTACCGTAAAAAATAAATTATTTTAGACTAACTTTATTTGACATTGAGAATTCTGTGCGGCACTATGCCGCATGCCCGAAACCAAGGCCGTTTCCGTTCGCGAAGTAGCGCTTCTCACCATCCCGCAGATGGGTCTGATGTTTTGCTACATGGCCATGTCCATGATCGACCTGTGGGTGGCTGGTCAGCTCAACGAGGGCGTTCTGGCCGCCCTGGGCTTTACCTCGCAGATTCTCACCTTTCTGATGCTGCTGACGGCTGTGGTGGGCAGCGGCTGTCTGGCCATGGTCAGCCAGTCCCTTGGCGCGGGCAAAACCCTGCGCGCCCGCCGGTATTCCGGCCTGATCGTCTGTCTTTCCTTTAGTGCTGGCTCCGTCATTGCACTGCTGGGGCTTGCCGTGCTTCTGGCACTGCCCATGACGGATATGGTGCCGCAGGCCATAGCACCCATGGTGCGCACCTTTGCCTTTGCCTATGCGGCGCAGCTGCCCTTTTATTACAGCCTTGTCATGCTGAACTCCGTTTTTCGCGCGCACAAGATGGTCTGGCTGCCCACAGCCACGCTGTGCCTTGTGACGGCCATCAAATTTGTCAGCAGCGTGGGACTGGGGCTTGGCTGGTGGGGCTTCCCGCAGCTTGGCTACTCCGCCGTGGCCTGGACGACCTTTGCCTCGTCCCTGGCGGGCTTTGTCTGCAATATCATCCTGGCCATGCGCGTGGGCATCTTGCGGGCGTCTTCATTTGCGGCCTGGCGCTGGAACAGGCTCGCCATGCCCCGGCTGTGGCGCGTGGGCGCTCCGGCGGCTCTTGGCAATCTGGCGGGGCATGCGGGCAGCATCGCCATCCTTGCCTGCGTTTCCAGCCTGCCTCTGCACGCTGTGGACTCCATCGCCGCCATGACTCTTGGTATGCGCGTTCTGGGCTTTTTGCTGTTCCCCCTGGCAGGACTTGGCATGACCCTGACCATCCTTGGCGGGCATCTGCTGGGCGCTGGCATGGGTCGTGAGGGATACGCCCTTGGCATGCGTTATGGCCTGTGGGTGGCCTTGGCCCTGGCTGCGGCTGGTCTGGGGCTGTGCCTCTTCTGTCAACCCGTTGTCATGCTTTTTACCCAGGACCCCGGCACGGTTGAGCTAGCCAAGATATTTTTGTGGATATCCTGCCTGGGGCTGCCCTTACAGGGCTTGAGCCAGATGTTGAGCGCAGTGCTGGCGGGCGCGGGCGCCACACGCTTTACCTGCCGTGTAAGCTGCTACACTACCTGGGGAGTGTCCGTGCCGCTGGCGTATGGTCTTGCCCACTGGCTGGAGTTCGGAGCCGTTGGGGCGTATGTTGGCATGGCGTGCGGCGGGTTGGTTTCTTCCCTCTGGACGCTGCAAATCTATATGCAGAAAAAATGGTTTGGTGGCATACGTGTTCTCTGATATTTGTGGTGCACGCCACCCGGTCCACATATGGAGCTGAAAATGCAAGGAACTGGTTCAATGGTTCAGGATGAAAAAGACCTTTCTCCTGCCCTGGAAAACTATCTGGCCATCATATTCAAACAGGAATTCGCCACAGGCGCGTGTCGCCCCAGTGATATCGCCGAGGCGGCCAAGGTCGCCCGTCCTTCGGTGACAAACGCCCTGCGATCCTTGGCCAAGCGCGGCTATATCAGCTATGAACCCTACAGCCTGGTGAATCTGACGCAAAAGGGCCTTCAGGCGGGGCAACGCCTGGCCCATCGCAATATGGTTTTGCGGGAATTCTTTTCCACGGTGCTGCAACTGCCGGAAGAAACGGCGGCTGACACGGCCTGTAAGCTCGAGCACATCCTGCCCGACGACGTCATGATGCGTTGGCGGCTTTTTGTGCTGTACATGCGCCACACCATGCCCCAGTGGGAGGGCTGGCTGGAAAAAAGCATTGTTTTGCGCGACGCGCACGCGGCCAAAAAACACAGATTGCCGAAGGGCGACGAAACGCCTCCTGCAATTGTGAACCGCCGCGACTTTGTGGACGAAGGCTGAGGCGCGGGCAGGCCGTCTTTGCGCGGCCATGGCCGCAATGACTGGCAGGCGTGTGCGCCGCCGTATGCGTGCGGCGGAAAGTGGCGGTGTTTTGCGGCGTTCATCGCTGACCAAATAGCCAGCCCCGGTTGCCCTTACTGCGAGCGGCCATGCGCACGGATTACCCTGCGGGTAAGCCGCGTTGCAAGATGTGAGGCCTGATTTGCCCATCCGGTATATGGCTTGCGGCTACCCATATGGCGCGCCTGCGGCGTTTGAAGCGGCACATGCGGCGCTTCAATGCGTGCGGCCTCACACGGCGTCTGATCCACAGGGGCCGTTTTTCATTTCACGTCTGCTTCACGCGCAGGCAAGCCGGTCATGTTCAGAATGGCGCTCAGCGAGGGCAGATTGCCTTTGAGACTGTCTCTGCGCAAAAGGGCACGGCACGCCGGTTTCGGCGTGCAACAGGGCGAGATCCAGCGCCTGCGCTTGCCGTGCAAGCGCTGCCCATGCGGCAGCCAGAGCACGCGCCTCATGTAGCCGCCCTATTTCAGCTTGTATTCCACCGGCACGCGCACGCTGAAAGACGCGCCCTGAACGCCGGTATTCAGCCCTACCAGTTTTTCCCCCAGCTCCTTGGTGGCCGTGTCCAGCACCGCCTGACCGCAGTGCTTGTCCAGCGTGCTGGCCGTGACGCACCCCTGGTCGTTTACGCTGACAAGGAGGATCACCAGCCCCTCCGCACCGCTGCGGCGCGCGTGCTTGGGGTAGTTTTTATGTTTTTCCACAGCGTTGAGTATCCTGCTCAGGGCCATGTTCTTTGTGGAGGCGGGCACGCCGCCCGCAACACCCCCATCCACGCCTCCGGCCCTGCCGCCAGGCACGCCGCCGGGTACGCCGCCTGCAATGCCGCCATCCGGGCTGCCCTGGGGGTGCCCCGCCTGGTTGCGCGGGCCGGGAACGGCGTTCTCCTGCTTTAAAGGCAGCGCCTTTTGTTCTGCGGCCTTGCGCGGAGCAGGCTTTGGCGTCGGGGGCTGGACCTTGGGTTTTTGCTCCACTACCTTGGGCGTTTCTTCCGGCTTGGGCTCTTCTTTGGGCTGTTCCGGTTCGGTCTGCGGCGGCAGGGCGGCGCTAAAGGGCGAGTCGTCGGCCATGAGGCGACGATCGACCGGCTTTTGCTCCACTTCAGCAGCTGGCGGCACGAACTCTATCCGCATGGCCAGGGGCACTGGCCCCGCCGCTGCAGCGGGAAGCAGCATGCGCTGGGGTTGCTTTGACAAAGACATGAGCAGCACAGCCAACACAACGATGCCGGATGTTATGCACAGGGCGTAATTGCGGCTGCGCGTCTGTGCAACCGCGTCATAATGGCTTGGACGCCAATGTCGCTTGGGTGCTGATGACAAAGCGGCCTCCTCTCTTGGTCTTGGCCAGATCCACCACGCCGACGAAGGCGTTGAAGGGCGCCTTTTCGTCCACATGCAGGTTCAGCAGGGCGTCGGGCATCGTTTCCAGCAGGGCGGGCAGGGCTTCCTTGCTGATCTGCTGGCCAGCGTGGTGAATGGTGCCGTCCTGCTTGATGGAAATGACCATCTCCGGGGTACGGGTTGAGCCGGGATCCGGGTTTTCGGCCTTGGGCAGCACAATCTCCAGTATGGGTTTGCTGAACGAGGCCGTGAGAATAAAGAAAAAAAGCAGTACGATGATAACGTCCACAAGCGGCGTGAGATCAATGCTGACTTCTTCGTCCAGATCGAACATGGGATCTCCTTATGCGGATTCCGGTTCCGGACTGACAGGGCATGAGGCCGGGGCGTTGGCCACAACGCGCTTCACGCCGGGCACGACAGACGCGCCGGGCACGCCGGGCACGGCGGCGTGGGCATGCCGGGCCGACCCCTGGCAAAGTTCAAGGGCGCGGTAGCTGTGTTCCACGGCTTCAATATGAAAGCCCTTGAACTTGAGCAGCAGAAAGTAATAGGCGATCAGCATGGGAATGGCCACGCTCAGGCCCATGGCCGTTGTGATGAGCACCTCCCAGATGCCTGCCGCCAGTTGGGCAGGGTCGGGGCTGGCGGTGTCGGCAATGGCCTGAAACACGCGCACCATGCCAAGCACCGTGCCCAGAAGGCCCATCAGGGGAGAGATCATGGCCACAAGGCGCAGCCAGCACAGGCTCTTGGTGGTCTGCTCGAAATTGCGGTGGAACAGGTAGGCCACTTCGGCCCTGATATCCTGTGAATGCCCGCTGTGGGTCTTGACCACGTCACGCACGATGGCGATCAGCGGGTTGTCGCTGTTGTTGTTGCGCAGGCAGCGGCTTTCGCCCGTACTTTCCAGGTCAAGAAAGCCGTGCTGGAAGTTTCGCCAGACCAGAGCGAGATAAAAATAGGTGCGAAAGGCGATGTACACGCCGGCGCAGCCCACAACCACAAGGGCGCAGCCCGCAGGGCCAATGGCATTGTAAATGGCGGCCAAATTCATGGCTGGTATCCTTATGCGTTATTCCGGGCGGGTTCAGCGCCAGGCTTGGAGTCAAGTGTGCGGGCAAAATCCGCAAAAGTTTCACGCGCTTTGCGGCAGTCTTCCGCGTCGGGATGTTTGGCTGCTTCTTCAAGGCGGGCGCGGCGTTCTTCAGTCATTGGGTGGCCGTTGTTGGCCATTTTCTGCATCATGGCCACCACGGCGGGGTCTACGCGGCCCTGGCAAAGAAATGTCCCAAGCACGGTATTGCCCTGCGCGGGATCAGTCAGCAAAGCCTCGCCCTGCACCTTGCACTGGGCGGCGTGTTCCGAATCCGGCCACGCGCCCAGCGTGCCGAACAGGGCCACCGTGCTGTTTTTGATCCGCTCCATATATTTTTTGGCCGCATCATCGGGCATGCCCTTGTCTACCCAGTAGCCCACGGCCACAAGGTCGTATCCCTCGGGCTGCGGCGCTTCCTCCACAGAGTGCAGATGGCAGCCGGGCAGGGCTTCGGCCACGGCCTCGGCTATTTTACGGGTATTGCCGGTACGCGAAGAATACACCACAAGACTTTTCATTATATGTCCTCCTTGCCGAAAGCGCCGCGCAGGGCAAAAAAACCGTCGCGGGCTTCAGGAATAAGCGCTTTCTTCTCACGGCCCACATAGATGGCGAACAATACGGCCCCGGCCGCATCAATGAACTGCACGCTGTGGCTTTCAAGACCCATGAAGGGCAGGGAGAGAAAACAGATGTGGGCCGCTTCGTCGCTGCAGATATGACCGCCCAGAGGAAGGCCGTGCTCAAGATTGAAGTAGCCGCCAGCGTGCTTGCCGCCGGGGATGCGCCCCTTGATTTCCACAACGCTGCGTGCGTGCCGCATGATGAAGGTCGCGCCGGGCCACTGGGTCAGCCCCTGCCACACGTCGTCAAAGGCCGAGCCAGGGGCAAATGCCCTCATGTGTCCGGGCAGGGCGCGGGCGGCGGTCAGTTCACTGACGGAGCAGTGGCGGGCAATGGTATCAAGCATGACCATTTTCTGTTCGGCCAGCAGTGTTTCCACCTGCTGACGCAGGCTTTCGGCCCCGGCAACGTCTGTAGTGCAAGTACTCATGCTGAAATTCTCCTTTATGCGGCCGTGGTGACGGCTTCCTGTGTGTCGGTGCGGGCCCCTCGTTCGCCGGTTGCGCGTAATTCCGGCGGCAGGGGCAGCCGCAGGGCATGTCGGCCCATACGGGCCAGTAATTCAAGGTCATGCGTAATAAGCAGGATGCAGCGCCCGTCCTGCGTCTGGGTTTCCAGCGCCTGCGCCAGCCGCGACATATTCTGCCCGTCCAGACCGCTTGTGGGTTCGTCCAGAATGAGCAGACGCGGTTTTTTTGCCAGTGCGCAGGCAATGACAAGGCGCTGCTTTTCGCCGCCGGAAAGGGACTGGGGATGGCGGCTGGCAAGGGATTCCAGACCAAAGGCCTCCAGCAGCTCCATGGCGGCGTTGCCGCCCTTTTGTCCTGCGAGGTCAAGGCAGGTCTGCACCTCGGCCAGGGCCGTGCGCATATGCAACTGGTGGTCGGCGTTCTGCAGCACAATGCCAGTGTCAGACAAACGCTGGCGCGGGTTCAGAGGGAGGCCGTCCATGGTGATTTCTCCGGCCTGGGGCTGGTTCAGCCCGGCCAGCACGCGCGCCAGCGTTGTCTTGCCCGTGCCGTTGGGGCCGATGAGCGCCGTGATGCCGGAAGGCAGCCCAAAACGGGCGTTGCGGTACAGCGGCTCCTGCCCGGTGTGGGCATAGGTCAGATTATGCGCCTCCACCGGGTGCTGCCCGGCGGCGGAACAGGAGGGCAGGGTGTGGCGCACGTCGGGAACGCTGGCTTCGCGCAGGCCGTAGCGGGCGCGCAGTTCCGCATCGTGCAGGAGGGAAAATTCCCCCTGCTCCCGGATGTGCCCGTCCTGCATGACAATGACCCTGTCGGCCACGTCGGCCAGCCAGTACAGGCGGTGGTCCACCACAAGGATGGCCATGCCCTGCGCCTTGAGCTGCCCGAGCTGCAGGGCCAGTTCCACGGTGGATTCCGGGTCCAGGTTGGCGGTGGGTTCGTCCAGAATCAGCGCCTGGGGCGTTTGCGTCCACAGGGTGGCCAGCCCCACCTTCTGCTTCTGGCCTTCAGAAAGTTCATGAATGGACGCGCCCAGCAACGGATGCAGGCCGAATTCACGCACCGAGCGCTTCACGGTTTCGTGCATCTGTTCCTCGGGCATGCCCTGCCATTCCAGGGCGAAGGCCAGTTCGTCCTCCACGTTGAGGGCAAAGAACTGCTGCTCCGGGTCCTGAAAAAGCGTGCCTGCCTGCCGCGCGAGGTGGGGCAGATCCTGCTCCAGGGTGGAAACGCCGTTGACCAGCACCCGGCCTTGGAGCCTGCCCGCAAAGTGCAGGGGGCACAGGCCGTTGGCCAGACGAATGAGCGTTGATTTGCCGCAGCCGCTCGCCCCGGTGCAGAGCACCACTTCGCCGGGTTTGACGTGCAGCGAGATATGGCTCACCGCCGGTCGTTCCTGAAAAGGATAGGTATAGCTGACATCTTCAAAGCGCAGCATCAGCGCATGCCTCCTGTGGTGGGACTGGCCAACGTGTACTGGCAGGCAATGGCGACGGTCACCACAAGCAGGGCGGCGGCCAGCAGCAGGCTGTCGCGACTGGTCCAGGCCCTTTTGCGATAGGGCGTGAGTTTTTCGCCCATGCCAAGCCCCTTGAGTTCTGCGGCAACGCCCAGATCCTCAGACGTGCGCAACGAGCGGAAAAGCAGCGGCGTGAGCAACAGGCGCATGCTGAGCGCGGGATGGCGGGTCATTGTCCACGGGTTCAGCCGGTAGCCGCGCATCTTGAGGGATTCCGTCACCTGCTTCACGTCGTTGATAAAGGTGGGGATGAAGCGGATGATGACGGCAGCGGGCAAATAGATGCAGAAGGGCAGCTTGAGCCCCCGCAGGGCGTCCAGCAGGTTTTGCACCCGGCTGGAAAGCGCCAGGGGCAGCACCACATGCAGCATGGTCAGCATTCGCAGAAAGGGAATGGTCAGTGATATGAAGTTCATGCTGCCCATGAGCCGGGGAGAGAACTTGCCCATAATCCATACGCAGCCCATGGCCAGGCAGATCATGACAGCCATAACGGCGTAGGCGGCGAGCAGGGCCAGGGGTCTGCGCATGCACAGGGCATAGCACAGCGAGGCCCCGGCCAGCAGCAGTTGCCCCTCAAGGTTGGAGATGACCAGGGTTCCCACCGAGGCAAGAACGCTCACTCCGATTTTTGCCCGCACGTCGGCCTCATATAGCCAGCCTTGCGGCAAGGGACGGTTACTGGCGTACGATGCCTGCATGGCGCAGCTCCCTGACGGCTTTTACGCCGGTAAAAAGGCCGATAAGAGCGCCCACGTAGCCCAGACCCACAATGGGCACGGCTGCCACGAGCATGGCGGGGTTTTCACGCATGACCAGCCAGGAAACGCCCAGGGAACAGATGCGGAACAAGAGGTCGAATACGGCCACAGCCACCAGAGGCCCCCAGGGCCGTGAAAGCCCGCCCGTCAGGGCCGCCGCCGTTTCCGCAATCAGGGCCGCCAGAAGCATGGCCGGAAGCAGCGTGAGGCTTGCGCCGAGCAGCAACGCGCTCACCAGCATGTTGATAAGCACGAAAAGCAGCAGGGTGCCGGGTTTGCGCACCTTGTAGAGCATGACTATCAGCAGGGTGGTGAAGACGAGGTTTTTCAGCAGGAGGGACACGGGATTCATGCCTCCTCCAGCCAGGGCCACCAGCAGGGTGGAAATCTTGGCGGCTGCCGAAAATACTCCGATGACCACCAGCTCATGGGCATTCCAGTAGCGGTTGACCGTGGACTTCATGATGTATCTCCTGGCCCGTCTCTTATCTCAATCAAAAATGAAATTCAATGTCAAAAGAGACGGACCTGATTATTAAAACTCTACGCTGACCTTGATGTTGGCATGCACCCCGGGTTCGTAGATGGCATTGCCCGTATCGAGCGCATATTTTTCATTAAAAATGTTAAGCACTTCTCCGATAACGGAGTACTGCTTTTCAGAGCCGAACTTTACGCCGAGCATGGCGTTGGCCGTGGTCCATGCGTCATTGGAATATATGGTGCGTGTAACTGTGCCGGTCTCCTGCTCGGTTTTGCTGGCAAAGCGGATGTAGGCGTCGCCAATGATGTCGAGGTTGTCATTGACGGGGTAGAGCGCGCGCACGCCGGTACGTCCTGTCCATTCGGGCGTGCCGGTTTTCCAGGTCTTGTACTTGTCGTTGTTGAACTCGCGCTTCATCCAGGTAACATCGATGTAGGGAGTAAACCCGAAAGGCAGGTCGTAGCCCGCGCTGAACTCCACGCCGTGGGTCTTGGCCTTGCTGACGTTCTGGTAGTGGTACAGGTTGGTTCCGGTCTGCATTGAAGAAATGTAATCGTCAGCCACGGTATAGAAGCCCGTAACGTCAAGGCTGAGGCCGTGCGCGTAGTAGCGCGCGCCCAGTTCCCAGGTGTTGGACCTTTCAGGCTTGAGGTCCTGGTTGGGATATACCGTGCCGCCGCCCATGCTGGAGAGGACGTATTTTTCCTGCAGGTTGGGCACGCGGAATCCCTGCGAAAAACCCGCGCGCAGGGTCAGATCCTGAATGCCCTGCCACATGAGTGAGACGTTGAACACCGGCTGCGACTCCCATGTGTCACCGGGGGAACCAGCATTGATAGGGCCGATGGTGGCATTGGGGGACATGGAAGTCTTTTTGCGTTGCCAGCCCTCGGCCGTGCCCATGTGAGAACTCACCCAGGTCTGACGCACCCCGTAGGACAGCGTGAAGTCCCAGGGTAGTTTGCTTTCCATCAGCGCGTATAGGGCGTGGGTGTCCATGTAGCCCTTGTACTTGTAGTGGCTGTTGGTCAGGGTTTTCATCATGGGGCTCATGTTCATGGTCATGTCTGTGTCGGTTTTGGCGTCCAGACCGTCCCTGTTGAACTCATAGCCCGTGATAAGGTAGTTGTTTTCGCCAATGGCCCAGTCGGACTGGAGGCTTGCGCCCCACTGTTCGTTCTTGTTGTTGGCGTAGTTGTCCATAAGAACGGATATGGCGCCGCTTGCCGACTCTACATGGTTGAGCATTTTTTTCCGGTTGTGCTGCCAGAAGGCATCCATGCGCAGGCGCGGCAGAAAGGAGGCTATGTCCTTGATTTCGGCGAATACGGCGGCCTTTTTGCGCTCCCAAGGAGACATATCCACGAAAAAGTTGGGCGTGCTTGTGTCGCCGGCGAGAATTTCGCTGTAAAATTGCTCGTACAGGCCGCCCACTGTGAGGTGGGGGGTGAAGTCATAGCTCAGAAATGCGGACCCGGACTGCTGCTTGAACTTGGAGTGCTGGGCCTCGCCGTCAGGGGTGGACAGGTTGTGCTGGTAGGTGTTGGCCCCTGTGACCCTGTACTTCAGGCCTTCATAGCCGCCAAAGAGCGAGAGGCTTTCGTCGAAGCCGCGCGTGGCGCCGTTGTAGCTTGTGGTGATCTGCCCCTGAATGGGTTTTGTGCCGCCCTTCTTGGTGATGATGTTGATGACGCCGCCCATTGCTTCAGAGCCGTACAGCACCGAGGCCGGGCCCTTGATGACTTCAATTCTTTCAATCATGGCAGGGTCCACAAGCAGGGCCGAGCCATCCATGGACTTGTTTTCAGCGATCTTTTGGCCGTCGATGAGGATGAGCACGCGGTTGGGACTCTCGCCGCGTATGGCGATGCGCTTCAAGCCCTGCGCCCCCGAATTGACAACCTGCACGCCGGGAATGTCCTGCAGAATTCCGCCCACTGTGGCTGCCGGGGAGAGCTTGATTTGCTCTTCAGTCACCACGCTTACGGCCATAGGCACATCCAGCAGCTCTTTTTCAACGCGTGATGCTGATACCTTGACGGTATCGGTCTGAAGAGGTTCGGCATGGGCAGGAGCGCTCCAGAACAGTACCCCTGCCAGACCCAGGGGTAGAGCATGCCTGCGCAGATTACGCAGCAAGATCATCGTTTTCCTCCAGTACGAGTTTGAGATAGTTGAGCAACAGTTGTGAAAGATTCACCTGCCAGAACTGCCCGGCCAGAGTCAGCGTGACGCGCCCCCCATCCTGCATGACCAGACCCGCGCGCTGCCACTGGGCCAGCAGGGGAGACCAGATCGCATCAAGGGGCAGGGCAAAGCGGCCTTCAAGGGCGGACAGGTTCAGACAGCCCTGCTCCATATCCTCGGCCACGGCCCTGAACAGAAAGTAATGGTCTGGCGGCGTTTGCAGCATGCCCAGGGGTTTGCGCCCCTCGGCCACCTGCTGCAGCCATGATGCGTAGTCCGGGGTGTTGATGTAGAAGTTGCCGGCAAAGTTGCCGCCGCCGCCAGGGCCGAAGGCCAGACAGTTGGCGGAGCCTTTGACATAGAGGTTATACAGGTTGCGTTCTCTGGAGGTGCGCGCCCAATGGCTGATGGAAAGGCGGCGGTAACGGGCCGCTGTCATGGCTTCCACCGAGGCGGCAAACATGGCTGACTGTTCCGGGATGGCCGCAGCGGGAGGAATGCTGCCATCCTTGATGGCCTTGCCCAGGGGGGTCTGGCCGTACACGTTGAGCTGGTAGCAGTCGGCCCCGTCAAGATTGAGCGACTGGGCCATGGCTATGTCTTCAAGCCAGTGCTGCATGGTCTGTCTGGGAAAACCGTAGATAAGGTCCACAATAACGGCGGACTGGTCGTAGCTCATGAGCTGCTCAAGCCCACGGGCCATGTCTTCTCCTGCGCCAATGCGCCCCATGGAGCGCCGGATGCTGGTGTTGAAGCTCTGCACGCCAAGGGAAAAGCGGTTGGCTCCGCCCGCAAAGCAGGCTTCCATCTTGCGGGCGTCAAAGTTGGTCAACCGGCCCTCAACGGTCACTTCGCAGTCATTGGCCAGGGGCAGGGTCTCACGCGCGGCCTTGAGTATCCGCTCCAGATCCTCGGCCTCGAGGGCCGTGGGCGTGCCGCCGCCAAGGTAGAGGGCGTGCACCGGCGTGCTTTGCACAGCAGGGCTGTCGCGCCACAAGGCCAGCTCGGCAAGCAGGGCGTCGGCATAGTAGCGGCTTTCGTCGGTACGGTAGGGTTTGTTGTAAAAGCCGCAGTACAGGCAGTGAGTCTGGCAAAAGGGCACATGAATGTAGGCAACGGTTTTTCCGCGCAGGGGTTTTTGCAGCAGGCCGTCAAGCGCTGACTGCATTTCTTCGGCGGATGTGGTGTTGCCGCCCAGGCCAGGATGAATGGCGATTTTACCCTCAAAGGCGTGAGAGAGCGAAGATACCCCTTCTTTGGCCAAGTATTTTTCAGGGTCTGGCCGTTTGAGCGAATTCAGAGCAGATGACTTGCTAATGTCGGTCTGGGTTGCCTTAGATGAACCGTGCGTATCGAATTGCATGATTTTTCCTTTGCGGGTTGGGCTGCCCGCTAAGTTAGTCTTGTCTAATTTGTTTAGGTGAGTCTACAAAAATGAAATCGAATGTCAATTGCTTTTTGAGTAAAAAGTGATCAAATATTTTTTATGTGTGTATTCAGATAGATGGAGATAATGGCATGCAAGGGAAATGTATTTGCTGTGTCAGGTATTTTTGCCGGGCGAGATATTGCCCAAACCATGGCGCGCCTAACGGGACGCGGCCAAAACCGAATCCTTCGCGCATTGGGCGTATGGCTGCAATGCAAAAGGCCTCCTGTTGCCAGGAGGCCTTTTGCATTGCATGCAGGGTACAGCGTTACCGTAAACAGCACCCGGAGGCCGAAGCAGATTAATCCAAGTTCACGCTGAAATGGCGTGCTGCCGGGAAGCCTCTATCACAAAAATATTCGCCTCAGATAAGAACGCACGTAATGGTATTCAACTCGGCAATAAGGGTTTTAGGGGGAGGGGGTATGGGGGAAGGACCCTTTTGCAAAAGGGTCCTTCCCCCCCAAAGCAGTCCAGATCGTCATCGCCTTAAAAGGCTGTGGCACTTCGGGGCAGGCCGCAAATCACCGCAAATAGATGAACCAGCACAGCGCCAGCGTTGCCAGCAGGGAGAGGCCAAGCAGGGGGGCGCCGACCTTGGCGTAGTCCTTGGCGACGTACCCGCCGGGGTCGCGCACCAGCAGGTGCACGGCGGACCCCAGCGGGGACACAAAGACGGCGGAACTGGCAATGGCCACGGTCATGGCGCATGCCTGCGGGCTGATGCCAAGCTTCAGGCCGATATCAACCGCCATGGGGGCGATAAGCACGGCAACCGCCGTGCCGGAAAGAAAGAAACCCAGTATGGCCGTGATAAGAAACAGGCTTGCCAGAATGATGAAAGGCCCGCTGCCTGAAAGAATGCCGATAAACCCGTCAGAAGCCAGCGACAGCAGCCCTGTTTTCTGCAAGGCCAGAACAAGGGGCAGAATGCCCGCGAGCATCACAATGGTCTGCCAGTCCACCACCTCGTAGATGGAGTTCATAGGCGCGCAGTGCGCGAGCACCAGAGCGGCCGTGGCGGCAAGGATGGCGGTTACCGGCGGCAGCAGGCCAGAGGCCATGACCGCAACCATAACGCCCAGAATGGCAAGGGTGACTTTTTCCTTTTGCGGCGCGGGAACAACCTCTTTGTAGTCCTGCGGCAGGGTGAGCAGCAGGTACTGGCTCTTGTTGCGCTCCATATGCAGAATGTCCGCCCATGCGCCGCAGACCAGCAAAACGTCGCCAAACTTCAGGGGGATGTCCGCCAGTTCTTCCGTCTGGGTTTTTCCCTTGCGGCGGATGCCCAGCACCATGCTTTGAAACGTTGTCTGAAAAAGGGTTTCTTTCAGCGACTTGCCGATAAGTGAAGATTCGGGGTTGAGCATCACTTCCGCAAGGCCCACCACCTGAAAAAAGCTTTTTCGCCTGGAGGCGGAAGCGGAAATCCGTTCCAGCGAAAACTCCTCGATAAAGGCCTGCAACTGCGCGTCGGTACCGATGAGCATGAGCAGGTCGCCAGCCTGCAACACCATTTCGGGTTTTGCGGCAGCGATGATCCGTTTGCGTCCGTGCCCGGCGCTTTCCACCGCCAGCAGGGTCACGCCGAAGCGCGCGCTGAGCTGCATGCGCGCGACGCTGCGGTCCACAAGGCCGGAACCTTCGGGAATGAGCAGAAGAGACAGGCTCTTGTTGATTTCGTGGTAGCGCAGCAAGTCGTCAATGGAAAGGCCTTTTTTCAGCTCCGCTGACGCGCCTTTGGGGGCCAGCATGTTCTGGCCGAACAGCATCATGAAGCCGATGGTCAGTGCCAGAATCACTATGCCAAAAGGCGTAAAACTGAAAAAACCCAGCGTCTCCGCGCCGCGTTCCCGCAGGATGCCGTTGACGATGATGTTGGGGGTTGTGGCCACAAGAGTCATCATGCCGCTGATAAGTGAGGCGAAAGCCAGGGGCATGAGCAGGCGTTTGGGGTTGATGCGGGTTTTTTCCGCCACGGCAAGGGTAATGGGAATAAAGATGGCAGCCGTGGCCGTGGAGCTCATGAATGCGCCCACTGAGGCCGACGCGCCCATAATCATGGCCAGCAGGCGTTTTTCGTTTCTGCCGCCGCGCCGGATGATAAAATCGCCCACGCGCTGCGCCACGCCCGTATGCAGTATGGCTTTGCCAACGATAAACATGCAGCTGATGATAAGAACCGTGGGGCTGGAAAAACCTGAAAGCGATTCCTGCACCGTGAGCACGCCGCTGAATGTCAGCGCAAGAACTATAAGTATGCCGATCACATCGTTGCGCACAACTTCAGTGACAAGCAGGATGACGGCCCCCGTAAGGATCACGAGGGTGGCGGTCATGTCAAAGGTAAGCATGAAAAATCTCCGGAGCCGATAAAAGTATGCAGGGACTGTCTGGATGTGCCAGTGCCCCTGAAGAGGTTGCTGTATGCCGTTGTGGCGGGATAGGGGCCTGTACGGGCGGCATGACGCCTGATGCCAGTCGCCGGATGCCGCCCCCGAATGCCGTGTTGTCGGACGCCATGATTCGGATGCCGTGACGTCTGACGCCGTGTCGTCGGATCCGGCTTTGTAAGCTTCCACCAAAAGGCCGCCAAACACAAGCCGAGGGGGTGGTTTGGCGCAACAGTCAGAAGGTTTTGCTGTTATTCTGGCATTTGGCGCGGTCAGGCGAGCTTTTTCAAGCGTTGAAGCAGAGACGCTTTGCGGCGGCTTGATACCGGAGGCGCTGCCTCTGGAACTCCGCTTCAGATGAGGAAACCCGCTGTACTATTATACAGACGTAAAACAAGAGTTTTAGGGGGTGGGGGCGTGGGGGAGGAGACCCTTTTACAAAAGGGTCCCTCTCCCACAAAGCATTCCCCAAAAAGCAATGCAAAATGACATCGCTCTGGCCCGACACCTTATTCCAGATTTTTGATTTTTCTGGCGCTGAACGCGGCGGAGATGACGAGGGAAAGATATTTTTCTTCCATTGATGAAGAGCGTGACGTGAGCACGATGGGCACGGCAGCGCCCACAACCACGCCAGCCATTCTGCCCCCGGCCATTTCAAGCAGTATTTTTGCTATGCAGTTGCCGCAGCACAGGTCCGGCACAAGCAGAATATCCGCTTCGCCCGCCACTTCGCTGACGAAATCCTTTTGCAGGGCTTTTTCTTTGGAAAGGGCGATGTCAACAGAAATGGGGCCTTCCACCACGCAATCCCTGATCTCTCCTCTGCGGTTCATTTCTTTGAGGGCCGCCGCTTCCACGGTTTCCCTCATCTTGGGATTGACCTTTTCAATGCCCGCGAGAACGGCCACCTTGGGCTTGCTGTAGCCCATGGTCAGCAGCATGTTGACCGCATGGTCCATGATGGTTTTTTTCTGCTCCAGGGTGGGGTAGACAACCATGCCGCCGTCCGTGATGGCGATCATTTTGTGGTAGCCGGGCGCCTCGATGTAGCTGATGTGGCTGATCAGCCTGCCGCGCGTGAGGCCGTGATCCTTGTTGACGACAGCCTTGAGCAGGACGCTGCTTTCAATATGCCCCTTCATGAGATAGTCGGCCTTGCCTTCACGTATGAGCGAAACCGCGAGCGCTGCTGCCTTGTCGTTGTCAGGTTCGTGATGCACGGGAACCCGGGCCAGATCCATGCCAGCGGCTTCTGCCAGTGGTACGATTTTCGTTCTGTCGCCCACAAGAATGGGGGCCACTGTCGCGTGAGCGGCTGCTTTCTGGGCGGCTTCAAGAGCGCGGGCATCGTCCGCGCAGACAATCACCAGCCGTTCCGGGTGCGGAAACTCGGAAACGTTTGCTATGACTTCTTCCCAGTTTTTATAATAATCCATCCTACGTACTCCTGCGATGGCTTGTACTGACGTGAAAATGGAGCGTCAGCGTCCCTGCATTGCGCCGCAAACACCGGGGCATATCAGGGCGCGGCTTCTGCCTCTTCAGGAAACAGCTTTGCCTCTTCCGTCTTGCGTAGAACGCGCAGCGCGCCTGCGGCCAGGGCTTCCATTTCATTTTCGCCCGGCATGCAAACCACGGGGGCAATATGTCTGACGCGCCTTGTCACCTGTTTTACAATTATTTCAGAGTGGGCCAGGCCGCCCGTCAGGATGATGGCTTCGGCAGCGCCGCACACGACTGTGGAAAGGCCAGCCAGCGCCTTGGCGATGTTGAGGATCATCGCGTCATAGACCAGAGCCGCCTGGACGTCGCCCTGAGCGATGCGTTGTTCGATTTCTCTGGCGTTGGTGGTGCCGCAATGGGCGAACAGGCCCGATTGCCCCCGGAACTGGCGCATGAAAGCCCTGGCGTCATGCCCGGATTCAAGAACATACTCCATAAGCGCAAAGGCAGGCACGCCGCCGATGCGCTCCGGCGAAAACGGCCCTTCGTCATCGGAAACAATATCGACGATTCTGCCGTGGTCATGCAGGGTGAAGGAAAAACCGCCGCCCAGATGCCCCACGATCAGGGTCAGGTCGGCATAGTTTTTACCGCGTTCTTCCGCGTATTTGATGGCGCAGGCGCGCATGTTGAGGTTGTGCGCCATGCAGCGGCGCTGTATGTCCGGAAGCCCGGTGATGCGCGCCACGGGGACCATTTCGTCCACGGTCACCGGGTCATAAATGTACGCCTTGATGCCCACCTTGTCCGCTATGCCCTTGGCAAGAAAGGCCCCAAGGTTTGAGGCGTGCTCCCCTCTGGGCGCGCGGCGCAGATAGTCCAGCATGCTATCGTCAACGAGGTAGGCCCCGGCTTCAAGAGGCGGCAAAAGCCCGCCCCGGCCGACCACAACATCCAGACTGGTCAGGGGCGTATGGTGTTTTTCAAGCGCGGCCAGTATGGGCTCGAGCCGGAACAAATACTGGTCGGTGATGGCGTGGTATCGAGCCTGATCTTCACGGGCATGCGCTATGTTCTCCATAAATACTGGAGACGCGTCATCATACAGCGCGATCTTGGTGCTTGTTGATCCGGGGTTGATGGCGAGAATCAGCGACATAAAAACCCCCGAGGTCTTATAGGGCATTTTCGCATTGCGAATATTCATTCTCGCGGCAGCCGTTGCCCGCTCCTGGCGGGCTTACGGATAGCGACAGCGGTTCTTCCAATTAGGGGTCGTGTAACCAACTACTGTCTTCAGGCGTATTCTCGCGGCAGCCGTTGCCCGCAGGGCTTGCCTGAACCGTTGGCGGGAACCGCCTTACGGGGCAGGACAGCATCGTTACGGATGGCGACAGCGATTGTATGGAACAAGCTGTGTCGTTACGCATGCTGTCTTCAAGCGTAGTTTCCTGCGTCACAACGCCTGAAGCAATATTTCCAAGACGCCCGCTTTGGCGCGTAACCGCGCAGATAAACAGCGGTGCTGTCTTCGCGGTGGGCGTCTGTTCCCGCATCCGCCAGAGCAATTTCAAAGTGAAATTGCTCTGGGGCATTTAGCACTTGAAATGCTCTCTTACGGCAGGCAAAAGCCCGCCTGCGCGCATTTCTTGGCAAGGATTTTTCAGGAAAATCCTTGCAGAGCAGGCAGCGCATTTCATTTGTTAGCTGCTCCAGAGCATATCAGTGAGGCCGGGCCTGCGCCAGATTGGTCTGCCCGAACCCGCAGCGCAGACTCACGGGTTAGCGTTCTGGCTTTGGCTGAAATACGTTGCTTGATACGGGCGTTATAGTCAACAGCGGGCATTTTGGGGGGATGCGCAGGCACGCCCGGCAAGGGCAAGGCGTGCGGGCTTGCCTGTGGCGACACCAGGACAGGGCGGCAGCGGCATGCCCGCAGGCAGCAGTATAATCGCAGGCGCGGCGTGCCCACAGGCTGCGGCCGCCTACAGTGAGTGAACGGCTGCAGGCAGGCAATGTAAAAAGAGCGGGCCGCGCGAATGGCCCCATGCCGTGGCGGAATCGGAGATTCCCGGCATGCGGCTCAGTCGTGCGGCCCGCCCTTGTCATATATACAGCGCTATTTGGACGAATTCCCTTCTGCAGAGAATTTGCCGGCAGCTTTCAGCACTTCCACCACCAGGCCCAGGGCCTGCCTGCCTTCGGGGCTGCGCAGCGCGCCCAGCATGGACAGCATGCCAGCGGGCTTCACGTTTGACGTGTCAATGGCGCTCATCAGATCAAGCATGGCCGTGATCTTGCTTTGCAGTTCGGGCTCGGCAAGACGCTGCATCAGGCTGGTCACAAAGGCGAGGCCTTCGCCCGTTTTGGCGATGTCCTCAGGGGTCATGCCGTCCAGCAGGTTGCCGCCGGCATCCTTGAGAGCGGCGGCCTTTTTGAACACGCCCTTCTGTTCCCACTCGCCCATCTTTTCAACGATATGCGGGAAGGTCTGCCCCACAGCGGGATGCAGCACATGCCACAGGTCAGTGGCGTTTTCGATCTGGTCGAGAAGCCAGGTAAGCCTGGGGACCGTCAGCAGCCCCTTTCTGGCCAGGTCAAGGATATCGTCAAGCGTAACCCGGCCATTGAGGATTTCCAACTCTTCAACCATAAGACGAAACGCGTGGTTGCCGATGGGCGTCAACTGCTCCATCAGCATGCTGCTGTTTTCCTTGCTCGCCTGAAGGTCGGCAAGCCGATCTTCAATGGCGTTCAGCCGTTCGAGGATTTTATCTTCAGGTGTCATATCCCCTCCAACCTACTTGTTGCGCAGCAAGGAGGCATCTTTCCCTGCAAGGTACATGTTGGGCTCAAACGGAAGCTCGTGGCCTTTGAGCATGAGGTTGTAGTACACCCATTTGAACATGAGCTTGCCCCAGTAGTTGATGTGGCTTTCGCCCAGCAGTTCAAAGGGGCCGACGCCGGGCAGGGGGAACATGCCGGGCAGGGGCTCGACGGCGTAGCTGAAGTCGATGAGCGAGGCCTTTTCGAAGCCCGTGACGATAAAGCAGTTGGTGTGGCCGTCAAAGCGGTAGTAGTTGTCGGTTCCCTCAATGTCGGACATCAGGTTCTGGGCGATGACGTCCACTTCAAAGTGGGCGACCGAACCGGCCTTGGAGGCGGGCACGTTGGTGGCGTCGCCGACGACATACATGTTGTCGAACTTCTTGGCGCGCAGCAGTTCCTTGTCGGTGTCGACATAGCCGGTCACGTCGGAAACTTCCGAATCAATGAGGAATTCCTGGCCCAGGTTCGGGGGAATGGTCACCAGCAGGTCGTAGGGGATTTCATCGCCAGTGACGGACGCGATGACGGAGCGGTCGGCCTCAACGCTGTCCACGGTCCAGTTGGTCGTGACCTTGATGCCCTTCTGTTCGCAAAGCGCGCCAAGGATGTTGTTGGCCACAGGCTTGGTGAACGCGCCGGTCAGCGGGGTGACAAGCTCGATCTCGACATTCTGGCGCACGCCCATTTTCTGCAGGTACCAGTCTGCCATGTACACGAATTCCAGAGGCGCCACAGGGCATTTGATGGGCGTTTCGCAGATGTGCAGAACGAGCCTGCCCTTCTTGAAGCGCTTCATCTTTTCGTACAGGGCGGCCGCGCCGTCGGGGGTGTAGAAGTTGTGGATTTTGCCGCCCCAGTCGTCCAGCAGGCCGGGAACTTCATCGGGAGCGATTCTTGCGCCCGTGCCAATGATTATCCAGTCATAGGTGTAGGTGCCGTTCTGACATTCTACCTTGCGGGATATAGGATCAACCGCGTTAATAGTGTCAAGGACAAAATTAACGCCGCGGCTGATAAAGTCTTTCTTGGGGCGCACACAACCCTGCGGCGTGTCGACTCCAAAAGGAACCAGCAGCCAGCCGGGCTGATAGTGGTGGACAGGATCGCGGTCGATGAGGGTTATTTCCCATTCTCTTTCGCTCAATAACTTTCTCATCTTTGTGGCAATCATGGTTCCACCAGCGCCAGCACCAAGAATAAGCAATTTTTTCATACAGTTAACCCCGAATTGAAAGTAGAGTATTGTGCCTTGAAACGGTTCGCTTACTACGTGCAACCAGTAAAGTTGCAGGCCCATATCATAGTAAGAAGGTATTTTTTAACTCCTAGCATAAATATTCTGAGCCTGCATCATATTCGTCAATAAAACTGGTTATGTATTGTTTAATTAATACTATATTGGTATGTTTTAAGCTTTGATGGCAGAAATCGCTCATGCCGTATGGCGGCAGTAAAAGTAAGGCGCTTTCGGTGGTTACGCGTATTGTGTCAGAGGCGGGGTGGGGGCGCAGCGCAGCATGCTGAGGTTGTGTTGGGGGGCTGCGTCGTGCGCATTTTGTCGGTCTGCGTAGGGCCGTGCGCCGGGCTTTGCATGGTCAAAAAAGAAAAAGGTTATGGAAGATTCCATAACCATTAGCGGTAGCAGCACTGGCAGCCGCGAAAAGGGCGGCGCATCGTGCCATTGGGCATGTCGGGCGCAGCCGCGCGGGCCTGCCGGCGGCAACCTGTGCGGTATGGGCTTACCTGCGCATCAGGACAGTCTTTTTTTTGCCCGGTGCCCCTCGCGTTGGCGGCAGGGGGGGCACAGTGCGACACCCAACGGGGGGGAGGGTCCCTCGTGCGGCGCATCAGCTTTATGCTGGTACTGGCACACCCTGTTTTTTCCCCGGCGTTTTGCCTCGTACATGGCAATGTCGCCGCGCCGCACCAGTTCGTCCCGGCCAATGTCGGCCGCATTGGCCACAACGACGCCAATGCTGGCGGACAGCCCGTGCCAGGGCGTATCTTTTGTAAAAATGGACTTCATGGCTTTTTGCAGGCGACATGCCCGGTTGACCACCTGTTCTATGCTGGGGGCTTTGGCCAGATACAGAACAAATTCGTCGCCGCCGATGCGAGAGATGACGGCATCGCTAAAGTGTTTTTTCAAAAGACGTGCCGTCAGCCTCAAGGCGTCGTCTCCGGCACGATGCCCGTACGTATCATTAACTATTTTGAAGTCATCCAGATCCACAAAAAGCAGCGCCGATCCCATTTCAACGGTTTCCGGCAATTGGCTGTAAAAATATCTTCTGTTGTACAGGCCGGTAAGTTCGTCGGTATTGGCAGTGCGTTCCAGCAGCTGCTTTGAGTAACGCTCCGACGTCACATCTCTGTAAATGACCAGCATGCCGATGCGGTTTTCGAACATGTCTACGATTTCTTTTTCGTAAGACTCAAGGATGACTTCTTCGCCCTTTTTCCACGAGCGTATTTCAAGGTGGTCGCCGACCTGCTTCAAGTGATGGTCTTTGATGGCAATGGCGCGGACGTGGGAGCGAAAACAGCCCAAAATTTCTTTGGTGCTCTCGAAGCGGAAAAAATCCAGAAACTGCTGGTTTGCGTTGGCAATCCTGTTTTCTTCATCCAAAATCATGGCTGCAAAGGGCAGGTTTTGCAGGATTATTTCAATCTCGGCGCTCGATTTGGTAATATCTGTCATGTCATAGGCAATGCCCACCGTGCCGATGATGGCCCCGTACTCGTCAAATATGGGGGACTTGCGCGTTTTGAATTGCCGCATGCCCATTTTGGTTTTCACCGTTTCATCAAAGATGCAGGTCACGCCACGGGCAATGACTTCCTCTTCAGTCTCAAGGCAAACAAATTCGCTCTCTGCATATTCGTCCGGCTCAATATCCCATATATAGTAGTGCCCCCGCCCGGCGATATCCTCTTTGCTTTTTCCCACAAAGCGGCAAAAGGACTGATTGACCTTGAGATGCGCGCCCCGGATGTCTTTGAACCAGATCAGGTCGGGCGTCGTATCAATGGTGGTTTCCAGGCAGTGCTGCAACAGCGCGTGCTCTTTGCGCAGCAATGCGTCGCGTACCAGGCTGTTGACCCGCAGGGCGACAACCGCCGGGTTTTCCGACAAGGGCCAGATATCGTCCAGCAGGGAAACCACACATTCTGGCAGGGCGGCTTCTTCCCCTGCGGTGTTTATGAGCACAATCCGCGCAGCGGGTTTGGCTGTTTTTCTGAGGTCAGGCAGTAAGGCAAGGTGCGAGGAATCAAGGAGAAAAATATCTTCTTTGGACAGATCTTCCGCAGAAAGGGATTGAGCTTCAGCACTGAAGGTTACCTTGTGTCTGAAGTCAGCATCAGCCTGCAAAGCCTTGAACGTGGCTTCAGGCAACGGCTCCGAAGAGCAGAGGCAGATGCGTAACACACAGTGGAACATGAAGATACTCCAGTGCAAAGCTATGTTTTATTTTGAAAAAGCAATCGTCTTGTACCTATAATACTAAAACTGTTTGTATTATGTCCAGCAGCATAAGTATCTGGCTTTGTGGAATGCTGACCAAAATAAAGCGCGGGCCGCCACCTCGGATTCAGTTATGTCAGTAACTTGCCAATGGGTATTTTGGAATAAAAAGGCGATAACGGACAAAAAGACGCCCTTCAAAAGCCGCCTGACCTTGCTGCAGTCACGCCTCTTCAACAGGCGAGACAGTGACTGTCTTGTCATCGTAACTATGCGCGTTTTAGAGACAAAATCCGGTTTGTGACATCATATCCATTTTGCCAAGTTCTCACCGATTATCTGATTCTGTTTATTGGGGGAGGTCACGATGTGTGGGCAAACATAAAAAGAGCACCCGCAGTTCACCTTACGTGGCCACGGGTACTCTTTTAACTGGCAGATTCACTACATTGGCAGGCGCTGAAACCAGGTTGCCGCGTCGTACACTTCCCACCAATGGGGCTTGCGAAAAAAATGCTGTGGCTTCAGCCCGTTTTTTATGCGTGAAAGGCTCTTGCTACGTTAAATGATATAGTCCTGTTGTTTAAAGAGGTGGTTGTTAGCGCCCAGCCTCTGTCTGCAAACCCAAATGCTTGCCAAAGAAGGTTTCCATTTCGCGGTAAAAGTCGAATCTGTTTTCTTCTTTCTGGAAGCCGTGGCCTTCATTGTCCTTGAGCATGTATACCACGTCCTTGCCCAGGCGACGGACAGCGGCGACGATCTGTTCCGACTCCGCCTTGTTGACGCGAGGATCATTTGCTCCCTGCGCCACAAAAAGAGGCGCCTTGATTTTGTCGGCATGAAAGATAGGCGACACGGCCGTGAGCAGGTCTTTATCTTTTTCGGGGTCCCCGATGACTTCATATTCGCGCAGGCGTTCGGGTTCCCAGTAGGGCGGCAAGGTTTCGAGCAGGGTGAAGAGGTTTGAAGGCCCCACATAGCTCACGCCGCAGGCATAGAGGTCAGGGGTGAACGCAAGCCCGGCAAGAGCCGCATAGCCCCCATACGATCCACCATAGATGCCCACACGTTTGGGATCAGCGATGCCCTGGGCGATAAGCCAGTGCACGCCATCAGTCAGGTCATCCTGCATCTTGCGGCCCCACTCTTTGAAACCGGCCTGGGTAAACCGCTTTCCATAGCCTGTGGAGCCCCGGTAATTGACCTGTAACACCGCCGCGCCCCGATTGGCCAAAAACTGTACCTCACGGTCAAACCCCCAGACATCCCGCGCTTGCGGGCCGCCGTGCGGCAAAACTATCAGGGGCAGGTTGCGGGCGGGTACGCCCACCGGCAGCGTCAGGTAGCCGTGTATGGTCAGGTTGTCTCTGGAGGTAAACGTGACGGGCTGCATGACAGCCATCTGGCCCGGCGCAATCCACGGCGCAAGGTCGGCAAGTTTTTGCAGATGGTCGGTGAGCGTATCGTAAAGATAATAGGCCCCGGGGGTGCGGTCATTCATGGCGCGCAGAATCAGCTTGTTTTCCGCATCGTCATAGCCCGTAACCAGTATTTCCATATCCGGCAGAAGGGCCTTCAGCCGGTCGTAAAGCTGCTTGTCTGCAACAGTGAAAAAATGGAGATGCGCCTTGTCGGTATAGTATTGGGCCGCCGTGATGATCTTGCGCTTTCGCGACGCCCTCAAACCGGAAACATCCACTTCCGGGTGCGAAAAAAGTTCTGTGCCGAAACGGCGCTGCTCCGGGTCGTAGACGTACAGGGCTGCCGTGTCATGCTTTTTGCCGTCGGGCGTGTCCAGTGTGGTAAGCATGTAGATGTTTTTATTGTCATAGCTGAACATGAGAGGCGTCAGCGTATTTTTGAAGTCTGCGCCGAGCAGCTTTTCAAAAGGCTTGCCTTCATCCTTCCTGTACAGCACCTCGCTGGTCAGGCCGTCGCTGCGTACAGCCACGCGGATGTTGCCCTTGTGATCGCTCAGCCAGTCCACCACATCGCCGGGATTTTCCGCCGCCAGGTCCAGTTGGCCGGTCTTCACGTTACACCGGTAAACATCGAAAACACGCGGGTCGCGCTTGTTAAGCTCCAGAAGAATGTGGTCAGGATCATCCTTCAGATCGTCCGTAAGCGCCGCTTTAACGGCGGGAAATGGCGTGAGATCAAGGGCTTTGCCGCTTCCGATGGATACCCGCCAGAGATGATCGTTCTCATCGCCGCCTCTGTCCTTGAAAAACAGGATGGTATCGTTGCCTTTCCAGAGATAGCCCGTGATGCTGTCCACAGACTCGTGGGTGACTTGCGTTTCCTTGCCGGTGGACAGGTCGCGAACAAATATGTTCATGCGCTGCTGCCAGGGTTTCATAAACGCCAGCTTTGTTCCGTCCGGTGAAATGTCGAACCTGGTCATCTCAAAGTTACGAAAAAAATCCTTCATGGGCAGAAGCGGCGCAGGAGAATGCGCGGCAGCCGTGCACAGGGCGGGTAAAAGTAGAAGGGAAAAACACAGGTGCACAACTTGGACGAAAACAGCGCGGCAGGATATGTTCATGTTTTTTCCTCAGGAGAGGCAAGGGGTGCGTGGTCTGGAAGCGGCAGGGGGACGATCGCTACGGATGCCAGGACGGCAGTATGCCTTTTTGTCGTTCTTGCGCTTTAGAGCATCTTAACTTTGAAAGAGGGTGCTGCTCTAAAGCTGCACGCGAGTATAGCACGCCACAACGTAGTGTAAATTCTGTCGAAAATCACATTCATTGCAGAACGGTAAATTGAAAAGCGAAGCCTTTCAACATTACTCTGTTCTGGCAGCACACTGCGGGCAAATGCCCGTGAGCTCAATGGCGCCGTCCTGAACGGTGAATTCCTTTTCCCGCATGGCGGCATAAATGGTATGGTACAGGGGTGGACGCTGATTTCCCGGCTCTGATGGCATCCCGCGCACACCAGCATGAATACTGGTTGATGTTCATGCCCAGGATTCGGTGCACTGGCATGCCCCCCTGAAAATCAAGCGGCTTTGAGGGAGAATGCTCCCGCTGGGAATGCGCTTTGCCCCAAGGCTGCTCTCTCCACTCTCAGGCCATCCAGCGCAGCAGGACTACCACACGTTTGGCATTGACGGTCATGCCGTTTTTTATGCCGGAGAGTAGCCGCACGCCCGAAATCCTTCAAGCACGATGCGGGCCTTGCTTTTAGTGTTTCGGGTGCGCCGTTTTATTGTTCTTCCAGAGCTGGAAGAAAACTATCTTAACCGGGCTACTTTGTTAACGGGGGCCGTATACCAACTTTTAGAAAAATTTTGCCATCCGCCACTTTTGGCGCTCCCGTTCACACGCAAGAAAGGGATAGTTAAGTTTTTACTTAACTATCCCTTTCTTGTTAATCTGGTAGGAGCGAAAGGATTCGAATCTTCGACCCCCTGCTCCCAAAGCCTGCAGCGTTGTAATATACACTTGTATTGTGAAGATATACGACGATATATAACCCGCTTAGTTTCTACCTTTTTATGGATGACATCAGTGCTCTCAATCGCGCCAGATGTACTGCGCGGCAGTCATCGTATAACGCGACTGCATGCGGCGTGCGCCCCAATTCGGGGCAACATATTCGATGGCGCGGTCAAGCCAGTTCATTTCGAGCTGCGGGGCTTTGGGCATCAGTAGCTCCCCTGCCGCCGCGACCGGGAACAAGCTGTGTAAAACGCAGGGCCCCACGTCCGGCCTGCTCATCTTCAACCGTGGGCTGACCGTTAAGCGAGTCCAGGGTGCTGCGAATTTCATGCAGGTCTGCCCGGCGCAGACGGCGCGAACCGATGGTATATTCCTGACCACGCGTGCATTTGCGCAGGCCTTTATTCCATTCGGCTATTTGTTCTGCTTTTGGGGTTCAGGTGAGTGTGGCCGTGTTTCCTCGCATCTGTGCTGTCGCTATCCGTAGCTTTGCTGTCTTTATTCGTAAGCCGCAGGCGGCTAACGAATAAAGCGCGCCGAGTGGCGGCAACGGCTGACGCAATTTTGCGTTGCAGTTTTGCGAGGCTGTAACTTGGGAGAAAGGGCGTGTCAGTGTAGATTGGCGAAGTGGAGAAAATGAAGACAATTTTTTTAAGTGTTGCGTAATGAAATCGGCGTATTAGTTGCGGATGGAAAAACGCGAAAAAAGGGCTCCAGAAACCATTGTGTTCTGGGGCCCTTTGACAGAAAGGCAAGGAATTCACCACGCCAGACGTTGTTGTGTAGTTCAGCTATTCCTCAAGGTGTGCCTGCAGGAACATGCTTTTGGACAATGCATCAAAGAACTGTTGGTAAAATGTAGGGTCATCAACTGCCTGAATATTATACTGAGCATTGGCCCGAACGGTCATTCTTGATTCGCTGCGAGGAATGACACTTACCGTCATGCGTAAACTGTAGGAAGACAGTTTTGTGGCACTGACACTGCCCAAATCAAAGGATGCTTTATCTATGACAAAGCCGAGATCCTGAAGCGTTGCCATGACGCTTTCCATGGTTTTTTTCTTGTCGGCAGTGTCAAAGTAGCGCGTTTGTATCTGCCGCAACCGGAGTTGCGATTCGCCGCCGCTGTCAAGAACACCCTGGTTTGCGGGAACCGCGCAGCCCGACAGGCTGACCAGAAGAATAAAAATAAGAATGCGTGCAACAGTATTCATATTTGATGCGCCTCCAAGAATACAGCCTGCGAAAGCTTGTCGAAAAATGCTCTATACACTTCTGGGTCATTGATTTGTTCTGCCAATGTGGCATGGCCTGCGGTATTAAAGATAACCCGCTGGAAGGTCACGCGCACTGTGGAGCGTCCCACTTCTTCCACTTTGGGCGGGGTGGCTTCTTTAAGCGTATTTTTGGAGTTTGCCTTTGTTTTTGTGACAGGCTCAGACGGTGCATTTTTTACTGCCTGAGAAGTTTCAGCAGGGGAGGGTTCCAGGCTGCGCATAATCATAGAAACACGTATGACTTGTTCTTTGTCCACATGCTGGGCAACACCGGTTAAAATCGCCAGGAATATCGCTCCGGCAACCTGACCGCCACTCGTGGCATCCCTGCGCTTTGATCCTGTGATAACTCCAAGCGAGTATTCCGCTTCTTCCAGAGTAAACCCAAGATCCTGCATGACATTGGAAGCGGCACTGAGCATCGCTTTATTATTGGTCGTCTCAAAAACTCGCGTCTGCATTTGGCGGTTTGCCAAAGATTCCTGTGGAAGATTGAGGGCATCCTTAGGTATTTTTTGAACGCAGCCCATAAGTAGTGACAAAGCAAGACAACAAATAAAAATATTGCGCATGACATTTACCTAGAAGCTAGACTGTCGGTATGAATAATCCCGCACCTTGCCGTCATTGTCGAACTTGATGATAATAGTGAGAGTACGCTGCGAGGTGGAAGACGCGCTGGAAGATCCACTTACACCCGCCAATATGAGCCAAAGCCCCCCGGAAGAAGATGATTTTGCACTTTCTGTAGCAACCTTGTCATAAACCCATGTTTCGCGTCGTTGCGCATCAGTGGTAACCATATTGGGCGCCCCCAAAACTGAAACGACTTCAGCCCCTGACATTCCAACGCGAATTTCGCGCTGGACGGCGGCAACTGATAACTTCTCCCCACTATCATCCCTGACATCGCTGCGATGCTTCTGTGCGGATGCGCAGCCAGCAAGAGTTAGGGCGACTAAAAAAACAAGTAGGACTTTTTTCATAAAGCTACTCCAATAGTAAGTTGTACGCATGAATATCTGATAGTTACTTAAAGTATTAAACAATTATATGCAAGAAGGTATGCTCACAATGAGTAACAAAAAGAGTATAGGGAGTAGCTGTCTGTGGCTAATGCGCAGGAGGTGGTGTGGCATTGGAGATGCTGCATCCCGTTAATGAAGAACTGCTGCGATTGGCCAGCCTGTTACGATTACTTCTATTTGAAGTCTGCGGGGCAAGGCCGTGTTTTGGGGAACAGAACGCGCCAGTGATGTGAGTGGGCTACAGTGCGCTGGCTACGCGGCCAGCCGCAGACCCCAGTAATAGCCTTTGCCGCCGCGTTTGCGTTGGACGTAACGGCCGCCCATAACACGGTTGCCTGCGTCTATCATCAGTTCCTTTATGTTGAAGATAAGTAGATAAAAGTAATGTAAAGTGACAGTAAATCCACCGCAGCTTTTCATATTCCAAGTCTACATCTCACTCAAAACAATGCCATTTGCGGTGTCATGTGTTCATACACATGCCGGAATAACTGGGGTGGGGTAATTTTTTCGCCCTTATAGGTGTTAATTGCCTTTGCGTAACGCTTGGGCTTGGCAATTTCAATGGCAATAGCTTTTTCACGGCCCTTAAAATGGTCGAAAAAATTCTGCAGTGACGCCTGCGCTGTTTTTGGTTTTTTCCAGAGTGACTTTGCCCTGTCTTTCTTGAAAGAGGGGCGTGGGGAGGGGCGGAAGGCCGCCCCCTTGGACGCCAGCTGCGCCGGCGGAGAAGGAAGCGCCCGCAACCGAGCCCCATCGACGCGCGTACAAGCCGTCAGAGGGCGCCTGGTGGGCGAAGATATGGGAGCCTGGATGGTGTCAGCAGAATACCTTACGGCCCATCTGTGAAAAAAGTGTAGGCGGGCGCACCCGCCAAGATGCATGGCAGGAGAGAATAGGCATAAGGGAATGAGGATGCGGAAATTTTGAGTAGATCCGGAGGCAGTTGCGTCGCACCAGCGTCGCACGAAAAAAAGGCATTGCCGTCAAGAAGACGGTAATGCCTTGATTTATCTGGTCGGAGCGAAAGGATTCGAACCTTCGACCCCCTGCTCCCAAAGCAGGTGCGCTACCAGGCTGCGCCACGCTCCGTAAAAAAACCCGCGCCGTGGCGTGTGCTGGCGCGGGAAATTTGTGGGGCGAAAGATGGGACTTGAACCCACGGCCACCTGGGCCACAACCAGGTGCTCTACCTACTGAGCTACTTCCGCCACGGGAAAGCTCTTATAAGCAGGATAATTTCTTTTGGCAAGACTTTTTTAGTGAGGTCGTGATCTGGATTTTATCTAGAAAAAAAATTACACTCCGCCAACCGCCGCAAGAGGCAGCCTGCGGGTCCGTACCGGCCCTGGACGGCAAGCCCGTCAGTGTCCGCTCTCACTCGTCCGCGCACGTTCGCGTATGCCCGACGGGGTAAAACACCACATGACAAACATCGGCCGCAAAGCGGCAATAACCGTTCGGGGATAGTTATGGACAAATTGGTCATTGAAGGCGGTCTGCCGCTTACAGGCACTATTGAAGTCAGCGGTTCCAAAAATGCGGCCCTGCCCATTCTTTTTGCGGCCATTCTTGCCGAGGAACCCATCACCATTACCAATGTGCCTGACCTGCGCGACATCCACACGACCCTCAACCTGCTTGGGGTGCTCGGTTGCGACTGCCACTACGAAAAGGGGCAGGTGAAAATCGCTCCCGGATCGTTGCTGCCCGAAGCGCCGTATGACCTTGTGCGCACCATGCGGGCCTCTGTGCTGTGCCTCGGGCCATTGCTGGCGCGTATCGGGCAGGCCCGCGTCGCCCTGCCGGGCGGCTGCGCCATCGGCGCGCGCCCTGTGGATCAGCACCTCAAAGGCCTGGAACAGATGGGCGCGAGCTTCCAGCTGGAAGAAGGGTACATCATCGGGCGCTGCCGCAAGCTCACGGGCGCGCACATCACTTTTGACATGCCCACAGTGGGCGGCACTGAAAACCTGCTCATGGCCGCGACACTGGCGGAAGGCGAAACCATTCTTGAAAACGTGGCCCGCGAGCCCGAAGTGGTGGACCTTGCCAACTTCCTGTGCGCCTGCGGCGCTCACATAACGGGGCAGGGCACGTCCACCATCCGCATCAAGGGCGTCAGTTCGTTGCACAGCGCTGTTTACCCCGTCATGTCCGACCGCATCGAGGCGGGCACGTTTCTGGTGGCTGCGGGCATCACGGGCGGCGAGCTTTTGCTGCACAATTGCCCGTATGAAGAGCTTGAGGCCGTCATTCTCAAGTTGCGCAGCATGGGGATGGAAATCACCCCGCAGGACAGTGGCGTGCTGGCCCGCTGCTGCTCCGCGCCCCTGCGCGGCGCGGACGTGAAAACACAGCCTTTCCCGGGCTTTCCCACAGACATGCAGGCCCAGCTCATGGCGCTCATGTGCCTGGCTCAGGGGGCCAGCGTTGTGGAAGAGAGCATTTTTGAAAACCGCTTCATGCATGTTCAGGAACTGATGCGTATGGGCGCGCAGATCAAGGTTTCAGGCCATACGGCCATGGTGCGCGGCGTGCAGAAACTCACGGGAGCCCCTGTCATGGCCTCGGACCTTCGAGCCAGCGCTTCGCTGGTGTTGGCTGGGCTTGCGGCTCAGGGCACTACGGAAGTGCGCCGCATCTATCATCTGGACAGAGGGTATGAACATATCGAGCACAAGCTTAATGCCGTGGGCGCGCGCATCCGGCGCGAAAAGCAATAAACGCCCAAAGGAGAATGTCATGCAACGCCTGACGCTTATTCTGCTGCTGTTGCTGCTGGCGGGCCTGAGCGGCTGCGCTTACGGCGGCTACGGTATCATCGACGACCAACGCCTTGTTGACACCATTTCGGACGACAAGGCCATGGCCACCAAGATCAAGACGGCCCTTATGGATGAAAGCTTCACCGGGGGCTGGTCTATTGCGGTGTACAGTTTTTACCGTCACGTGTTTCTTGTGGGCGAGATCCCGGCGGACATGCAGGGCAAGGCCATAACCGTTGCCCAGAAGTACAAGCCCCTTTCCATCACGCCGCACTGGTTTACCCCTCTCGCCAGCGACAGCAACAACATGCTGCTTGCCGCGCGGCTGCGTAAGGATCTCATCGGCACCAAGGGGCTTTCGTCGTCACGGATTGATACGGAAGTGAATTCTGGCCGTGTGGTGCTGCTGGGCGTGGTCAAGGACGACGCCGAAAAGCAGCTGGCCATTCAGGCCGCGCGCGGCGTACCCGGCGTAACTTCCGTGACGAGCTATCTGATGTTGCCGCAAAAGGTCGGCCAGCTTGGCACAAGTACGCCTGAGCAGCACGATGGCGCGGGCCTCGCTGGCGAGGGTATGGAGGTTGGTAGCGGAGCGGGCGGCATGAACACGACCCCCGCATCTTCACCTGCCCGTTCCGGCAGCGCTTCTTCCGGGGGGGCTTCTGCGGGCGGTCTGGAAAGCAACGATCTGCCCTGACGCGGGCACTGACGAACAACAAAATCAGCAGGATGGCCCGGTTTGGCGCAAGCGTCGTTACAAACCGGGCCATCCTTTTTCATGATTTCGCATGTCTGGCGCAGACCGCAGCGGAAAGAGGAACAATCATGAGCGACGCCGCCATACACATACGACCCGCCACGGAGGCGGATGTGGACGCTGTTTTTCACATCCGCACCAGCGTGAAAGAAAACCATCTTTCTTTGGAACAGATGGCGGCTATGGGCATCACGCCCGACGTCATACGGGAGGCCATCACGGCCGAGCCCTGCGCATGGTTGGCCGAAGCGGATGGCAAACCTGTGGGTTTTGTCATGGTTGACGCGGAGGAAGGCTGCGTTTTTGCCGCCTTTGTTCTGCCGGAATGGGAAGGGCGCGGTATTGGCCAGAGGCTTATGGCCAAGGCTGAGGCCAGCCTTTTTCGCCAGCACGAAACCATCTGGCTTGAAACGGACGGCAGGAGCAGGGCCAGCGGGTTTTACGCGCATTTGGGCTGGAAGCCCGCCGCCAGCTACCCGAATGGCGACGTGCGTTTTGAAAAAAAGCGGCCCCTGACAGGCGAATAGCCTTTCCGTGAGTAGGCGAATAGCCTTTTCGTGGGTAGGCGAATAGTCAGTCCGAGGGCGCAGCCTGTTCAGGCTCTGCCGTTGCGCAAGGCCTGGCCCATGCGCCGCAGTCCCTCGCAGGGTTCGGCGGCCAGGTCTTTCCAGCCTTCTTCCTTGTGGCGCAGCAGGGTGGACATGGCTTCAAGGGCCTCCTCGATGCTGTCGGTCCAGAGGCTGACGGCCCCATGCAGCATAAGGCCGGGCCCTTCAAGGGGGCCGCGTATGCCCAGCACCGGAACTCCGGCCCCGGCGGCCAGGCCGACTTCCACCCCGGCGTCCTGCCCGGAAGCTCCGTAATAGATAACCATATCCGCCTTGATGCAGGCGTCCCGGCAAAAGCTGTAGACCTGCCCGCCGTCCCTGTCCGTATCCATCCAGATGCGGCGTTCGGCGGGGGTGAGGCCGGGGGGCGGCACGGCCTTTTCCGTCCAGTCAAGAATGCGGCAGCCCATGCCGCGCAGTTCGCGTCCCAGAAGGCGCACGCCGTGTTTATGTTTGAATGAGCCAGCCACGTAAATGGTCAATGACGCCATGAAAAATCCTTTTTACCGTACGTTGTGGTGCGCTGCTTTCTCGTGCAGCGTTCGCGCATGTGATCTTTTTCAACGGTAAAATGCGTTAAAATACAATAAAAGTTTTAGGGGGAGGGGGCGTGGGGGAGGGACCCTTTTACAAAAGGGTCCCTCCCCTACAAAGTATTTCCTTCTTCCCCTAATATTCGATGCCGGGGCTGGCCTTGATGCCGGTGCGCCACGGGTGCTTGATTTCCGTCATGGACGTGACAAGGTCTGCGGCTTCCACCAGCCAGTCCGGGGCGTTGCGGCCCGAGAGCACCAGGTGTTTTTCCTGTTGCCGGGCGCGGGCGAGCAGGTCTTCCACTTCTTCTTGTGTCAGAATGCCCGCGCTTAGGGCGTACAGGGTTTCGTCCAGCACCAGCATGTCCACATGGGCCAGTTGTTCCCGCGCCCAGTCAAGCATGCGCAGGGCGGCCTGCCTGTGCGCTGGGCGGTCTTCATCCCTGCGCAAAAAACCGAGGCCACCGGCCACAAAGCGCGGCCCAAGCCACTGCGAGAGCATGGTCTGCTCCCCGGCCTGTCCGTCGCGCTTCATGAACTGGCCAAAAGCCACCTTCATGCCCTGACCCAGGGCGCGCACGGCCTGCCCTGTGCAGGCGCTGGTTTTTCCTTTGCCGTCGCCAGTATATACAAGAATCATCAGGTCCAGACTCCGGGCAGTGTTGTATGGCAGGAAGGGCAAACGCCCGGTGCGCCCGCCTGCGTATGCATGGTTACGCTGTAGCCCTGGCGCTCAATGACCAGTATGCCGCATTCTGGGCAAAAGGTATTGCTGGCCATGGCGCTCAGCGCATTGCCGATGTATACGAAATTCAGGCCTTCCTGACGGCCAATGCTCCAGGCCTCTTCCAGCTTGGAGAGTGGGGTGGAGGGATGGTCGGCCATCTGGTGCGCCCCGTGAAAGGCCGAAAGGTGCCAGGGCGTGTGGGCTCCCAGTTCCTGATGGATGAAGGCTGCCGCCTCCTTGAGTTCGGCGGCGCTGTCATTGACGCCGGGAATGACAAGGGTGGTAACTTCCAGCCACCAGCCGAGTTTACGCATGGCTTTGAGATTATCAAGCACAGGTTGCAGCCGCGCCCCGCAATACTGCCGGTAAAAGCTGTCGCGAAACGACTTGAGGTCCACGTTGACGGCGCAGACGCGGCGACTGAAGGCCCGCAGGCATTCCTCCGACATGTAGCCGTTGGTCACGAGCAGGCAGCGGATGTCGCGGGTGGTGGCCAGCCCGGCCGTTTCATACGCCAGTTCAAAAAATACCGTGGGCTCATTATAGGTAAAGGCCATGCTGCGCGCATGATTTTCTTGCGCGAGCACCACCAGGTCTTCGGGCGTTGCCCTTTTACCGGGCACGATACCGCTGGGGGGAATATGGGCGATGCTGCTGTTCTGGCAGTATTTGCATGAAAAATTGCAGCCTGCGCTGCCAATGGAGAATGTTCTTGAGCCAGGCAAAAAATGGTAGAGCGGTTTTTTTTCAACCGGGTCCATATTGACGGCCGTAACGACGTTGCCCACAAGCGTGACCAGTTCACCGTTGCTATTGGCGCGTACGCCGCACAGGCCTTTATCCCCTTTTTTCAGGCGGCAGCCGTGGGCGCATAGATCGCACTGAACGGAACCTTTGTGCACGCCGTCCAGCGCGTGCCAGAGCAGTGCCTGCATATCAGCGCCCCCCTGCGGAAGTGTTGGGAGTTATGGTGCTGTAGGGCACTGCGGGTGCGGTTCCGCTCTGGGGCGGTGGGGGCTGCTGCCATTGCCCGGGCTGGCCCTGGCGCGCGTCCTGTCCGTTGTAGCCCGGCTGGTTGTATTCGCGCTGGCCATAGCCCTGGTCATAGCCCTGATTATGGCCCTGCGGCGGCATGCCCACGGGCGGCCCCCACGGCTGCGGCATGCCTTGCTGCATATCCTGCGGATCGCCCTGCTGTTGCCATTGCTGTTCATCTGCTAGAATATCGGCCTCTTCATTGGCTCTCTGGTTGAGCGTGGGCGGGGCATAGGTCTGCCCGTATGGCTGGCCGTACCCCTGATTGTAACCCTGATTATATCCGGGCCCGTAGCCTTGCCCGCCATAGCCCTGATTGCCGTAGGTATTGTGGTTGTTGGTCGGTGAGGGTTGCCGCTGGGTATTGCCCGGCCCTTGTGAAGGGTTGGGGCCGGGGCGCGGCCCGTCCGTGGGCCAGGAGGGGCCGCCGGGGTGTGGATTGCTGTTGAAATAGGGGTCTTGCTGCCAGTTGTCGGCCCCCCCGCCCGATTGCGCCTCTCCGGATTGCGGGCCGCCGGATTGAGCTCCGCCGGGCCGCTGGCCTGGGTACGGGGCATTATGGCCGCCGCCGGACTGCTGATGGCCGGGACGCTGGCCGCCGTGATACTGTCCGTCACCGGGATAGCCGCCGGGCCGCTGGCCGCCGGGATATTGCCCCCCCGGATAAGTATTTCCGGGATATTGGCCGCCGGGATACTGGCCGCCGGGGTAGGGCACTCCGGGGAGCGGCCCGCCAGGATAAGGCCCGCCAGGGTAGACGCCGCCCTGTCCGCCGACGGTATAGCTGCCGTCGGGCGATACCCAGGGGGTGACATAGATGGGCCCATTCCATTGTTGCGGCTGCGCAGGCGGCGGTGGAGGCACAACTGAAGTGACAATGTCTCCATTGCCGTCGCGCCATGTGTTTGTATGTGCCCGGCGGTCGGGGCCGCCTTCAAGGTCTTGCGTGCCCCATACCTGTGCTCCGCCCTGTTGTCCGGGCGGCGGGGCGTATTCCCCGTCCCGCGCGGCAGCCGGAGCAGGGCGGACGCCCCACAGAGCGCAGAGTGCGCACAGCAGACATATGGACGTAAGTTTTTTCATGGCTACCTTCTTGCTTGATGGTAGTATGCGCATGTTCTTTCCCGGTCTTACTCTAGCAGTGGCGGCGAAACTGGTCTACGAAAAATGGCAGGAGCGGCGCGCTGGTGAAAAAAATACGGCAGCCTCCTCACGGCGCGATGAAGGGAAAAAGCATGGCGGGAAAAGTCAGGGCGGCGTAGTGGCAAAAAAGTCGCTTGGGCTTTGCGGCAAAATCTGCTAAAGAACGCCAATCCAAAGGAGGCTACGGATGTCCAGCGATCGCGCAAAAGCCTATACGCAGGCAGGCGTTGACATTGAAGCGGGAAACACCCTTGTTTCACGCATCAAATCTATGGTGCAGAGCACCCAGACCAGGGGTGTCATTTCAGATATAGGCGGCTTTGGCGGCCTGTTCCGGCCTGACCTCAGCGGCATGAGCGAACCTGTGCTGGTTTCCTCCACGGACGGCGTGGGCACCAAGCTCAAGCTGGCCTTTGCTTTTGACAAGCACGATACCGTGGGCATCGACCTGGTGGCCATGAGCGTCAACGATATTTTGGTTCAGGGGGCCAACCCTCTGTTCTTTCTGGATTATTTTGCCACAGGCAAGCTTGACGTGGATACGGCGCAGACCGTCATCGGCGGCGTGGCCGAAGGTTGCCGTCAGGCCGACTGCGCCCTGCTTGGCGGTGAAACCGCTGAAATGCCCGACATGTACGCCCCCGGCGAATACGATCTCGCGGGCTTTTGCGTGGGCATCGTAGACAATGCCAAGCTTATCGACGGTTCGGCCATCCAGGTTGGCGACCACATCGTGGGCATTGCCTCATCCGGTCTGCACTCCAACGGCTATTCCCTGGCCCGCAAGGTGCTGGAAAAAAGCGGCCTCAAGCCTGACGACGCGTTTCCCGGAGCCGATGGGGCCACCGTGCGCGAAGTCATGCTGGCGCCCACCATCATTTACGTTGAAGCCGTGCGCTCCCTGCTGCGCGACCTCAAGGTCAAGGGTATGGCCCACATTACCGGCGGCGGCTTTTATGACAATATCCCCCGCGTGCTGCCTGCCCAGGTTGAAGCCCGCATCAATTTTGGCAGTTGGCAGATGCCTCCGGTCTTTCGCTGGCTCCAGGAAACGGGCGACCTTTCCTGGCCGGAAATCTTGCAGATTTTCAACGGCGGCATAGGCTATGTGATGGTACTGCCCCCTGATCAGAGTGAAGAGGCCATCAGCCGCATCCAGGCCTTCAACCTGCGCGCCTGGCACATCGGTGATGTGGCCCGCCGCAGCAAGGTCGACGGCGGCGAAACTGAACAGGTCGTGGTGCACTTCTAGAGCCGTTAACAAAGGCAGTGAGTAAACTGCTCTGCAAGGATTTTTCTGAAAATCCTTGCCACAAAATGCGCGCAGGCAGGCTTTTGCCTGCCGTACTCGAGCATTTCAAGGGCAGATGCTCCTGGGCAGGGCGGCATTCACGGCGAACGCCTGCTCACGCCGCCGCCAGAACAACCGCAGCTGAACGTGCTCTTTAACGCGGCGTACCCTGATTTGGGAGAACATGTATGAACAGTACCCTGGGCTGCCTTGGCAACGCGCTGTGGTTTTTGCTGGGCGGCGTTTTTATGGGCCTCATGTGGTGGCTGTTCGGCGTGCTCTGCTTTATCTCCATTGTGGGCATCCCCTGGGGGCGAGCGTGTTTTGTCATGGGCAACTTCGCCTTTTTCCCCTTTGGCAAGATGCCCGTTTCGCGCGACGTGCTGACAGGCTCCCCAGATGTGGGCACGAGCGTGTTCGGCACAGTGGGCAACATCATCTGGCTGCTGTTCGCGGGCATATGGATTGCCATGGGGCATCTTGTGTCCGCCGCATGCTGCGCGGTGACCATTATCGGCATTCCTTTCGCATGGCAGCATGTGAAACTGGCCGCCCTGGCCCTGTGTCCCATAGGCAAGACCATTGTGCCCGCGCCTGTGGCGCAGGCCGCCGAAGAAGCCGCAACACTGCGCGGCTACCACGGCAAGCGCTGAGCGCCTGCGCCTGAAAATTCCCGTTTCGGCCCCATGTTCCTTTGAATATGGGGCCGTTTTGCATCTGGATCAGAGCGACGTTGCAATGCTTTACGTTTCAATGCGTCATTCAGCCGAGCGATACGATTTTCGGCAGAATCCACGCCATGTTGGGCGCGCAGCACTCTCGTGCAGCGTTAGAGCATATGGCCTTTTGCAAAGGTAACAGTGCTCTGAGCCTGAGCTGATTTTTTGCAATTGGTCAGGGTTTGCGGCATGGTGGGGGGCGCATATCTGTAATGCGTGCGCTGGCGGGCCAGCAATATGGACGGATTTTTTGCTTCGCCCGCGCGGCACGCAAGATAATGCGCCCACGTGCGCAAGTCTGCAATGGCATTTGCCTTTGCAGACCTGAGACCGCGACCATAAGGATGTGGCTGCTTTGGGGCAGCATCCGGCGCGGTCAGCCGGTATCAGAGTATTTTTGAAATGCTTCACAGTTCAATTTGCCATTCTGCCGAAAGATGCGATTTTCGGCAGAATCTACGCACGTTGCGGCGCGCTGCACTTTTATGCGGCGTTAGAGCATGCACACCTGGCGGATTCAACTTGCAAGTGCAACACCCTCAAAGTTGAATGAAAAGGCAAGGTGGTATAGCCCTTTAGCCTCTCCATCCAACCAAAGATTGAGGGGCGTATGGGCTATGCACACCTTGCCAGGGAA
>NZ_MJUZ01000011.1 GCF_002237645.1 Desulfovibrio sp. MES5
AAAAAGGAAGAGAAGCAGGGGGGAGTGGCAAAGGCAGTTGTGGTTCGCCGCAATTGCGGGCGAACATCCGATAAACTCATCCCAACAGGTACGGAGTAGAAGAACATGCTTCAGACTTCGTTTTTGAAAACGAAAAAAGGCTGCATTTTCATGCAGCCTTTTTTCAAAACTAACCCCCGGGACTAACCCCCTGTGGGTATCTGGTGAGGTTTTTGTTATAACCTCTTGGAATCATTTGGCGTCCCCAAGGGGTTTTGAATATTCTATATAAGTCTACAATATTATTGATTGTTTTTAGAAATTTTTATTTTCTACGCGAAAGCTAATACACATCGGCATAACGGCGGCAATCCCTCATTGGGGGAATTGAACCGCTCCCTCATATGCTCCCTAAACAGGTCGGATACAAGTGCAGCCCTATTTTTAGGATTTCGTGACGTTAAAGCCCAACTCATCTTCCAGGGCGGCTATCAATTCGGACGGACGAACATTCAACGCTTTCGCAATGATGAAAAGCATGTCGAGATGGGGCCATTTCCTGCCGACTTCCAGTGTGCAAAGGTAGCCAAGACTTATGCCCATTTTTTCGGATAACTGTTCTTGTGTCAGCCCTGCCGCTAGCCGATACCGGCGTAAAACATGCTGAAAATTTAGTCGTGCTGCTGAATTAAGAGGATTTTTCATTCTCTTATAATAGGCGTTTGCATGTTTTTTGTTTCTAGCCTACAGACTAGAAAAACTAGTCTATAGGCAAGAAGGTCAGGATTGCCGTTGTGGAGGTGAAATTATGAATTTTTGGGAGCCGGAAGGGTATCACCAGTTAGGCCGGGATTTGTGCAAAGATATTGAGTGGGATGATGTGTACGCCCGTTTCAAAATTGCAACGGGAACCACAAATAAAACAGACTTGGCTAACTACCTTGGGGCGCGGGTTTCGTGGCTCAACTTCTGTCGAAAGTATCAGATTGTGCCTGTGAAATGGTTGCGACGGTTAGTGTTTCTGAAAAGCGAATATACGCCGCAATGGGTCTTGCATGGCAGAGGCAAGCCAAAGTGGGAGGGGTGGGAGCTTGATAGTCCGCAAAGCCAAAGGATCCAATAAACCGCTTTTATTTTTGCTGACGGTAAGTAAGGGCTTTCTGGGTTGATTACGAACCAGTAGCCCCTTGGGAATGGCGGCGGATATGAAAGGCTGTTACAATTTTTGAGTTGGCAGAGTATGAACTTACTTGACACATATCAAATAATGTTGAACTATCAATCTATGCAAACGAAACAAGCAACCAAAATCTTTGAGGCGCTTTCTTCCGACGTGCGCCTGGACTTATTCAGGCTACTGGTCAAACACGCGCCTGACGGCCTTGTGCAAGGCGATATTGCCAAAGAGCTTGATATTCCTTCGACCAATCTTTCCTTTCACCTCAAGGCCATTGTGCATAGCGGACTGGTGGACGTGGAACGGGAAGGTCGGTTTATGCGTTACAAGGCCAATATCCCGCTGATGCTGGATATTGTGGGCTATCTGACGGAAGAATGCTGTTCCGGCAACCCGGAGGCTTGCCAAAGGTTCAGGGATGCAAGCCCGGTGAGTGGCATCCTGCCCAAGCGTGTTGATTGATAGGAGCAATTTTTTTTCACCTAAATATCAACTGGTCAACATATGTTGACATGAGAACGGGAAACCATGATGGATACTGAAAAGATGGGTTGTTGCTGTTCCGGGCAGACCCCGACCCCTGTGGCAAGCTCAGAAGGCTGGAATCGGAAATATTTGGCAATGATAGCGTCGCTGGCCGTGCTCTGGTGGCTGGCTTACAGCTATATTCTCCCGGCTTCACACTGGCTGGTTTTCGGGCTGTTCGGTATGAATCCTGAATCGCATCTCGGCGCTTCCTTGGAATTTTTCATCTACGATACGGTGAAAATTCTTCTGCTACTGGTGGCGCTGATTTACGGCATTGCCTGGATACGCGCCTCGCTGAATGTGGAACGTGTGCGCGATTATCTTGCCGGAAAACGGCGCGGCCTTGGGTATTTCCTCGGTGCTCTGTTCGGGTCGGTCACACCGTTTTGCTCCTGTTCCAGTATTCCGCTCTTTCTCGGTTTCACTACGGCACGAATCCCTATTGGCATCACCATGTCATTCCTGATTACTTCGCCGCTTATCAACGAAATCGCCGTTGTGTTGCTGTGGGGGCTGCTCGGCTGGAAATTCACGGTAATTTATGTGCTTGTAGGCATGGCGGCGGGAATCATCGGCGGCTTTTTTATGAACAACATCAGGGCGGAACGCTGGCTGCAACCGTTCATAATTGAAGCCATGAACAACGCCCCCGCGCATCAGTATGTCAGCGAGAGCGGCGAAGTGCAAAAACTGACTGTCAGGCAGCGGCATGTATTCGCTTATGGAGAAATGACTTCTATCTTCAAGCGCGTCTGGAAGTGGGTCATTATCGGTGTGGGCATCGGTGCGGCGCTGCACGGTTTTGTGCCGGAAAACTGGTTTGCGGAAAATCTTGGAGCCGGTGAATGGTGGTCGGTTCCCGTGGCCGTATTGGTGGCGATTCCTCTTTATTCAAATGTGACGGGAATTGTGCCGGTTATGGAAAGTCTGCTGGTCAAGGGCTTGCCTATTGGTACGACAATGGCTTTCTGCATGAGTGCCGTAGCAGCCAGCATCCCGGAAGTGATGATGCTGCGACAGATTATGACCATCAAACTGCAAGCGGCTTTCATCGGCTATTTATGGGTGATTTTTACACTGGTGGGTTGGCTGTTCAACATTCTTGGCCCGTACATAGATTAATCAACAGGAGAGAGACAATGGAAATAAAAGTATTCGGCCCCGGCTGCGCCCGCTGCACGGAAACGGAAAATCTGGTGAAAGAAGTGGCTGCGGCCAAGGGCGGCAATATCACAGTGCAAAAAGTGTCCGACCTGAAAGAAATGATGGCGGCGGGCGTGATGTCTACCCCGGCTGTGACTGTTGATGGCGTGGTGAAATCAACGGGAAAAATTCCAAGCAAAGAAGAAATCGCGGCTTGGATTGACGGCGCTGGCGGTTCGGCTGCTCCCGGTGCATCCGGTGGTTGCTGCTGCGGTGGTAAGTGCTGAAAAGGAAGCGGCGGGGAATTTAGCAAGCCGTTTTTTTATAGGCCCAATGCACTGGCAATGCGCCTGAGTTCTGCTTTTTCTTCTTCCAGAAACAGCTTTGCCTCGCCATATTGGAGCGCTATCCGGGAATATTTTATTGCTGACTCCCTATAATCTTTCCCGAGGCTGCCAAGATGGACAAGGGTTTTCTGGAGCCGTACCTGAACCTCGTAAGAAGCGGCTGCATCCCGAATCACCGGATTGAAAGCGTCTTGAAAAAGATCGTCAATGCAAAGTTCGGGTACCCAAAGGCGCTTGAATTCAGCTGCTTCATCTTTCCTTTCAACTGTGTACACTTCAAGTACACGACCTGCTCTGACAACAATGTCAATAGCCGTGCCCTGGTCATTGACTGCCGGAGACATGGCCCGTGAGGCTACTTCCGCCAGGACGCATAGGCCGAAGCGCGGGTCTTGTTCAAAGGTGCGCTGGTCTGCAATGGTGAAACATTTGCAGAATTCGCGATATGATTCAGATGTAAGTTTCTTGGTGAACAGAGCGAGCAGCGTGCCTTTTGTAACATATTTGCCCGGCGTGCTAGCAACGTACACATCGACCTCATGTTCCTCCGCGAGTTGAGAAATTTTTTTGGCGTCGAAATATTGTAAATAGCCACTGGATTCCGCTTGTAAGTCAGTCCATTCCGGTAAAACATCAGGGAAAGTTTCAAACCGATTGCATCCATAGGTTGGTTTATGCGCGCGCCGCTTGATTGCATCGGTAGCGGCTTTTTCAATAAGACCGTTGGTTTCATTCACCCTGCCCAGAGTGGTCAGCCTGTCTACCCAGCGGATGAACGTCACCACGATGAAGATGACTGTAACGATGGTAAAGACGAACAGGATAAACCTTCCGCCGCCCTCATACAAACCCATGTTCAAGGCGATAATCCCGACCAGACTGAACAGGAAGGTTCCTAGAAAGGTGCTAAGGGCATTCTGGGTTGTTTTGTCTTCTGTGATAAGCCTTGTGGCGCGGGGTGTTACATTTGATGTTGCCGCGCCATAGGCAGAAACCATCGTGGATAAGGAAAACGTAGTCACTGCCAGCATGCTTGAGGCCAGTATAGTCAAAATATTCCCGGCAGTTTCAGAGCCGACAATTTTACTGAGCTCTTCGGGAATATAGCTTTTAAAAATCACCGCTACCAAGGCGCTCAGAACACCAAGCAGGGCGTAGGCGGAAACCTTGGGCCATATTTTTTTTGCCAAGGCCAGAATGGTAAATTTTACGTTCGTCATACGGCATTATTCCTGTCGCCAATTCGGATTGTGGAGAACGTATATTCGGAGGAACTGCATAGTCAATTTTTGCTATTAAATAACTGGTTGTCTATTAGTTCTTATATCCGCTCGTTCGGTTTTCTGTCCAGTTTTGTGCGCGATACCCCAAAGAAGTGCCGCGTTGCAAAAATCCGTGCTGCCCTGGTGAGTCAGCTCTCTTGCCCGGTTATTCGCCATGCCCGGAAGTTGGCACGTTGGAGAAATTTTTTGAGGTAGTTCGCGAAGAGCGCCGCCTTTGGTTGGAAATGCCTGCAAGCCCTGGTCATAACCCTGTGCATCGTGACGGGCGCGATATTCAACGGCTGGGGCCTGTTGACCCTGGCCGAGAAGAAAATCACGACTTTGCACCGGGAAATAACCGCGCTGTCAGAACGGAAAGATTCCATGGAAGCCCAGAGCGCCCCGCTATGGGCCACTTTCAAGGGGCTGGAGCCGTATCAGTCGGAGGGCAAGGACTATCTGCTGACACCGGAGGGCTGGACAATCACCCACGGAGGAACGCTCGGCAAACAGAAAGCCTGGAGAATAGTGAGGAAATAGACCATGACCGAACTGGAGCGCACTCTCAAAAACACCTTGCTCACCTTGGAACAGGAATTGAATGCCACCCAGAAAATGCACGGCACATCCCTGGTCAACCACCAGCGCAGCTTGGAGAGCCACGCCCAAACCATTCGTCAGCTACAGGAGAACGTGGCCAGTTCCGAGTCGAACAACAGGAATCAGTGCGGCACTTGCAACGCGTTAGCGATATACATGCGAACTTGAAACCGCTCTTGTCGCGTTTGAGCGCCTTGTTGAACGCCAAATAGAACGATTGCGGGCACAGGGGAGCCAACGCAGCCGTGGGCCGGGGTTGGGGAGGTAAGCCATTTCGGCACAAGTTTGGTTTGGGGTTATGGGACAATGCCCGATAACGCCTTTTGGTACCCAATGAGCAGCAGCTTATCGCCTCGCGCGAGCGGTTGATGCGGGTCTGGCACAAAAACGTACTCAGCTGCGTTTGCTGGACAGATTGCAGCCACCAAAAGACCGTTTGTGTCTCTCAATTTAAGCTCCGCCAAAGACTTCCCTGTCCATTTGTCTACAATAAGTTCCTGGATGAGCACTCCGGTACCAATTGGAAGCAGGTCCAGCATCCCAGGGGTGTTCAGGCGATATGCCACTTGGGTGGCTACGTCTATTTCCGGCTCAAGCACCCGTCCTACGCCTAGTTTGCTAAGAACTTTACGGTGAGCCGCGCTTACCGCTTTTACCAAAATATCTTTTGCTCCTATCTCTTGAAGGTTCAAGGTGATCAAAATGGAAGAATCCATTGTGCTCCCTACAGATACCGCAACAGTGTCACAGGATTGAAGCTTCAACTGGTCCAGAGCTGTTTTGTCGGTAGCATCCGCCACATAAGTCTGTGGAAAAATATCCTGGACGGCATGCACACGTTGAGGATCAATATCTACTCCTAGTACATTATGACCCAACTCTGTAAGCACGATGCCCAGTTGCCTGCCAAATTTTCCCAGGCCGATAATCCCGACTTCCAATGTCTTTTTCATGTAATTACCCTATTGGGATTGATTCTTCAGGATAGGCATAAGCGATTTCTGTATGGAATTGCTGAATGGTCGTTATCAGCCACACCGGGCCGAGCTTGCCTATGAACATAACAAGACAAAGAACAATTTTTCCCCAGTCAGTCAACAAGGGGGTAATATTGAGCGATAATCCTGTTGTACTGAACGCCGAAACTACTTCAAAAAATAAACTGAAAAGAGGAATACGTGCGGCGCCATGATGCGTCAGCCCGTTTTCCGTAATAGCCAGGAGAAATGTTCCCATGAGAATTGTTAATATTGCATAGTAAAACAGCAACATCGCATTATTGCGTATCTGGCTGTTCATAGCCCTGTTTTGGATAACGGCTTGCTTTCTTCCTTTGAGCTGTGCAGCCAAGCTCGCCAAAAGGACACGAAACGTCGTGGTTTTAATTCCGCCAGCTGCCGAACTCGGTGATCCGCCAATGAACATTAAAAATACAGTCATAAGCAGCGTTATATCTGTAAACCCTACCAGATCCGTAGTTGCAAACCCGGCCGTTCGGCTGGTTACTGTTTGAAAGCATGCAGTAAGAAAGCGTTCTCCAAGTGAGGCATCGCTCCATATTGTATTGCCAAGCTCGGACAGAAATATAAATATGCTGCCGGAAGCGAGCATTCCTATGGTCGTTGTTATAACTACCTTGCTATAGAAGCTCAACTTTTTGCTTTCTGCTGTGGAAAAAAGATTATAGTATCCGCTTTTTTTGCAGCTATGCTGCACTTTTTCCACTATCTCATTTATGACAAAGAAACCAAGCCCGCCTATGACAATAAGAAGCATTATGACGATCTGAAAACTCCAACAGTGGCGTAATGGTATCAAACTATCGGGCCATGGGGCAAATCCCGCATTGCAAAAAGCTGAAACCGCCAAAAAAAGCGCGTCAAACGCCGTCACTCCTTTGGGAGAAAGCAATAAGAGAAAAATAAAGCCGATACATTCAAAAGCAAAAACAAAAAATACGATTCTTTTTATGAACTTTCGTAAGCTGAATACGTTGCTGCAGACGATGGATTGCTGCACAGCAAGCCTGTCTCTCAACGATATATTCTTACCGATAATATAAAAAATGAGCGTGGTGTAAGTTATTATGCCAAGGCATCCAAGCTGCATTAGAGCAATAATTATCCATTGCCCGGCAATAGTAAATTCTGAAAAAACGTCAATTGGCGATAATCCCGTGACACATACGGCAGAGGTCGCGACAAAAAAAGCGTCAACAATGCTGACAGGCTTGTTTGCTGAAAAAGCCTCCAGGCTCAGCAAGGTACCCCCTATCAGAATGGCCAATAAAAAAGCGATTATTGGCAAAACAAATGGAGTGAGATAATGACGTTTAAAGTACTGTTGCATATCTTTGTAATTGTATAATAAAATTAGTGTCTTATTTATTCTGTTGCATGTGGCTTGTTGGGCCGTGGGGCCGGTAGTCTATGGGGTTCAAGCAGAGGCGTCGGCTTGACCAGCAAAATGTTGTTCTTCCCTTCGTACCAAAGCTGGGTGACAGCCAGCAGCGCCTCGTAGGTTTTGCCGAGCGAACCTTCGTCACAAAGAATGACGCCTTTCAGGTAGGAAGAGCGCAGAGCGAATTGCGCGGCGGGTAATTCCGGATGTCCGAAGACGCGAAGGTACCAGCCTGTCGCGGCCATAGGCGTAGGCCGACAGCTTGCGGGCCTTGTAGATGGCGTGAAAAGGCGTAAGTAACGCCGTTTTTCGTGTTGGACATTGGTGCTCATGTCCGAAAGGTATAACGCGGTGACCGGATATTTTCTATAGTCTGTGAGGGCAAAATTTGGCGGGGTTCAATCTGTGATTCAACCAATTGTCGTGACAGTGTAACGACAGACACGGCCCCTGGAATGTCCAAGGGCCGTGTCTGTCGTTGTCGGAAAAAGAGCGGAATGCCGCTACAATTCATCCAGCGGCATGTCCGGTGTAACGGTGAATTGTCCGCTACTCACCCTGGCGGACTTCTCCGGTTGCGACATGGGCGCGGCCTTTTCCGTCTGCACGGGCGGCGGGGGTGTGTCTTTTTTCTTGTCCTTACCGCGTCTGAACTCGTTCAGGTATTTTGCCAGTGTGGGCGGCTTTATCTCAATGCCTTTCTCATGGAGTTTTTCGGCAATCTCTTGGGTATCGAAGCCGCGTTTTTTCATCCGTTCCAGTGTCGGGGCCAGGGCGAAGATTGTTTCTTTCACGGTCAGGCTGCGGTTGCCGTCCAGAGTGACTTTGGCGGGCTTCATCCTGGCAAGCTCCAATCCGATTTCCTTGACCTGGGCTGCGGTGATATTCATGCTTTTTCTCTCCTTTATTGTGGCGGGGCCATACCCCGGATTTTGCTTTTGGCGGTCGAGCGGCACGTTCGCCCACACTTCGCGGAGTGAAGTATAGTGGGCTATACTTCTGCTCCCCGCAAAGATTCAGCGCGGACTCAACGGCCCATGCCCATACCGCGCGGCCTCCGTTCCAATGACTGCGCTCTCTGCTGTTCGCGTTCTGCCCGCTGCCGCTCAAGCTCTGCGGCTTTTTGCTGCTCAAGCTCTTTAGCTTGGCGCTCTTTATCCGCTTGCTGCTGGCGCTCCTGCTGTTTGATTTCTTCGAGCAGCCGTTTTTGCTCTGCCGCTTTCCGTTGCGCTTCCTGCCGCTGCTCCCGCTCGTATTCATCGCGCATCATACTGGCGTCTGTATTCCAGCGGAAAAACTTCTCGGTTTCTTCCAGGCGGGCGAGAAGGTTCTGATTGGTGTTGTTCAAACTTCGGATGCTCGCGTTGATTTTCTGGCGTTCTTCGGCATGCTGCAGTTCAATGCCAAGAACTTTGTCGTGTAGCTCCTTGGCTTGGGCTTGCAATTTCTCGTTATCGGCTTTCAGCTTTTCATTCTGCGCGTCCACGATGCCCTTTGCCGCCAATGCCTTTTTCTGGTGTTCGATTATCCCTTGGGCAGCTTCCAGCACGGATTTGAAATTGAGCATTGACGCCTTGGGAATGTCCGTTTGCTCGGAGAGCATTTTTTCCGCTTCCTGGGCTTGCCGTTCAATGGACTGCAAACGCTCCTGCAATGCGGACTCCTCCCGCTGGCGCTGTACCAGTTCAGCGTTCACGGCCTGGGTTTCTTTTTCCAGACTATGAAGCGCCTCCTGCTGCTGTTTGAATTCACGAGTGTTCAGATGTTTTTTCTTCGCTCCCGGCTCCTGCTCGACGCCGCGCTGCAAATCAAACCCACTGCTTTGCAGATGCCGGGGCAACTCGGTTTGCAGCTTTTTCAGACTTTCCCGTGTGTAGATTTCCTTAGCGTTCAGTCGGCCGTCCGGCGTCACCGGAACATGCAGGAAGTGCATGTGCGGCGTTTTTTCATCCATGTGGACCATTGCGGAAATGACGTTTTCCGCGCCGACAAACTCCGTAAGGAAGGCTTTGCTTTCCTCAAAAAAACGCCTGGTTTCTTCCGGGGGGAGCTTTTCAAAAAACGCGCTGTCAGAGGACACGATGAGGCCGCACATATGCACGGCGTCTTTCCGCACGGCCTTCACCAATAAGAGGTCGTCAATGCGATTCTGGATGGCCTCGGCGTAGTTTCCAGAGGCGGATTCGTGCAGATCGTAGTTGTGGCCGCTGCGCTCATAATCAATATCCGGGTTGGAATGACTTTCTCGCTCCCGGTTGTTGTGGCTCTGGATGCCGCGCACAGCTTCTTTTTTGAATTTATCCATGTGTAAAACGAGATAGGACATAGTTGGACTTCCTTGTATCACTCGCTCTCTCGCTCTTTATGCGGCGGGAAAGCGGTACATTTTTTCATTTTTTGTGGTACAGCAGTTGCAAACTTCGCTGGACATAGTTGCACTTCATTGGATTACTAATACGAGGAATATTGCCGATGTACCGCTGTACCGCCCCTTAGGGGGTGATACAGCGATACACCTGAAAACGGCGGGTCAATTTCCTCCGTCCAGTTTCTTTTTCAACCGCTGGATTGCGCCCTTGGACTTGCCCATTTCCTCGGCGCAGTCGCGGATGCTGTAACCCTCGCTCAAAAGACGCTTGAGTGTTTCCAGTTCCACGTCTTCCAGCACTTTTATCTGCCAGTGCAGGGCATTGCCCTCCGTCACCAGATTGGCCTCAAAGGGCTTGGCATCATCGCCCAATACGCTCCGCGCTTTTGTCAGATGGACTTCAAATCGTGCGCCCTCGGCCATGCTGTATTCTCTGGGCCTCCGTAGACTGATTACCGTGTCCATAATATCCTCCCTGGCGCTGGTGCCGCGCTGGTCGCCGGATTTTCCGGCATGGTGAATAAGGAGCACGGTTATCCCTCTGCGGCGCAAGTCCAGCAGCCACGACTGCATGACTTGCCAGGATTGCGCCTCATTTTCTTTCCCTGTGCGGCACAGGGTTGCGATATTATCCAGCACAACCATGTCCACGCCTTTCAGATACGGTTCCAACGCTAGTTGTCCGCTCATGGTGGATAAATCCGGCATGGGGCAGGGCTGTAAATCCGGCGTGATGAGCGTCAGATTTTTTAAGGCATGGGGCGGAACCGCCATGCCGCTGATAAGAGCGGCAAGACGGCTCTGCATCGCTGTAGCGGGCATTTCTCCATCCACATACAGCGTCCGTTTGGGGGTGGGAGCACGCCAGTCGAAAACAGCCCCGCCGGATGCCACGGCCACGGCAACGCTCAAGGCCACAAAGGTTTTGCCGATGCCACGCGGGGCATACAAAATGCCTATGCCTTGTACCGGGAGAACGGGCGACAGAAGTAACCCCCGTTCAGGAATGGACATGGAAAGAAACTCCCCCATATCCAGAGACACCAGGGCGGGGGCGCTGCCGACTGCGGCGGGATGGTTTTCAGACGCTTCCAACTGACGGCGGACTTCCTGTAGGCCATCGCTTTCGTGCAAATCGTTGAAGTCCGTTCCGATTCCCAAGGCAAAGAATGGAAGAACGAGCCGGGCCAGCGCCGCTTGAGCGGCCTCTTGCCCTTTGTTGCTGCCCGCTTCATCATTGTCACCGCAGATGAGTATGGATTTGTCTGGAAACGCATTACGCACAGCGCCAGCCACGATTGGGAGATTGTTTGCAGAAAACGCCACATACACGGTGTAACCACAAGCAAGGTGAATGCTGGCTCCGGTGGCGTAACCTTCGCAAACGGCAACAGCCTTTTCCGGCTTGCCCTGAATGACAAAATGCCCGCCGTGAACTTTGCCGCCAGTAAGGAAACGCTTTTCCCCATCCGGCGCTATGCGTTGCAGCGTTTGCACGTTGCCGGAAGCGTCTTGTACGGGAATAAGCAAAGTGCCATTTGGGGCTTGTCGCACAGCCCCAAGTGGCGGGATGCCTTTACGCTGCAAGTATGGATGCTCCGGGGAGCAGGGAATGGAAGCGTTTAGCTCGCTCTGCGCTTTTTGCGCCGCCGCTGCCTGTCGCCGTGCAAATTCATCCTCACGTTGCTGTTTTACGATAGCTTGCCGCTGCCGTAATGCCTCCTTTTCCGCTTGGGAAAATGTTCTTTCCTCGGTATCGGTGAACGTTCCTTGCTCTACGCTCTCCCAGTTGCACCACCAGAGTGTCGCAGGGGTGTCCAGATGGGCGATATACGCGCCGTTCTGCTTGTTGGGCTTGGCTTGGGTGGGGCAACGGTGCAGTTTGCCGTCCGCAATGATTTCAGCCGGTATCAGCCCTTTGCCGTTCAGAACATCACGGAAAGTTTGCAGGGCGTTACTCATTGTCTGCCCCCTGCTTGCCAAGGTTCTCTATAAACGCGTCGATGTCCTCGGCTTTCCAGACAGTAGTGCGGGGGCCGATCTTGATGGGTTGGGGAAAGCGTCCGGTGCGGCACCCCTCCAAAAATGAGCTTCTGCTGATGGAAAGGCGAGCCAGAACCTCTTTAATACGGAGTAGCCGCTTAATGGATGATTCAACTTGTTTCTGTGACATAAAAAGCCTCCTAAGTTTTTATTGAACTTAGGAGGCACTAAAGCACTAAAAACACTGAAAAACCGGGAGTGTAGGCTGGGAAATATCGGGAAAATCCGGGAAAAACCGGGAATGTTGGCAAAATTATTCTGTGTAGTAGCGTCCTTCTGCCAGTTCCAAATGCTTCCGGGCGTGTTTAGCTCTGGCGCTGTCTGTAATGCCTTCTCCGCGCAAAATAGTTCCGATTTCTGTTATGCTTTTGATGCCCACCCAATAGTGGAGAGCATAGGCGATTGGAGCATCTTCCTTATACCCGGCAATCCGCATATCGTTACAGACTTGTTGCCCTGTCTTTCCTTCCCATAAAGAGCGGGGAATGAGAATCATACCCTCTTTTTGTCCATGCTCCGCAACTTCGGGCAGGGTATTCGGGGGCGCTTCCTCCCCAACGGACGACGGAATATGCGTTTCGGTAATTATATCTGATTGTTCGGGTTCGGGAACTGGCGGCATTTTTTGTGCAGCCCTTTTGATAACAAACTCGACCATCTTTTCCGTGATGCCTTTTACTTCCTTGACGAAAGGGAAGCCCCGAATAACAGACCAGTAGTGAATGGCCGATAGATTATTCACGGCAACCGTATCGGGGAATATATTTAACAGAACATGGGGAGCAGAAAGTTTCAGGTCAATGTTTTTCACCCCTTCTACCCTGGTGATGCTGGCAATATTTTTCTCCACCAACTCAAGATGATAAAAGAGAAATGTTCTGTCAGAATCATTTACAGCGGATTTACTGTCATACGTTGTCTCGACTATGTAATCGAAACCACTTTCTAAATCCTTGAAAGATATGCGCCGTGCCATTTCATAGAAAAAATCGACTATCCATTTTGCATATGTTTCTGTTGGGAAGTATTTTTCCGGTATCTGGTGGGTTTCAGGGAAAGGCGGATTCTCTACCTTGTAAAGCCGGGAGCATTCAGCGGCGGGATATTTCCAATAAGAGGAATACGCCTTTTGCCACAGTTCATAGGGAAAGACGCCATCAGGGGATAGGTAGTCCAGGAGTTCTTGAGGTTCATATTCGCCCAGGCCGTATGCCTGTTTGACTCTGAACAAAGGTATTTTTTGCGGCTCAAACATGGATTTATCAGTACAACAAAGGCCACAGATGGGCAATAAGCAGAAGGGCGGCGCGGTTTTTGTGAGCGGCACCCCAAAGAAGTGCCGCGCTGCAAAAATCCGTGCCGCCCTGGTGGGTCAGCTTGTGTTTGCTCGATTAGCTATACCACGCCCTGACCATATCAAGGCCATCGTAGCCGAATTGTTTCATATGCTCTTTTTCTTCTTCGCTCCAGCCGGTATCTTTGACGGTGATTTGAGCATTTTCCGGTATTTCCCCAATGGAAACGGTGAGTTCGTTTGTTTCGGCAGAATCATATTCTATTGTATCAAGTTGGTATTCAAACATATTTCCTCCTGTATCACTGTTCTGCCGTCAAACGGCTATGCAATCCACTTGTTCAGTGCTGTCATGCTCACTGGATACTTGCTTTTTTCTTTTCCGGGCCTTGTTTGCCTGAACATGCAGCCAGTCTGCGTATTTTTGTACCACTTGCCTTCTCATTCTAAGATACTTGGCGTGGTTATAGGCTTGTGACACTTCATTGCCGATATTATGGGAAAGCTGCTTTTCAACGGCCTCAAAATTGTAACCAAGCTCGTTGCCGGTCGTTGAGAACATGCCTCTAAGCCCGTGTGTGGTCAGTTCGCCCACGGAGTAGCCCAAACCTTCAAGAATCAGCTTGCGTAGCGTTTCAGGAACTATATGGAGGTTGCCCGCTCCGCCGGGAAACATATATTCAAAGTCGCCGGTGATTTTGTGAAGCTCGGTCAAAACCTTCAACGCCTGTTCACTCAATGGACATTCATCGTTTTCAAGGCCGGTTTTGGTGTTTTCCGCATCTTTTCGCCAAAGTTTCTGCTCAAAGTCAATCTCGGTCCATTTGCCCTCGCAGACTTCGTGAGGCCGCTTCATAGTGTATAAAACCAGCCATAAGCCGTGGATGGTGTACGGAAGGGCTTTCGTTCCCTTGTACTTGGGCTTGTAATCTTCCAGGCGCACAACAAAATCACCGATGGCCGCTGGTTCCACAAGGGTGGCGTGGTGCTTGGCCTTTACCCGCTTCTTGCGGTATCTGCCCAAATTTTGCGCGACATTCGGGAGGCTTTTGTCGTGCAGCTCCGCGTATTCGTAGAGCTGCTTCCAGACACCCGCAACTTTTTTCGCCTGGGCATGTTTTTCCGATTCGGTGAGCAAGCGTATGCAGTCTTCGATCACGGCATGGGTTATATCCCTAAGTTTCATGTGGCCGTAAGGTTTGACAATATATTTCTGCGCCCTGTCGCTCTTGGTCTTGATGGTATTTTTTGACCAGTTGGGGTCGCTTTTGAGCCACTTTTCGACATACTGCTTTACTGTCCAGTGTTGCGGCGAATCGGGTGGCGCGGGGGTATCGGGGTTTCTTTTTTGAGCTTTGGCTTTTCGCGCCATTTGAGGCGGAACAAAGAGGGCGGGGTGAAGCCCCTGGTCGAGATGGGCGCGGAAGGCGGCGTTTAATTGCCTTGCTTCCGCCAGAGAGGTATCGGGAAAAGCGCCGAGCGTTTTATTGTTGGCCTTGCCTTCCCAACGGAAGCGGGCAATCCATTTTTTCGTGCAACCCTTCCTTACGGACGGTTCGACGTGAAGCTCCAGGGCTTCGCCGTCGCCGTAGGCTGCTTTTTTGTCGGTAGCCTTTACTCCCTCAACGAATTTGACAGTGAGTTTTCCCATGTGAAGCTCCAAAAAAAACGTGAGTAGGTATTTGCTTTGTAGCAAATTCCTACTCACATTTCAACTCACATCGGCGCTGGACTGAAGCGGATAAATGCGGACCTACTCACACATTTTTGGCTTCAAAGTATTGCTATTACAGCGACTTAAAAAACTTCCTCGAACCTCTGTGATAAAAGTTTTGGCGTCCCCAAGGGGATTTGAACCCCTGTCGACGGCGTGAAAGGCCGTTGTCCTGGGCCGGCTAGACGATGGGGACGCACTATGTTTTGGCTGGGCTGCAAGGACTCGAACCTTGATTAACGGAGTCAGAATCCGTCGTCCTGCCAATTGAACGACAGCCCAACACGAAGAGTGTGTATATGTGATGGCCGCTCGACTGTCAAGCAAGAATTTTAAAAAACTAATTTTTCTTGTCTACTTGGTGAGCCAGCATAACTCCGCCTACCCTTCCGGCATGGCCTACCATAAGATGAAAAAAACCTTCCGTGCGGAAAAAAAGCGTGCGCTGCCAGTAGCCTCCGGTGCAAGTCTTCTAAAAACTGGCCCATTGTTAAACAACAGCCCCCTGACCAAGGGTGTGGCCCAACTGCTTCTACAACTCCCTCGGCTCCAAACCATCAGGCTCACAGACGTGTCTGCCTGATGGACTACTATCGACTTCATACCCATTCTTTCACAACCCATCAGGGCGGCAGTCAACTGAGCCCCACTTGTGCTCCTTTAGAGCAGGTCATCTTTGCGATCATACCTTGCCAGCAATGTGAGGCTCGGGTTTATACCATGTAACACATGGAATAAGCTGTAATTACGTCTTTACAGCGCGCACTTTTGCACGTAGCCGCCAGGCATTTCGCTCTGAAATTGTCAGATCAACATATGGACGGCTATGCCCAGCCTCACCACAACGCAAACTCCAAACAACCCACTAAAATACAATGATATGTGATGCAGGATAGAAACGTCTAATACTATAAATAAAATAATCTATACCCTGAGACGTATTAATTCCGGATAAAAATCATCTGGAACACTCACCCCAAGAGCACAAAGATACTTGCGCTATCAGTTTTCTCATGCTACCCATACTAAACAACTAACCTCTAACCCATAAGAATTTGTGAAAAAAATGTTTATCACCTAACATCTACACAATGTCGGAGGAAGACAATGGAAGACAAAGGACTGCTGGGTAAAATCATAGCCATTATCCCCGGCCTTGCACTCATGGTCGGCACATTGGCGTTACTGCGCATGTATGTGGTTCCCTGGTTGGGCGGCATAACGCTTTTTGGCATTAAGGGTTGGCCCGTTCAGGTGTTGAGCCTTAACTATATCCTGCTTTCCATCATTGCGGGCATGCTGTTCCGCAACGTGCTTTTTGGCGGCAAAATTCCCAACTGGGCTGATGCCGGCTTTCGCACAACCCGCCTGTTCATCAAAACAGGCGTTATCATGTTGGGTTCCCTGTACACTATTCAAAGCCTTCTCAAGCTTGGCGTCAGCGCTGCGCTGCTGATCATGGCCTTTGTGTTTGGCACAGTCTTCCTCATCATGTTTCTGAGCAAATTATGGAAAGTTGACCGCTCCGTGGCGGCGGTTATGGCCGCGGCCTGCGGCGGGTGCGGCGTTTCCGCCGCTGTGGCTGCAGCCCCGGGCGTGCGCGCCCGACCGGTCGATCTGGCGCTTGCCATAGCCACCATCCTCGGTTTCGGCATTGTGACCATGTTCATCAGCCCCTTTATTGGCAAAGCTCTTAACCTGTCAGACCTGCAATACGGCGCATGGGTGGGCACAGGTATTCTGAATTCAGGCCAGGTGCTTGCCACATGCCTTGCCTTCAACCCCGTGATCGCTCCGGGAACAGCCGTTGCCTACGGCGAAGTGTGGAACGTGGTACGCGTCATCAGCATTCCCTTCGTGGTGTTTGCCATCACCGTCTGGTACTGGAAGGGCGAAGGCGAGGCCGAGCATATCAGCCTCAAAGAAATCCTTGTCTCCAAGTTCCCCATCTTCGTTCTGGGCTTTTTCGGCATGACTGCCCTGTCCTCTTTGGGGATGCTCGGTGCCGAAGGGTCTGAGACGCTGCATTTTCTGCGTGACTGCATGCAGTGGATCTTCGGTATCGGTCTTGTGGGACAGGGGGCGTACATTGACTTTCGCGAGATCAAAGCCGCAGGCGGCAAGCCTTTGCGCCTTGGCCTGACAGCGGGTATGGCAAAATATGTGTTGGCTCTTGTCGTTATTTTGTTGTTCATGCCCAAAACCGGCGCATTCTAGTCAAAGGAACATACAATGAGTAACGAAAAGCAGAAAATGACAGTATTTAAAAATGACCGACATGAAGATGTCGCTTCCATCATTTTCGCCGGACTTGTGGTACTTTTCGTGCTTGGCTACATGGCCTTTATTGTGCCAACGGTGAAGGTGAAAGCCAGCCAGGATGGAAAGCTCATTTCCGTAGCGGTAGAAAAAGGCGCTCAAGTCAAAAAGGGAGACACCATATACACCCTCGAAGTTGTTGAAAAAAAATGGAAAGACAACGTGATGGAAGAAAAGGTGGTCACCCGCGACGTGAGCGTAAAAGCCAATGGCAAGGTGCTTGAGGTGCCGGGAAAACCTGGTTCTGCGGTAAAAAAAGGTAAAGATACCATCATCGTACTGGACCATGAAAAGGGCACGTTACCTTAATGATGACAGCAACCCCTCAAAATATCTTGCTGCTCCTTGATGAGGACAGCCCCGCCGCAGCTGAAGCCGTACGTATTGCTGAGGCAAGTTCCGCCCGGCTGACCGCACTTTTTGTGCTGGACGCCACCTGGAACGATTATGTCGGGCATGACTGGCTTTCTGGCAGCGGCTCGCGGGCCGATTTCATCGACTACGTGCAGCAGGAAGAAGAGAGAAGCTCAGTCAAAGCCTTTTCACGCCTTAGAAACCTCGCTGGCGAAGAGATGGAAATCCAGTGCATCATCAAGGCCGGCAATGTGGTGGACGAGGCCAGGCACGAAATGGATAAAGGCTATGACCTTCTTGTGGCCTCCAACCCTTTACAGCGGGGGCTTGAGCGGATCCGTGGCAATATTGCCGCGCTCTGCGATAATGCGCCTTGCCGGATACTGCTTGTACCAGCGGACATTTGATACACCGGCACGCCCCGCCGCATTACGGTGAGGCAGCGCCAAAGCCAAACCCCCGGCATGATGCCTGTCCTCCAGTCGATCTGGGGGCAACAGCATGCCGGGGGTTGCGTATGCGCCTGCAAGACATACCTGCGTCATGAACGCGCCGCAGGCAAGCTACTTCATTGTAAAGCCTTGTCGCGCACGGCCCTGGCCTTGCAGATAATTTCAGGTCGATACTCGAAATGCATGATGTCATACTCGTGCCATTTACCGCCCCAGATGAATCCCGCCCCCTCCATCCTGCTGACAATGGCTGAAGGATAGCTGAACTGAAGAGGATGCGGGCGCATCTTGCTCCAACGCCAGTAAGGAGCGATGCGCGAACTCAAATCCACCGCAATGCCAAACGCATGCGGGCTTAAACGCGACTCCCCCGCTATGCGACGCCACATGAAGCCGCCATCCATTTTAAGAAAAGCCTTCAACTGTGGATCCTCACGCACAGCTTCAACAAGCGCAAGATCAGCCGCAGCCAGAGCCTTTCCCGCTGGGGCTGAAAGACGCAGAGGCTGCCCAAGGAGCTGTACGGGCACAAGCTGCTTGCCCACCTGCGCGGGTGTGCTCCCATAGAGGGCAGTCAAAAGATCATACGAACGCTTTCTGCCGGGTGATACGCCAAGGGGAGTATCTGGCCGCTCGGGGTCAAGGGGATACGGGTCCGCCATGCTGGCGCGAACGTCCACCACCCAGCCATCAGCCGTTTCCGCCACAGTGGTCATACCCTCAAGGGAACCATGCCGGGAATAAAGAACCCGAACCTTGTCCCCAACCAGCAGCCACAGGCCTTCGGCATCGACAACCAGCCCGGTAATCTGCGGATAAGAAGCTTTCAGGCACTGTATGTCCAGGCGAGTGTTCGCGTCCAGATTGTCCAGATCATCCGACACTTCTGTTTTCGGGACAGGGCCACTGTCGCACAATGCGCGGCTGCCAACCGGAGGCGCGACAGCCTCGGGCATTACGACGGCGCTGCCGTCGGCCGGAGTGGGAAAATGGCCGGGACTCCCGGAGCCCTCGCCTGCGGCAACAGGTGAAGCTTCAAACAACGTCAGGCTCAGGCACAAAAAAAAGACCAAGGTTTGCATTACGGTACGTATCATGTCCACAACCTACTCGCGCCGCGCTTGTCAAGGCAAGCGCTTTTGCGTACATCTGCGCCATGCCTACCTGGAAATTTTTTTTGGTCACGTTCGGCTGCAAGGTCAATCAGTACGAAACCCAAGCCCTGCGTGAGGCATGGCAAAACCTTGGCGGCGTGGAATGCTCCACCCCGGCCGAGGCTGAAGTTGTCTGCGTCAACAGCTGCGCCATCACATCCAAGGGTGAGAGAGACGCCCGCAATGCCGTTTTTCGTCTGCGGCGCGAAGCGCCGAAGGCCCGCCTTATTCTTACAGGCTGCGCGGCGCGCCTGTTTGCCGATTACAAACCGCGCCCCGGAGCGACATGGGCAGCCCCTGACCTTCTCATCGCGCAGGAGCATAAAGACGTCCTGCTGCAAGGGCCGTGGGTTACCCCTCCTGTCGGGCTGCACAGCCTGACGCCGCATGTGGAGCGCCCGGATGACGCCTCCCCCACAGGAGCGGATACTAAGCCCGCCTCGGTGATTCCAGCTCCTGCCCCCGTCACTGAGGGAAAAACCAGCCAGCCTGCGCAGCCACAGGCATTTCCGCCATTTGCCATTTCCACCTTCAAACGCGCCCGTCCCGTGCTCAAGGTGCAGGACGGCTGCGCCCACCGGTGCACCTACTGTATCGTGCCCCTGACACGAGGGCGGCCCCACAGCCGCCCGGCGGATGATATCATTGCCGAAGCCCGGCGACTGCTTGAAGCCGGACATGTTGAAGTCATGATTTCCGGCATCAATCTTGGCCAGTATGGCCGTGGCAACGAGCACATGGGGGACTTCTGGAATCTTTTACGCACGGTGGATGCGGCGCTGGCGCCTGAATTCGCCGGTCAGGCGCGTTTTCGCATCAGTTCTCTGGAGCCTGGGCAACTCAACGAACGCGGGCTGGACACCCTGCTCGGCTGTCGCTTGCTGTGCCCACACCTGCATATTTCTCTGCAGCACGGCAGTCAGAGCGTACTAAAACGCATGGGCCGCGGGCATTACAATGCCGCCATGCTGGAAAAAGCCGTAACTTTGCTGGGCGCACATTGGCCTGTCATGGGACTGGGCGCAGATATTATCGCCGGATTTCCCGGTGAAACCGAAGAAGACGTACAGGAACTGCTGGCGCTTATCGAGCGCCTGCCCCTGACGTACGCTCATGTATTCCCCTACTCTCGTCGTCCGGGCACCGCTGCCGAGCGCTTTGACAAGCAGGTGCCCCATGCGCTCAAGCTGGAACGCGCCGCCAGAATCCGCCAGGCCGTCACGCAAAAGCAACGCGCCTTTCTTGAGGCGCAGCTACGGCTCCCGCACATGCTGCTGGCTGCGGACGTTGCGGATGTTTCTGGCACTGCCCTGAACAGGGCCGAAAACGGCGCTGCAAAGACCCTCAAGGGCGTCAATGAGTACTACGCAGCCTGCTTTATGCCCCGTACGCCACAGGTAATGAATGAAAACATACGCTCCGCTGGCGCGCAACCTTGCTCTGGCTTGCTGGCTGTCCGCCCTGTGGCCGTAACGGATAAGGGCTTGCTTGTGGAAGAACTGCCCTTTCCCAATGACCAGACGGCATAGGGCTTTTTCATTTTAAAGTGCTCTATAACAGCAATGAACGTGGGCCCGCCGTGAAGGCTCGCGCGCAATCAGCACTGTTATGAGCTGCTCCAGGCTGGAATGGGCATGCGTCCGTGCAACGTGCCCTATGCGTTGCGACGGCTCATGCGCCCATCAGCGTCTAAACCTGCCGTAAATAATCAGAACAATCATGGCTCCAAGCACGGCAATAAAGAAGCTGGGCAAATTGAAGCCGGTGACTTTTCCAAAACCCAGCGAAGTACCCACAAAACCGCCCACACAGGCCCCCACAATGCCAAGAAGGGAAGTCATGATAAACCCGTCTTCCATCCGACCGGGCATGATGAACCTGGCTATGGCGCCCGCGATTACTCCGAAGATTATCCACAAAATTATGCCCATACTGTCCTCTTTTTGTTGTTTGCCCATGTTGTGGGCCTGCAAGCGCAGCAACAGCTGACTATTTTGGCTCCTGAAGCAGAGTTTCCCAGAAGGCAGACATTCCCGGGGGGCACCACCGCCCGCCGCCACGCCGGAGCATGTAATGCTCAGCGGGCACGGTGCGGCAGCCTTGAGCGTCTCTGGCATCGTATGAGTGACGTCAACCATTGCAGAAATCAGAAAAGATAACCCTTGTGTTGGTGTGATGCCTGAAAGGCGTTTCTCTGCCCCTTCAGAGCAGAACATCCCTTGCACCATACTAGATCAGATGAACTTTGAAATATGCAGCATTTCAAAGTGTCCTTCTTCCGAAAATTTTCTTTTCTACAGAATACACGTCACGTTGCGGAACGCGGCACTCTCGTGCAGCGTTAGAGCATGTAACTTTTTCAGAGCGCAATGCTCTAAAAGACAATAAAGATTTTAGCGGGTCGGGCGTGAAGGAGGAGACCCTTTTGCAAAGGGGCCTCCCCCACTGAGCAGTGTAATGCTCGGGTGCCCTGACGACACGCATGAAAGCGTATGTGGCGTCTGCGCGGCAGAAACGCGCGATGTCAGGCCGGTTGTCGGCTTTGCTCGGGCGGAATGGGCGCGCTGGTGTCCTTGCTATCTTTTTTATCATCAAGTCTTACAACATAAAGATTTCCGGCAAGTTTCCCAGATTTATCCCGTTGCTCATTCCATTCCGCAAAAAAAATGTTTTCGTATGAATCGTACCCTTGTTTGTGCAGTTCGGCTTTCAGCCACGCCTCATCCTTGTCGATCACTTCAAGGGCGGGCTCAAGAACTGCCCCATTGTTGAGCACCACATTGGAAATATGGGGATCTTCCCTTTTTTGCACTGTAAGCTGCCCATTGGGTTCTATCTGGGCATTCCAGATATCTTTCATAGAATGAATGCCCTGCATTCTTATGAGCGTTGCGAAATCGCCAATATCGAGCCCTGCGTCACTAAATTTATCCTGAAGAAACTTCCCCTTGATGACAATGGGGATGGGTGATCCCACTATCATTTTTCGGCCTGATTCTGTCCGCATGCGTAAAGAATTTACTGCAACGATCAGAATTTGCCATATGACGAGAACAAGAATGAACTGTGCGATGCCAATAGCTGGATTGTATATTACGCCACCTATAATTCCGCCCATGACAAAGTTGCCAATAAGGTCAACCGACGTCATTTGCGCAAGCTGGCAACGATTTGTGGTGCGAAAAACAAAGATGAAGGTGGCAAGACCCACGGCGAGTTTGACGGCAATGTTGCCGTAGAGCTGGGCTGACTGCCAGAAAGCTTGGTCCATAGCAGACTCCTGGAGAAAGGAGGTTGAGCGGGAGGGAAAAAAAAGCAGGCGGGAGGGCGGGAATTCTTACCCTAGGGCAAGATTATCGAATGCAGACAGTAATTGCAACTGACAGGCACGACAACGCAGCATGCTGCGTTGTCAGGTCACTTTTGTGCACAACCATCCAATTTGTACTTTTGTCCCTGGCGGGGGCATACGCTGGCACAACTGCTTCTCATCGGCAGAAACGCTTCAATTCGGCTACTGGCGGCATGGCGGATAATGGCACAAGCCGCCTGCGCATCCGCGAATCCACAGCAAGGCCAGGAGACAGCAGCCAGATCAGAGTAACCTTGAAATGCTTCACCTCTCAGTTTGCCATTCTGCCGAAAAATGCGGGCATCGGCAGAATTCACGCCATGTTGCGGCGCGCAGCACACCCCGTGCAGCATTAGAGCATGTTACTTCTTAAAAAGTAACATGCTCTAATAATTGCCTCATGCGGTGGCGTCACCCAGCAGGCGCACCTGTCATGCCTGAGGACTATGACTTGGCGGAGTATCTATGAGGGTACGCCTCCGCAGGGTTTACGGCATGAGCGCCACGGCGCGTACCAGCACCGCCAAACCCAGCTCGCGCGGCCGCCAGACCTCGGGCAAAGTGAACCTGCCCCGAAAAATCGCCTGTATCAGCAAAGCTCTTTGAGCTCAGCGATACATACCCGATTTCTTCCTTCTTTTTTTGCCTGATACAATGCCTCATCTGCGAGCCTGATGACATGCGCCTGCAAAGCGCTGCAGCTGTGCGTCCGCGCCCACGCGGCAAGCAATCCCGCCACCCCAAGGCTGGCGTGCAAATGCACAGTTTTGCCATCGTCAAGGGCCAGGGGAGTGTTTTCTATGGCAGCCCTGATTCTCTCTGCTGCGGCGTACCCTTGTGTGAGATCGGCATTAGAAAAGAAAAAGATAAACTCTTCGCCGCCGTAGCGCCCCATAATATCTGATTGACGCAGGCTGCTTTGAGCCATGTCAGCCACGAATTTCAAGGCCTTGTCGCCCTCTATGTGGCCATGGGTATCATTGAAGACCTTAAAATAGTCGATGTCCAGCAAGCAGAAGCAGCAATCCTTTTTCAGGCCGATGGAACCAACCAGGCTCTCCTGCGTGAGCGCAAAAAAAGAACGGCGGTTAAAGACACCAGTAAGCGGATCATGCTGTGCAAGATACTTGAATTCAGCTTCACTTTTTTTCAGTTTCAGCAGCGTAGCACTACGCCGCTTCACTTCCTCCTGAAGGGAAACGGCAAGGCTTGTCAGAGCTTCTTCTTTTTGCTGCAAAGCCTCGATGGTGGATTCAAGCTGCACCACCATCTTGTTGAACGATGATGAAAAATCACCCATAAAATCCATACGCTGGGTGTAGTCGCCCTTTTCAATCTGCTGCACCTTCCAGGCCATATGCCGCAGGTTGGCCTGCAAAGCCTTGCAGGAACCTGCGACAACCCCTCGCATCTCAATCTGTTGCGAGAGGTCGCCGCAAGCAAAAGAAGCCATTATTTCGCGCAGGGCCAGGATCTTTTCCTGAAACTGAATAAACACCTCATCCCCAGCGAAATCCTCTGGAATTGGCGGAGGATCCATCGCATCGAGCAGTTTTTCGGCATGCTCAAGAACCATGTGGGCAATTTTGATGCGATCAGTATCGCTCATAACAAGCTCTATCCCGGTAAATATCTTGCAAGGTTAGCCCACAGCGTTGGCACTGAACCGGCAGGTTCGCGCGCCTGTGCACCAGCAGTCAACCTCGCGCACTTTAAATTTTTTACCTGTATAACTTTCAAGAATACCCTGAATAAAACCTTCATCATACACACAAATCTGTTCGCTTGTGTCAGGGAGGCCAGAGCAGTCAAGGTCTTCTTCAACATTCAAGGTAAAGGTCATATCTTCCAGGTTGATGGATTCAACTCGAAAAATGCCGATGCCCAGTTCTTTAAACTTTTCTTCAATGGTCTTTACCAGGCAGGAAATATCTTCGGCCTCCAGACAGAATTTGTTGAAAAATTCCCTTCCGGCAATGGCCCCTGCCTTACGGAACATTTCATCTGTCCTTTGGTGCCCAAATTCTTCTTCAAGGACATCACGCAACGTGTATTGCAGCAACCTGTAAACTTCAATGCGTGTTGTTGGTCCAAGGCTTGGCCGCGCAATGGCCAGCTTTTCGCCAATAGTGCTCCAGGAAAAGGTATATTTTCTTTCAGTCGTCATTGGTTGTCATCCCTATAGCATCGCGGATTTTCACGTGGTAACGGTCAATCCTGCTTATTTGTCAAAAAATCTCCGACCCGCCCGACCAGGTCTTCAGAGGGGGTCAACACCTCCTCGCCTTCTTTCCAGGCGGCGGGGCATGCCTGATGAGGATGCTTTTCAACATACACATAGGCCTGCATTTTTCTCATGAGTTCAGCCGCGTTTCGTCCAACATTGTAAAAGTTGATCTCTGAACCAACTAATACGGACTCGGGATTAATGATAAACGTGCCGCGCAAGGCAGTTCCTGCTTCGTGGTCGTAGACGCCAAAAAATTCAGCTATCTCACCGGTTGTGTCAGAAGCCATTTGAAAATTGACGCCGCTGAGCAGCCGCTCGGCCTTGCACCATGCCAGATGCGTAAATTTTGAGTCCGTCGAGATGGAAATAATTTCAACACCCATATCTTTGAGCCGCGTGTAATATTTTCCAATGTCAGCCAACTCTGTGGGGCAGACAAAGGTGAAGTCAGCAGGGTAAAAATAAATAATTACCCATTTGCGCAGCTGGCTATATTCAGAAAAACTGTGTTCTTCAAAGCTGTCAGTTTCCGGGTTATACGTAGAAAAGGTAAAATCTTTTATTTTCTGACCCAGTCTGGCTGAACACAAGCTTTTATTATCATTGGTTTCTTGCATCAGATGATTCCTCACTTACAATCCGTTAGTCGTTGCAACCGGTCTGCGTAAAAAACAGAAACCATGCGTGGTATCCGCACAGATTACCGTTCATATTCGGCAGATGACATTTTTACAAAGGCATTAAAGCGCCAGAAAAACGCGCAGCGCATGGGGTTGCCCTTAAACAGATTGTTTTGTTAGTGGAACAAAATCCCCTGCACAACGCAATATTATCATACTACAGATATGACGATAAAAACAATCTAATAGTCACACTTGTTGCCAAAGCAACAAGCAATTCGTAACAAACCGCAATCACAGCGAGAAATACCGCATACTCCGGAGCAGGCACTCGCGATGTTCAATAGAAAATTGATACTGCTTTTGACAAACTCTTTGGCTCTACAAAATTTATGACGGACCATTTTTGAGGGAGTCATTGGGTGTTGCAACGATTGCAGCAAATTTGGCCAGAGGGCAAACAGCATGCCGGTTTATTTTTTAAGCGCAGTAAGCGCCTGCAACCGCAACAAACATTTTACAAGCTGAACGAGTATTTTAAAAGAGCCCAATAATACTCAAAGATAGCAACTGGCTGACGCAACAAGCTATTTTTTAACATATCTTTTTATGGGTTGAAAAAGTTCTGCAAGGCATCCTTAAGCTAAAGGCCAGCCTCGCAGTCGGCGCGGCTTACGCCAGGCGGCCTACCTTCCTTATTGCGCACCAGCCGTTCCCAAGCTCTTGCGCACTTACCATTCAGATAATCACACCATACATAATTACAAGTAAATCTATATAAAAAATTGCAGCAATCCTCTGCTCGCCGCGCGCCGCAACCAAAACAACCACCGTAAGAAGCAGGTATGGTCAAATACCCTACGGCAGGCATTCTGCCGCCAAACACTTAGCGCACGGCCAAGCCAGCACGCGGCAAGCCTTAGCAACCGATATGCTTATCTTATTGCATTACAGCGTGCAGCGCCCACACGCAAAAAACTGGGGTTTTCTGACGCTGTTTTACTATGAAGCCGCACAACGTCTGCACGCAGACAGCCGCCGTAATATTACAAGTACATCCTGTCTGTGCTGCCGCACGCCAAGGCCGCGCACATAACAGGCATGTCGTATGCCTTGAGCATATATATTCTCAAATGTACTTCAGCTTAAAGCAATTTTTGCATATATGCATCAGGGCATATTGATAAATTTCATATTCAGCAATAATCACTGACTTTTTTTCTCGCCACTGCTCTGAGGCTGGATCAGTTTTCCCTCATTATTGCAAAGCCCGACCAGAACCGTTTTTCCATTCATGGCTATCTTGAACTGGCCGAAGCGGGCATTTTCATAACGTCGCGCGGATCCTTCCTGAAAATAATAGGCAGTGGCCGCAGTTATGACCCTGCGCCCGCGAAGCTTGTAGGCCAGATAGAGTTCATCGTCCCGCAAGGGGCTGCCATCGTCCAGTCTGACAAAGTCCGCCACCTGCGGCACAGGCTCACTGCGCACCCGCAGCACAGCAAGGCCTTCAGCCCCGTCATCCACCCTGCCGGGCGCAGCTTTCGCCTCATGCAGCGCATTGCGAATGCGATCATTCACCGTATACCTGAGGTCCATATAGTCACCCATGAGCAAGGCACGCGGGTCAACAGGCGCAAGAGGCAGCAGGATTGTTTTGCCCTCAGCAAGAACTGTTTCCATCCGCTGAACAGACACGGCGTAACCAGCAAAAAACAGCCCCAGTACAAGCAGGATATAGAGCTTACGCACGGCCCGCCTCCTCTATGGATGATTTTGTCTGCCAGACCCGCAGAACCAGGGCAAGCAGCAGCAAAACAAGTCCTGATACAACGAGATAGGTGGACTTGGCGGAAAAAGGAACCGCAAGATTGTAATAATAAAAAATCATGTACGCAAAAAAGTACACCAACACTGCTCCCTGCATGACAACATTGCCCATCTGCCTGGCCATAACGAGCCCAAGAAGCGCTAAAGCCGCCCCCGGCAAATACCACCCAAGCACAAAAAGCAAGGGCACACTGGCCATGCCCGCCACTCGTGCGGTCAAGCTCTGCTTTCTTGTTAAAAAAAAGATCAGAACCGTCACCCCTGCGGCTGCTCCCAAGCCCATGCCCCCTGATCCCCAGAGCGGCAGATCCAAAAGACCACCGAGACCGTAGGACAAGCCAAGGCTCCATATCTGGATCATAAGCATGCCCGTATATGCGCCAAAAAACCATGCGTCAGCAGTTTGCCCGCGCATACTGCCGCGCCATCGTTTTTCTTGCAGGCAAAAATATACAAGGCCCAGGCACAACAAAATCCACCAAACCCGAGGCAACAAGAGAGCGATATCAAGCCTTGCTGAGTCCGCAAAACCGCCCCTCGCGCTTGTATAAATAAAATATGAAATGCCCTGGGCCACGCAGCCCACAATGCCGATGGCCGACAAAAACGTGTACGCGACGTTGCGCATAAAAACGCTGATGACGGCAAGCGCCGCAGCAAGCACAAAACAAGCAAGCATCACACTGTTGAGGCTGAGAAACAGCGCGATGGCGATTCCAGACGTACCCGCGATTGCCAGCGCGAAGCCAAAATGCCGTGAAAACAGCGTGTTGCCAGCCAGCATGGTTCGCCCCAAAAGCAGCACCGGCACAGAAACAATAAAGATGGTCAATTCTTCATGTGAACTGATATTCAGCGTTTCGAACAGCAACAATCCCAAAAAGCACATAAAAAGAACGGCTGCCAGCCAACCGCCCAAGGCCAGCAACAGCTTGATATACCAGGGCGAGTACGGTTCTTTCGCGTCAGCTATGGGATCGTCGCGCAGCGCCTCGCCATAAGCCTGAAGATTCTCCCACAGCATCTGCCATGAAACGCCGGGGCGGGCACGCCCCAAAAACGATGGCAACTGGATGATACGCGAGGCTTTTTTGCCTTCTTCCGTCGACATGGCTTTTTGCAGGTGCAGTAAAATCTTCGCCAGCCCTGCCGTAAGGCCTGTAACAAACAGGCCCCAGAACAAAAAAGCGGTAACAACCCCAAGATCAAAAAACAACCCGGCCTCGGCCAGGACAGCAAGCAAAACAGCCGTCCCTGCCCCGAGCAGTGTCGCCAGCATAAAGAGGTCGGGCTCTTTTTTCCGGTACCACCACCAGGCAAACCCGGCCATTGCCACGGCAAAATAGGGGACAATCTGGTGCGGCAGCCACAATTGCCACGCATCTGTCCAGTTGTATGACTCAAAAATGCCTGCAATCAGGTAGCATGCCGTTCGGGCTGCTAAGTCAAGAAAAAGCAGCCTGGGGAGCCACCGCGACCGCAACCAGCTCTGCGCGTCTTTTTGCCCTGCCCTTTGTGCCGCCCATTCCCAAAGAAGTATGGCGCACGCAATGGCCACCAGCCATTCAGGAATCGCAAAAAAATGGCTGAAGGCGTCAAAGGGTGATGTAAGGTTACGCCCAAGCCACAACGCGGCAAATACATTGCCCGAAAGCCAGGCGGCAAACCACAGGCCAGCCTGTTTGCCAGCGATCGCAAGCGCAACCAGCAACACCGTCCATACCCTGAACAGTTCCCAGAGTTCCGCTCCCGTCTGGTAGGTCTGACCGAATACGGCCAGCAATGGCCCCATTGCCACGCCACAGGCCAGCAATAAAGCCTGTCCCGGGCGCGAATCCGGCCCCACGGCCACAGCCCCGATGCCCGCGCCAGCCACAATCACCCCCACAAGCGTCATGCGCGCAAAGGGCTGCATGTCGTCCCAGTTCCAGGCGATGAAGCAGATGATTCCCGCCAGAAAAAAAAGCACTCCACCAAGCAGAAACACCTGACGCCAGTAGGTCAGCCAAGCCCTGCCGTCTGGCCGGAAACCGCAAAAATCAAGAGCCTGAGACCAAGCTGCAGGTGAAATGCGGCCCGAATCACATAAATGACTCAGGGAATTGCGTGACAGAGGCGGTAAGGAGTCTTTGGAGCTGGAGGCGTGTTCTGGGGATTGTATATTCATATCCGCGTATGAAGAAGCGTCTGTTTTGTTCATTATCTATTCTCTTTCATTGATAAAATCCTTGATAAACCTGTTGCGCATGCTGGTTTTTCGCCTATTTTATAGCATAATATGGGCAAATGGCGAGCATATTCAGCACAGCCAATCAACTATACAAATATACGTACATATATTGGAATAAAAAAACAACGCGCCGTTTAAAAGCAAAAAAGCGGGGCCTGAACCCCGCTTTTTTGTAATGTCATCATGACATACGTCAGCTGAAATAGCCGCTCTGGCGCATAAGCTCCTGGCCGTTGGCGAGTGAGGGCAACAGGGTAACAACCATGATAAAATAGTGTATGGCCACAATGCGGAACGAATATTTCGGCAAAACAAAGATGAAGATAAAACAGATGGCGGCAATGGCGAAAACCAGAATGTTGGCCTCCTGCGACCCCCATGCGATGCCCGCAAGCCCGATGAGCGCATAGACGCCCCAGGCTAGGGCCATAGCGCTGAGAAAGAGCGCGTTAAAGCGTGGCTGCTTTCTCCAGCATTCAAGATAGTCAGCTATCATCTATTTTCCCGTATTGGCCACAGGGCCAAGCTGGCTTCCGATGGCAATGCTCGCGGCGATGTTACGGGCCGCAGTGCGCAGGTTGTTCTCCCCTGCCTCCAGAGCTTCGGCAATGGTGCACGGGCTGGAAAGAATGCTGAACACCGCGTCAATGCCGTGCCCATGCACAACAGCAGCATCATGACGCAACGAACCGCCGATGGCGATGACAGGCTTGCCGTGGAGCTTGGCAACGCGGGCGACGCCTACAGGGGCCTTGCCAAAGGCCGTTTGCCCGTCGATCCGGCCTTCGCCGGTTATGACGAGATCAGCGTCACGCACTACAGCGTCTAGCCCCACAGCCTCGGTCACAATTTCGCTTCCAGGGCGCAAACGCCCCCCAAGAAAGGCGTACATGCCGCCGCCCATGCCCCCGGCAGCGCCAGCGCCAGGTATTTCGGACATATCCACGCCGAGGTCGCGAAGCGTGATTTCGGCAAAATTTCTGAGGTAGCCGTCAAGCTGCTGCACCAGTTCCGGCGTTGCGCCTTTTTGCGGGCCAAAGATGGCCGACGCGCCGCGCGGGCCGCACAGGGGATTGTCCACATCGCAGGCCACGTCAATGACGCAGTCTTTCAGCCGCTCGTCAAAAGTAGACATATCGATGCGGGCCAGTCTGCCAAGACCGAGCCCTGTGGCTTCGATTTCCTGCCCGTCGGCATCCAGCAGCCGTACGCCAAGGGCCTGAAGCATGCCGGCTCCGCCTTCGTTGGTGGCGCTGCCGCCAATGCCAAGAATAAATTTGCGGGCTCCGGCGTCGAGAGCGGCGCGGATAAGCTCGCCCGTGCCGTAGCTTGTGGTTTTCAAGGGGTTGCGTTTTTCTGGCGGCACAAGGCCCAGTCCGCTGGCAGTGGCCATTTCGATGACAGCCGTGCTGCCGTCGCCCGTAAGACCGTAAAAGGCCTCTACCGGTTCGCCGAGGGGGCCTTTGACCGTCACGGCGACACGCTGGCCGCCAGTGGCCTCGACCATGGCCTCCACTGTGCCCTCGCCGCCGTCGGCCACAGGAACCTTGACGTAGTCTGCATGCGGAAACACTTCTCGAAAGCCCAACTCAATGAACGTGGCTACCTGCAGGGCTGACAGGCACTCCTTGTACGAGTCCGGCGCAATGACAATTTTCATGAAATGCTCCTTGTGGATGACGCTGACGTTCAGCCAGGATTCAGTACGTCAGAACAATATAGAAATGGGGGTAACGGCTCCGGGCCGGGAAGGCAAGCTCCCCGGCCCGGACTGCCGCAAAGGCTAAAGGAACATTTGCAGCAGAAGCGTGCCGCCAAGACCAAGCACAGCCGCAATGGTGGTACCGGCCGTATAGGTCGCATACATCGAGCCCATGGGGATGCCAAGCGACTCCTTGACGAACCAGAAGCCGGAGTCCGTCACGTGCGAAGCGCCGATGGCGCCAGCGCCGATAACAATGGCCATAAGGGCCGGATCAAGGCTGGGATTGGCGCCGAGCACAGGCAGGATAAGCCCCGCCGCGGTCATCATGGCCACAGTGGCGCTGCCCAGGGCAAAGCGCAAGGTGATGGCGATAACCCAGGCGAGGATCAGGGGGCTGATGTGGATGCTGGTAAGCACCTGCTTGAGCACAAGCCCCACGCCGCTGTCGGTGATGATCTGGTTAAGCGCGCCAGCCGCGCCGATGACGAGCATGATGGAGGCCAGGGGAGCCATACCGGCTTCGCTGAAACGTCCCAGCTGATCCCAGGTGAAACCACGGCCAAGGCCCAACACAAAGTAGGCCACCACCGCCGAGATAAACAGGGCGATCATGGGCGTGCCGATAAAGTTCACATAGGTCATGTAGGAAGGCGGATTCTGCTTGTCGATGCTCAGTTCCACGACGGTTTTGGCGATCATGAGCAGCAGGGGCAGCAACACCACGAAGAGGGTTCTGCCGAAGGGCGGCAGTTCCGATTCTTTGCGGGGTTCGGTGCCGGCGTACGCGCCGGTCAGGGGAACGGCGGGCAGGCGCTTGGCAATGAACTTGCCATACATGGGCCCGGCAACGCAGGCGGCGGGCAGCCCCACAAGAAGGCCAAAGAAGATGACCTTGCCCACATCAGCCTTGAGCAGGTCGGTGACCGCCATGGCCGCAGGGTGCGGCGGCACGATGCAGTGAACCGTGGTCAGGGCCACCACAAGCGCCATGCCCACCTGGATGAGGGGCAGCTTGGATTCCTTGACAATGGAGAACATGAGAGGCGTCAGCAGAATGATGCCCACCTGAAGAAACACAGGGATGCCGCACACGTAACCGACAATCATCATGGCCCAGTGCGCCCTGGACTGCCCAAGAATGCGAATGAGCGTCCGCGCCAGCCTTTCGGCTGCGCCCGAAACTTCCATAAGCTTGCCGAGGATGGCCCCAAGGGCAAGAATCGGCGCAAGAAAACCCAGGGTTTTTCCAAGGCCGCCTTCAAAGGCCACGACAATTTTCGCCAATTCCATATTGTGCGTCAGCGCGAGGAACAGGCTTGCGGTTGTAAGGGAAACAAATGCATGAATTTTGAACCAGATACACAGCACAATAACTATGGCAATGGCAATGGCCAGCATTGTCATTGAATAGCCAATACCAAAGGCTTGGGCGGTTCCCATCATCAGTCTCCAGACAGGTGTTACGGTGAAAAGCCGGAGCAACCGGCCTCAAAAACTCCCAAAGAGCCCCCAACCCTCAAGGGGCTCTTTTTACGGAACAATCCTCAGACATTGGCCCTTTTAAAGCTATATGCGTACAGCGCTGCAAGGCGGATGGCCTCCACCATGCTTACGGGACTGGCCTTGCCCTTTCCGGCAATGTCAAAGGCAGTGCCATGGTCGACCGAGGTGCGCAGTATGGGCATGCCCAGAGTGAGCGAGATGGTGCGCTCAAAATCCACCATCTTGGTGGCGATGTGCCCCTGGTCGTGATACAGTGAAAGCACCGAGTCCCACGCGCCCTTGAGGGCAAAGTGGAAAACGGAGTCCGCCGGATTGGGGCCGTGCACGTTGAAGCCACGCTTCTTGGCTTCTTCAATGGCGGGCACAATCTCCACGTCTTCCTCGTTGCCGAACAGGCCGTGCTCGCCGCAGTGGGGGTTCAGGCCAGCCACCACGATACTGGGATTATCAATGCCCAGCAGGCGCATGGCTTCGGAACAGCGGGCAATGTAGTCGAGCACGCGGTCTTTCTTCACGGCGCGGCAGGCGTCCATGAGGGAAAGATGGCGGGTGAGGAAAAACACGCGCAGGCTGTGCACCTGAAACATGGTCAGGGGGTCTTTTGTACCCGTAAGGTCGCCCAGAATTTCTGTGTGCCCGATGTAGGGCACTCCCCCTGCCTTGAGGGATTCCTTGTTGATGGGCGTGGTGGCCAGGGCGTCGGTCTTGCCTGCCATGGTCAGCTCAACGGATTTTTTGATATACTCGAATGCAGCCTTGCCGCAGTGCGCCTGCACCTTGCCATAGGCAAACCCGGCCAGGTCCACATTGTCCAGATTCAGGATGTTGGCCGCGCCATCGCGCCAACCTTCAAGATTCTCGCCCACTTCATTGAAGTCGGGGCTAACGTTCATGATGGCGGAGGCGCGCTTCATGATCTCGGTATTGCCCACCACAAGCACACGGGCCACATCGGTCACAACGGGGTCCACCAGAGACGCCGCCAGAATTTCCGGCCCGACACCGGCCGGATCGCCCATGGGGGCGCAAATCAACGGTTTCATATTCAATATCCTTATTTTTGTATTTCAGGAGCTGGACTTCACCGGCAACGCCAAACGCCCCACACTAGAGCATTTAACACTTCAAATGCTCGCTTACGGCAGGCAAAAGCCTGCCTTCTCGCATTTCGCGGCAAGGATTTTCAGGAAAATCCTTGCAGAGCAGTTAACTCATTTCATTGGTTAGCTGTTCTAGGCCGGGCGCTTGCGCGTGGAAATCTTGGTGAAAAGGTACTCCACGCATTCCACCAGACTGCCCTTGTCGCCGACAAAGCCGCCCTTGGTTATCATCGGCAAATCGGCCTGAACGCCGCCGATAATGTGTCCGTACACAGCCAGGGGAAGAACCTGGTCGCGCACCGTAAACCCGCCCGCTTTCAGCGTGCGGATAACAGACACCGTGACTTCGCCGCCCGAAGTGTACAGGCCGCCAATGCGCAGGTCTTCGCGGCGCAGCGCCGCATCGGTCACGCTGGCAATGGCTTCGTTTATGCGCTGCGAAATCTCCGAGTGCGTGATGTTCATCTTGCGCGACATCTCGTCCAGAGAAAAAACGTCTTCCTTGCTGGCGGCAGTGCAGACGCCAAGCACGGTGACGCCGCTCGGCGGCGTAGCCACGGCATCAAGCACCCGCGCGCACTCGCTGGCGGCTTCGTCCTTTCCGGCCAAAATCTTGTGTACGTTCATGGGCACCAGATGGCAGGGATGCGCCAGATGCAGGGCTTCCATCTGAACACGGGTAAGCTCGCTGGTGCTGCCAATGGCAAGAAACACGCGGTTTTCATACTGCGAGCGAGGGGCCTGCACGCGCACGGCCGCCAGCTCGGCAGTGAAGGGGCCGGGATCAACCGACACGAGCGGATACGGAGCATCGGCCAGAGACTGCGCGATGGTGGTAATATCTTCATCAGCCACAGCGTCGCACACCACAACCCGGCACCCTTCCCCACGCAGTTCTTCAATGGCCTGGCGCACGATTGCAGCGCCTCCCAAAACTTTTTCAAGGGGAACAAATCCGCACTTCATGGCGCTCTGCCCGGCAAAAATCCTGAGGACGGACGTGTCCTTAACGGGCGTGGCCGCATCCTGTGCAATGGGCGAGCGCTCCAGCGGCACGCCGTGCACGATCTGATAACCGCCCACGCAGATACGCCCGGAGGACGGATAGGACGGCACCAGGACGGCAAGCGACTGTTCATGGCCGTAGCTGTCGTCCATAGCCTTGATGGCGGCCTCAATCTCCGCGCCCACGTTGCCGCGCAGGGTGGAGTCAACACGCTTGGAAACCAGCGCGGGCTTTTCGGCGCAGAACATCTTTACTGCCGCATACACGGCGTCCCACGCTTTCTGGCGAGAAAGCAGGCGGCTTTCCGCATTCAGTGAAACCGCGGTGAAAGCCGAAAAATACTGGGGATCCCATTTGTCCAGCCCAAGGCAGGTGGCGCTGGAAAACCCCTTGGCGGTGAGCAGCGCCCCATTGGCGTTGGCTCCTGTAAAGTCGTCTGCAATTACAGCTATATTCATGGCAAACTCTTTTGGTCCTCGCGGCGTTTGGCCAGACCGGTACAAAGGTTTGAAAAACGGATAGCCCTGATCAGGCTCCGGCATAAAGCAAGCGGGCCCCGACGCCTTCAAGGGCTTGCCGGGCGTCATGATTGAGGCCTTCATCGGTAATGACGCGATAAAAATCTTCCACTCCGGCCACACGCCAGGGGCTGAATTTCGCGTATTTTGAAGAATCGGCCAGAAGAATGCTTTTGTCCGCGCTGGCCATAAGCTGAATCTTGCGGTGCATCTTCTCCGAAGAGCTGGTGGTCACGCCGTGCTGGGCCCCCCACACGTTGATGCCCACAAAGGCCACGGTGGTGCGTATGCGGCGCAGATACGCCACAGAGTCAGTATCGTTGCAAGCCCGGCTGATGGGGTCTATCCGCCCCCCGGTAAGAAAAACCTCAATATGGGGATGGCCGGAAAGAAGCAGCGCGATTTCAAGATCCGGCGTAACCACGGACAGATTCTTGAATGGCAGTGAAGGCAACAGGCGCGCCAGCTCAAGGGTGGTCGTGCCCGCGTCAAGGCCGATGAACGAGTCATCCTGTATAAACTCGCATGCGGCACGCGCTATGGCAACCTTTGCCTCCAGCATGCTGCCCGCCTTGTGGGACCGGGGAATGTCGTGCGCCTCAAACCCCACGGGGACAGCCCCGCCCCAGGTAATTTCAAGCTGCTTTTGCTCTTCCAGCACCTTGAGGTCGCGGCGTACCGTCATAACAGAAATGCCCAGAGCCTTTGCAAGCTCCCGGCTGTTGACCGCGCCCTGACTCTTGATAAGCCGGGCCATCTTTCTACGGCGTTCGACTGGCAGCATGACAAACCCTGCTTCTGTGACAGTTTGATGTTGCTTTTTAGTCAATTTTGTTATTTTTTGTTATGCTCGCATATGATTAAATCGTCAAGACGTCAAACGGAAAAAGCCCCAGAACTCTTTTCCGGGGCTTTGATATTTCTATATATTTTTTTATGCTTTGTTACTTTTTGTTACCCTGCACTCATTTCCTCCTGACCTGAGTCAGGTTTGTTGACGCCCAGCGACACGCTGCGCTTTGCCCTGCCTTGATCTCTGACTGCGCGATCAGAGCAATTTAACTTTTAAATTGCTCCGACGGCTGCGTGAGCAGACGTTCGCTACGGAGGCGTAAGCGCAGTTTATCTGGCGGTTAAACGCTGAAGTGAGCGTGCCTTAAACTTTGAAAATGTATATTCTCAAAGTTAATCTGCTCCAAGAGGCACGCGCCGCAACAGAGCAGGAAACGACATGGGCCGCAAACCTGCACCCCCAAACCAAAGTCCACACAACGTCTGCCAACTGCGCCAGCCTGAAAGGCCGGATACGTGATTGGCATTATTAATCCTGTGCAGTTCTGCCAGATAAAGAACTACTGCCCCAGGCCATATTTCTTCATTTTTCTGTAAAGAGTCGTTCTGGCGATGCCCAGAGTCTCAGCAGCCTTGCTGATGTTTCCCCCGGCCGCTTCCAGTGTTTTACGAACCATATTTTCACACAAATCGTCCATGGAGGCATGCCCCGGCGCAATCTCTGGCTGCCCGGCAGCCAGACCCGTCACATTTTTCCCTGAAATATGGCGAGGCAGGCAGTCAAGCCTGATGGAGGCCCCGTCAGAAAGCACCAGGGCTCTTTCGCACACGTTCTGCAACTCGCGCACGTTGCCCGGCCAGGGATAGGCCTTGAGCATTTCCACCACGGCAGGCTCAACGGTCACCATGGGCAGGTTCAGCCGCGCGCAAAGCTTGCGCCAGAATGTTTTTGCCAGCAATTCCACGTCCCCTTTACGCTCGCGCAGGGGAGGCAGTTCAATTTCCAAGACATTGAGGCGGTAATAGAGATCAGACCGAAAAGTTCCCGCCCGCACCTCATCCGCCAGATTTACATTGCCTGCGGCGATCACACGAAGGTCAAGACGAACGAGGCGATTGCCGCCAAGAGGTGAAAAAGCCATTTCCTGAAGTACGCGCAAAAATTTTGCCTGCACTGCCAATGGCAGACTGTTCACCTCATCCAGAAAAAGCGTCCCGCCATTGGCGGCTTCAAGTCGGCCCTTCTGCCCGCCCTTTCGCGCTCCGGTAAAAGCGCCCTCTTCATAGCCGAATAGTTCGGCTTCGATAAGGTCATTGGGAATGGCTGCGCAGGAAATGCCGACAAAGGGCCGTTCGGGCTCATCTCCGGCATTGTGAATCGCCTGGGCAAAAAGCTCTTTGCCAGTACCGCTTTCGCCAAAAATAACGATACGCGAGGCCATGCGCGAAGCGCGCCGGGCCAGGTCGATAGCCTGCCGCAACGCGGGGCTTGCCCCAAGTATGTCTGTGAACTGGTACGTTGCTGTGTGAACCGGCGTGACCTCACGGGTCAGCGGAACAGCCGTTCAGGAGGTCGGCGGCGGCCCGCTGGCAGTTCTGCCCCTGTTTCGTCCGCCTGTGGCAGTCATGTCTGGATTCAGGGCAAGGGCCATGCCCACGGATTTTCCCGCGCTCAGTTCCACAGGCGAAAATGTGCAGGCGATGCGTTGCGGCCCCTGGCCTGTGAGGAACGTCAGAGTGTCCTGCCCTTGTCGTTGCCCGGCCAGAGCCCTTTGCAGCCTTTGAACATCAAGAGAACTCACCAGAGAAACCGCGCTTCTGCCAGGAAGTTCAAGTTCGCCAGACGTGAACAATGTTGACGCATGTTTGTTAGCGTGGGTGATGCCCCCATTGCCATCAAGCACCAGCAACGGGTAGGTCAGGGAATCGTGGGCATTCCGCAATAAAGCCTCAAGCTTCTGCCCGGTGGTTTCTATGGTCTGCTGGCGCACGCGCATGCCTATATAGTTGGCAAAAGTCGTCACCAGGGCGAGGGCCATTATCTCGGGGCTGGCAATATTGCCCGAAATGGTCAGCACTGCCAGAACGCCCGAGGCATCGGCCAGAATGGGAGCAGAAGCGCAGCGCCACGAATGCAGACCGGCATTGTAATGCTCATAGCCGCATATCTGCACCGGACAACGCCGTTGCAGCGCCATGCCTATGGCTGAAGCGCCAACCTTGTCGATATTCCTGTCAGCGCCCGGCATGTTGTATTGGGTGCGGGCCACATTCAGCAGATCCTTGTCGCCCACGGTAGCAAGAATGTGCCCGGACGAACCCGTAAGAATTGCCATGTGGCCGGTGCCGCTAATGCTCGAATCAAGCATCTCAAGCACCGGAGCCGCCGCGTTGAGCAACATGGCGGACTGGCTGCACAAGTCGTCAAAGGGCACCCTTTCCAGCACCGGCACTTCGGGAACCCGCACAGGGTCGATGCAGGCATTGCGACTAAGCAACCAGCCATCCAGGATGTGATCAGGCACACGCCCCCGGATTTCATGGCCATCAATGAAATCCTTCCAGGCTTCGTGAACCGTCTGCTGATACACGGGATTTTGTGGTGTGAAATCGACCGGAAGACACCTCATGTCGCCATTCCTCCTGATCGTGTAGCGGAAGCAAACACGACTGTAGCGTTACGCTACAATTATCTTTATATTACCAATCTAAAAAATTTTGTGCAACACAGGCTATCCTGATGGCATCAGTATTTTTTGTACTTCTGTGCAACATTGGCAGATTTTTTGCTATTCAATAATAAAATAGATCACTGCCAGCCATAAACACATCTTATTTTTTTGCGAAAAACTTTTACATATTATATTTTCAAATTAATTATCCTCAAAAAGATGAAATATGAATATTTTTTATAGAGAATTACATTTACGCATGCCCACGAAACAATCAGGCACAAATGCCTGCTGCAAAACGGCAGTGAACGCCTTTGCAGAATCTGCCGGTCTGCATCCTTTCCACCTTTACCGACGGAGACAATGCCATGCCAGAATATGAAGCATTTTTAGATATAGCCATGCGGGCTGCGGACGTTTCACGCCAGATACTCACTGAGCACAGACAGAAATACCTGCGTGGAAACTATGATTTCAAAACAAAAAACGACGCAAGCCCGGTGACGGAAACCGATGAGCGCGTGGAGCGTGAGATACGCTCGATCATTTCTGGCGCTTTCCCGGAGCACGGCATGCTTGGCGAGGAATACGGGGCCAACGCCGCCACCGCCGAATACGTATGGGTGATCGACCCCATCGACGGCACACGGCAGTTCATTGTGGGCTATCCATTTTACGGCACGCTCATTGCCCTGTGCCGCAACGGCATACCCGTGCTTGGCGTTGTGGAAATGCCCGTCATGGCTGAACGCTGGGTGGGCGTAAAGGGTCGACAATCCACAGTCAACGGCCTGCCCATACAAACCCGCCCCCATACTGACCTTGCCACCGCCCTGGTGGCTTCCAGCAATACCGAATTCGTCTTTGATTCAGACAGGGCAGCCTACAATCACCTCATTGCGTCCACCAAATGGCGCGTCTACGGCGGCGCTTGCTATGGCTACATGAGCCTTGCGGCAGGCAAAATAGACCTCTGCTTTGACAGCGGCATCATGCGTGAAGTGGATTATTGCGCTCTTGTGCCCATCATTGAAGGCGCGGGGGGCGTCATGTCCGACTGGGATGGCAACCCTCTGACCATGCACTCCGGCATGCAGGTTCTGGCATGCGGCGACCACAGGCTGCATGAACAGGTTTTGCGTGAAATCAAGGCACATCGCTAGAGCGGATTCCCTTTGAGAACATACATCCGCAAAGCTTTGCACACGCCAGCCCCGCGCTTGACAGCGCAGGCAAGCGGCGTTCACCGCTTCACGGCGGGCGTCAGCTTACGCAATCGCCAGAGCAATCTTTATGTGACGTTGCTCTAGCCATTCGATAGCGTACCCGCCCATCTTGCACAAGGATACGCCATGTTAGACTTCTTTAAGGCCTCACCTGCGCGCCCGGTTACCAAGAGTTCAGAAGAAATAGACAAAGACTATGCCTATTGGCGCATACACATGATGGCGTCCATATGGCTTGGTTACGCCATTTTTTACTTTACCCGCAACAGTTACAAGTCCATCATGCCAGCCATGCTCAAGGATCTTGACTGGCAGCTCTCGGACGTTGGCATCCTGAGCACCATTTTCTATATTGTTTACGGCTCGTCACGCTTTCTGGGCGGCATCATAAGCGACAAGTCCAATCCCCGATATTTCATGGGCGTTGGGCTCATCATCACAGGCATCATCAACATTGCCTTCGGCATGAGTTCGTCCCTGCTGGCGCTGGCCATTCTGTGGGGACTCAACGCCTTCTTTCAGGGCTGGGGCTGGCCGCCCTGCACCAAGATTCTCACCACATGGTACTCGCGCAACGAACGCGGCTTCTGGTGGGCCGTGTGCAACACCTCGCACAACGTGGGCGGAGCCATCATTCCGTTGCTCGCGGGATGGCTGGCCATACACTACGGCTGGCGCTACGGCATGATCATCCCGGGCATCATAGGCATTGTGGCGGGCGTCATTCTTTGCATCGTCATGCGTGACAGGCCGGAATCTATGGGATTGCCCAAGGTGGGCGAATGGCGCAAGGACCAGCTGGAGCTTGAACAGGTCAAGAAAAGCGAAAGCTCGCTCACCACATGGCAGGTGTTGCGCCTTTACGTCTTCACCAACAAATACATCTGGCTTCTGGCCATCTCCTATGTGCTTGTGTACGTCGTGCGCATCGGCGTCAACGATTGGGCCAACATGTACCTTGTGAAGGAACATGGCGTTGATCTGCTTGTGGCCAACAGCGCCATCACCATGCTTGAGATCGGCGGCTTCATCGGAACCATCGTCGCCGGATGGGGATCGGACAAGCTGTTCAAGGGCAACCGCATCCCGATGAACATCATTTTCATGCTGGGCATCATGTGCTCTGTGGGCGCGCTCTGGCTTCTGCCCCTGAGTTCCAAAATTGCCCTTGGCTCCGTATTTTTTCTGATCGGCTTTTTCATCTTTGGCCCTCAGATGCTCACCGGCATGGCCGCCGCCGAAGTCTGCCACAAGGAATACGCGGGCACGGCCACAGGCTTTGTAGGACTTTTCGGATATCTGGGAGCCGCCTGCACCGGTCTGCCGCTGGCAATGGTCATTGAAACCACAAGCTGGAACGGATTCTTCATCGTCATGACCGCAGCATCGCTGCTTTCGGCCATACTTATTGTGCCCATCATTGGTGGAAAGAAATAGATTCTGACAAGGTGTAGCACAAGGCTACACCTGTAGTATTGTGACGCATCAAAATCTGTAGCGTGCCGCACGCAGACAAAAAAGCAACCCAAAACAGCCATATTTTCTACGTACTTATATTTTATCTACTGTTGGTAGCTTTTTTGCTAGAGCCGATGCACAAACATCCAATGGAGGATACATGAACAACATTCACGGTATTTTCGCAGTAACGGTGACGCACTTTAATCAGGACGGCAGCATCGACTACGGCGCTATATCCAAACATATCCAGTGGCTGCTCAAATCCGGCGTACACGGCATCATGCCCGTGGGAGCCACTGGCGAATGGCCGGCGCTTTCCACCGACGAACGCAAGCAGGTTGCCGAATTCACCATGAAGGAAGTAAACGGCAAGGTTCCGGTGATTGTGGGAGCCATTTCGCCCAACGTCGATGTTTCGGTTGAACTGTCAAAACATGCGGGGTCCATAGGCGCTGCGGGCGTCATGATTCTTCCTCCTCCCGCCGTGCATCCCAGCCAGCATGAAATTTATGAATTCTACAAATACATTTCCGGCAAAAGTCCCCTGCCGGTAATGGTTTACAACAATCCCGGCAGCTGCGGCGTGGCCGTGTCGCCTGAAACTCTGGTAAAGTGCGCCCAATTGCCCAACATGGGCTTTCTTAAAGAATCCAGCGGCGACATCATGCGACTGACCCGTTCTGTGGACGAGGTGGGCGACAAATTGGTGGTTTTCTGCGGATGCGAAAGCCTGGCCTATGAAAGTTTTGTCATGGGCGCCAAGGCCTGGGTTTGCGTGCTTGCCAACATTGCCCCCGCCATGTGCGTCAAGCTGTACAACCTTATTGTCAAAGAAAACAAACTTGACGAGGCCCGGCAGGTATACCGGCAGATGCTGCCCTTGCTGCGTCTGCTTGAAGACACTGGCGAGCTCTGGCAGGTGGTCAAACACGCGCTTGCGCTCAAGGGATTCGGGACAGGCACTCTGCGCATGCCCCGGCAGCCCATTTCTGAAGAAGTGCGCGTTGAACTTGAAAAAATTCTCAAACAGGCCGACTTTTGCTAGCCTTTTTCATGAGGGGCGGCTTCGGTCAGCCCCTCATGCACATATCAGAGAAACTGAAGCAAAGGGAACAACCATGAGCAGCAAACGCACCGCCGGAGCCGTTGTCATCGGCGGGGGGGCGGTAGGTACCGCTGTGGCCTGCTATCTTGCCATGGACGGGGTTGATGTGACCCTTGTTGAGCGTGGCGAGTTTGCCTGGGGATCCAGCCGCCGTTGCGATGGGCATGTGGTCACCTATGACACGCCGCCCGGCGCATACAGCCAGTTCTGCAAATACGGGCAGGACATGTTTCATGATGCAGCAAAGTTTCTGCCCGTGGATTTCGAGTTTTCGCCCGAAGGGCTCGGACTGCTGGTTGATGACGAACGGGATCTCGACACTGTGCGCGCCAACTATGAAGGCAAGAAAAATGAGGGCATTGACGTCACCCTGTGGGACAGGGACGATCTGCGCCACCATGAGCCGAATATTGGCGACAGTATTCTGGCCTGCCTGAATTTCAACGGCGACTGCAAGCTTAATCCCATGCGTCTTTGTCAGGGGCTGGCCCTGCATGCGGAGGCCAACGGCGCCACCCTCATGACCAGAACCAGCGTCACTGGCCTGCGCACCGACGGGGGGCGGATCACCACTGTTGAAACGGACAAGGGACTCATCCAGACAGAGAACGTCATTCTTGCCGCAGGCGTCTGGACGCCCCTGCTTGCCGACATGGTGGGCCTTGCCGTTCCCGTCAGACCACGGCAGGGGCATGTTGTCGTGACCGAGCGCGTACGCAATCTGGTGGGCAAAAACTATGCGGAATATGGCTACCTTCTGGCAAAGGGCGGCAAGACGCGCAGCAATGCCACGCCAGAAATGGAGCACTTTGGCGTTGCCTTTGTGCTTGAGCCCTCCCACGCGGGAACAATCCTGCTTGGCAGCAGCCGCCGCTACGTTGGCATGAACATCCGCCCCGATCCCAGGGTCATGCGCATTATCGCCCAACGCGCCCGCCATTTCTACCCTGCCCTGGCAGATACGAGAGTCATCCGCTGTTATGCGGGCTTGCGCCCCTGTACCCCGGACGCCAAGCCCATCATTTCGCCCACACCTCTTCAGGGGCTTTTTGTGGCCACCGGACATGAGGGAAACGGCATAGGCCTTTCACTCATTACGGGCAAACTCATTTCAGAAATGGTGCGCGGGCAGGCTCCTTTCATGGACATCAGCTACATGGGCCTCGACAGATTCGGCTCTGGCGCTGCGGCACTTTCTGCCACAACAACCACCGCCTGAGGAGGACAATCGTGTTTGCCAAAACCACCCCTTCTGCGGGCAGGCAGGTGACCATTTATTTTGAAGGCCAACCCCTTGAGGTTGAAGAAGGCATATCCGTAGCCGCCGCTGTACTTGGTCCGTCGCACGGCTGGACACGCACCACACATGGCGGCCACAAGCGTGGTCCATATTGCCAGATGGGCGTTTGCTTTGAATGCCTCATGACCATTAACGGCGTCCCCAACCAGCAGGCCTGCCTCGTTCCTGTGGCTGAGGGCATGCGGGTGAACCGCCAGAATGGGGTTCCCGACTTCGGCAAGGAGGGCTGCAATCATGCGTAGCGCATGGGACGTAATTATTGTCGGCGCTGGCCCCGCAGGCATGTGCGCAGCCATCGAAACAGCACGCCAGGGGCTGCACACGCTGGTGCTTGACCGGCAAAGCGAACCCGGCGGTCAGATATTCAGAAGTGTCGGCTCCTCTGCCCTCGTTAACCGTCTTGGTTCAGACTATTCTGCCGGTCGGCCGCTGGTGGAAGAATTCAAGAACTGCGGCGCGACGTTTCTGCCAAGCGCAAACGTGTGGGACATAGCCCCGGACAGGGTATATTTCAGCGTACAGGGCCAAAGCCGCTGCATGACTGCCCGGCAGGTTGTGCTCGCCACAGGAGCTATGGAGCGCCCTGTTCCACTGCCAGGCTGGACCCTGCCCGGAGTTATGGGCTCCGGGGCTTCGGATATTCTGCTCAAGTCAGCCGCGCTGTTGCCCCAGGGCCCTGTGGTGCTGTGCGGCAACGGCCCGCTCATTCTTCAGGCTGCGGTGCATATGCGCCACTTCAAGGTTCCGGTGGCTGGCGTGCTGTTCACGGGCAGGATCAGCAACCTGCTGCGGGCCATGAAACATATTACCGGCGCCCTGGCCCGTCCCGGGTATTTTTTGCACGGCATCGGCATGGCCGCACAAACCGTTTTCTCGCAAAAATGTACCTTTGCCGCACGCGACCTCAGTGTAGAACAGGTTGAAACAGAGCGTCTGAACATAAAGTTCACCAGCATGAGCGGCAGCAAAAAAAGCCTTCAGGCCGCAACAGTGCTGCTGCATGAGGGCGTCATTTCCGAAAGCCGCATTACCCGACTGGCCCGATGCCGCCATACCTGGGATGAACGCCAGCGCTACTGGCATGCAAGTGCCGATGAATGGGGCCAGACCAGCGTGCCAGGCATTCGCACGGCGGGCGACGTGGCCCGTGTGCGTGGCGCGGCAGCCGCACAGGCTGAAGGCCGTCTGGTCGGCCTGGACGTCTGCCACGAACTGGGTCGCCTGAACATGAACGAACGCAACCGGCTTGCAGATTCCCATATGCGCATTGTCAGGCGTTGCCGGGCCTTGCAGCCCTTTCTTGATGAATACTTCGCCCCTACGCCATCTCTGTTGCAGCCAGCTGATGATGCCGTGGTCTGCCGCTGCGAAGAACTCACAGCACAGGACCTTCAGCAGACCATCAAACAAGGGTGCTTTTCGCCAGATGGTCTCAAGGCCCAGGCCCGTCCCGGCATGGGCACCTGCCAGGGCCGCATGTGCGGACAGGCAGTGGCCGAAATGATCGCCCATACTCAGGGGCTGCCGCTGGATCAGTTGCCGCAGTACACGGCCCAACCGCCGCTCTTTCCCCTGAACCTGGGCGAGTTGGCGGACATGCCAATGCCCCCTGACCTCAGCTAGAGCATTGAACATTTGAAATGCTTGCTTACGGCAGCCAAAAGCCTGCCTGTTCGCATTTCGTGGCAAGGATTTTCAGGAAAATCCTTGCAGAGCAGTTACCTCATTGCATTCGTAAACTGCTCTAGAGCGGATTGCTGTCGAGAACATGCAGCAGCAACGTTTTCGACACGCCCGCTACAGCGCTTAACAGCGCAGACAAACTGCGCGTGCGCCTTCACGGCCAGCGCCTGCTCACGCAGCCGCCTCAGTGATTTCGAAATGAAATTGCTCTAACCGCAAAGGCTTTTACAAGAGGAGAAACCCAATGTCTCAATTCCTTACCTGCCAGGAGTACGAAAATCTGGCGGCCAACCTGAAATATCCCACCCTGGCCTTCATTGGCGGCAAATTTGTTCCTGCCGTTTCGGGCAAAACCTTTGCCACCATCAACCCCGCCACAGGCAAAGAACTGGCTCAGGTTGCAAGCTGCGGCAAAGAAGACGTGGACAAGGCCGTGGCTGTGGCCCGCAAAACCTTTGATTCCGGGGTGTGGTCCAAGATGCACCCCACTGAACGTAAAAAAATATTTCTCAAACTTTGCGGCCTGATGGAAAAACACATGGTCGAGCTTGCTGTGCTTGAAAGCATCGACAGCGGCAAGCCCATCCGCGAAAACCTGTGCACCGACCTGCCTGAAACCATCGAATGCCTGGAGTGGCATGCCGAATTCAGCGACAAGCAGTACGGCAGCACCTCGCCTTCCGGCAACCTCAAGCGCGGACTTATCATACGGGAACCGGCAGGCGTTGTTGCCTGCGTGTTGCCCTGGAACTTTCCCCTGCAGATGGTCGGGTGGAAGCTTGGCCCCGCTCTTTCCGAAGGCAACAGCGTCATCATAAAACCCGCCAGCGTCACCTGCCTTTCAACGCTGCGACTGGCCGAACTGGCGGCAGAGGCCGGGGTTCCCGAAGGCGTGCTTCAAGTGTTGCCCGGCCCCGGCGGCCTTGTGGGCGAAGCCCTGGGCCGCCACATGGATATCGACGTTCTCTCGTTCACCGGCTCCACCGATGTGGGCCGCCTCTTTCTGCAGTACTCCGCCGAAAGCAATCTCAAGCGTGTGGTGCTGGAGCTCGGCGGCAAAAGCCCCTTTGTGCTGCTTGAAGACTTTACGGACTTCGAGTTCGCCGCAAGCCATGCCTGCTCCGCCGCATTCTGGAATATGGGCGAAAACTGCACCGCCAATTCGCGCATTATCGTGCCCGCGAGTAAAAAAGACGCCTTTTTGGACGCTTTTGTGGCTAGCCTCAGTGAATGGCGGATGGGCAACCCCCTTGATCCCGCCAATGCGCTGGGGTCAATGGTCAGCGAGCAGCAGTTCAAGACTGTCATGGGCTATATTGAAAAGGGCAAAGCCGAAGGCGGGCGCATTGTCACGGGTGGCAAAGCTGCCGCCATCGGCAGCGGCCTTTTCATCGAGCCCACGATTTTTGACAATGTGAAGCGCGATGCCACAGTGGTGCGCGAAGAGATATTCGGCCCTGTTACGGCCATCCTTACAGCCACTTCTGATGAAGACGCGCTGGCCATGGCCAACGACACCTGCTACGGCCTGCACGGCTCCATCTTCACCGAATCGCTGACCAAGGCGCACGCCTTTGCCAGTGAACTCAAGGCGGGCACCGTGTCCGTCAACTGTTTCAGCGAAGGCGACAATACAACGCCCTTTGGCGGATACAAGCTTTCCGGTTTCGGCGGCAAGGACAAGGGGCGCGAGTCTCACGACCAGTACACCGAGCAGAAAACAATATTCATAAATCTTGACAGGTAGCCACGACAGGCCTGGCCAGTCCGCCGGATGCGGAACTGGCCAGGCCAAGCCATAACTCAAGAGGAGCCGCCATGAAACTGTCTCACATGATCCAGACTATTGACACCCATACGGCTGGCAATCCCACACGCAATGTGGTGGCTGGTTGCCCTGCCGTTCAGGGAACAACCATGCAGGAGAAAATGGCCTACGCCATAGAACACCTCGACTGGCTCATAAGCTCTCTCATGCTCGAACCGCGCGGGCACAGCAACATGTCAGGCACCATATGGGTTCCCCCCTGCAATCCTGAAGCTCATATGGGCATACTGTTCATTGATGCTGGCGGACTTATGCCGATGTGCGGACACAGCACCATAGGCTGCGTCACCGCCATGCTTGAAAGCGGAACGATCATTCCTGAAGGCGAAGTGTGCAACGTCAATATCGACACCCCCGCCGGTCTGGTGCGAACCAGAGCGGAAATGAAGGACGGCAAGGTAACTCGCGTAACCTTTCGCAATGTTCCCTCCTTTCTGTTCTGTTCCGGCACGGTCGACGTGCCCGGCATAGGCGAGGTGCCCTACGACGTGGCCTATGGCGGCAATACATATGCCATTACTGACGCCAAATATTTTCCTGGCCTGAACCTGCGCTCCGGCTACCGATCCATCATTGAAAAAGCCGCCCAGGCATTTGGTGGGGCCGTGCGCAAGGCCGTGGACTTCAAACATCCGGAACAGCCCTTTATCAATGTCATCACCCACGTGATGTTCTACACCACACCTGACGATCCCAAGGCCACGTACCGTAACACAGTGGTTTTCTTGCCAGACTCCCTCGACCGCTCGCCTTGCGGCACTGGCACTTCCGCACGCGTGGCTTCACTCTTTGCCAAGGGCGAACTGGGCCTGAACCAGGAATTCGTGCATGAGAGCGTCATCGGCACCCAGTTCACGGCGAGAATTGTGGAGCCAGCCACAGTGGGCCCCTGCAAGGGCGGCGTGCCGGAGGTCAGTGGAACCGCCTATCTTACTGGTTTCCACAAGTTTGTTATTGACCCTTCGGACGCGCTTGCCAAGGGATTCAGGCTGGATTAGGGCAGAAGGCCTTTGGACGGGCGTACCCAATGTTTGCTCCACGCCCGTCACGCTGACGAACAGCGCAGACGAACAGCGTAGACGAACAGCGTAGACGAGCAGCGAAACAAACCGCGCGATCACTTCAGGGCACCGCCTGTTTATGCGAGCGACCGGAGAGATGTAGCGTGAGATTGCGCTGACCGCGAGCCGCCTTGAAAAACCTGCACTGCTTTGAGGGATGAACCCCGCAGGAAAAATGAAAAGCGTTGTGCCTGCGCCCATCCGCAAACACCTTCAGACATGACAGAGCACCTCTTTGTTTTTGACACAGGCTTTGCGCCAGAATTTGCGCCATTCCCACTCCCCCGGCGCAAAGCCTGTGCAGTACAAACATTTTCGTCCTGCGCCGCGTCCCTAGATTTTGATCTGCAGGACAATGCGTGAAGGACGACATGCGCAAATATTCAGTCCGCCGCCAGCACACAATGAAAAAGATGCGCCGCCTGCTCTAACGCTGCACGAAAGTGCAGAGCGCCACAACGTGGCGTGGATTCATCGGCTGTATGAAAACTTTGAAGTGTGAAGCAGGTCAAAGGTAATCTGCTCTGGATCAGACAAACTGCGCCTACGCCCACACGGCGAGCGTATGTTTGCGCGGCGGCCAGGGCAATTGCAAAGTGGATTGCTCCATTTTTTCTCTCATCGCGGGGCGTGGCGCGTCATGTCAAAGAGTGCTTACGCAAAAACATATACAAAATAGTATCACCACACAGCATTGTTTCAAATAAGTACATTTGTAGCATTTTGCTGCGTTGCAATAATCTGATGCTTATGAGCGCATTTTTATAATTTAATTATTGCAGGCAGTTTCGTTATGGCAACATTTTTGCAAAATGATGCCGTCAGGTAACGCCCGAGCACAGATGCTTTAATTTCAATGTGGCTTTTGAGTGGGGAAAAGGTTCACGACTGGCTTAAATAACACCGGATACCCATAGACAGCGGGAGGAAGATTTTATGGCTGAACAAGGGAAATTCAAAAAAGAATTGAATACCACAGACCTCACGTTTGTGGCACTGGGGGCTATCTTTGGATCCGGGTGGTTGTTTGGAGCAAGTTATGTCGCGCAATATGCGGGACCTGCCGGGATCTTTTCTTGGATCATAGGTGGTATCACAGTATTCTTTCTTGGCCTTGTGTACTGTGAACTTGGCGCGGCCTTGCCCAAGGCTGGCGGCATCATTCGCTTTCCTGTTTTTTCTCACGGGGAGCTTGTCGGGTATCTGCTTGCATCATTGACCGTCATTGCCTTTTCAAGCCTCATCGCCATAGAAGTGGTGGCTGCACGCCAATATGCCGCAGCCTGGCTGCCCTGGCTCACGGCGGACGCCTCCGGTTCACCTACCCTGGCGGGCTGGATAGCCCAACTTTTGCTGACGGTCTTTTTCTTTGTAATCAACTATAACGGCGTCAAATCTTTTGCCATCGCCAACAACATCATCAGTCTCTTCAAGTTTGTGGTCCCCGCGCTGGTGATGGTTGTTCTGATGTACTATTTCAAGCCGGAAAACCTGACGTCGCATGGTTTTGCACCCTTTGGAAGCCACGGCGTGCAAATGGCGGTGACCGCCGGGGGCGTCATCTTTGCCTACCTTGGCCTGACACCAGTGGTTTCAGTGGCCAGCGAGGTAAAAAATCCCCAGCGCACCATTCCCATTGCCCTGCTGCTGTCCATCGTGCTTTCCACCATCATATACATTGTCCTGCAACTGGTTTTTCTGGGCAGCATTCCCCCGGACATGCTTTCTGAAGGCTGGGGCAGCATAGCCGCAAAGTTTTCGCTTCCCTACCATGACATCGCCTTACTGCTGGGTCTTGGCTGGCTGGGCATTCTTGTGGTGGCCGATGCGGTCATCTCCCCCGCTGGCACCGGCAATATATATATGGTCGCCACTCCACGGGTGATATACGCCTGGTCGCGGAGCGGCACGTTCTTTGACCGCTTTTCCGCTGTGGACAAAAAATCGGGCATCCCCCGTCCCGCGCTTTGGCTCACGCTGGCTCTTTCCATATTCTGGACCATGCCCTTCCCCTCCTGGAAGGAACTTATCAACGTGGTTTCCGGCGCTCTGTGCCTCAGCTATGCGCTTGCCCCCATTGCCTGCGGCGCGCTGCGCATAAACGCCCCTGATCTGCCCCGTCCCTTCCGTGTACGCGGACTGGAAATCATATCGCCGCTGACCTTCATCATTGCGTCCCTTATCGTGTACTGGTCAGGATGGAGCGTCATCTGCTGGCTGTTCCCCATCGAAATAGTGCTGTTTGTCGCCTACATTCTTGCCAGTCAAAAAGTACCCACCCAGCACGTAAGCCTGCAGCAGCAAATCAAGTCATCCCTCTGGCTTGTGGGCTACTATATAATGACCTTGATCATTTCCTATCTTGGATCCTTCGGGGGCAAGGGGATTCTGACCGCGCCCTGGGATGTGGTCGCCATGGGTCTCGTGGCTTTGGTTTGTTATTATTGGGCCATGAAAACATGCCTGCCAACGGCCAATATTACCGAAGCTCCCGACGCTGATTAATATTTTGCGTCCACCCTTAACACATGCGCCGGAGCTTAACGCTCCGGCGCATGTCTTTGTTTGTGCGACAGGATGCATAATTCAAAACAACATAAGGCATACAGTCGGCATTATACCGCACACAAAAAACTTAATTGAAGGCATGTTGCATACGCAACATTAAAACAAATTCGCAAACCTGACAGATACAGCACGTTTTATATCTTTTTGTATGACACTCATACCTTTAATTTACCCTAATGACATATTATATTACACTTTTTACATTAAAAAAACCATTCAAACATGATACTTTTCAAAAAATAAAGTTATGATATAGTATGTCCTAGCAATTTCGTCGTGAACTTGCCTCGTGCCTGCGGAGCAGGCGCACGCCATAAAAAATTTGGCGCGTTTTATCATCGCTGCCATACCGTGAAGCGGCGAATCATAAGCTTTGATGGCGATATTTTCAAAGCTGCTCTGCTCCACAGGCAGGACCCGAACTGTCTTTCGCCTTCGATACATTTTCGTATCTACTTGAACCACAACACTAAACGTATGTTGAAAAACAATGCTCAGGAGATCATATGAACAAGTTATTAACCATTGCGCTGGGGGTATGTCTGACATGCATTATTGCCAGCAGCGCCATGGCCAGCAATGATATTATCACCACCTCCGATCAGGAGGCGGTACTTGAGATCGCCAAAGGCTTTGGCAGTGCAGATTTGAGCACAACAGGCAAGGGAACGCCCGTCCTCAAAGGCCGTATGGACGGCACCAAGTACGCCATATGGTTCTCCGGCTGCACTGACGGCAAACGCTGCAGCGCTTTGCAGTTTCTTGGCGTGTGGAAAATCAAGGATTTTTCGTCAGAAAAGATCAATACCTGGAATGCGCAAAAAATGTATTCCAAGGCTTATATTGACAAAGACGGAGACCTTATTCTGGAAATGGATGTCTTCATGCGCTATGGCATGACCAAAAAAAATCTGGAAGAAGTGTTTGACCTGTGGCAAACGTCGCTCAAGCATTTTTCTCAGCAGCTTTCTCAAGGGACGCAGCCGAACTAGGCCGACCTTCACGCAATCAGCCATAAAAAAAACCGGCCAGGTGGCCGGTTTTTTTATGGCTGTCTAAAGAGCGGAGTGCGCAAGCTTCTGTCTTGAGCGCTGCTTTCATGCCGCGCTCAGTCCGACCGGGCAGCGCCAGCCGACATACGCAGCCATGCTCTCAAGTCCGCGTCACTCCCTGTTCAGGCCCTACGCAGAAGGCTCTACCGGGTTGACGGAACCCGCAAAAGGATACGGCCCGTCAAAGGTCACATTCGTCGGAATCTGACAGACGTGCGTGTTCAGGGTCTGGTTTTCCCAATGGTGCAAAAGGTATCCCGGCGCTTCCATAACAAACGTGTCTCCGCCTTGGGGCGAAAGATCCAGGTCTATCTGCATGGCCGCCGAAGGCGCGGTCACGCACAGCCGCCCCTGCCACTGCGTGATTATGGGCCGGTGCATGTGCCCAAAGCACAGCCGCAACTGCGGGTTGTCTGCGACCAGAGCGGCAAACTCTTGCTGATTTTCAAACGGTTCGTCCATAACGCCCAGCCCCGTGCTGAACGGCGGATGGTGCATAAAAAGCAGGGTCTGCACCTGCGGCCTTTTGCGCAGTTCGCCAGTGAGCCAGGTCTCCACCGTCGGAAAAAAATGACCGGAGTGGGAACCGGGATGCATGCTGTCCAGCACGATCAGGCGCAGATCGTCCATTTCAACCGTGTAGCATATGTGCGGAGCAACGTTGGGGTCTGAGGGGCACCAGTCCTTCAATACGGTCTGCATCCTGTCGCGCCTGTCGTGATTGCCGGGCAGCGCATAGATGGGAATGTTCAGAGGCGTGAACGACTCCACCAGGATATGGTAGGCGTTCAGATCGCCGCTGTCGGCCAGGTCGCCGCTGAGGACAATAACGTCAGGCTTTTGCGCCATGCTTTTCAGGTGCGCCACGGTGGCGTCCAGGCATCGGCGAGTGTCGACGACTCTGAATGACAGCTTGTTATCGCCGCGCAGATGCGTGTCAGATAATTGCAATATACGCATGATCACCCCTGATATTACAGCTTTGCCCCGGCCTGGACGCCGTTGAAAGCCTGCGCCTGGCGCTCGGCCCTGTTGTGCCTGCGTTGGATGGTGAAGGCGGAAAATGCGCTGGTTGCGGCCGCGATGAGCACAAAGATGCAGATATAGAACGGATTGCCGTCATTCCACTGCATAAGCGCCGTGCACACGCCAGGCACGATGCCAGCCACAAGAAAGCCCGGGAACTGATACACTATTGAAATGCCCGTATAGCGCACCTCTGCCGGAAAAAGATCAGAAAAGAGCGCGGCTTCCGGCCCGAAAACACCCGCATAGCAGATACTGAGAGGAATGGCTATGGCCAGACCGATGATGAACATATTGCCGCCGCTGCCCTGCATGAGCCAGAACGCCGGGAATATGGTCAGGCCGCAGGCCAGGCTGGCCAGGCCGTAAATGCGGCCCCGCCCGAAACGGTCGGCAAGGCGTCCCGCGATAAGAATGAAGGGGCACATCAGCAGCGCCGCGATCATGACCGCCGTCAGGGCCTCTGTGCGCGTGACGTTTATATACTGCACAAGATAGCTGATGGAAAACACGGCAAGCACGTTGAAGAACACGCCGTCAATCCAGCGCGCTCCCACGCCAAGGGCGATATTGCCAGGATAGTTTTTGCACACCGTAACGATGGGCATGACCTTTTTTTCAGTGTGCCCTTCGTCCTGAGCCTTGCGGAATTCCGGAGTTTCAAGGATGTGGGTACGCACATAGAGGGCAATGGCGATAAGCACGATGCTGAGGATAAAGGCGAGCCGCCAGCCCCACTGCATGAACTGCTCGTTGGTCAGCAACCAGGAAAGCAGGGCCACCACGCCGGAAGCAAGGCAAAGCCCCGTAGCCAGGCCCATTTGCGGGATACTGGCATAAAAAGCCTTTTCGCGTTCATTGGCATATTCATACGTCATAAGAACCGCCCCGCCCCACTCGCCGCCAAGGCCAAGCCCCTGGCACAAGCGCAGTGTTTGCAGCAGGATGGGAGCGGCTATGCCGATGGATGCATAGGTAGGCACAAGCCCTATGCCCACGGTGGCGATGCCCATGATAAGCATGGTCAGGATAAGCATACGCTTGCGGCCCAGCTTGTCGCCATAGTGGCCGAAGATGAAGCCGCCCAGCGGGCGCGCCAGATAGCCGATGGCAAAGGTGCTGTACGCCAGAATGGTTCCGATGAACGGATCTGCGGTGGGGAAATAGAGCTTGTTGAAAACGATGCCGGCAACGACCCCATAAAGGAAAAAGTCGTACCACTCAATGGTGGCGCCAAGCAAACTGGCAATAACCACCTTGCGCATTTCTTTTTTGCTGGTGGTATGTTTATCCATTCCTGCGTTGGGCATGCTCCCTCCACTGCTGCGGGCAGGGGGCTTTCCCTACCGCACGGTAATTAAAAGTTTTAATAATTTTTATAACTCTCAGAAAAAACAATTAAATTTTTGAGCTAAAAAAATTAAATATTAGCTCAAAACTTAAACTACTCAGACAAAAAAGCGCTTTGCACTCGCAATACCACGCTGCAGATTTTTATGTCAATTGAAACATTATTAAAGTTTTTAATTTATTTTATTGACTCGCCAAGGTCAACATGGGAAGTTACAGCAATAGAAAGTTGCGGCCATTCCCGATTCGCTCCTGCCCGGCCCTGTGGCGGCATCTCTGCGGCGGCAATGTCCTGTAACCAGCGACTGTACCCTGGCATTGCTCTGGCCACAGCATGCGGTCGACTGCGACCGGGCAGAGTCGCAACCCCTGCACGCAGTGCCTGCCGCAGCATTTTGTCCACACCGTCTGCCCGAACCGCTGACGGGGCCACTGCGCTCCACGCTGCCAGGCAGAATATCGGGGGCGCGAGCATGCCTGCTCCGCTGCTTGCAGCGCTGTGAAAAAATGTGTCAACACGCTGATAAAATTTGATAATATCTTTCAAAAATACAACACGCCGTGGGAACAAAGGAAGAGAAGATGACTCCTGATGGTGAAAACCCGAGAATCGCCAAAAAAACCACGCTGAAGGACGTAGCCCGTATGGCGGGCGTATCCTCCGCGACGGTTTCAATGATACTCAATGGGCGTGAAGGCGTATCCTTTGCGGAAGAAACCGTGAAAGGGGTTATGGCCGCCGCCGCCAAGCTGAACTATGGCCGCGAGCGCCGGGCCAAAGCGGTCATTGAGGGCGGGCCTGTCATACTGATTGTCGTGCCCAACGTCACCAATCCCTACTACGCCACCATCATCCAGGCCGTACAGCAGGCCGCCGCTGAAAAAAATTACGCCACCTGCATATCCACTACCTACCGCAGTCTTGAAAGTGAACTTGCCGCAGTCCAACTGGCGCAATCCACCGGTATGGCGGGCATCATCTTCGCCATGCTGGCTCACCCGGATGAAGTTCTTTCCCGCGTGGGGAGCAAGATGCCCATAGTGGTCATGGGCGACAGGCGCGTGGACCTCAGCGTGGACACGGTTGAGCTGAACAACTATGATACAGGCAGCCTCATTGCCCGGCACATGTGCGAACTGGGCCATAAGCATATGGCCTACATTTCCACAACGCTGGACTCCTGCAACCCTATCCGCATGCAGCGCCTCAAGGGCCTTCAGGCCACCATCAGCCAGCTTTGCCCCGAAGGGACCCTGCTGGTCAAAAGCCGCACCATCTCGCCAAAGGTTGAACTGGATAACCTGCTCATTGAGCACAGCGTTGGCCATGAGCTTGCCCGCGGCTGCTTCGAGGACAAGAAGATCACCGCTTTTATAGCCGTAAACGACATGGTCGCCTATGGCGTCATGGACGCAGTGCTCGAAGCGGGCTTCAGCATACCAGGAGATTACAGCGTTTGCGGTTTCGACAACCTTTTGCCGTCGCAGTTCAGCAAAGTGGCCCTGACCACAGTGGAACACTATATTCAGGATAAAGGGCACAACGCCCTGGATCTGCTGCATGCAAGAATCGGCGGGCAGATCTCAAGCCGCAACATCACCAGGGTTGAGATCAGCCACAAACTCATTGTGCGCTCGTCCACAGGGTTGCCCCGGACGCGCCCCATATAGCGAAAAAACGTAGGCCAGCTGACGCCATTATCCCCGAATACGGTTCGGCACAGGCGGCCAGCTTGTTCGACTTGAAATTGCCGTGGCAGTCCGCAGGCCGTCGCTCGGGTGATGGCGTAACAGCCGGGTATTTGCGCTGTCGCGCGCCAGAACGGGCGTCTTCAAACATCGGACATACATATTGGCAAAGACAATCCGCTCTGGTTGCTGCGGCTCTGCAGAGCGCGCAGCTACAGCGCAGGGTCGTTTACGCAATATGGAAACATAGCAGGATATAACATGCTGGAAACCACCGTCGTAGTTATCGGGTGCGGAGCCACAGGCATCGGCGCGCTGCGCGATCTGAGCATGCGCGGCATTCCCGCCATCCTTCTGGAACAGGGGGGCATAGCCCACGGCACCAGCTCGCGCTTCCACGGTCTGCTGCACAGCGGCGCGCGGTATGTCGTCAATGACAACGAGTCCGCCCGTGAATGTATTGAAGAAAACATGATCGTGCGCCGCATCGGCAGACAGTGCGTTGAGGAAACTGAAGGCTTTTTCGCGCTCACCCCTCAGGACGACCCGGCCTATGTTGAGAAATTCCTTGAAGGCTGCCGCACGGCAGGCATCAGCGCGCAGGAGGTCGAGGTTGCCGAGGCTTTGCGTCTTGAACCGAACCTCTCGCCCCAAGTGCGCCGCGTTTTTCGAGTGCCGGACTCGTGCGTTGACGGTTTTCGTCTGGTTCTGCATAACGCCATGTCTGCACAAAGGCATGGCGGGCAGGTACTCACCTACCATGAAGCCACGGGCATACAACTGAGCAATGGCCGGGTGCAAGGCGTTACGGCGGTTAACCGCCACACCGGAGAACGAGTTGAAATAGCCTGTCAGGTCGTGGTCAACGCCGCCGGTTCATGGGCCGGGCACATTGCGGGCATGGCGGGGCTTGACGTTTCCCTTTCGCCCGACAGGGGCACCCTGATTGTCTTCAACCACCGCTTTACCTCCAGGGTAATCAACCGGCTGCATCCAAGCGGCGATGGCGATATTTTTGTGCCCCACGGTTCCATTACCATTCTGGGCACCACATCCGCCCCCACAGACAGACCCGATGATACGACGCCCACCACCAAGGAAGTGCTGCGCCTGCTCGACATTGGCGAACCGCTTTTTCCGCAGGTGCGCCAGTACCGCATTTTGCGCGCCTTCGCCGGAACACGCCCCCTGTATACGCCGGGCGGAGCATCGGGGCGCAAGGCCAGCCGCAATTTTCATATTGTCGATCATGCTGATGAAGGGCTTGAGGGCTTCATCAGCATCTTTGGCGGCAAGCTCACCACCTACCGCCTCATGGCCGAACGCGTCACCGACAGGGTTTGCGCCAAGCTCGGTCACAGCGCGCCGTGCAAAACCGCCGATGGGCCATTGGTACACGATGTGGATGAAAGCACTCTCAAACGCGCGGCCCGCTTTTTTCCCATGCAGGGCTTGCGCCTTATGGCCGACCGCCTTGGGGACGACCTGCCGGGCGTGCTGGAGCTGGCAGAAAAACAGCCAGACAATCCCCTGCTTTGCGAATGCGAAATGGTAAGCATGGCTGAAATCGAATACGTGGCGCGCCAGCCTTCCATTTTTTCCCTCACGGACATCCGCCTGCGTACGCGCCTGGGCATGGGGACCTGTCAGGGGGCCTTTTGCTCCCTGCGAACGGTAGGCGCGCTGACCGAACATGGCGTGCATCTGGAACGCAAGCCCACGGACAATGTCCGGCGCTTTTTGCAGGAACGCTGGGGTGGGCTGCGCTTTGCCCTCTGGGGCATGCAGGCCCGTGAAATGGAACTGAGCCGGGCCATCTACGCCGCTACCCTCAACCTTGACGGAGCCGAACATGAACAGGATTGCTGACGTTCTTGTAGTGGGCTCCGGCATGGCCGGATTTGTGGCTGCCCTTACCGCCGCCAGCCGGGGGAAAAAGGTGCGCATGCTCACGACCGGCATGGGTTCTCTTGCCATCAGCGGCGGCACGATCGATCTGCTCGGCTATGTTGACGGCAGATATGTTGCCGATCCCTGGACGGGCATGGCCATGCTGCCTGCCAACCATCCCTACAGGCTTATGGACGAGGAAAACGTGCGCGAGGCTTTGCACTTTTTCCAGCAGCACATGGCCGATCAGCGCTGGCCCATGCGGGCGGCCACCAACGCCGATGGTCAGCCTTGCAATGTGCATATGCCAACCATTATGGGCACGCTCAAGCCCACATATCTTCTGCCGGAAAGAGTGAATGTTTCTGCCCTGAAATCCGCGCGCCGCGTGCTTGTGGCCAGCGTTGAGGGCCTGCGCGACTGCCGCCCGGCCCTGGTCATAAGCCAGTTGCGCCGCTACAGGTCATGGGCCGACAGGGAATTTTCCGAGCTGACAATGCCCTCCCCGCTTGGGCAAGCCCACCGCAGCGCAAGCGCGCTTGATCTTGCCCGCCTCATGGACAAGCCCCAGAGCCGCCAATGGCTCACCGACGCCCTCGCAGCCCGTGCGGACTCCTGCGACCTTGTGCTGCTGCCCCCTGTTTGCGGCAGCAAAGCGCAGCCGGAAACCTGGCAGGCCATTGAAAAGGCTGCGGGATGCCCGGTGGTGGAGATGCTGTCCATCCCCCCTGGCGTGGGCGGCTTGCGCCTGCGTGACGCCTTGCTGCGCGCGTTGCGCTGTTACGATTTCGAGATGGTTGAAAACGCCAGGGCGCTGCGCGCCGAGACAGACGGCAGCAAATGCACGGCCCTTATAGCTGAAGCTTCGGGGCAGGAGCGCAGGCACGAAGCCAGAACCTTTGTGCTTGCCACCGGGGGCATTCTTGGCGGCGGGCTCACGCTGCAACCCGGCATGGTACGTGAAAGCGTCATGGGGCTGGATGTGGCAGCGCCTGCCAATGTGGAACAGTGGTCTTCACCCGAACTGTTTGGCAGGCATTTTTTTGCCCAAATGGGCGTGCTTGTCGACAGCGCCATGCGCCCGGTGGATTCCCAGACGTCCGCCTGCTGGTCCAACGTCTTTTTTGCGGGGCGCAGCCTTGGCGGATATGACTATGCGGCAGAAAAAAGCGGGCACGGCGTTGCCGTGGCCACGGGATGGCAGGCAGGCAGCATGGCTGCCGCCGCTGCGGAGGAAGGAAGATGAGCGGCCGTATCAACCCTGACAACTGCATAGCCTGCACCACCTGCGTGGTGCATTGCCCTGTTGCCGATGCGACGCCCAAATTTCTTGGCCCGCGCATGATCGGCCCGGCCTATGAACGCTTTCGCCTGCTGGGCCTGAACGAAGACCCCTCGCTGCACTACTGCTCAAACTGCAAAAACTGCGATATTACCTGCCCGCACGGGGTGCCTGTATCCAGCCTGAACATGATGGCTCGTGCCGACCAGTGCCGCAAGACGCCTCCCGGCCTGCGGGACTGGATACTGGGACATGGCGAGCTTATGGCCAAATGGCTGCACCGCATTCCGGCTGCCCTGAAAAACTTTGGCATGCTCAACCCGGTCACGCGCCAGGTGCTGCACAGGCTCGGCATCCACAGGAGCGCCCCTTTGCCCGCATTTGCGCGCCGCAGTTTTCGCAGCCTCGCCAAAGAGGTGCGCCAGCCGGATACCGGGCGCAGCGTGGTTTTCTACCCAGGTTGCTACGTTGACGTTTACGACCCGCAGACAGGGCTGGACATGATATGGGCCATGAACCGCGCCGGTTACAGGGTTATTGTGCCGCAGGACCTCGTTTGCTGCGGCCTGCCTATGGTGGCCAATGGGTTCTGGCAGCATGCCAGAAGCAATGCGGAGTATAACCTTCGCGCGCTGGCGCAGTGGCGCGACCAGGAATTGCCTGTGGTCACCGGCTGCCCCAGTTGCGCACTGATGTTCCGCGTTGACCTGCCGGAATACTTTCCTGATCTGGGCGAAAAATATGGAGCCTGCCGCCTGGACGACGCGCAGGACTTCCTGCTGGCCTGCGCCGATTCCGGCGAACTGGACCTTACGCCCGCGCCCAGGCGGGAACATGAGCCCGACATGAGGATCATGTACCATGCGCCCTGCCATCTGCGGGCCCAGGGCAACGGTTTGCCCAGCCTTGAATTGCTGCGGAGGCTGCCCGGCGTCAGCGTAACTGACGCCCATGCGGGGTGTTGCGGCATTTCCGGCAGTTACGGCTTCAAGACTGAAAAATATGAAATAGCCCAGCAGGTCGGATCAACCCTGTTTTCCACCATACGTGAAAGCGGAGCGGACATTTCCGCTTCAGAATGCGGCACTTGCCGGGTGCAGATTGTGCATGGCAGCGGCACTGCCTGCCTGCACCCCGTCAGCATTCTGCGCAGTATACTCGAGCCATAACGCAGGCCAGCCCCTGACTGCCCCCCAGGACCGGGGAAGGCCCGCGCTTCACGGCGAAAACGTAGATCAAGGACGCAAAAAGGCGTCTGTGCCAGCAATACGCTGACACAGACGCCTTTTTGGCCTTTCAGAGCTTTTAACACTCGAAATATTCGTATACGGCAGGCAAAGAGCATACAAGCTTTTCAAAGGCAACATGCTCTAAAACAAGAGTTTTAGGGGTGGGGGCGTGGGGGATGGACCCTTTTGCAAAAGGGTCCATCCCCCACAAAGTATTTCAAAAAGCTGCTTTGCCTTAGGCTTTGTCCTGAGGGCTGTATATTTGCGGCTCAAGGCAACAGGCCTGGCGCAGACGCATCTGGCACGCCCCCCACGAAAGCCCCACGCCAAAGCCCTGCAATACGACGTTCAGGTCTCGCTCGCGGGCCACGGAGGCCAGTTCGCCGCAGAGTACGCCGGGAATCGACGCGGAATTCAGATTGCCGTAGCGCGAGAACGTGGCCATGGGCGCTTTTTGTGCGGGAATAGCGGATTTTTTCGCTACCGTTTCAACAATATACCTGTTTGCCTGATGCATGACAAAGTAGTCGATGCTCGCGGCATCGCAACCGGAAAACCGCATAAGGTCACGCAACAGCTGGGGCTGTTCGGCCATGGTGAAGGAAAAAATCCCGACGCCGTCCATATGCAGGTCATCAAGGGAACGGACGCTTCCGTCATCATACGTCTGCTCGGCCCCGGTCGCTGCGGACGCGGGCATACGCGCGCCGCCCGCCGGAATGTAGAGCTTGTCCAGCTCACGCCCGTCTGCCCGCAGGACAAAATACGTGTTTTCCGCATCCGGGCAGTACCGGACCCAGGCGGCGCTTCCCGCATCCCCAAAAATGGGCGCGGTGGTATAATCTTTCTTGTTTGCTGCACGGGAAAGCGTGTCGCCCGCGCAAAGCAGCACGCCGCCGTTGCCCGAGGCGCGGGACATCATGCCAGCCAGCCACAGGCCGTATACAAAGCCAGCGCATCCCTGACAGACATCGACTGCAACGGTTTCTTTTGAAAGCCCAAGGGCGGCATGAAGCACGTAGGCGTTGCCCGGCATCAGATAGTCCGGGGTCTGGGTAACGGAAATGATGGCTGTCACATCCTGACGGTCAATACGCATTTCCTGCATGAGCGACGTGGCGGCCTGGCGGCACAGATCGCTGGCGGTGGTGCCGGGTGCGGCAACGCGCCTTGTATCCAGCCCCAGCCGGTTTTGAAGGCGAGCCAGCTGTGACCGGTCATTGCCCCAGTACTGCGGCTCATCCTCAAGGCGCTGCATATTTTCGCCCAGCACTACGGAGCAGCCAGCAAGCTCCACATTATCCAGCGTATAATTGCCCATACCGCTCCATTCAGGTTGTGTTGCAGCCGCCAGTTCCGAGCAGATGAACCGTTTGAGAATGTGCATTCCCAACGCTCTCGGCACGCCCGCCTCGGCGTTTTCCAGCGCAGATGCCCTGCGTTTGCGCCTTTACGGCGAGCGCCTGTTCACGCAGCCGCAGTACAGTTTCAACGTAAAACTGCTCTTATAACATAGCGTACTTTCATTAAATGTGAAAGAAGGCAAGGGGCGACAGGCCCGATAGAGCCCTCAAAAAAAACGGCCCGGAACTGTACCGGGCCGTTTTTTATCTGGTCTGACGCCCAATGGGATTACCGGTGAGACCATGTATTCTCAAACTCTACGGCATGCCTGTATGGCGGCGTCAACGAGGGCACATCCGCTTGCGACTTTGCGACGAGGGGCCGCCCCGCAGTTTCCAGAGCAATTGCAGAGTGCAAGGGCTCTACGCGCAGTTTTCGATGGTCATCTGCACATACATTGTTTCGCCGCTTTCATTGTTGTATTGCGTGTAGGTTTCGCCATTCAACACCCTGGTTTCAGTGCTGGCTGCCCATCCCGAATCAACCAGGGAGTCACTGGATTCGGTTCGGACGAAGATGTCAGTATTTTCATGGCTGCTGTTCTTCAGATCGAACAGACGGTCCAGGCTGCTGCTGTGGGCAAACAGGGACTCATCACCCGACCCCACAAAATCAAGCAGGACGCTTTCATAACCGTCGCCCACATCGCCGATATTGTGCATGGTCTGGTCAAACCCGTCCTGATCGGGATTTTCCGCGCCGTTGAACCGAACAAAGAGCAGGTCATTGTCCCCTGCATGATTATCGTGGGAACCGAAATCATGCTCATAGGCGTTGGCCACCAGATCCACGTTGGTTCCCGCATCAATAACGCGCACGAGAATGTCGAGATCGCCGACACTGTTCTGGATCAGATGGTAGGCATCCGACCCCATATCCACGCCTTGCAGGATGATTTCATTGAAGTTGTGAATATTGTTTTCAATGGCGCCGCTTTCAAACCAGCTCTTGTAGTACTGCATGAAGGTTTCGTGGTCGGGCGCTGAAAGGATCAGCAGATTATAGCCCTCGCCGCCGTCAATGGTAAGACCGTTTGACGAGCCGATGTCCACCGCGCCGTTGAGCTTCACAATGTCATCGCCGCCGCCAGTCTGTATGGTGACGTGCCCGGTGCCGTCGGTGACGATGCCGCCGTTGATTTCAACGTAATCGCCACTGTCGCCGCGTGAGACAATCTGTACATGACCGCCGCTGATGGCTTCAATGGCTATGCCGTTGGTCATGCTTTCAAGGTCAGTACCGACCTTGGCGGAGATGATAACCTTCAGGCCAGAATCCGAAGTCCCGCCCAGTATGGCATTGGAGATCGACACGTTTCCGCCCCCATCCGCATGAATTCCAACGCTGTGGTGAGCGTCTGCAGCCTCAATAGTGACGTCATTGGAGACGATATGCACCATGCTGCCCTCAACTGCGGCAATGCCGGTACTGCTGGACGTGCTGCCTGCCTCGGGATTGCCTGTGGCCTTGACGGTCAGTGAGTCCGCCCGAATATCCACGGTTGAAGTCGCTTGATATAGGTGGCCGTATGTAGTGAATTCAACGCTGTCGGCCAGAATTCCCGTATTGTGCCACGCGCCTTCGGCTGAAACGGTCAGTTGATTAACGGCATCAAAATCGTATCCTATTGTATACCCAAGCGCTGTTGTGTTCGGCGCCTTGTTTCCGTACCCATCATCGCGCCACAGATTATCTTCTGAATCAGAAATGATGGCGAACTTACGGCCGCTGGCTTCGATGCCCACACTGCGGCTGTCAGCAGAAAGACCGGTTCCGGCTTCCACTTTGGCGGTAATTTCCGCCTCCTTGGCTCCAAGCGCCAGCACATAACTGGGGGCATTGTTGAAAAAGAACCCTCCGTCATCGTCCGGATAAAAAGCGTAGCCGGCGTAAATGCCTGTGGCTGAAGTTGCGCCGCCATTGTCTACAGCGGCAACATTCAATGTGAACCGCTCATCCGCGCTGATGACAAAGGTTTCCTTTTTATGCGTGTGGGTGGCATTGATGCCAATGATGTGATTTATGGCTGAACTGCCGTCCGCCCCCACCGTACCGCTCAGGTTGATGTTCTTCCCGGTAATGGATGATGATGCCATCACTGCGGCATCCGGAACATATTCGTAGGGACCGCCAGCAGGAAAAGCTGTTGCCCCGTTGTAGTGCACCACAGCAATATTCTCACCATTGGCGTTTACTGAAAGATTCACATCTCCCAGCTCCGCCTTCAGGTCGGCTGTCCCGTTGCTTATTTCCAGAGCGGAAACCCATTCCTGACCTGAGCCTGTGGACAAATGCTTGCCCTGCATGGCCACATCCACATTGATGTCGCCATTTTTGGAGGCGATATTCACGTCGCCCAACTGGGCATTAATGCCTGCGGCCTCAAATCCGCCGTCCCGTGCGCCAAGGTTCAGACTGATATTCACATCTTTTTCAGCCTGAATATCCACAATGGTCTGCTGACCACGGTTTGAGTCAAAATCCAAGCCCTGGGTGAAATAAGGATTCGAGGATTCGTTAAACTTATCCACAAGATATTGCTGGTAAAGGCCAGCGGTATACTGATATTGCTGATATCTGTCGGCAAAATCTCCTTCGCCGGGCAGATCGTTACCCCCCAGCCCAACACCGGAAAACACGCCGAAAAAGCTGGAAGAGTCGTCCAGCGAACCGCTCTCGGTCCTGTTATTCACGGTGATGTCAACATTGCCATCAGCAGCGGCTATGGTTACGTGCCCATTATCCGTGGCGGCAACCCCGGCAACCGCAGTATTGAAGCCTGCCGTTCCCGTCATATCCGCGCTGACCTGCACATCGCCCGTGGTGGCAGTGATGCTGACATCGGAACTGTCAAACTCCCTGCCTACAAAAAAACCGGTAGTCCCGCCGGTCGATCCAAGGGCGCCGCTATTTGTCAATACGCCGCCATCGGCGCGCACGCCAGTGATCACAGCGCTCTTGTCGGCAGATCCGGCAGCAACGGAAGCAGCGCCCACAGAAACGCCCTGCGCCTCCAAAGAAACATGGCCTCCGCCTGTGGCGTAAGCGCCGCTGACATAGGCTGCGCCGTCCGCAGAAAAACTGGGCTGGTCACTCACGGTCTGGATAATCAGATCGCCGCCAGTCACCCGAATTTCGTTCTGGCCCGTTGTGCCTTGGGCGGCCACTGTTGCCGTTACGTTCGCCGAATACTCGGTGGCATCTGCACCCGTGTAGCCCAGTCCATAGCCAGTGTCGCCAAATCCAGGCAGCGGCTCATGATGCTCCACACCCGTCAGTACGGCAGTGTTGTCATTATTGCTGATGCGCAAAGAGCTCGTGCCCGACTTCAGGTCGATCTCAAATCTGCTCTGCCCGCCGTCAGCGGTGAGCGACGTTTCAGTGAGCTGATAGTGCATTTCGCGGCCACTGCCCGCATCATACGCGCCTTCGCCCGCCGGAGGATGCGGCAGCTTGATGGCTGCGGCAATATCAGCCGTGCTGGCGTTGGTAAAATGCGCGCCATGGGCGACCTCACCAGCCCAGGTCTGGTCTGTTACCTGCATGTCGGCACTTTCCGGCGCCTTCCAGGCAATGGATGTCATGTCATTGTGGTCAGTGGTGGAAGCGACCCGCACGCCATGACTGATCTGCTGGCCATTGGCGTCAGTGAACACCAGGGTGTAGTTTTCAGACCCTGTAGCGCCACTGGCAACGTCGGTAAGCGTAAATACAAGTTCACCCTTCACGGGATCATACACAGCCTGATAGCCATCAAGATCAAATGTCCAGGTTCCGTCGGGGTTGGCTGTTCCGGTATAGCTTATGCTGCCGTCAAAATTGGTGATGGCAAGGGTTTTGCCCGCCACGTCGTCATCGCCAAGGCGCGCCAGATCAAGGTGAACCTCGGGGTTGTCCTGCCCGTCAGCGCCAAGAAGCGCCACGTTGGAGTATTTGAGGGAGTATTGAACAGGAGGCTGCGGGTTTTCACCGCCGTTGCCGCCGCCGTCGCCGCCAGGGGCAGGAGCCTGTCCCACCGCTGCCGCGAACAGAGAATTGTGCGTGCCAGGGTCGCTGAAGGCGCTTCCAGAGCCCGCCTCATAAGCTACCCCATCCAGATGATCCACGCCATCGGCAAGTTCGCTACCGCTGAACTCATTATACCGGGCGGAGCGTTCAGATGCGGGAGCCCCCTCGGCAGGCGCGAGGTCAGGACCAAAGGCGTTGAAAAAATCCGCGCCTGTGACGAGCTGCCCGTCCACTTCAAAATCCGGGGTATTGTCCTTGGTGTATTCAGTATAAAAATCAGCAATCCTGATGCTTCCGCCATCGTCAAAGTGGAAGACAAGGGCATCATCAGCTTTTTCCAGAGTAATCTGATCGGCAGAGAAATCCACGACAAAGGTGGATTCTTTTGCAGAAGGAACTGTTACCTGCTGTCCAGCAGCAGGACGCATAAGAGAAATCGTATTCATCTCGCCCCCAAAGTAATTTTGGCGTTTGCGACGAATGACACAAAGCACGACTTTCAGACCACGATCTGAAAATTGCGCGCAACCGTCATAGTAATTGGGATTATATAGGGAGGCTCGGAAGAAAATCCGAGAATCCGAGGAGACATCAAGTCTCCCCCAGTCAGCAGATCATGAATTACAAGCAGCCAACTGATTAAGCAAAGTGAAGAGAATATTTTAAGATTCCACTCTTCAGGCAGTGGTAATCAAATTCCAATTGTATACCTTAGTCGTCAAGATAGACATACAAGTGGACCCTGTCAACAAATAAAAATGATTCTTAATTACGATAAATACCTCATGCACTCATGGGTAGACAACAAAAAAATATAATAATACATATTTTCTGAGCTTATATGAGCGACATCACTATAGTAAGTGCTGCTTAGCTTATCATTCTCAATAGAATAACAAATATAAATTTATCACGACCTGCGTCATGTCTGCTTAAACCTGTGGCCTGTGGGCACAGTGCCGACCCTGATCCGCAAAGGGCGCGCATGAGGTGGCAAAACCTCCCCCAGGCGCCGCCGCAGGGCGTCAATGGACAGATCCACTCCTTCGCCCGGCTGGCATAACAGCTCTACATGCATGCCTGTCAGAGGGTTGGGTGCCCCGTTTGCCTTGGCCTGCCTCACGCCTGGGAAAGAAAGAGCCGCGCTTTCTACTTCGGCAGGCAGCACCTTGAGCCCCCCGACGTTGATCACATTGTCAGCCCTGCCCACAATCCGCAGCCATGGCCCGTCAAGCTCCACCAGGTCTTTGGTGTTGAACCAGCCTTCAGCATCAAAGGGCGAAGGCGCATTGAGGTATCCCAGCATCCTGTTTTCGGCTCTGATATGCAGTTCACTGTCGCGGACGCGGCTTTCCACACCTTCGCCGCCGATCTGTATCCAGAGTTCGTCGCGTTTCCGTGTGCGCACCCGCAGAATGCCCAATTCGGACATGCCATAGGTCTGCCGCAAGTCCACCTGCGGCAGAAGGTCCGCAATGGTTGACAGCGTATTCTGATCCATCAGCTCGGTGCCGTACGTGACAAGCCGCAACGTCGGCAGATCGGCTCCGTCCAGAAGACCGCTGTGAACCAGCATGCGCAAAAAAGTTGGCGTCGTGGGCAGCAGCTGGACGCCATGTGCGCGAATGTCGTCTAGTACGGCGGGAACGGTGCGTGCCGTCGGGCGCACCACAAGACCATTATTATACAGCATATGAAACAGCGTGTTCAGGCCGCCGATATGGTCAAAGAGCAAAAATCCCAGAGTGGTCCATGCCGGACGCGGCGTGGCAAAGCGGGCAAGAAATTTATCAAAGTCGTGCACAATGGCCTTGGGACTGCCGGTGCTGCCAGAAGAAAAAAGAATCAGTCCGGCGTGGCCCTGGGCGCGCAGCTGGTCCAGCAAAGGATGGGCGGCCTGCCGCTCTTGCCGCCGCACAAGCTTGCCGTCGGCCATGACAACGTCGACATGGCCGGCTGCAAAACAGTATTCGTGCTGCGCGCGGTTTGCCGCCACCAGCGGCATGATGATGGCCTTCTTGTCCACAAGGGTCAGCAGGTTCCGTATGCCTGACGCGTCAAAGTCCCCCACAAGGGCCACCACATCACCGGGGGCAACGTCGGCACACTGGTCAGACGCCTGCGCCATATCGGCAAGGCTGAGACTTTCCCCCGGCCCGAGCAGGAAAGGACGGCGGGGATCAGCGCTGCGCTGACAGAGATCGCGATACAGGCTCACACGCCACCCACATGAAGGCATTGGCCGGAGATCATGCCGCTGGCGTCATCCAGCAGCCAGCGGACTGTCTGCCAGACGTCGTCAAGGGCGCACTGGCGGCGAATAACCTGCCGTTCCACCAGGGCGTCGAGCTTGCCCTGAGGGACTTTCGCCGTGAGTTGCGTGGGGATGGGGCCGGGAGCCACCGCATTGACCGTGACCTCCCAGGAGGACATTTCACGCGAAAAAGCCCGCGTGAACCCTTCCACCCCCGCCTTGGCGGCCACATAGGCGCTCTCGCCCTCAAGTCCCAAAGCCACGGCAATGGATGAAAAATTTATTATCCTGCCGCCCTTGCGGCGCGCCAGCAAACGCCCGGCCTGCGCCGAGCAGTACATGGTTCCGAGCAGATTGACTTCCACAATACGGCGCATGGTCTCTGGCGGCGTTGTCACGGTAAGGTTCATCGACGCAATGCCCGCGGCATTGATGACGCCCCACAGCGGCACATGCCGCAATCTGGCAAAACAGTCAGCCACCTGATCCGCCATGGCCACATCGCAGGCCAGCGTTTCGCACGGCATATCAGCGGGGGGCGTTCGGCAAAGCCCTGTCACGCTATACCCCTCCTCCATGGCGCGCATGGCCAGATGCCGCCCCACGCCGCCGCTTATGCCTGTTATGACCACATGACGGTCTGCCATGTCACCCCTCCTGCCCAAGCGTCGGCAAGGAGCATATGTATTCTGCCAGACTGCCTATGGTCTGGTACGGGCTGTTTTTTGCCGACATCATACTGTCATGAGTCCATGTAAAGCGCCTATTATTGTCCGTGCAATAGTCTTCCAGCGCCAGCATGAGTTCCACCAGCATCAACGACGAAAGCACGCCCCCCTTGCCCATAAGGGGGGTTGTTTCGTCAATCTGCGGGGCAGAGCCCATTTCTTCGGACATGATTCGCAATATGGCAGCATGGATAAAATCTAAAACGTCTTTCTTCATCATTTGCAATAACTCTCTATTTAATCATACTATAAAGAGAGAAATGTGGCACGGGCAGCAAATACGTTATCCATGCTCTTCCCTTCGTAAAAAAAATATGCTCATCTGACAGAAGCCCTTGTTCATACAGTAAACCACAATAAAAGTTGTCATTTACAAATACTGACAAACAGAGCCCCACTGAAAATAAATTAAAAAAGACATTCCTTCAAATGGCAAGCGTGGAGCCGCCATACGGCCTGCCCCCGCAGCCCAGAGGAAAGAAATATGACCAATACACGCTTTACGCACGCGGCCCTTGCCGCCATAAGCTCCGTAGTGGCCGGGCATGCGGTGTCCGTTGAAGACGAGCTTGAGTATTTTTCAGACAATCCCGCACAGATGAAGCGCTTTACCGATGTCAGCGGACTGCATACACGCCGTAAAGCCGATGATGACGTGACGGCGTCAGACATGTGCGCTCAGGCAGCGCGCGCCCTTCTGCGCCATACCGACACCCCTTCAAGCGATATCGGCGCTGTCTTTTTTGTCAGCCATAGTGCGGACTACCTTTTGCCCGCAAGCGCCGCCATTTTGCAACACAGTCTGGGTCTGCCGCGTAACTGCGTGGCCATGGATATGAATGCCGGATGCGCAGGCTTTATAAACGCCCTGTGGATGGCGGCAAGCCTTGTGGAGTCGCGCGCCTGCAAAAACGTGCTTCTTCTGGCTGGCGACACTCCGGGGCGCTTTCAGCCTGCCGCTAACAGGGTGGTAGGCCCCATCTTTGGCGATGCGGGAACAGCGGCGCTGGTTTCCTATAGCGAATCCCCCTCGCCCATGAGCTTTGCCTTCGGCACAGACGGCAGCAAGCATGAGGCCCTGGTTATTCCCGGCGGCGGAAGCCGCATACCCCAATGCGCCTCTGAAGGAGCGGACAGTCCGTTCAATCAGACCGTATCCGACGATAAGGGCAATCCCTGGACTCTTGGCGGGCAGTGCTCCATCTGGATGGACCCTATGGGCATATATACCTTCAGCACCTCTGTCGTCCCCCCGCATATAAAGGAACACCTGCAGCATGAAGGTCTTGAGCCGCAAAACGTGGACAGACTGTTTCTGCATCAGGCAAACAAGATTATTGTCGATTCCATTGCCAAAAAAGTTGGCATTGGCAAAGAAAATGTCCCCACTGAGTCTCTGAGTCTCTACGGCAACCTGGGGGTCGCGTCCGTACCCGTTCTTATCTGCGCCCACTATGCCAAAAGCAGCTCCGGCCCTGCGGCCAAAGGACACGCAAATACTGTGCTTTGTTCGTTCGGCGCCGGTCTCTCGTGGGGTTCGGTGATCCTTTCCCTTGATAAAACAACGATTTTACCGGTATGCGATTACATAAAAGAAGAAAAAGCAGCCTCGCGAGCCGAGCGCATCGCCTACTGGCACAAAAAATTTTCAGGGCACGCCCCCAAGTGAGGGTAAATATATGATTATCGACCCCATTCTCCCACAGGGCCCTTCCATAACGCATCACGAGATCGAACACGTAACTTCAGCCTGCGCAACCGGCTGGAATATGAAATCCGGCAGCTATATCAACGCGTTCAGGCAAACAATGGCCCAGATCACGGGGCAAAAATACTCGCTGGCGCTTTCAAGCTGTACAGGGGCTATGCATATTGCCCTTACCGCCCTTGGCCTCAAGCAGGGCGATGAGGTGCTGGTGCCGGATCTGGCGGATTTCGCCGTAGCGGCCTGCGTGACGTACTGCGGGGCAAGCCCGGTTTTTTGCGATGTCGACCCCGACACCCTGTGCCTTTCAGCCGAGGACGCCGCCCGCAAGATCACGCCCAACACCAGAGGCCTGATTGCGGTACATCTTTACGGGCAGCCGTGCCGCATGACGCCATTGATGGAGCTTGCTGCCCAAAACGGCCTGTTTGTCCTTGAAGACGCCACACAGGGCATCGGAAGCAGCTATAATGGCCGCCCGGCAGGATCATTCGGGCACTTCGCCGCATTCAGCTTCAAGGGCAACAAATCGGTTGTCGCCGGTGAAGGCGGCATGCTGCTCACGTCAGATGACCTGCTTTTTGACCGCGCGGCACGACTGGCAGCGGGGGGTCGCTCGCCCAACAATCCCTTTGCCTATGATCTTGTAGGGTTCAACTACTCCATCTCGGCGCTTCAGGCGGCTTTGGGTTTTGCGCAGACCAGCCGTTTGAACGACCTTATGGCCAAGAAAAAACTGATACATTCGTGGTACAGGGAACGCCTGGCCGACACGCCGGGCGTACGGCTGAACCCCGTGCCGCAAAACAGCGAGCCCGGCTTTCTGACCAACCTTCTTTTTATTGAAGACGAGAATATCCAGCGCAGCAAAATGATCATGCAACTGCACGCAAGCAGCATCCTGGCCGAGCCAGTGTATTTTCCCATCTCCTCGATGCCCATGTTCAAGCAGGCGCAAACGCCCGCCGCCTATGCCGCGTCGGTCAAAACCATCTGCCTGCCCAGCGGCCATAACCGTACGGAAGAAGAAGTGGACTACATTTGCGCGGCCATACGGCAGCTGATTGAGGAGCCCGGGCGCGACAGGGCTGAAGTGCCGCTGTCCGGCTGGCTCAAGTACAAATCAGACACTCTTGAGTTCTTTGCAAAAGCCAAAAAGCATGGCCTTGCCATTCCCTTTGAGCACGGCGGCCATTCCTACGCGCTTAAAGCCGTAACAGCGGCTGATATTCAAGATGCGGAACTGGTCAAAAAATTCGCTTGCTGGCGTGAAGCAAGCTCCATTGCCTTTCTTACACGCACTGCCGTGACCGAAGAAAGCATGCGCCATATCTTGAATAATTACGTCACATCCGTGCGTGATTACATTCTGTTTTTTATCGCTGATGGCGAACATCTCTACGGCCAGGTAGGCCTTAATGATTTTGCCTTTCACAAAAATGAATGCTGCATTGACGGACTTTACATTGAAAACCACGCCCCAAAAGGGCTTGCGGCAGCCGCCTGTGAAACCATATTCACATGGGCGGAAAAATCGCTTAATATCATTAATATTTTCAATCATGTGGTGGCGAGCAATAAAAAAGTGCGCCTTCTCGCAGCGGCCCAAGGCTTCAGGGAGATAAGCCGCACCGCCCTGTACAGGGAAGAAATCCCCGGCGGTGAAATGTTTCGCCCTATGTACATGCCTGGGCATGATACTCCTGACGAGTACTTGCTTATTTGCAAAAAAACGCTCGGCGGCATCGAAACGCCTGGCGCTGAGTAAAATTCAGGCTCTTTACGTCTTTTGGTTTCGTTGTTGACGCCCACAGCCAACACACTGAAAAAAGGATGTTTTATTATGATCAGCCAGGATGAAATCCATAAGATACTTGCAGAAGCCCTTGAAATTACACAGGAAGGAAGCGAGATTACCCATAAATACAGCCCTTCCCTGTCGTTAATGGGCGTTGACGGCATACTGGATTCACTTGATACGATGCTTTTTTTGGATAATATTGATGATCTCCTTTCGAGAAAAATGGGAAAAAGTGTTGCCGTGGCTATGGATTCAGCCTTTGAACACGAAGAAAACCCATACCGGACCATGCAGTCGCTGGCCGAATATCTGACGTCGGTCCTGAATGGTGAAGGTGGGCAAGAATAAGCTTTCCTGCGTATCATCCGGTCCTGGCATACCAGCAGCATGCTTGATGCCGCCTTTGCGCTGCTCTACGGAACTCTAAAACGGGATGATGTTAGCCATGCAACCTCAAGAAGACGCCCGCGCGTGCCTGCAAGAACTTCAGCAAAAGCCGCCGATGCTCCCCTTTGAGCCGGACCTGCTCCCCATGCTGTTTGCAGCGACGAAAAACAGCTCGGCCACTCCGGCCAAGGGACTGGTGACGCTTATCGAGAGGAGCCAAAAACTGACAACCCGGGTTCTCGCCACTGCCAACTCCGCAGCCTACGGGCAGGAGTTCAAGGTATCCACCCTCCACCGCGCCATCAATATCTTGGGCTTAAAAACCATAAGAACGCTGGTGGTTATGGTGGGGATGGCAGCCGTGATCAAAGGGGCAAATCTGCCCAAAAGCTTTGACATCAAAGAGCTGTGGAAGCACGAATTAGCAACCGCCGCCATTGCCAAGATTCTGGCTGCAGAGCTGGGGGGGCTTGACGGCGTGTGGGGGCCTTCCGCTGATGAAAAAAACCGTCTGCTCATGGACCCGGACGAAGCCTATATCGCCGGTCTGCTCCACGACATAGGCAAGGTTTTTTTTGCCGCCTGCCGTCCGGAACTCTGGGAAACCATGACAAACACATGCAAGGAATGCTGCCGCCAGTATTTTGAGGTCGAGAACAACTACTGGAGCATGGACCACGCGCTTATCGGTGCGGTGGTTCTGTACCAGTGGAAGCTGCCCCTTATACTGACCGAGCCCATCAACTGGCACCACTCCCCCGATATGGCGCCAACGTGCAAGCTTGAAGCGCAGCTTCTTGCCGCTGCCAACATTATCGCCCGCAACCCGCCTGACGCTGACGGAAGGCTCTGTGAAAAAGCCGCCGCGTTTTTGCCGGAAAACTGCGACCAAACCGCCATCGCTGCGGCAATAGCGCAATATTTTTCCACCACTGAAACTGAAACTTTCTCTACCTTTGATGCATAGCCTGCGCGCCGCATAATCAGCAAGTACATTTCCTGAGGCAAGGATGCATATAGAGCGTGGACTGGATAAATTACTGCACGGTCAGTATGATGAGGCTCTGGAGGCATTCTGCCAGTCCAGCACCTCAACTCAAGCTGAAAAGCTTTGCCAGATAACCAAGGCCCTCGCGGAAGCAAAAAGCTACGCGGCGGAGCTTGCAAAGGGGAATCTTTCTGTCTCCCCGCCTGGGCCTTCAAACCATTTTGCCGCCGAACTCAAGACGCTGCACGTGAACCTCAAGCGTCTGGCACGGCAGATGCTGATGGCGACTGCGGGCTACCCCGCGTTGCCCGGCGATTATATGGGTGATCTGTCCGAAGGGCTGGAATTTGTCATAAGCCAGGCGGCCACCCTCAAAGAGCAGGCCGAGTACGACAAAAGCCATGATGTCGAAACCGGTCTTCTCAACCGCAAGTCTTTTGTGCGTTCGGTTCGCGATATTCTACATGAGCAGCCCGACAGCATCGGTGTGCTTTTCTGCTGCGAGCTGGACAACATCAAGTATATCAATGACGCTTACGGGTATGACAATGGCGACCTCTACCTGAACAAGGTCGCGGAGGTGCTGGAGGCATGCACCTTTGGCACAAGTCTGCTTGCGCGACTGGCTGGCAACGAGTTTGCCGTCTACGCGCACGGCTTCAACAACGAATCTGACGCCTTCGGCTTTGCGCAAGGCTGCCTGAAAACCCTGCTCAACACCCGCGTCATGCTGCGCGACGACGAAGTGTGGATTCGCGCCTCAAGCGGCGCCGCCGTCTATCCCCACGACGCTCTTGAAAGCGACATCCTCATGAACTGCGCCTACCATGCGCAGCTGGAGGTCAAAAGCCGCAACAGGGGAACCCTCATGCGGTTCTGCCCCGAAATATACCGCACAAAGGCCAATGTTCTTGGCAGGCAGGAAAAGCTGAATGAACTTCTTGACGGCAAGATGCTTCGCTTTGCCTTTCAGCCCATTGTGAGCCTGCATGATGCCCGCATCATCGGCTATGAGGCGCTGATGCGCCCGACAATGCCCGATTTTTCCAGCCCGCTGGACATACTCGCGCTGGCCGAAAACCAGTCCAAGCTCCTCCAGCTTGAAAAAATCACGTTTGAATTGATTTTTGAATGGGTCTACAGCCACCGACGCCTGCTTGCGGAAAGAAAGATTTTTTTCAACACCATCTCCACGCACTTTTTCAATCCGGCGAAACTGCGTGCCATTCACCCGAAATATAAAGCCATATGTAAAAACATGGTCTTTGAAATCCTTGAAACAGCCACGGTGGAAAGCTCGCTGGCGCAGCAGGTCAAAGACTTTCGTACAGAGATGTCCACCCAGGTGGCCCTGGACGATTTTGGCTGCGGGCATTCAAACATTCTCAGGCTTATCAACCTTTCACCCGACATTTTAAAAATCGACCGTTTTTTTATCAAATCCATCCACAACACGTCCGCGTCGCAGAAAGACCTTCTCTCAGGTCTGCTGAACTACTGCCGCTCAAAAGGAATCCTGAGCCTTGCCGAAGGCGTGGAAACCTCTGATGAGCTTGCCAGCGTCATGCGCATGGGCTTTGACTATGTTCAGGGCTACTATCTTGGCCGCCCCGAGATGCACCTCAATGAGATTGACAACAAAATCCAGGACGAAATAATGGATTTTCGCGAAAGGTTTTCGCCGTTACGCCGTACCTGATGCGGCATGACGGCGAACCTGCCGCAGAAAACCCCAACTTTAAGGCCCGGAACGCCAGCGCGTTCCGGGCCTTTTCATTATTACGGTTCAGAGGGCTTCACGATACAATGCTTTGTGGGGGAGGGACCCTTTTGCAAAAGGGTCTCCTCCCCCACGCCCCCACCCCCTAAAACCTTTGCTGCATTTTAGAGCATTTTAACTTTAAAAAAGTTTAAGTGCTCTAACGCTGTACAATAATGTAGCGCGCCGCAAAGTAGCGTCGATTCCGCCGGAAATCGCATTGTTCAGCAGAATGAGAAATTGAAATATAAAGCATTTCAACGAAAACCTTCTCTGGTTATACCTGCCCCACCATTGCTGTCAGATGATCCCCAATCGCAAGGCGGCATCTTCAAGGCATGTTTGCGCATAGGGCATCTTTTCTTTGACGTACGCCGCATACTGCGTCTTAACCGAAGCCGTAATCTCAGGCGACGCCACTGCGGGCGAACCGCTTGAAAATGGCGGAGCCGGATCGTACTCCAGAACCAGCTGCTTCGCTGCGGCAACCTCCTGCCCGGCAATAAGCGAAAGCAGCGTCAATCCAAAGTCTATGCCCGACGTGACCCCTGCCCCGGTAACGCGGTTGCGGTCATGAACAACGCGCGCGTTTTCAGGAACAGCCCCAAAGTAAGCCAGCTGATCCAAAAGCGTCCAATGGGTCGTGGCCCTGTACCCCTTGAGCAGTCCGGCAGCACCGAGCAGAAACGATCCGGTGCAGACGCTTGTCACCCATGTGGCGTTGCGCCCCACAGCGGCCAGCCAGTCCACCATGTCCTTCTGCATCATCTGTTTGTAAGGGTCGCTTGTGCCAGGCACGCACAGAATGTCTGTTTCGCTGATGTCGGCAAACGTGGCTGTGGGCACCAGGCGCAGTTCCTTGTCGGCCTGGCTTTCGGCCCGGACCGGGTCTTTGCTTCGCCAGACATAATCAACCCTGAATTGCGGCCCGGCAAGCACTTCTGCCGGGCCGATCAGATCCAGCGCGGTCATTCCGTCATAAAGCACAAAAGATATGTGCGGGGGCCGCGCCACTGCCTGAGAGTCAGCGAAAAGCTGGCCCGCTTCACCTTGTGCACCAGAAGCTCCCTGCAGGGACGCTCCTGCATCAGGGGTTGTGGAAAGGGGAACATCGTTTTTTGACATGGGTACTCCCTTTGATTGAGTAATGATTAAAGAAAATACCACAGATACTGGCGTGAAAAAGCTCCTGTCGTGCCAATCAGCAACGGGATATTGCCATCGTCCGCCTCGCAGGTTGGCTTATCCCCGCTTCTGGAGTACAGAAACAACGCTTTTACACATTGCGCACCCCAGAGGCATTGCCATGAGACCACATTTCTCAAAACATCACATAGGTATCCTTGCCCTTGACGGTTTTGTTCCTTTTGATTGCAGCATTCCTTACGAAATGTTTTCACTGGCAACAGCGGCAGACGGAAAAGAAGCCTACGAGATATCGTTTGTTGGAGACAAGGAAGCCGTTGCCTCCGGACGCTTCAGCATCACAAGAATACTGCCGCTTTCTTCCATGCAGGATATGGACACCATTATTATTCCAGGCATTGTTCAGCCTTTTTCCTTCAATAATCCTTCTGTGCTTGAGGCCCTCGGCCATGCGTGCTCGGCAGGCATAAGGCTGGCGTCCATCTGCACCGGGGCGTGCATTCTGGCGGCGGCGGGCCTGCTGGACGGCATGACCGCGACAACGCATTGGGCGCTTGTGAAAGAGCTTGCCGCCAGGTACCCGCAGGTAAACGTTGAACCAGACATCCTGTTTTGCGATAATGGTCAGATACTTACCTCAGCCGGTCTTTCATCCGGCATCGATCTTTGTCTGCATATGGTGCGGAAGGATCTGGGCGCCACCGCCGCAGAAAGGCTTGCCACATTGTTTGTTGTGCCCATTGAAAGAGACGGCGGGCACCGGCAATTCATACGGCATGCCGCCCCGGATTCCGACGGCAGCCTGTCAGCCCTCTTGTTGTGGCTGCAGGAAAACATGCACCGTAATCTGACCGTGCAGCAGATATGCAAAGAGGCGCATATGAGCGCAAGAACCCTGAACCGGAAATTTCAGGAGCAGACAGGCCTGCCGCCCATGGTCTGGCTGACCAGGGCGCGCGTCCGGCGCTCGCAAGTGCTTCTTGAATCAAGCGCATTGCCTGTGGAGGAGATTGCTTCCATCACGGGATTTGGCTCAGCAACGTCATTTAGAGAGCACTTTCGCCGCATCGTGGGTACAAGCCCTACAGCCTGGAGAAAAACGCATGCCATTTGCTCCGCAGAGCCCCGCCGCCCCCTTGCGCACAGCGCAACGCTGCCGCCGCTGTAGCAGGCGCACGCCCCTGAGGGCTGCCCGCGCCGCCTCGTCTTGGCGCTTGTGCTTCTGCGGCCACTTTTAATTGCCCCGTGGGGGAGGAACCCTTTTGCAAAAGGGTCGCTCCCCCACGCCCCCACCCCCTAAAACCTTTATTGTAATGCAGTGTGTTACAGTCTTCCTCTTCATCTGACGCGGGGTTCCTGATGCAGCGCCTTCCAGGCAGCACGCATCAAAAAGTGTACCCGCTGTGCTGTGTGCAGATGCAATCGGCAGACCCATCAATAAAATATGGCCTGCGGTGTTGCTGCACCACAGGCCATGAAGAACAGTTTGTCCGAAAAATGCCTATTTTGTGTCTTCCGTATCACGCACCACTTCCAGGATGGGGGGCAGGGCCCGGATGGCCTCAATGAGCTGATAGAGCTGCGTGGCGTCAAGCACCTCGACGGTGAACCGCAGCTTGGCGCGGCCATCCACCAGATTGTCCATGCTCAGGCCGGTGATGTTCACATTGTTTTTGGCAAGTATCTGCGCCACAAGCGCCAGCACGCCGTGTTCATTCTTGGCAATAATGAAGATGCCTGCTTCATAGGGCTTTTCTTCAACACCGTCCCAATGCACGGAAATGAGCCGCTCCGGCTCCATATTGGCCACATTGGGACAGTCCGCACGGTGCACGCTGATGCCAAGCCCCCGGCTGATATAGCCAATAATGGGGTCGCCAGGCACAGGGTTGCAGCACTTGGCAAAGCGCATGAGCACGCCGTCCACGCCGGAAATGCCCACCCCCTCGGTCTTGCGGGTGGCGGCATCCTTGCTTTCCTTGACTGTGGGGGTGGCGGGCGCGGCTGTGACCTCATCAGGATGCAGAACAGCGTACAGCTTGTTGAGCACCTTGCGCGGCGTGGTGTGGGCATAGCCCACAGAGGCCACCAGATCGTCCACGCCTTCAAAGTTCATTTCCTGGGCCACCAGGGCCATATGCCCTTCCTTGATGGCCTTGTTCACATTAAGGCTGACCTTGCGGCCTTCTTTTTCGAGCATGTCACGCCCGAGGCTTACGGCGTGGGCGCGTTCCTCGGTGCGCAGGTAGTGCTGGATGCGGCTGCGCGCCCTGGCGGTTTTGACTATTTTGAGCCAGTCACGGTTGGGATTACGGCTGGGGTCGGTAACAATTTCAACAATATCGCCGTTTTTCAGCTCCGTACTCAGGGGCATGAGACGGCCATTGACCTTTGCGCCCGCACAGTGCTGCCCGACCTTGGTATGGATGATAAAGGCAAAGTCCAGAGGCGTCGCGCCTTCAGGCAGTTCCTTTACATCACCCGCCGGGGTGTAGACATATACCTCGTCTTTAAAGAGATCCATTTTGAGCGAATGCATGAACTCGCGCGAGTCGGTTTCTTCGCTCTGCCGTTCAAAAATTTCTCGCAGCCAGCCAAACTGCTCCAGATCTTTGCTGTTGACGCGGCCCTTTTCCTTGTACAGCCAGTGCGCGGCCACGCCGTGTTCAGCCTGCCGGTGCATGTCTTCGGTACGAATCTGAATTTCGATGCGTTCGCCCTCGGGACCAATGACGGTTGTGTGCAGGCTCTGGTAGCCGTTGGTTTTGGGCATCGAGATATAGTCTTTGAATCGTCCGTGCACTGGCCGCCACTGCGAGTGCACGAGGCCCAGAGCGGCATAGCAGTCCTTTATATCCTTAACCAGCACACGAAACGCCATAATGTCATGCATTTCGTCCAGGCTGAGCGACTGGGACTGCATTTTTTTGTAGATGCTGTGCTTGTGCTTGATGCGCCCGTACACCTGGCCATCAATGCCGTTGGAGGCCAACAGATCCTTAATGAGATCCACAACCTTGGCAATGATCTGCTTTTCCACCACCTGATGCTTGTCCAGCCAGTGGTCTATCTGATTGTAAATGTCTGGCCGCAGATACTTGAAGCTCAAGTCTTCCAGGTCGCGCTTTAGGATATACAGGCCCAGGCGGTTAGCCAGCGGCGCGTATATATCCATGGTTTCCTGGGCGATACGTTTTTGTTTGTGAGCTTTCTGAAAATCAAGGGTGCGCATGTTGTGCAGACGGTCGGCGAGCTTGACCATGAGAACCCGCATGTCGTGGCTCATGGCCAGGATCATCTTGCGGATGTTCTCTGCCTGCGCTTCTTCCTTGTTTTCAAAGGGGATCATGCTGATCTTGGTGACGCCGTCAACAATATCGGCCACATCCTCGCCAAAATTTTCATCCAGCTCTTCGATGGTGGCCTTGGTGTCCTCCACCGTGTCGTGCAGCAGGCCAGCGGCCACCGTGGCCTCGTCAAATCCCATTTCAGCCAGGGTATCAGCCACGGCCAGAGGATGGGACAGATAGGGCTCGCCTGAGAGGCGCGTCTGTCCAACATGGGCGGTAGCGGCAAACACGTAGGCCTTCTGGATAAGCTCCAGATCTGCGCTGGGGTTGTGCGCTGCAACCTTGTCGAGAATTTCCTGTATACGAATCATGCGTAAGTCCCATCCGGGGCGTAATATCTTTGTAATGTTTTTGACTATGTTCTTAGTTGCTCAGCCTTGTCAACGTCACAAGCGGCGTGAAAAAAACACGCGCCTTCATAAACCCGGCTAGGGCATTTAACACTTGAAACGCTCGTGTACGGCAGGCAAAAGCCTGCCTGCTCGCATTTCGTGGCAAGGATTTTCAAAAAAAATCCTTGCAGAGCAGTTAACTAACTTCATTCTTAAACTGCTCTAAAAGCCCGGCAAGGTTGAAACCTTGCCGGGCCGAAATACAGTTGCGCTGTCGTCGTATTGTCACAAAACAGGGCTAGGGACTGTTTCTAGATAAATAATTTTGCGCCAAAGGCAAGGAAAAAGGCTTTTTTTACGAAGTGAATGTACTCTTACGGTACATGACTGGAGTAAAAATGGCCTTTTGACGCAGTCAGTTGGACAAAAGAAGTAGTTAGAGACAGCCCCTAGTCCGGCGTCAGGCTGTACCCTTGCAATTTCTTGGGCACCCACCACTTTTCAAAGTTGTACATTATGCCTGCAAGCTCAGGTTTAACGCCCTGAAAACGCTTTTGCACAACGGGCAGGGCATAGGGCACAAAAAGAAAACAGTAGGGCTGCTCCGCATCCAGTATCTCCTGCATGCGGTAATACAACTGCGCGCGCGTGTTCTGATCCGGGGTTGAGCGCGCCTCTTCCAACAGTCTGTCCACTTCGGGATTTTTGTAGTGGGTAAAGTTAAGGCCACCCTCAAAAGCCTGCGACGAATGCCAGACCTGGTAGATATCCGGGTCCTGCGGGATGGTCCAGCCGAGGATTATGGCGTCAAAACGACCTTTATTGACAAATTCCCTGATAAACGCGGCCCATTCAACCGTACGGATGCGCACGTCAATGCCAACGGCCCGCAACTGCGACTGTATGACCGTGGCGGTAAGGATGCGCTGCTCGTTGCCCTGATTGGTCAGGATGGTGAAAGAAAAAGGCTTGCCGTCCTTGTCCAGCAGACCGTCGCCGTCACTGTCCGTAAATCCTGCCTCGGCCAGCAGCGCGCGTGCGGCGGCGACGTTTTGCGGCATGGGCTTCAGGGTGGGATGGTAGGCCCATACCCCGGGTTTGAAGGGGCCGAAGGCAGGTATGCCCTGCCCCATCAGCACGCCCTGAATGATGCTTTCACGGTCGATGGCCTGCGAAATGGCCCGGCGCACCCGCACATCCTTGAAAAAGGGATGCTGCAGGTTGAACCCCAAAAAAACATAAGAAGAATCCAGATAGCGAAACTTGTTGAACTCACGCTCAAAGGCCGGGCCGGACGTCTGCCGCAGGTATTGCAACGGCGAGAGCCCCATGACGTCAAGCCGCCCGGCGCGGGTTTCCATAAACATAGTAGCGTTGTCGGGAATGATGCGGTATACGACCTCGGCGATATGGGGCTTGCCCGCAAAATAACTTGGCGAAGCTTCAAGAATGATGCGACTGCCCGGTTCCCAGGATTTCAGGCGGTACGGCCCCGCGCCCACAGGCTTGCGTGAAAAGGGCGTATTGCGAATGTTCTGTCCTTCAAGCAAATGACGTGGTAGTATGGGTTGCATCCAGGTGGAGACGGAGCGTGCAAAAAAGTGCTCGTACTCAACCTCAAAGGTATAACGGTCAATAATGCGGAAGTTTTTGATGCGTGAAAAATCTTCGGCATACGGGCTGCCGGTGGCCGGATCCGCCACAACCTTGCAGGTATAGGCCACATCTGCGGTGGTGAGTTCAACGCCGTCTTCCCACCGAATGCCCTTGCGCAGGGTAAACCGCATGAGCCGCCCCTCGTCTTCCATGCTCCAGCTCTCGGCGGCCCACGGCTCAACCTGAAGGTCTTTGTTGTAGCGCAGGGGGGACACGTAAATAAGGTCGGCCACCTCGTGCGAGGCCGAATCCGCGGTAAGATACGGTATCAAATTCGAGGCTTCGCCTATGCTGCCAAAAAGAATCCGTCCCCCGTCAACAGGACTGCCCCATTGGTTTTCTTTGGATACGATTTCGTCCGCCAAGGGGGCCGAAGCAAAAAAAGATCCCGTGAAAACAGCTAGTAAGAACGTGACCACAAGCCTGGCAATTATACCCAACATACTGTTTGCCCACTCAAAATTTATTTTTTCCATAATCTTGAAGCTTCATATTGCTTTCGCCCCCCCACCTGTGCTATTTATCGCAAACATCATAACAGCGCCCTGTCATTGAAAATTCAAAATGTCTGACAGAGGTTTTTTGGGGAACGCATGAGCCGATCAGAACAAAGCGTTGTTCGCGAAATGTGCCAAGCTTTTTTGCACGACAGCGTGCCGGAATACATACGCGACGCAGCGTACTATATACTGTCCGAAGGCGAGGTGCAAAAAATAAATATTCAGGAAGGCGAGACCTGGGACGTGCAAGGCGTTATCCAGGGCGATGACCTGCAGGTCTACACACCCAGCCTGAGTTTGACCATCACCGACCGCAGCACGCGCCACCAGTGCAACTGCTCTGACGCCTTCACCGGCATATGCCGTCATGTGGCGGCTCTCGGCCTGCGCCTTGTGGAAGAACTGCGCAAAGAACAGGGCGATGCTGAAGAAAGCCCTCCGCCAAGCACGGACTGGAAGCAAAGCTTCCGGAACTTTTTTTCCACCGATATGGAGGCCGAGCCGGGCCGCCACTATCTCATCTTTCGCTTTGAACCGGAACAGGGCCGCCTTCTGGTATCCTTCTTTCGCGGGCGGCAGAACAAATCCGGCTTGTCCAGCGTGCACAACGAGGTGACGCTGGAGCAGATCATCAACAACCCCGAATGGTGCGAATTTTCCCCGCAATTGCCCCATGTGGCCCGTCAGATCGGCCAGCACCTCGACTATTACGGTCACAGGGTTGAAATTCCGCAGGGCCTTACCTCATGGTTTTTCTGGTCGGTGCGCAAGGAATACTATCTGCTCTGGAAAGATACGGACATGCCCTGCCGCATCGAAAGCACGCCCTTTGCTCTCAAGCTCAAGCCCATTCTGGACGATTCGGGCTTCAGCTTTGAGGTGCTGCTCAAGCGCGAAGGCCGCCCCCCACTGCCCATCCGGGCGGGCGCTGCAAGCCGCGCCGCCGCTGAAAGCCGCAACCCGCAGAACGAAAGCTCCGCCCCGGAAGACGCGCCCATCACGTTTCACGGGCAAATGCCGCTCTGGGTCTGCTACCAGCACAATTTCTACCCTGTGCAGACGGGCCTTTACCCCTCGCTTGTGCGCAATCTCATCTATGAGCGCCCCGTTGTGCCGCACGAGGAAATTTCTGAATTTCTTGACCGCGTGTGGACGCGCCTTCCCGCTTCAGAGCTGTACGAGCCGCAGCAGTTCCTCAAACAGATGGAGCCGGTGTTTCAGCCCGCCACGTATAATCCCAAGCTCTTTCTGGATGAAGAAGGCAGCCTGCTCACGCTTGAGATCGACAATATCTATGAGACCCGCCACGGCGAATTCACGCTCAACGGGCCCAACCCCGACTTCCAGACCGGCAGCTATACCTATGAAGGTCAGACCTTCCTGGTGCGCCGCCATCAGGACGAAGAAGCCCAGCTCATGTCGGATCTTGCGGGCATGGATTTTCAGGCCCGCTCCAGCAAGCTGTGGTTCCTCGAGCCGGAAGAAGCCATTGCCTTTCTGCTGGACTACTACCCCAAGCTGGTCGAAAACTACCGCGTTTACGGCGAAAAAGCCCTTTCACGCTACAAGGTGCGCACGGCCACATCCAATATTACTGCCGAAGTTGTCAGTAATGAAAAGGAAAAGTGGTTCTCGCTGGATATTACCGTTGATTACGAAGGCCAGTCCCTGCCCCTGGAAAAAATCTGGAAGGCGTGGACGCGCGGCAAGCGCTATGTGCAGCTGAAGGACGGCTCCTACACAAGCCTGCCTGAAGCGTGGCTTGAAAAGCTTTCGCACAAGCTGACCGCCCTCGGCCTCGACCCCTCCAAGCCGCCGCAGCACAAATTCAAGCAGTTTGAAGCCCCGGTGCTGGACAGCCTGCTTGAAGACCTGCCCGGCGCTGCCACCGACTCTTTCTGGAACAACCTTCGCGAGAAGATACGCTCTTTCCGCGAGGTGCGCCCCATTGAGCCGCCCAAGGGCCTCAACGCTAATCTGCGCGCCTATCAGGTGCAGGGCCTTTCATACCTCAACTTTTTGTCGGAATACGGCTTCGGCGGCATCCTGGCTGACGAAATGGGCCTGGGCAAAACTGTGCAGACCCTCGCCTTCATCCAGCACATGGTGCAGCACAGCCAAGGCGGCCCCAACCTTATTGTGGTGCCCACCTCCGTATTGCCCAACTGGGAACGCGAAGCGGAAAAATTCGTGCCCAGCCTCAAGCTGCTGACCATCTACGGCACGCGCCGCGAAGGCATGTTCAAGCATATCTCCGCGTCTGACCTCGTCATCACCACCTACGCTCTGCTGCGCCGTGACCTTGAGGAGATGGAGAAGTACGACTTCAACACCGTCATTCTTGACGAAGCCCAGAATATCAAGAACCCCAATACGATAACCGCAAGAGCCGTGCGACGCATCAACGCACGCATGCGTTTGTGCCTGTCGGGCACGCCCATTGAAAACAACCTTTTCGAGCTGTGGTCCCTGTTTGAATTCCTCATGCCGGGCTTCCTCGGCTCGCAGCACGCGTTCCAGCGCGGCATCGTCAAGCCCATCAAGGATGGCGACGCGGAAACTCTGGACTACCTGCGCACCCGCGTACGCCCGTTCATTCTGCGCCGCACCAAGGCCGAAGTGGCCAAGGATCTGCCGCCCAAGGTCGAAAGCGTCACCTGTTGCGCCCTTGAAGACGCCCAGGCAGAACTGTACGCGGCCCTCGCCCGCAAGCTGCGTGCCCAGGTGCTCGCGGATGTGGACGAAAAAGGCCTGGCCAAAAGCCAGATGTCCATTCTGGACGCCCTGCTCAAGCTGCGCCAGATCTGCTGCCACCCCCGGCTGCTCAAGCTGGACCTGCCCGGGTTTTCCAACAACCTGCCTTCCGGCAAATTCGACGCCTTCAAGGACATGGTTATGGAAATTGTGGAAGGCGGGCACAAGGTGCTGGTCTTCTCGCAGTTTGTCCAGATGCTGCAGATCATCAAGCAGTGGCTTGAATTCTCGCAGGTGCCCTTCTGCTACCTCGACGGCGCGAGCAAGGACCGCTTTGACCAGGTGGACCGCTTCAACAACAGCCCCGACATCCCCATCTTTCTTATATCGCTCAAGGCGGGCGGCACGGGCCTCAACCTTACCTCGGCGGACTACGTTATCCACTACGACCCATGGTGGAACCCCGCTGTGGAAAGTCAGGCCACGGACCGTACCCACCGTATCGGCCAGACACGGCAGGTCTTCTCATACAAGCTCATCTGCCAGAATACGGTGGAAGAAAAGATACTCAAGCTTCAGGAAGCCAAACGCGGCGTGGCCGAAGCCATTATTCCCGGTCAGGACACCTGGAAGTCCCTTACCCGCGAAGACCTGGAAATGCTGTTTGATGTTTAATTAACGTGAAAATGCTTTGTGGGAGAGGGACCCTTTTGCAAAAAGGTCCCTCCCCCACGCCCCCCTAGAGCATTTTCGCATTGAGAATATCTATTCTCACGGTAGCCGTTGCCCGCTCCTGCGGGATTGCCTGAACCGTTGGCGGGAACCGCCTTACGGGGCAGGACAGCATCGCTACGGATAGCGACAGCGGTTCTTCCACTTAGATGTCGTGTAGCCAATTACTGTCTTCAGGCGTATTTTCCTGCGTCACAACGCCTGAAGCAACGCTTCCAAGACGCCCGCTCCGACGTTTAACCGCGCAGATAAACAGCGCTTACGCCTCCGCGGCGGGCGTCTGCTCCCGCATCCGCCACAGCAATTTCAAAGAGAACTTGCTCTAAAACTCTTATTGTTGTCAGGGAGTGAATTTTGATAAAAAGGTGATGGCCCAGCGGCTTTTGCCAACGACCTGACGATACAGCTTCTGTAATAAAAACCCTCGGGCCACGCCGGGGGTTTTCTAGTACCACCTGGGGCACTGTCACGCTTCAAAACTGCACCGCAGACGTACAGCCTGCAATCAGGCTGTCAGCACAGGAAACCGGGCAACCTCCTTTACTTTTCGAGGTAAATATCGCATGGTACCCGGATTATAACAAACAGACTCAGGTATTCGCCGCATGATTCAGGTAAGCAATCTTCTCAAGCGCTACGGCAGCAATGTTGTTTTGCAGAACATCAACATGCAGGTACGCCAGGGCGAAATTTTCGGCATTGTCGGCCATTCCGGCGCTGGCAAATCCACACTGTTGCGCTGTCTCAACGGCCTTGAGGTCTATGATGAGGGCAGCGTCAGGGTTATGGACGTGGAAGTGGCCTCGCTTGAGCCCCGCGCCCTGCGCCTGCTGCAAAGCAAGATGGGCATGATCTTTCAGAATTTCAATCTGATGGCCCGTAAAAATGTTTTTGACAACGTGGCCTTTCCACTCCAGCTCTGGCACAAATCCGACCGCGAGAAGCGCGTTATGGAACTGCTGGATCTGGTTGGCCTCACGGACAAGGCGCGCCAAAGGGTGCAAAGCCTGAGCGGCGGCCAGAAGCAACGTGTGGGCATTGCCCGCGCCCTGGCCCTGAACCCCAGCATTCTGCTTTGCGACGAGGCAACCTCCGCCCTTGACCCCAAGACCACCTCATCCATCCTTGACCTGCTGGAAGACATCAACAAGCGGCTCAACCTGACCATCATCATGGTCACGCACCAGATGGAAGTGGTAAAACGCCTCTGTCACAGCCTGCTCTTGCTCGACGGCGGCAAAACTGTGGCCATGGGCAAGACCGAGGACCTTTTTCTTTCGCCCACCAAGGACATGAAGGCCATCGTGGAGAATGAGTACACGCTCATTCCCGGCGGCACCAACATCAGGCTCATGTTCCCGCGCGTCATCTCGCAGCAGAGCGTCATCACGCAGATGGCAAGGACCCTTGGCATCGATTTTTCCATTGTGGGCGGCAAGCTTGAGCGGTACCTGGATGATGTTTTCGGCTTTCTTATCATCAATGTGCAGGATCAGGACATCGAAGCCGTACTGAGCTACCTTGAAGAACAGCACCTGTATTGGGAAATACTGGAATACCCCGTAAAACAAGCCTTGGATGCGAGCCATGAGTGATCTGAGTTCCCTCGCGCAACTGACGCAGGACTTCGCCCCCCTGTGGGACCGTCTTCAGGACAAAATGCCCGAAATTCTGCTGGCCACCTGGGAAACCCTCCAGATGGTGATGCTCTCCACGTTTTTTTCACTGCTCATCGGCTTTGCCCTGGCCATCCTCATGATCGTGACCAACCCCATTGGCCTGAGCCCCTGCCGCTCGATCTACAGGGTGGTGGATTTTGTGGTGAACCTGGTGCGCTCCTTTCCCTTTATCATTCTGCTGATCGCCATCATCCCCTTTACCCGCCTTGTGGTGGGCACCTCCATTGGCAGCGCGGCGGCCATTGTTCCCCTCACCATCGCGGCGGCCCCCTTTGTGGCCCGCCTCATCGAAACCTGCTTTCTTGAGGTGGACAGGGGCGTGATCGAAGCGGCCCGATCCTTCGGAGCCAGCAACTCTCAGATCATTTTTCGCGTGCTCTTTCCCGAGGCGCTGCCTTCCATAGTGCTCAATATCGCGGTCATTGCCATTACCCTGCTGGGGTATTCCGCCATGGCCGGCACCGTGGGCGGCGGCGGGCTGGGCGATTTGGCCGTAAAATACGGCTACAACCGCTTTCAGGTTGATATAATGGTCTATTCCGTTATCATCCTTTGCGTACTGGTGCTGCTTATACAGGGCATCTGCAACGTATTGTACAAGATACTGCGATAAAGCCCCGCCATTTCCATGTCGGGCCTTGATTCTTCAACAGGCACAGTCTTACCCAAGCGAGGAGCCATCATGAAACGCCTGCTTCTGTCTCTGGCCATGATTCTGACCCTGGCCGTTCCTTCCTTCGCCGCCGAAGACATCGTCATCGGCGTCACCCCCTTCCCGCACAAGGACATCATGCTTGTGGTCAAGCCCCTGCTGGCCAAGGACGGCTACAACCTGGTCATCAAGGAATTCACGGACTACGTGCAGCCCAACATGGCCCTTGCCAACGGTCAGCTTTTCGCCAACTTCTTCCAGCATGCCCCCTACCTCGACAACATGAACAAGGAAAAGAACCTTGGTCTTGTGTCCATCGGCAAGGTGCATATCGAACCGCTTGGCGTGTATTCCAAAAAAATCAAGAAGCTGGCCGACCTCAAGAAGGGTGACGCCATTTCCGTGCCCAACGACCCCACCAACGAAGCACGCGCCCTGCGCCTGCTTGAAGCCAACGGCATCATCAAGATCAAGCCCGGCGCTCTCGTGACTGTGGCCGACATCACCGAAAATCCCCTTGGCCTCAAGTTTCATGAGCTTGACGCCGCCCAGCTGCCCCGCACCCTGGACGACGTGACCGCCTCCGTCATCAATACCAACTTCGCTGGCGAAGCCGGTCTTATCCCCGCGCGTGACGCCCTTGTGATTGAAGGCAGCGAATCGCCGTACGCCAACATCATCGTGGTGCGCGCGGCCGACAAGGACAGCCCCAAGGCCAAGGCCCTCATCAAGGCCGCCCAGTCGCCCGAAGTCAAGGCCTACATTGAAAAAGAACTGGTGGGCAAAGGCATCATGCCCTCGTTCTAGCCCAACGCTGTTTTGCGTCTTGGGGGCGGCTGCACGGGCAGCGCCCGCCAGGACCTGGGACGACTTCCGGCACTGAAAGCATGCATTCTCAATGCCGGAGCGTTCAAAAATCCTGCATGCCGCGGCTGGCTCCTGTCTTGCCCGGCATGGCATAACCCCTGGGAAAGCCACTATAAAAAAGCTTTCTTAGTGTTCAAAACGCATGACATCATAAAGACGGCTCAGACGGGATGTAACTTTTTCCGTCCGGGCCGTCTTTGCCTCGGGCTGGCAATGCGCTATCTTGAACGCATATGCCAACACGGTAGAAAGAATGCAGAGGATACCCATGCAGACGATTGATACATGGCGAGGAAAAAAGGCCCCTGAAAATCAGCGAGCCTTTATGGGGTGGGCCGGCCTGACGGTCAATGACGACACTGTTGATGTTCTTGACATGCTGCGCGCATATTATGCCGTGGCGTCAGGCGAATCCTGCGGCCAGTGCTTCCCCTGCCGCAGCGGTCTCAAACGCATTGCCGCGCGCCTTGAGGATATGTGCCAGGGGCAGGAACGCGCCGATGATCTGGAATATCTGCGCGAACTGGCCGCTATGGTCCGTGGCAGCGCCCGCTGCGACATTGGCCAGACCTCGCCTCAGCCCCTGCTGGATGTGCTGGAACAGGCCCCGCAACTGCTCAAGGCCAGAAAGACCTCTGGCGGCAACTATACGAGCATGGTTACCGCCCCCTGCGTCAATGCCTGCCCAGGGCATGTCAATGTTCCTGATTATATTGAAGACATCCGTTTTCGCCGGTTTGACAAAGGCCTTGAGCGGGTTATGAACAACTGCCCCATGCCCGGCACCATTGGCCGCGTGTGTGAGCGCCCCTGCGAAGCCGCCTGCAAGCGTGGCCTCAAGGGCAAGCCTGTGGCCATTCGCAATCTCAAGCGTTTTCTTTTTGACCACAATGCCGCGCTCAACCAGCCCCTTGCGCCTAAAAATCCGCCTGCCCACGGTAAAAAAGTGGCCATTATCGGCGGCGGCCCTGCCGGGCTGTCCTGTGCCTACTACCTCTCCCATTTGGGAGCCGCGCCCACCATTTTCGAGCGTCACGACGTCTGCGGCGGCATGGCCAAATTCGGCATTCCCGACTTTCGCCTGCCGCCATCCGTGCTGACGCGGGAAGTAAACGTGGTGGCTGCTGCTGGCAGTGACATCCGCACCGGCGTTGAAATTGGACGCGATATTTCTGTGGACCAGCTGCACGATGAGGGTTTTGAGGCTGTCTTTATTGCCGCAGGCGCGCCCCACGCCCCCGGTATGCGTTGCGAAGGCGAAGACAGCTGCCCGCAGGGCTACCTCAGCGGCATACATTACCTGCATGAAGCCACCATGGGCAGACAGGCCGTAAGCGGCGCCCGCCTTGTGGTGGTGGGCGGCGGCAACGTGGCCATGGACTGCGCACGCACGGCGCTGCGCCACGGCTTCAAGGAAGTGCGCGTGGTCTACCGCCGCACCGAGGCAGAAATGCCCGCCGACCCCGTGGAAATTGAAGAGGCCAGGGAAGAAGGCGCTCTTTTCACGTTTCTGGCAGCCCCGCTGCGTATAGAAAACAGAGACGGTCGCGTTACCGGCCTTGTGTGCCAGAAAATGGAACTCGGCCCTGCGGACGACTCCGGCCGTCGCCGTCCTGTTCCTGTTGAAGGCGCAGACTTTGAACTGCCTTGTGACGCCATTGTCTACGCCATCGGCCAAAAGGTCGCTCTGGAAGTGATCCTTAAAGGCAAGGACGGCGCCCTGAACAAGTACCGCACGCTGGACGCCCACGACATCACCGGCGAAGTCAGCGCCCTGCCCCGCTTTTTCGGCGGCGGAGACTGCGTGACTGGCCCAAGTTCGCTCATAGCCGCCCTTGCCGCTGGCAAACGCGCGGCCGCGCACATAGCCGCCCACCTGAGCGGCACGGATGAAGGCCCAACCCTGCGCGAAAAGCTGGAACAGGCGCTCATGTCCATCAATATGCTGGATACGGAAGATTCCGTTCCCCTTGAGGACCCGACGCCGCCCATGCCCATTCACGCCATCTCTCTGCACGAACGCCTGCAGGGCTTTACAGAGGTGGAAACAGAACCGCTGGAGTGGGAAGCCGTACGCGAGTCGTCGCGCTGCCTGCGCTGCCTGCGCGTCGTCATGACTGCACATTGAGCATGTGGGCGCATGGTTGATTGATTTTTTTTTAGATGCGCACAAAGCCTGCTGACGTAATTGCCAATAGTTATTCAGGCAAAACCCTGCGACTACATGCCGGGAGCGGACAGCCTGAGGGTACGCCGAGAGCAGGCCGCAAAAAACTGAATATCGGACGAACGCGCACTGACCGCGTCGTACAAATATGAAGGACGGGCCGCATCTGGCCCAAACGGGAGTTTCTATGTTTGTCACCATTAATGGAAAACAGGCTGCCTTTCAGCCTGGGCAGACCATACTGGATGTCGCCGAGGCCAACGGCGTCTTTATTCCCACGCTGTGCTGGCTGCCCAAAACCGGACACGGCAAGGTATGCCGCATCTGTTCCGTCGAGGTAAAGGGGCGCGACCGCCTGCTGCCCGCCTGTTCTTCCCCTGCCGAAGACGGCATGATCATCGAGACGGATTCCCCTACAGTGCTCGCCACACGCAAAAACATTCTTTCTCTGCTGGTGGCCGAGGGCCGCCACGACTGCTTTTTGCGCAAACTGCCTCCCGACCTCTGGCCCGCATATCAAAAGGCCGCAGGGGCCATGCCCCATCGTGAGCATCCCTGCCCCGCCGAAGGCAAATGCCAGCTCCAGACATTGACCATGAAGTGCAATGTGCCCGTCAAAGACCTTGTGCCGGAACCCGGGCATTTTCCCCTGGATGACGACCACCCGATGATCACGCGCGACTTCAGCCGTTGCGTGCAGTGCGGGCGTTGCGCCTCGGTCTGCTCGGCCATTCAGGTCAACGACGCCATTCCGCCGCAGTTCGGCCGCAGAGCTGAAAAAGAATCCTGGTGGCCCCTGGTGGACTACACACGCTGCACCCACTGCGGCGAGTGCGTTCAGGCATGCCCCACCGGGGCGCTTACGGCAAAGAAGTCCTATGGCCTTGCCGTACGTGAAGACAAGGTAGACACGGTGCGCACCACCTGCCCCTACTGCGGCGTGGGCTGCCAACTGAACCTGTCCGTCAAGGATGGGCGCATAATCGAGGTCAACGGCGTTGAAGACGGCAGCCCCAACAAGGGCAGCCTGTGCGTCAAGGGGCGCTTTGGCTATGACTTCATCTACAGTCAAGAACGGCTTACCGAGCCGCTTATCCGCCGCCAGGACGGCACGTTCCGGACGGCCTCATGGGACGAGGCTCTGGACCTCATAGCTGCCAAATTTTCTGAGGTGATTGAAAATCACGGCCCGGATGCTGTGGCCGGTGTGGCTTGCGCCCGTAGTATCAACGAAGATAACTACCAGATGCAAAAACTCTTTCGCGCGGTGTTCAAGACCAATAATATTGATCACTGCGCGCGTACCTGACACGCTCCCACTGTGGCCGGTCTGGCCACATCATTTGGATCAGGTGCGATGACCAACAGCTTTGCCCATCTGGGCGAAGCCAAAATGCTTTTACTCATTGGTTCCAATATCACGGAGGCTCACCCCGTGGCCGGAACCCTTGTCAAACGGGCCGTTCGCAATGGGTGCCGACTGATTGTCGTGGACCCGCGCCGCACCGGCATAGCCAAGGAGGCGGAAACCCACCTGCAACTGCGCGTGGGTTCGGATATTGCCCTGCTCAACGCCATCATGCACGTGCTCATCAGAGATGACCTGTACGACAAGCACTTTGTGGCGCGGCACACGCTGGGATTTGAGGAACTGCAAAGCAATGTGGCCGACTGCACGCCTGAGCGTGCCGCGCCCATTTGCGGCATTGCGCCTGAAGTCATTGAGCGTACCGCCCACGATCTGGCCTCGGTCAAACCCGCCATGCTGGCCTATACCCTTGGCATAACAGAGCATACCTGCGGCGTTAACAACGTGCTGGCCTGCGCGTCGCTGCAAATGCTTCTGGGCAATGTGGGCAAACCACTGGGCGGCGTGAACCCCCTGCGCGGGCAGAACAACGTGCAGGGTTCCTGTGATATGGGCGCTCTGCCGGATACCTACCCCGGTTACGGCAAGGTGGCCGACAAGGCCGCCCGGGAAAGGCTGGAGCAATTCTGGAAAACGTCCCTGCCCACAGGGCCGGGCATGATGATGCCCGACATGCTGGATGGCCTCAAGTCAAAGAAAATCAGGGCCATGTATATATTTGGCGAAAATCTTGCCAACACGGAACCCGATATCGGCCATGTGGAAAGCTGCCTGGCGTCCGCGGAGTTTCTGGTGGTGCAGGATATTTTTCCCAATGAAACAACGCGCTTCGCCCATGTGATTCTGCCTGCCGCAGCCTGGGGCGAGAAGGACGGTACCTTCAGCAACAGCGAACGCCGCGTCAGCCGTGTACGCGCCGCCAGCGCCGCGCCCGGCCAGGCGAAAATGGACTGGTGGATTTTCAAGCAACTGGCGGCCCGTTTTGGCCATCACTGGGAATCGGATTCTGCGCAGGACCTGTGGGATCATGAAATATCGGTACTGGCCGAAATATTCCGCGGCATCAAGTATCGGCGCATTAAGGGCGACGGCCTGCAATGGCCCTGCCCGCATGAAGACCACCCTGGAACCCCGGTGCTGCACAAGGACGGGGCGTTTACTCGCGGCAAGGGCTTGTTTGTGTCTGTGAACTGGACGCCGGCAGCAGAAGTTGCCGATGCGGAATATCCTTTTGTTCTCAGTTCCGGCAGGCGGCTCTACCACTACCACACCAGAACGCAAACAGGCCGCAGCAAGGGGCTCAACACGCTCATGGGCCACGACACGGCGGATATATCCACCGCTGATGCCGCCCGGCTGCAGATAGCCGACGGCGAAACCATCCGCGTGTCTTCACGCCGTGGATCAGTGACGGTACGGGCAAAGGTCACGGACGACATGCCCGTGGGAATGGTCTGGATGGCCTTTCACTTCCGTGAAAGCAACGCCAACTGGCTCACCAACCCCGCCATGGACCCGATTACCAAAACTGCGGAATATAAAGCCTGCGCCGTAAAGATCGAAAAAATCTGACACGGCCCCACAGGCTAACGAGACTTGGCCGGTGAGTCCTGACCAGCGAGGTCTGGCCGACCAGACATGGCCCGACAAGTTCAGACCCGACGAGACCATGCCGCACGCTCAGGCAAACCCTGAGTACTGTCGGCATGGTCTCGTCTTTTTTAACAAAGCTTTGCCGCCGCCCCAGCTTCATCTGCAACCAGCAGCGTACTGCCCGGGCGTAATCCCAAAATGAAGACGAAACAGTCGGTTCAGATGACTTTGATCAAACAGCCCCACACTGGCTGCGGCTTCAACTGCCTGTACGCCTTTGGCCAGTAGATTTTTCGCGTGCTGAAGGCGGATTTGCGTCAAATAGCTGTGCGTCGACAAGCCAGTCATAGCCTTAAACGTTCGCATGAAGTGGTATACGCTCAACCCCGCCACTGCAGCGACGTCGTGCAAGGCAACTTGCTCGCCATGGTGCGCCTGCAAAAAGTCAATCGCACGCTTCATACATGACCGGCACACATGAGCATTTGAACTTGCAGTAGTTCGTGTGCCGCAGCGCTCGATCACTGATGCCAGGGTTGCATAAACCCAGGACTGTCGTTCAAGCACATCCAACGATTGCGCCAGCACTGCGTTTGCGTATTGCAGGTGCCGCGCCAACGTTGCGTCCTCGTGCAAAATTTTGCTCCCAAAGTCGAGATCGCCCCGACCTGCCAGAACCTCGTCGGCAATAGCGTTTAAAAAGCGATTTGAAGGATAAAAGGCGCAATACTCCCATCCCATATTACGCTCTGCGGCTTCGCCCGTGTGAACCTCACCCGGCGGGATTATCATTACCGTCCCGGGGGTGGCGATGCCGCGCCATCGCGAAACTTGATGCCTTTGAGCACCACTGCTGAAGGCCGCGATGACGAACTCATCATGAAAGTGCGCCGGGTAACTATACTCGTGACAAGAGGCGTTGAGCAGTTCAAGCCCGTCCGGCAGGCAGGAGTCGCGCCATAGCACCATCCTGTCGCGCCTTTGCGCCTTTGTTCGTTGCTCTTTCATTACTCGTTACCTGTCTGCCATATTTAGAACAATTTCACTTTGAAATTGCTCTGGCGGATGCGGGAGCAGACGCCCGCCGCAGAGGCGTAAGCGCAGCTTCAGCCGTTGCCCGCAGGGCTTACGGATGCTTCAAGCGTTGTGACGCAGGAAACTACGCTTGAAGACAGCATGCATAACGGCACAGCTTGTTTCATACAATCGCTGCCGCATCCGTAAGTCCTTCGGGCAAAGGCTGCCGCGAAGACAGCACCGCTATTTATTTGCGCGGTTAAGCGCCGAAGCGAGCGTCTCGGAAGCATTGCTTCAGGCGTTGTGACGCAGGAAAATACGCCTGAAGACAGTAATTGGTTACACGACATATAAGTGGAAGAACCGCTGTCGCTATCCGTAGCGATGCTGTCCTGCCCCGTAAGGCGGTTCCCGCCAACGGTTCAGGCAATCCCGCAGGAGCGGGCAACGGCTACCGCGAGAATGGATATTCTCAATGCGAAACTGCTCTAGTATGCCTATGAGCAGGATTATCCAATTAATAAAAACGTAATTGCTGCAATATAAGTGCGTCCACGCAGAAAAACGAGAAAATGAAGCAACATCCAGATAAAAAAGGAGAAAAAATGAAAAATACCTCTCGGCTTCGCCCTCTGAAGCAGAAAGTGATTGGAATCCTGGGCGGGATGAGCAATCAGGCCACAAGCGAGTATTACAACATGCTCAACGAACGCTTGAATAGCCGCCTGGGTGGATGGGACAATGGAGAAATCATCGTCGTTTCGGTAAACTTCGGTAATATTGCACACTTTGTACATCACAATTTATGGGATGAAGCTCAGGCGTACCTCAATGAGAAAGTTAACCTTTTGGAACTCGCGAACGTCGATGTCATCGCTTGCGTATCGAATACGATGCACCGGGTAGTAGAACCAATAATGGCCAGCCGCAGCACGCCGTTCATCCATATTGCCGACCCCACTGGCGAGGCCATCCGGCAAGCAGGCCTTAAGCGTGCGGCCTTGCTGGGAACCATGCCAGTTATGCAGTCTGAAGCGCTCCGCCAGCGTTACTCTGACAAATTCGGCGTTGAAGTCATGCCACCCAACGATGATGATAAGGGTATCGTCGATCGCATCATTTTTGATGAACTGGTGCGTCGTGATCTGCGTAAGGACTCCAAACAGGAGTATCTGCGCATAGTTTCCGCCTTGCGAGCCGAAGGCGCACAGGGAGTCATTCTCGGCTGCACCGAGATTTTCCTGCTCATAGGCCAGGATGATCTGCCCGGCTTTCCGGTATTTGACACCACAGCTCTTCACACCCAAGCCATAGCCGATTTTGCGCTGTCTTGATTTGCTTCGCCGCCGTATTGATTATGCGGATAGTATATTAAAACCATTTACTGCTTGCAATAGAGCGGTCACCGCCAAGTATCAGTTCTATTCAAGCATCGGATTCATCACTAAAGCAAGATTTCATAGGAGACACGCCAAAGTCCCGTTATAAGGAAGATAAATTATGTTTCCTCCCAGTGACATAGGATGAAACAACATAAATCTTCCCAAGATGCTACGCACGACACTTGTATTTGTATGCCGCATCATGGCTGTGTTTGATGTCTTCGTGAGTTGAAGTTTTTAAAAACAGGCAGGCTCTTTCTCGCTTGTGGCGCTTCAAAAAACCGCCTTGTAGCCCTACTGGCGGTTTTTTATATGGGCCAGTTGCGAATTCCGCTTTACCCCTAGGACGAGAGTATCTGCAAACTTGTCCTCAAAAAGCTCAGGGAAAAACCTTTCATCTGGACATGACCCTAAGTATAATTCATAAAAATCTATGAATATTGTATTTCCTTTTTTATATCCTGTACGTTGTCAAACTTTTTTTACTAGCGATTTTTATTAACAATAGGTAACTTAGTTACTGCTATCTGCAAATCATCGCAGGTTCGCCCTGCCCTGGAGGACTCCTGATGCTGACATCACCCCACAAAGAATTTCATGATGCCATTTTGGCTTTTATCCCTAAAAATCGTATATATACTGATCCCCTGCGCCTGTTTGCCTATGGCACAGACGCCAGCGTCTACCGCCTCACCCCCAAGCTTGTGGTGGACGTGCTTAATGAAGAAGAAATAGTTGAGCTCATGGGCGTGGCTGACCGCATGCGGGTGCCCGTAACCTTTCGCGCGGCAGGCACCAGCCTCTCAGGCCAGGCCGTGACGGATTCCGTGCTGGTGCGCATCAGCCAGGGCTGGAGAGACTGGCGCGTGGGTGAGCACGCTGAAAAAATCACGCTTCAGCCCGGCATCATCGGTTCCGGGGCCAACAAGATACTGGCGGAATTCGGCAAAAAAATCGGGCCGGACCCGGCCTCCATCGACAGCTGTTTTATCGGCGGTATTTTTGCCAATAACGCCAGCGGCATGTGCTGCGGCACTTCCGACAACTCATACAAAACAGTCCTGTCCACCCGCATGGTCCTGTCAGATGGCACCCTGCTGGACACCGCCGACGCCAAAAGCCGCGCGACCTTTGCCAGGACTCACGGCCACATCCTTGACGGCCTGACCGCTCTCAGAAACAAGATCATGAGCGACGCAGCCCTGGCTGACCGCATCCGCCGCAAGTTCAAGATCAAAAATACCACGGGCTACAGCATCAACGCCCTGGTTGATTACGAAGATCCCTTTGAAATCCTGCAACACCTCATGGTGGGTTCTGAAGGCACCCTGGGCTTCATCGCCGAAGTGACCTACCGCACCGTGGAAGAAGCGCCGTTTAAGGCATCGGCCCTCATGCTGCTGCCCACGGTCAAGGACGCCTGTGACCTCGCTTCTGCCGTGGCCACTCTGCCAGTCTCCTCCGCCGAGCTTATGGACAGGGCTTCTCTGCGCTCAGTGGAGGGCACCCCCGGCCTGCCCGACGGCCTCGACACCCTGGACGACAAGGTCTGCTCCCTGCTGGTGGAGACGCGCGCCTCCTCTCAGGAAGAGCTGGACAAAAACATCGCCACCATCAACGCCGCCTTCAAGGACGTAAAATTCGTGCGGCCGCACGCGTTTACCGACAAGCCCGAAGAATACACCAAGCTCTGGCTGATCCGTAAGGGCATCTTGGCCTCGGTGGGCGGCATGCGCCCTGTGGGCACCTCCATTGTTATTGAAGACGTGGCCTTTCCCCTTGAGCGCCTGGGCGAAGCCGCCACAGACCTGCAAGACCTGTTTGCCCGCCACGGATACTCGGTGGCCCCCCTGTTCGGCCATGCCAGGGACGGCAACCTGCACTTCGTTTTCTGGCAGGACTTCGGCTCGCCCACTGAAGTGGCCCGCTATGCGGCCTTTATGGACGACTTCTGCAAACTTATTACCGAAAAATATGACGGTTCCCTCAAGGCAGAACACGGCACGGGCCGCAACGTGGCCCCCTTTGTCGAACTGGAATGGGGCGCGGCTGCCTACAGCATCATGAAATCCGTCAAGGATCTGCTGGACCCCAAGAGCATTCTCAATCCCGGCGTGCTTATAAATCCCGATCCGCAGGGGCACATCAAGAACCTCAAGCCCCTGCATCCGGCTGACGAGCTTGTGGATAAGTGTATGGAGTGCGGTTTCTGCGAGTCGGTCTGCCCGTCCCGCAATCTGACCCTCACCCCGCGCCAGCGCATCACGGCGTACCGCGAAATATGCCGCCTGCGTGAGGTTGCCCCTGGCAGCAAGGAACTCAAAAACCTTGAAAAACAATACGACTATATGGGCAACGCCACCTGCGCAACCGACAGCCTGTGCCGCCCCCGCTGCCCCGCTGGAGTGGATACCGGCGTCTTCATCAAGAGCCTGCGCAAGAGGGAAGCTGGCAACCTGAGCAAAAAGGTCGCCAACAGTATTGCTGACCACTTTGCCGGAACCTGCCGGGCCATGTCCTTTGCGCTCAACAGTGTGGACAAGCTGCACCGCGCCCTGGGCACCACCTTTATGGAAAATGGCTCCAGATTGCTGCGCTGCGTCACCTTCAACAAGGCTCCTCTCTGGAACAGGGATATGCCCAAGGGCGGCAGCAAGATACGGATTCCTGAAACCCACAGCGCCAATCCCAAAAGAGTGGTGTACTTTCCAAGCTGCATAGCCCGCAACATGGGCCCCGGCGAAGAGCACACCGATCGCCGCACTGAGCCGGAAGCGGTCATCAGCGTTCTGCTCAAGGGCGGCTACGATGTCATTCTGCCCAAGGATATGGACAAGCTCTGCTGCGGCATGGCCTTTGCCAGCAAGGGCCTTGCCGACGCCGCCCACAAAAAGGAAAAGGAACTGGAAGCCGCCCTCAAGGAAGCCAGCAACAACGGGCAGTACCCCGTGCTTTGCGAAACCAGCCCCTGCCTGCTGCACATGAAGCAAACTCTTGATCCGTCGCTGACCTTGATGGAGCCCATTGAGTTCATTCTTGAAAAGATGGATGGCAGCCTCAAGTTCAACAAACTGCCCAAAACCATTGCCCTGCATGCCACCTGTTCGGTGCGCAAAATGGGCCTTGAGGGCAAACTTGAAAAGCTCGCCAAAATGTGCGCCGAAAACGTTGTCGTACCGGACGGCATCAACTGCTGCGGATGGGCGGGCGACCGGGGCTTTACACACCCTGAGCTTAATGAATCCGCGCTCAAGAGCCTGCGCATGCAGGTCAGCACGTGCGAGGTTGGCTATTCCTCAAGTCGAACATGCCAGATCGGCCTTTCGCTGCACGGCGGCATTCCCTACTACTCCATTGTCTTTCTGGTAGATGAGGCCAGCGTGTAGACGCGACAGGCCGCATAAAACAGACAATATCCCAACGTCACCGGGGCCGCTGCCAAACGCAGCGGCCCCGGTACTGTTTCACGGGCTGATGTATTTTCTGGCCGATTTACTGTTGAACCCCCTGAGAGCAAATAACCCTTTAGAGTATTTTAACTTTGAAAAAGTTTAAATGCGCTAACGCTGCACGAGAGTACAGCGCGCCATAATATGGCGTGGATTCTGCCGAAAATCGCATTTTTCGGCAGAACGACAACTTTGAAATGTGAAGCATTTCAAAGCTAACCTGGTCTAGATGGCGTACTGCCTGCAAGACGCTGTCTCTGCCCTTTTCAGATCATAAAAATCGTTGTGCTGCACTAAAATACAGTAAAAGCTTTAAATGTTGGGGCGTGGGTGAGGGCCTTTATTGCAAAAGGGGCTCCCACTCCCACAAAGAATTTCAAAATAACATTGCTCTCGTCGAGTCGAGGGGCTGACGCAAAGGCCCGCCGCCAGCGGCGGCGGCCAGCAGATTCCGGCCAGCACCCTCGTGTTGCGCGGGGCTTTACATTGCCGCCCAATAACGTATGGTGCCGAGACGTAACAGCCCGCGAAGATCATTCGCTGTCCGGCGTCCCGGTTTGCCGGGTTGCCGCAAGGGCCGGATGCCGGAAATAGCGGATGTGCGGATTCTTTTTTTAACTATGTAATTTATTGTTATTTTACATGGTTAAAAAAAATTTCAAAAAAATTCCACACACCCCCCTTTTCAACCCGCCAGCATGTCTTATTTCTATGCCGGTGCGGGGCCGGATTGGACAGACTGTTCAACATGGCCTGTTACGCGCAATATTTCCAGCGTGTACGCTATTTTGCGTCCACAGCTGTGTCCCTGAGGGACGATAATAACATTTCCGGGAGGATCTGACGTCATGAAGCTGAAACCCCTCAACGACCGTGTTCTGGTCAAACGCCTTGAATCCGAAGAAAAGACCGCCGGTGGCCTGTACATCCCCGACACGGCTAAAGAAAAGCCGTCCAAGGGTCAGGTTGTGGCAGTGGGTCCCGGCAAGGTAGGGGATAATGGCGAGCGCACCCCTCTGGCCGTCAAGGCTGGCGATGAAGTGCTGTTCAACAAGTACGCCGGTACTGAAGTGAAGCTTGACGGCGTTGACCATCTGGTCATGCGCGAAGAAGACATTCTCGCCATCATCGACTAACTCCCACCTTTGCCGCATTACCACTAGGAGGAAATGTCCCAATGTCTGCTAAAGAAATTTTTTTTGATGTGAAAGCCCGTGAAAAACTTTCCCGTGGCGTTGATAAGCTTGCCAATGCCGTCAAGGTCACCCTTGGCCCCAAAGGCCGCAACGTGGTCATTGAAAAGTCGTTTGGCGCTCCCGTCATCACCAAGGACGGCGTGACGGTTGCCAAGGAAATCGAACTGTCCGACAAGTTTGAAAACATGGGCGCTCAACTCGTCAAGGAAGTGGCCTCCAAAACTTCCGATGCCGCTGGCGACGGTACCACCACCGCCACCATTCTGGCTCAGGCCATTTACCGCGAAGGCATCAAGCTTGTGGCCGCTGGCCGCAACCCCATGGCCATCAAACGCGGCATCGACAAGGCTGTTGAAGGCCTGATCGCCGAACTGGCCAATCTTGCCAAGCCCACCCGCGACCAGAAAGAAATCGCCCAGATCGGCACCATTTCTGCCAACTCCGACACCACCATCGGCAACATCATTGCCGAAGCCATGTCCAAAGTGGGCAAGGAAGGCGTCATCACGGTTGAAGAAGCCAAGGGCCTCGAAACCACCATGGATGTGGTGGAAGGCATGCGCTTTGACCGCGGCTACCTTTCTCCCTACTTCGTGACCAATCCCGAAAAGATGGTCTGCGAAATGGACAATCCTTACATCCTGTGCACGGAAAAGAAAATCTCCAGCATGAAAGACATGCTGCCCGTGCTTGAGCAGGTTGCCAAGGTGAACCGTCCGCTCATGATCATCGCTGAAGACGTGGAAGGCGAAGCCCTGGCCACCCTGGTGGTCAACAAGCTGCGTGGCGCCCTCCAGGTTGTTGCCGTTAAGGCTCCTGGCTTCGGCGACCGCCGCAAGGCCATGCTTCAGGATATCGCCGTGCTGACCGGCGGCCAGGTGGCTTCCGACGACACTGGCTCCAAGCTTGAAAACATGAGCCTGGCCGAACTTGGCACCGCCAAGCGCATCGTCATCGACAAGGAAAACACCACCGTTGTCGACGGCGCTGGCAAGAGCGAAGACATCAAGGCCCGCGTGAAGCAGATCCGCGCCCAGATCGAAGACAGCACCTCTGACTATGACCGCGAAAAGCTGCAGGAACGCCTTGCCAAGCTGGTGGGCGGCGTGGCCGTGGTGCATGTGGGCGCTGCCACTGAAGTGGAAATGAAGGAAAAGAAAGACCGCGTTGAAGACGCCCTCAATGCCACCCGCGCTGCCGTGGAAGAAGGCATTGTGCCTGGCGGCGGTACCGCGCTCATCCGCGTGGCCAAGATCCTTTGCGACATCAAGCCCGCTGACGACGACGAACTGGCTGGCGTGAACATCATCCGCCGCGCCATTGAAGAGCCCCTGCGCCAGATCGCCCACAATGCCGGCTTTGAAGGCTCCATCGTGGTCGAAAGGGTGCGTGAAGGCAAGGACGGCTTCGGTTTCAACGCCGCCACCGGCGACTACGAAGACCTCATCAAGGCTGGCGTTATCGACCCCAAAAAGGTCACCCGTACGGCTCTGCAGAACGCCGCCTCCGTGGCTTCCCTGCTGCTGACCACCGAGTGCGCCATTGCCGAAAAGCCCGAACCCAAGAAAGATGCTGCCATGCCTGACATGGGCGGCATGGGTGGCATGGGCGGCATGGGCGGCATGTACTAAGCCAGCCCGGCGCTTCCCGATTTGTAGAATGACAAAGCCCCCGCGCAAGCGGGGGCTTTTTTTCACCGAGGTGTTTTTTATGATCCGCTACGGCTTTGCCTGCAAAACCATTGGCCTGCCTGGAGCGGCACAAAGCAGTCTTGCCCTGGCGCGTGCAAGCCGCGACAACCTCCTGGCCGTCAGCCGCAACAATCTGGGCGCGCTGGAAGCCATGCTGCGCTATTGCCGCAGTCAGTCCCTTGCACTCATGCGCATCAGTTCAGATATTATTCCGCTGGCCTCGCATGAAGCGGTGCACTTCGATTGGCAGGCCGAATTACGGCTTGAACTTGAAAACCTGGCCGCCCTTGCGCGCCAGAGTGGCGTGCGCCTTTCCATGCACCCAGGCCAGTACACGGTGCTCAACTCTCCACGTCAGGATGTAGTGCGCAAAGCCGTGGCCGATCTTGCCTACCACGCGGCCTTTCTCGACGCCCTGCAAGCTGGCCCGGAGTGCCGCATAATCCTGCATCTTGGCGGGGGCTATGGCGACAAGGCCTCCGCGCTGCAAAGGCTGCGCGCCAATCTTGCTGCCTTGCCCGATGGTATCCTGCAACGTCTGGCCCTGGAAAATGACGAGCGCATCTACACCATTGAAGATGTTCTGGCAGTCTGCCATGACTTCGAACTACCTGCCATTTTTGACATTTTCCATCACGAATTGAACCCGCCCCTGCATGGCGACCTGCGGTACTGGCTTGACCGCGCAGGGGCCACCTGGAACGCCCGCAGCGGACGCCAGAAAATCCATTATTCGCAGCAGCTGACGGACAGCAAAGCGGGCATGCACTCCCTCACCATCGCCATGCGCCCTTTTATGCAGATGCACAGCCTGCTCGAAGAGCGCGAGCTTGATGTCATGCTGGAGGTTAAGGACAAAAACCTTTCGGCCATCAAATGCGCAAACCTGACGCAGCCAGACCTGCCACGTAAAAACCTTACGGAAGAATGGGCGCGCTACAAGTATCTTGTGCTGGAGCGCAGCCCCAGCGCGTATTCCGCCATCCGCCAGTTGCTCAAAAGCGAGCGCCCGGCAGCGGAAGCGTTTTACGCGCTGCTTGAAGAAGCCCTTGCCTGCGACCTTGAACCAGGCAAGGCCAGAAACGCCGCTGAACACGTCTGGGGCTATGTAAGCAAAAAAGCGACGCCCAGCGAATCAACCCGCATGCTCAAAGATCTTGAACTTCTTGGCGTCGATCTTGCGCCTTTGCCCCGCATCAAGCGTAAAATCCTGGCCTTGGCGACGAGCAAGGGCGAAGAGTACCTGTTGCACAGCCTCTATTTTTATCTGAATTAGAGCATCTTACCTTTGCAAAACGTAAAATGCTCTGATGCTGCACGAGAGTGCAGCGCGCCGCAACATTGCCTGGATTCAGCCGAAAATCGCATTTTCTGCTGTCTGACACCGTTGAAAGCCAAGCATGTCAAAGCCGTCTGGCTGGAAAAGGCAGCACCTTCCTGGCATCTCACCATCTCAAAGTTTATCTGTCCTTCCCTGTGTGAATGCGGGTTCTCAACGTATGTGGCACAACCACCTGGAAGTGCTTGCCACCGCAAAAAAATGCGCGGTAATGCGCTCATACGCCTTCATCGCCGCTCAGTGTCATGTCACGCATAGTTCATTCACAGTAAAGTTCTCAATGCCTGCCGTTGCGAAAAAAACAGCCGCACCAGGTGGCCCGAAGTCCTTTGCCGCATCCGGGCAAAAACCGCTAAAACGGCCCGAAACCAATATGGTTTCGGGCCGTTTTACTGTCAGGCTCTAGAGCCTGTAAGGTTCTTTGGTGTTATTCCTGTATGGAACGGGCTGCCGCAAGGGCCTGGGCCTGTTCCTCAAAGTTCTGGAAGCCCGCATGGTGCAGGGCGTCCAGCACGGTATCATCCCAGTTCCATGTGGCATAGATCACAGGCTTGTGGAAGGTGGAACGGAAGCTTTGCAGCTCCGACCGATAGAAGTCTTCCTTGGGAGTGTCAAGATGCTCGCGGAACTGCTCGTGACGGCGCTGCAACTCCCCTTCGTACCATTCCTGAATATCCTGCGGATTCTTGTATTTCTTGAGGATATGTCCGTAACCGGCCTTTTCCATAAGCCCCGCCAGACGCTGGTGGTGCTGCTGGCAGAGCCACTTGCCGAGATCAGAGGTGGGGATATTCTCCCCTTCCACAGCGGCGATGTCGAACACGGTCTGGTAATAGGTGTCGGGCACCACCGAGGCGGACGTAATGCCCGCAATGGCCACCAGACCGCGAAGGATAAGGCTGTTGGACACGCCCTGACCGCAGAAGCCCACCTTCTTGCCATATTTGAGACCGGTGAAGATGCTCACCAGAATGGCCCAGACAACGGCGGGATCCTCTTCATCATAAATGTGCGCAAGGCGCGCATTATCGCGGTCAGTAGCCAGCACCATCTGGGTCATGTCATTGGAGCCGATGGAGAACCCGTCAAACTCCGAAATGAACTGCTTGGCCAGAATGGCGTTGGAGGGCAACTCGGACATGAGGATAATCTTGAGGCCGTCCTGGCCGCTCTTGAGCTTATGCACCTGTTCAAGGTAGCTGCGCATGGAGCGGGCTTCTTCAAGGGTACGCACAAAGGGCAGCATCATTCGCAGATTGGAGCCGCCGTATACGCCCCGCGCCAGTTTGAAGGCCTCAATTTCCCAGTCATGGATGTTACGCGAAACGCCACGATACCCGAGCATGGGGTTGTCTTCAAAATGCTCGAAGAGGTTGCCCCCAAGCAGGTTGCGGTATTCGTTGCTCTTGAAGTCCGTCGTGCGGTAGGTGATGGGCTTGCCGTAGAAGGCCATGGCAAAGAGCGCCAGGTTCTGGGCAAGGGTTTGCACATAATGCTCCTTGCCGGTACGGAAGCCACGCGCCTTGATCATGCTGTGGATTTTTTCCGGCAGGTTGCGCACGTCGTCCATTTCTTTCTTGAGGCCGGAGCGCAGGCCCACCTCTTCACGCAGATGGGCTATGTTGGCCATAAGGCGCGTCACGCCCGGCAGGTCCTTGATGCGCTTCACATGGGCTTCAACGCTGGCCTCAATTTCGGCAATACGCTTGCCGGATTCGGGGTCGTTGCTATTTTGCAGGGCAAGCTCGTCGTCATAGCCCATAATAATGCGCACATGGTCAGCCAGATCGGGCGAAGTCTTGAGCACTTCGATACGGCGTGAGGCCATCTCCATATGCTGGTCAATCTTGTGATCCAGCTCGCGCATTTTACGGTGCTGCAACAGCACATCTTCGGCATTGAGGTTTTTGCTGGTGTCGGCCAGAGCAGCCAGTTCAGCGGCAAGGCCCGTGATCTCGCCCACGTGTTCGCGCAGGTTGAGATTAAAGACAATGAGCCCGGCGGACATCTGCTCGCGCAGCACCTTTGAGAGGCGGTCTTCCAGCTCCTTCAGCTTGGCGTGCACCACCCCTTCAAGCTCGCCCTTGTCAAAGGCTTCCAGAGCTTGCGGGTGAATGCTGATGTTGCCCAGCATGAATTCCGCGCGCAACAGACCCACTTCAAACTGGTCAAAGTTGCGCAGGCGGGAAAGAAAGAGCGCCTGCCCCACGTCGGCAAGCACAAGGCCTACCTTGGTCTTGGTGGCAGGCAGCTTGGCCACGTCCATTTCGCCGCCAACCTCGTGCAGCGGCAGCAGGCCGCGGTACACGCGCCCGCGCGTGCCGTCAACAGTAACCTCCGCGCCGTCCAGAGCGCGCAGCACGTCAAGACGCTGAATACCGATAACGGCGGCAATGCCGAGCTCACGCGAAGTGATGGCGGCATGGCTTGTGTCGCCGCCCACATCGGCCATAATGGCGGAGGCCACGCGCATGCCCGGCACCATGTCCGGGTCGGTGCGCTCGGCGGCAAGCACGTCGCCCTTGGATATCTTGTTCAGTTCAAGGGCTGAACGCAAAAAGCGCACCGTGCCCTGACCCGCACCGCGTGAAGCCCCGTTGCCTTCAACCAGCACTTCGGCATCAGCGGCGGCCTTGGGATCAACCTCGCGACGACGCATGAAGATGGTCGTGGGGTGCATTTCCAGGTCTTCATTCCAGCGGGTTTCAGGCCGCGCCTGCACGAACCAGAGCTTGTCGTTGGCGTCAATGCAGAATTCGGTGTCCATAATCATGCCGTCGTAAGCCTTGCTTACGGCGCGCACGCCCTGGGCTACACGTTCTGCCTGACTGAGCGAAAGCGCCCAGCGCAACGCCTCAAGCTCGGGGACTTCCACTTCCTTGGTGCCGCCCCTTTCGTCATAAACGATCTTCATGTCCTTGCAGCCCATCTGACGGATGACAACCTCGCCGCCGTCGTCGCGCTGGAAGACATAAAGTTTGTCGGGCGTAACCTTGCCGCCCACCACAGCCTCGCCGAGGCCATAGCTGGCGTCAATGCTCACGAGATCCCTGCGGTTGGTGCCGCGGCAGCCGGTGGCCGTATCAGCGGAAAACGCCGTACCGGAAATGACGGGGTTGATCATCTGCATCATGCACACAGAAAGTGAGGTATGCTCGATGGCCCATTCTTTCTTGGCGGTTTCGGCAATGGACTCGTCGCCGGTTTCCTCAGCCTTGGCCAGCGCGTCCAGGATAGCCTCGCGGCGATAGGTCATGGAGCGCAGGTTGTAGGCTGATGCACAGTCCCAGTGGTACGCTTCAACAACCTTGTCTTCACCCACCATGTTCAGATAGGTGTCCTGAAGGCCGGCAAAAGCTTTTTTGCGCGAATCTTCGCCAGCGGCTGAAGAACGCACGGCCACAGGGGTCATGTCGTCGGAGTTGTCCTGGCAGATCTCGCGGTAAGCCCCGCGCACGGCCTCACTGACATCGGCGGGGACCTCCACGGAGAGAATGGCCGCCTGAACGATGACCGAACGCTTGCGCAACTGGTCAATGCCCTCGGGAGAGGTGGCAAAGCCTTCAACAATATTATTGATAAAGGTACGCAGTTTGGTGTGCGACTGCTCGCCTTCGGCCTTGGCGGCCTGATGAATCTGTTTGCCGAGCTGGCGCACAAATTTTTGCAGAAAGTCCGGATCCTGGTTAATTTCGGGATCGTTCCAGTCAATGCGTCCGTATTCACGGTCCACAACACTGCGTACCACGCGCCCGTTCACCTTGGTTTCATCCAGAAGCTGGTGAAAGGCCAGAGAGGATATGGCGCGGAAATAAGGCGCCTGAATGCCCTCAATCTGGCTGATTAACGCCGTGTTATAGTTTTTACCACCAACAAGCAATTCCGCTTCGGGTCCAAGCTGCACAATGTCGGCGCCCGTAAGCACCAGTTTTTTCTGAACGGCTTCAGGGGTATGCCCCTTGGCCTTGTTCTGCGCAGGTTTGGCGGCGGTACTCTTACCCATGTCTTCCTCCGGTTTGGGAAACAGAAGCATTGCAACCTAGGAAATTGTATATCGGCATCAGCAAACTGTCTACAAATTACCGCATGACAGGAGGCCATCGGCTGTTATGGCAGAATTACTGATGAGCCGGCACATCGGGGTTGCCGGCATTAGCGGATTTGGCTTCCGGAAGACAACCCTCCGGAAGCCAAAAAGCGTCAATGTCGTGTCACCTAGCTGACCTTTGAACCACAATAGGGGCAGAAGGTGATGTTTTCCATGGGAATGGGCTGACCGCAGGCTTCATTGGCGCATACGCGCGGCACAGGGCCAAGCTCCACAATGAGTTCGCCCTCGCGCACAGAAACCATCTGCTTGCTTTCTTTGAAGTCAGCGGTTTTCAGTACACGTTTGACCATGCCGTCCACAGGGGCGAGCACGGCTTTTTCCTGCTTCATGATGGACACGTTGAACAGTTCCTCGCCAGCCCTGACCACGTCGCCAGGGTGCACATACATGACCCAGAGGTCGCCGTTGCTAGGCGCGGCCACATGGTACGGGTTGGAAGGATCAGCCATAAGAGCGCCCTTGGCGGCAGTCCCCACGGGCTGGCGCACCTGCACCTCGTTACTCATGAATTCAGAATCCAGCACATAACGGCAGATGGATATCCCGGCCTCATTGGGCGAGGATATGCTCAACAACTGCAGATGATGCGGCTTGCCGCTGCTGTCGTTGAAGTACAGGTCCTGGCCGACCTTCAGCCCTTCGAACCACACATGCAGGGGCAGGTTGTTGGGATCGCCGAACTTGGCCTTGAACTGTATGGTCTTGAGGGCGTCCGCCGGATGATTGAGGTAGAGCACAAACTCTTCATCATTGGGCTTGCGCTTGAGAATGTCGGCGCAGGCCTTTTCTTCCGCAGACAGATTTATATCCGTCAGCGATTCCAGAGGCGAAGTCTCGGTACGGCTGGCAATGGCGTTTTTCCACTCAGCGCCGAAAGCGCTCATGTATACCCAGTCTGCGGGGAAGCCCAGGGGCAGCTTGCCGAACTTGCCAAGCAGAAGATTGCGGAAGGCGTCGTTGCAGTCACGGTAGATGTGCAGACGGGCCTTGCGCATTTCCTGCGACAAATCCTCTTCCGGCGTGCGCGTCACTTCGGCAAGCACCTGAAGCAGGTAGCGCACCTCGTCTTCGCCGCCGCGCTTCCAGGCGCCGGTCACGGCCAGAAATGCCGTGTTCCAGGTGATCTGCGAACCGGGGGTGACGTCATGATACCGCACGATCTGGCGCGTGCTCTCAAGGAACTTGAGCATGTAGGGCAACAGGTGAATGTAGCCCTGCTTCATGGCCCCTTCCTGCGAGGAAGAGGTGGCCCCGCCGGGCATGCCATGCAGGGTGACGTCATAGTCTATGCCCTGGAAGTACGGCGCGCAGTAGCGGTCATAGTAGGGCATGATCTGCTTGCAGACAAAGTTGGCGTCACGGATGGCGCTCTTGTCCAAATGGCACTTGAGGCCAAGTTCATCTTCAATGTAGGCCATGGTGGCCAGCACGTCGCCCTGACCGTACGAACGCACGGCTGAACCCAGGCCCACATCGACAATGTGGGCTCCGGCTTTGGCCGCCGCGCCGCAGGCGGGCACGAAAAGGCCGTCGGTGTAATGGCGGTGATAGTGCAGCACAAGTTCAGGCCAGGCTTTGCGTATGGCCGTGACGAGTTCAGTCATGAAGCGCGGGGGGCACACCCCGGCCATGTCCTTGAGGCCCAGAATGATCTGCCGCGAAGCTTCCTTGGGGTCCACGCCCATGACGCTGCCAACCATGCGCATCATGGCGTCCGTGACGCCAAGATAATGCTGCACGTCAAAACCCTTGGCCCAGGACATGGAGATGGCGGGCTGGAAAATGACGTCCTTGCGGCTGAGAACCACTTCAGCCATGGGACGCATGTTCTCAACATGGTTCAAAAAGTCAAAACAGCGGATGATCTGGTAGTGATCGCAGATCATTTCGCCGGTCTTGAGCATGAGGTTGCGGGGCTGCGGCGTATACCCGAGCACGTTGGTGGAACGCACCAGAAGCTGCTTCATGGTCTTGGGGGCAAAGCGGTTCCACTCCTTCGCCTCGGTGAAGGGGTACGTCATATTGGCCAGCATGGCCACGTGGAAGTGCGCGCCGCCGCCGTTTTCTATGGAGAAGTACCCCACGTTGTCCAGATACGGGCCAATAAGCCTGTCTTCGGCAAGACGAAAACGGTTGCCGGAGTTGGACTGGGTGAAGTCGCGCGGCGTGGTGTCGGTAAAGTGCACCTTTCCGGAATCACGGATATAATCCAGGGTAGCCAGACGGTCGCCCTGCGGATAGGGCGAAGGCTGCCGCCGCTGCGCCGAAGTGATGGCGGGCATTACCGGTTCAAAGGGTCCAAGACAGGGCGTGGTGTCCGAGCGGTATTCGCCAAGCTGCACGTAGGGATTGTAGCCCTTGGCGGAGATTTCGGCCACCAGCTTGGACAGGCGCTCGCCCTCGGGAGCAAGGTCGGTGTAGACCATGAGCTCCGGATGGTCGGCGATAAAGTTGGTGTTGATGTTGCCCTGGCGGAACAGGGGATTCTTTATGACCTGGCGGTAGAAAGGAATGGTGGTCTTGATGCCGCCGATGACATATTCACTGAGCGCGCGCTCCATGATGCCAAGGGTCTTTTCCCAGTCATGAGCATAGGAAATGAGCAGAGCGCCCGCCGAGTCGTAGTTGGCTGGGAACTCGTACCCGGCGCTGATGTTGGAGTCCAGCCGGACGCCGGGGCCGCCGGGCGACACATAGCGCGAAATAAGGCCGGAGTTGGGGGCAAAGTTGTCCTGCGGGTTCTCACAGTTGATGCGCACCTGCATGGCGCAGTACGAGGGACGCAGATTTTCTTCGCGGTAGCGCAGTTCCGCGCCAAAGGCCACGGCGATCTGCTCTTCAACGAGGTCGATGCCGTAGCGGCACTCAGTGATGCCGTGCTCCACCTGAAGCCGGGTATTGACCTCGATAAGGTAGGGCGTGCCTTCGGGCGTGACCAGAAATTCCACAGTTGCCAGGCTGTGATAGCCCACCGCGCGCACCAGACGGCGCGAATAGTCCTTGAGTCTTTCGCGCAGGTTGCGTGAGAGGCCCGGCCAGGGCGAAGGGGTTATCTCAATGAGTTTCTGGTGATTGCGCTGCACGGTACAGTCGCGTTCATCAAAGGCAAAGACATTGCCGTACATGTCGGCAATGACCTGGATTTCAATGTGCCGCACGTCAGCGAGAAATTTTTCCACAAACAGGCGCGGATTGCCAAAAGAAGCCTGCGCCATGGTGGAAGCCTTGAAAAAGGCGTCCTCTAGCTCGGCTTCATTGTGAATGGCGAAAATACCTCGACCGCCGCCGCCGCCTTCAGCCTTGAGCATAATGGGCAGCCCCATCTCGCTGATGAGCTTTTTGGCAGTGGGCACATCAACTGCGCCGTCCGAACCGGGAACCACCGGGATGCCTAGCTTTCGAGCGACTTCCCGCGCCTGAACCTTGTTGCCGAGCAAGTTCATGGCCTCGGCGGTGGCGCCGATAAAGGTAATGCCCGCTTCTTTGCAGCGCGCGGGAAAGCGCGTGTCTTCAGAGGCGAATCCCCATCCGGGATGGATGCCGACGACGCCGCGTTGCTTGGCTTTGGCGATGACTCCGTCAATGTCCAGATAGGCGCGCGGCTCCGCTCCTAGTAGGACCAGTTCCTGCGCGGTGGAGGCCGCCGGAGCGGTTTTGTCCACATCAGTGGCGGTCATGGCTGCCACGGCGTCGAACCGTTCCCGGATGGAGCGGCAAATGCGCCTGCCCGGGATACCCCGGTTGGCGACAAGTATAACCTTACCCTTCAAAAACTCTTGCACTTCCGCGAATGTCTTGTTGCCCATGCCTTTTAACCCTTTACTGCTGCTCTGCCGGTTAGCAGAAGGCTTCCGCTAAAAAATTCCTCAAGCCGTCCGTTTTGGTTAAGACAAAGGCCGCCTGCCGGGCCCAAACCCGTCAACCAGCCGCGCACAATGCGCCCATCGTCGCGCAGCTCCACATCTTTTCCACGCCACAGCAAAAGACTGTCGGCGCGCTTTTTCCACTGCCCGGAAAATGAGTGGGAGTTAATATATGCTGAATGCATGCGCATTACAAGCCGTTGCCATATGACTTCCGCTGTAGAAATATACCCCCCCTCCATATGCCCCAACACTTCACGAAGACAGGTGGCCTCCATGGCGGCGTCTGCCCGCAACTGCGTAGCTGGCGGGGAAAAATCCACGTTGATGCCCATACCCGCCAGCAGTATGCCGCCGCGCTCTTCAAGCAGGATGCCCGCCAGTTTTTTGGGCTGCCCGTCAATATCCTCAATAACAATATCATTGGGCCACTTGAGCTGCACAGGCCAGCCCTCGCTCCGCAAGGCTTTTGCCAGTAAAGACGCTGTGGCCGGGGCCGCTGCGGAACCGTCAAAAGGCGGGGTCACCGGCATCCGCATGGCCACATAGATATTGCCCGGCGGCGAATGCCAGAAGCGCCGCAATTGACCACGCCCGGCGCTCTGGGCCGCGCACTGCACGCTGTCCCACGGCGCAAGCAGGCCACTGGCGGCCATATGCATGGCGGTATCAAGACATGAGGCCAGATGTCCAAAACGCCAGATGGCGGGCGAACGCGAATCCGGCGTTGAAGAGGTCCCCTCGCTTCCCTCATGTGGATGACTGTGACATACTGCGACCATGGAACTTTACCTCGTTGGCGGCGCGGTGCGCGACATGCTGGTGGGCCGGACGCCCACGGAACTGGATTTCGCCTTTAGCGGCACTGTGGCAGATTTTCTGGATCTCCATCCTGATGCCCGGCGTGTTGGCAAAAGCGTACACGTTTGTCTGTGGCGCGGACGGGAATGTATGCCCCTGCGCGGCAACAGCCCAGAAAACGATTTCATGGCGCGCGACCTCACGGTCAATGCCCTGGCGCTGGACAGCGCAGGAAGACTGTATTCGCACCCGCAGGCTCTTCACGACCTGCAGCGGCGGATTCTGCGTCCTGCCTCCCCCACTTCTTTTGCCAATGACCCCACACGAATCTTCCGCCTGGCGCGCTTTGCAGCCGCCTGGCCTGACTGGAGCATCGACAGAAGCGCCTTTGAGCAGATGCGCGCCCTTTCGGCAGCGGAACTCGCCGCTTTGCCCGCCGAACGTGTGGGCCGCGAAATTGTCAAGGCTCTGGGAGCCCCGGCTCCCGCCCGCTTTTTTCGCGTGCTGGCCCAGGGGCACGCCCTGCGGCCATGGCTCACGGAACTGGACGAAGCAAGCCGGATTCCCGCAGGCCCCAGGCAGTGGCACAACAATTCGGTTCTCGGCCACAGCCTGCGCATTATGGACACGGTTGCTGGCGACGCATTGACGGCCTGGATGGCCCTTTGCCATGATTTGGGAAAAATCCAGACCGACCCTGCCCTGCTGCCGCATCACTATGGCCATGAAAAACGCGGCATTGCCCTGAGTGCCGACATGGCGCATCGCCTGCGCCTGCCAGCCCGCTTTGCCAAGGCCGGTATGCTTGCGGCGGCGGAGCACATGAAAGGCGGCATGTATTCAATGCTTCGGCCCGGAACCCGCCGCGACCTGCTCTGGCGGGTGCATGCGTCAGGCCTTGACCAACAGTTCTGGCGGCTGGTGGATGCGGACAGCGGCAGCCCTGTCAGCGCTGTGGCTCTTGCGCATCTGGCTGTGCTTCTTGATTTGCGTCTGCCCGATGCGTGGCGCGACAAAGGGGAAATTTCTGCCCGAAAGCTGCGGGACCTGCATTGCCAGGCACTGGCAAAACTTTAGAGCATTTAACACTTGAAATGCTTGCGTGCGGCAGGCAAAAGCCTGCCTGCTTGCATTTCGTGGCAAGGATTTTCCTGAAAATCCTTGCAGAGCAGTGAACTCATTTCATTCGTAAACTGCTCGAGCGCGATCAGTGGTGGGGGTATCCCCTCGCCAAGGTCACAACACAGCCGCAAGGACGTTCCCCTGGCAAACAACTGAGCTTGCGTCTTCACCGGCAAGCGCCGCCCGTCGCCGCTCACATCACAAAGACGCGGCGCAAGCAGGCTCCGCTCCACGTTCACCGCACAAAGCAGCGCAGCCCGCGTCCATGTAGCGTTCACAAAGAGCGTCCATGTCCGGGCCATGGTCCAATCCGCACAAATGCCCCATGCCGTGGGCCAGAAGCCGCACGGCATGCTCAGCCGGGTCCTGCCCGTACAGCAGGCACTCCCTGCGCAGTGTGTCCAGTGAAAGAAGTAGAACTCCGGGAGCGTCCGCCCCGCCGGGAAAGGAAAGAATATTGGTGGGGCCCGAGCAGCCGAGATGTCTGGCGTTGGCATCCGCAATGGCGGCATCGTCCAGCAAAAAAAGCTCAACTTCCGCCGGAACCTGAAATTCTTCGGAGGCAGGCGGGGCCGCATCCGGAAGCACTTCAAGCATGGCCTCAAGAGCTGTTTTCATCTGACGCCAGTGGAGCGGCGTGAAGGCAGCACCCTGAGGGTAATGACAAAAGATGCGAACCCGTCCGTCCCCTTTTGCGCGCGCCAGGGATGAGGAAAACGACGTCACCGCGCGCCATTGCCCGAAGGCTTTTGCGGCGCACCCTGCCCTTGCTGGCCTGACTGCCCTGGCTGACTGGTCCGATCCGACTGGCTGACCTGGCTCGGCTGCCCTGTCTGGCCCGGCTGTTCTGTCTGATCTGACGGCCTACGCTGGCCCGCTTGAGCGCCAGCGGCGGAAAGGCCCGAACCGTTGCCATTGGTGGGCGCAGTGGGCGTCTTTTCAGATTTCACACTTTCCGTGCCGCCATTCTTCGCTCCGCCCTGCGACGCGGGATAGGGCGTGACAACAGGAACATAAGGAAGAACCGGCATAGTCGCAGTGGGGGAAGCAGCCCCTCCGGCTTCGCCCTTGGGCTCCTGCCGGGCCTCGCCCTTGCCTTCCGGCCGGGCTTCAGGCTTGCCATTGGGCTTGCCATCAGATTTTCCATCAGGCTTGCCATCGACCTTGCCCCCAACCTTGTTGGCAACGTCACGTATTTTGGCGTCGGGATAGGCAATGCGCTGGTGAAAAATACCCGTGAGGATGCGCTGGAAGTTCTCGCTGAGATAATGCAGATCCTTGAACGTCAGCTCGGACTCGTCCAACTGCCCTTCGGAGAAAATCCCCTTGATGATGGCGTCAATATGGCTCTTGATGCGCGCCGGGGTGGGGTCGGTAAGCGTGCGGCTTGAAGCCTCCACCGAGTCGGCCAGCATGAGAATGGCGGCTTCCTTTGTCTGCGGCCTCGGTCCCAGGTAGCTGTAATCGGACTCTCTGGGCTTTTCGCCCATATTGAGGGCTTTCTGGTAGAAATAGCGGATGATGCGCGTGCCGTGGTGCTGGCTGATGATATCTACAATGTCTTGACCAAGTTTGTAGCGTTCGGCCAGTTCCGTGCCTTTTTTGACATGGGACAGCAGAATAAGCGCGCTCATGGACGGCGCGAGCTTGTCGTGCTTGTTGGGGCCGCCAAACTGGTTTTCGATGAAATACTCGGGATAGGACAGCTTGCCCACGTCATGATAGAGCGCGGCCACCTTGCACAGCAGGCTGTTGGCGCCGATGGCCTTGGCCCCGGCTTCCACCATGTTGGATACCACCAGCGAATGGTGATAGGTGCCGGGCACCGTCACCATAAGTTCCTGCATGAGCGGCTGTTCGAGGCTCATGAGCTCCATCAGGCGGAAGCGCGTACTGTAGCCGAAGCTCAGTTCCAGCACCGGGCTGACGGCAAAAAGCAGAATGAGCGACAGCAGGCTGTTGATGGCCACTGCGGCAAGCTGCACAGGCAGTTCGGCCGGGGCCGTCTGCGACAGCAGGGCCGTGCCGAACCAGATGAGCGACTGGCCAATGGTCAGGGGCACAATGCTCCACACCACATCCTGACGGCTCTGGGCGTTGGTCACAAGCCATGTGGCCAGCATGCCCCCAAGAAACTGGAACAGAAAGAAGTAAAAATCTTCCTGAAACATGAGCATGGTGAAGAACGACAGCAAAAGCCCCATGGTGCAGTAGCGCCGGGCCGCAAAAACCATGGCCACAAGCCCCACGGCGCCCGCCACGGGAAAGCCCAGACCAAGGGTATTGAGAAAAGTCACGCTGTCCATGCGCAGGCCCAGCACATAGACAATCTTCGCCCCTGCGCCAAAAAGCAGAAGCAGCAGCGAAATCAGCAGCATATCCTTACAGCGCAGCGGTGTTCCGGGCTTGCCGCTTGGCGCGACAAAAAAACCGACGCTCAGGACCAGGGAACACAAAAAGGCTCCCATTGCCGTGCCCCAATGCATGGGGTCAGACGCGGATTTATACAGGGTTTGCAGTTTTATCTGCTGTTCGCGACTGACACGCTCACCCTTGCGTATTAAGATTTCGCCCTTGAGAATCTGATAGTATACCGGCTCCACCATGCTCATGACGGCGTTGCCGCGCTTTTGCGTGGCTTCGCGGTTAAGCGTGAGCGAGGCGGGCACGGTGGCGGAAAGCAGAATATTGATGGCCCGGCGTGACTGCGCGTTTAGGGAGGGAACCTGCCGGACAATGGAAGAAACCTCGGCCAAAAACGATTGCACGTCGGGCAGGCTGGTCACTTCGGGGCGCAGGATTTCCGTATTATTATCAAGATTGCGGATGATGACGCCGCTGCGCCCGACCCTGGCAGAGCGTATGTCGCCCACAAGCCCTTCGGCCATGTGTTCGCGGATGCTGGGCAGCAGTGTTTTCAGCAGATAGGACTGAACCTCTGGATGCGACAGTTCAGGCAGCACTTCATCGGCCACGGGCGGGGTCAGTTCATCGGCAAGGCGCTGCAGAGGGCCTTCATGGGCTTTATAGTCCACCCCGTTATTCAGGCTGCGCAAAATCTCCACAATGCGGTTTTGAAAAGCCACATAGGGTTCCAGGCTCAGGTCATACACAGGGGGCTGCAAAAACAGCACCTGCTTACGGCGCGCCTTGGTGGCCTGCGTATCTTCCACCAGAATGTCGCGGTCGGCGATAACATCCGAGTCCGCCACCTGCCCGGCCACATAGATTCTGGGCACCACTTCAAAATTGGCCCCGACCAGAAGCGACAGGGCAAAAAAAGTAATGATGAGGGCCGCCAGCCCCCAACCGCAGTGATGCCGCGCCCTCAACGCATGGATGAGCGCCAGGAAGCTAGCTGGCCGTGCCGTCTTTTTCTGCGTTATCATAAGCGTTTACAATGGCTCCCACCAAAGGATGGCGCACAACGTCGGCTTTGCTGAAGCGGTGTACGGCCAAGCCAGGCACATCAGGAAGAATATTCAGCGCATGAATGAGCCCTGAACGCGGACGCTGGCCCCCAGGCTGCATAGGCAGATCAATCTGCGTAATATCGCCGGTGACGACCATCCGCGAGCCAAAACCCATGCGCGTGAGAAACATTTTCATCTGTTCCCGAGTGGTGTTCTGGGCTTCGTCCAAAATTATGAAGGCGTCATTGAGCGTACGCCCCCGCATAAAGGCGAGGGGGGCCACTTCAATGGAGCCAACCTCCATCATGGAAGCTACCTTGGGCTGGGGCATCATATCGTGCAGAGCGTCATAGAGAGGCCGCAGGTAGGGATTGACTTTTTCCGCCAGATCTCCGGGCAGAAAACCCAGACGTTCCCCCGCTTCCACCGCCGGACGGGTAAGCACAATACGTTTGACCTTGTGCTGCTGAAACATGGACAGGGCCATGGCCACAGCCAGATAGGTTTTGCCCGTGCCAGCCGGGCCAACGGCAAAAACCAGCTCATGACGCCGTAAGAGATCAAGGTAGGTGCGCTGGGCCACATTGCGGGCTGTGACCGTTTTGCGGGGCGTATTCACAAAAACCGCATCGCGGAAAATCTGCGAAAGGTTCAGCCCAGGGTCTGCGCTGAGCATCTCATACGCGCGCGTATAGTCCTGCTGGCTCAGAACAAGCCCACCCCGCAGCAATTCATACAGCTGCACAAAAACATTGCACAAAACCTGACGAACATCCGCGTCTGTCGATTCGATCAGAATACGGGCCCCACGACTTGTGATGCGCGCCCCGCTGGCGACCGCCAGCAGATCGAGATGCGCATTGTGGGGCCCAAATAGCTGATTTGCCAGGGCTGAATCGTCAAATTCAACGGTTTCATTCATGGAAGATCGTACTGCCATGCTCGCTCTCTAGCCTATTTTATGTGGGCTGTCCATCATTGCAAGGGATACGCTCCATCATCCTTTACGGCAAGTTCTTCCCGCAGTTGCCCGCACCGCTTTGTTGGAGGGCCGGGCGTTATGGATGCTCAGCATGGTTCATATTTTGCATAAATGTGGACAGATATTTTTAGGCAATTATTGCCGGGAGGAACCATGAGCATATCCAGCATCAACAGCTATACTACGGCCACGCTGCAATGGCAGGGGCAGCAGTTGAAAAGCACGGGAACCAGCAGCACCTCCAGCAGTTCTTCCAATAGCCTCAGCACCCTCTTAAGCTCCAGCAATTCCATGACAAGCCAGCTTTCCAGCATGGTTGAGCTGACCAAGTACGCCATGGAAGCCATGGGACTTTCCGACAACAGCCGCGTGACGTTCAGCCAGATCACCAAATATCGCGAGCAGCTGCTTTCAAGCTTTAACGACAGCGTCAAGAGCGGTCTTTCCAATATCGGGATCAGCAATCTTCAAGACATCACCTTCTCGCTGGATGCTGACGGCAAAATGACCGCCTCAAGCTCCAACGCCGCCGACCAGAAAGCAGCCCAGGCATGGCTTGACGCCAATCCCAGCCTCGGCAAGGACCTGCGCGCCGCACTCACCACCGCCGGTCTTGACGCCAGCACCTCTGTGAGCATGAAGGTAAGCAGCACGGGCAAGCTCAGCGTGGTCAACACCGCGCAGAACGCCATACAGACCGCCCTTGATTCAAGCAGCGACCTGAGCACGAAACTGCGTGCCGCCTTGAACGAAATGGGCGTCGACCTGTCCACGCCCATGAATTTTACGCTTAATGCCGACGGACATCTTGAGGTCAGCGGTGAAAGCGAGCAGGCCGACGCAATCAATGAATGGCTTGAAAAAAATCCAGCTCTGGCTCAAAAACTTACGGCCCAACTGAAAACACAGAATGTGGATTCTTCTGCCGTGAGCCTCAGGCTTGGCACAACGGGCAACGTTCAGGTCACGGTCAATAACAGCGATCTCACAGACGCCCAGGAAGTGCTCAACAAAAGCAGCCTGGGGCAGACCCTGTACAGCGGCCTGAGCAGTCTTGGCGTGGACGCCAACGTAAAATTCACCCTTCAGGTCAATACCGACGGCAGCGTCACCGTCGTCAGCGACAGCGCAGACAAGGCAAAGATACAGCAGTTTTTTGACGACAACCCTACCCTGGTCAAACAATATCAGCAGATCGAGGCACTTTCCGGCCTTGATGACGCGCGTAAGGCCATGCAGATAGCGCCGTCAGAAATGCGCAAACGCATAGAGGTGGAGTCCATGGCCGCCTGGTGGTCAGGGTCGGATAGCTCAAGCTCATATTTCGGCAGCTATTCAAACGGCAGTATGAGCGTTCTTGCAGGTCTCAATCTCAGCGTGTGACCAAAAAGCGCCCCTGCCAGTCTTTCAGGCAGCAGCGCCAGGCAAAAAACCTGGCGCTTTTTTATGGCATGATGCACGCTGTCGCACCTCATGAGCATTCTGGTTTTCTTGCGCTTTACTGGATAATTACGGCCCGTTTTGCCTCTCAATTCCATAACTTGTTGACAAGAAGTTCATTATTTATAAAACTAACTAGGTTATAAGGGGCGATAACACCGATTTCATGTTAAATAACCGATGATCTTCATGGGCGGCAGCCTGCGACCCCCCAAACAAGCCGTCAAGCAATGAGGCCATGCCGACAGTGCCTGCCATAGGCGCGCTGCCGTCAGCGGACGTCTTTCCTTTTTTGGAAAACCCTCAACGCTCGGCCATGTAAACCGGCAGCCCTATCTATTGGTAATTTCCGCCAGTTTTCGGCCACGCGCCGATGCTGACGGTTTACATTGGTTAAGGACCACAACTTTTCCCGCAAGGGATTTTGGGGACGTTTATCGAACAAATCCAAAGTTTGCTCCCTGCAATGCACCTTTTTAGGAGGAAACCATGACCCTGAAAAAAATCCTTTTGTCCGCGCTGGCAAGCCTGATGCTGCTTACCGCCGCCCATTCAGTTGCCCAGGCGGAAGAACTGACCGGCACCCTGAAAAAAATCAAGGAAACCGGCGTAATCGTTGTAGGGCATCGCGAATCCTCCGTACCTTTTTCGTACTATGACTTGCAGCAGAACGTCATCGGCTATGCGCAAGACTACTCCAACAAGATTGTTGACGCTGTGAAAAAGCAGCTCAACATGCCCGACCTGAAAGTGCGTTTTGTGCCCATTACCTCGCAAAACCGCATTCCCCTGCTTCAAAACGGCACCTACGACTTTGAGTGTGGTTCAACCACCAACAATCTTGATCGTCAGCAGCAGGTGGATTTTTCCAACACGTTTTTTATCGTCGGCACCCGTCTGCTTACGCATAAAAACTCCGGCATCAAAGATTTTGACGACCTCAAGGGCAAAAATGTGGCCGTCACCGCCGGGACCACTTCAGAAATGCTGCTGAACAAGATGAACGACGAAAAGAAGCTCGGCGTCAACGTCATCAGCGTTAAAGACCATGGCGATGCCTTCCGCACTGTGGAATCCGGCCGCGCCGTAGCCTTCTTTATTGACGACGCCCTGCTGGCTGGCGAACGCGCCAAGGCCAAAAAGCCTGCCGACTGGGTCATCGTGGGCACCCCCCAGAGCTTTGAAGCCTACGGCTGCATGGTTCGCAAGGGCGACGCCCCCTTCAAGAAGCTGGTGGACGGCACCATTGCCGAACTGCAGCTGAGCGGCGAGGCTGAAAAGTCTTACGAACGCTGGTTCAAACAGCCCATCCCCCCCAAGGGCATGAACATGAACTTTGACATGTCCGACGAAATGAAGAACCTGTTCAAGGCCCCCAACGACAAAGCCCTGAATTAATCTTTGTTTGAATCTTGGTTTGCAATGCGGAGCGCCAGCCGTACATCTCGCTGGCGCTCCGCTATCAGACTTGCCTTACGCCACAAGGCATAATGAATCACGCTTTATCTTTATGGATGGAACTTTCTGATGCAGGCTAACTGGAACTGGGGCATTTTCTTTGAACAAGCGCCGTTCGGAAACGTCACCTACCTTAACTGGTTGATTGACGGTTTTCTCACTACCGCGGCTCTTTTTATCTGTGCCTGGATTGTAGCCTTCATTACAGGCTCTTTTTTTGGTATATTACGTACATTGCCCAGCAAGGTTCTTCGGAGCGTGGGCGCCACGTACGTTGCCATTTTTCGCAACATCCCCCTGATCGTTCAGTTTTTCATCTGGTATCTGGCGGCGCCCGACCTTCTGCCGCGCGACCTCAGCGTCTGGTTTAAATCCGAACTGAACCCCAACGCGCAGTTTTTCATTCTTTCCACCTGTGCGCTCGGGCTGTTTACAGGCGCCCGCGTCTGTGAACAGGTACGGTCGGGCATTCTGGCTCTTTCGCGCGGGCAGCGCTACGCGGCCCTGGCCCTGGGCCTTACCCTGCCCCAGACCTACTTTCACGTGCTGCTTCCCAATGCCTACCGCATTATCATACCCCCATTGACCTCAGAAATGCTCAATATGGTCAAGAACACGGCTGTGGCCTCCACAATCGGACTGGTGGAGCTCACGTCGCAGGCAAACCGCCTGCTGGAATTTTCGGGCTTTGCCTATGAATCCTTTATTGCCGTCACCCTGGCCTATGTATTTCTGAACTTTATCGTCATGCGTCTCATGAGGATGCTTGAAAAGAAAATGCGGCTGCCCTCCACAGGCATGGGAGGCAAAAATGTTTGATTTTGACTGGAGCATCATTGAGCAGAGCCTGCCCCTGCTGGGTCAGGGCGCTATGGTCACGCTCAAGATAACGCTGACGTCCATTGTGCTTGGCATGGTGATTGGCACCCTTCTGGCGGTGGCGCGCATATCTATTTATGCCCCCCTGCGCTGGCTTTCGGCGGCGTATGTCAACTGCTTCCGCTCGGTACCGCTGGTTATGGTTCTGTTGTGGTTCTACCTTATTGTGCCACAATTTCTGACCAAATTTCTCCATCTTTCGCCCTTGACGGACATACGCCTTGTTTCGGCCATGGTTGCCTTTACCGCGTTTGAGGCCGCCTATTACGCTGAAATCATTCGCGCGGGCATGAACAGCGTGTCCAGAGGGCAAAACTATGCGGCTCTTGCCCTTGGCATGACCAAGTCGCAGACTCTCATCTATGTCATCCTGCCGCAGGCTTTTCGCGTTATGACGCCCCTGCTGCTGACCCAGGGCGTGATTCTGTTTCAGGATACGGCCCTCGTATACATCATAGGCCTTGCAGATTTTTTCCGCACCGCCACCAACATTGGCAAGACCACCGGCTATGAAATAGAAATGGTGCTCTTTGCGGGCGCTGGCTACTTCGTGGTCTGCTTCTGCGTTTCCCTGGCCGTAACCGTGGTAAAAAAGAGACTCAAGCTATGAACACCCCTACCGAAGAAGCAATGATTGTTCTGAACAACGTATCCAAGTGGTACGGTGATTTTAATGTGCTGCGCGAATGCACCACCAGCATCCACAAGGGCGAGGTGGTGGTGGTATGCGGGCCTTCCGGGTCGGGCAAATCAACGCTTATCAAGACTGTCAACGGCCTTGAACGCGTGCAGAACGGCCAGATATTCGTCAACGGCATTGAAGTAACCAACAAACGCACCAACCTTGCGGAGCTTCGCAGCCGCGTGGGCATGGTCTTTCAGCACTTTGAGCTTTTTCCCCATCTGAACATCATTCACAATCTTGTCCTCGCGCAGGAAAAAGTGCTCAAAAGAAATCATGAAGAAGCCAGAGAAAAGGCGCTTGCCCTGCTGAGCCGGGTGGGACTTGACCAGCATACGGAAAAGTACCCCTCGCAGCTTTCAGGCGGCCAGCAGCAGCGTGTGGCCATTGCCCGCGCCCTGTGCATGGACCCCGTGGCCATGCTTTTTGACGAACCCACCTCCGCCCTTGACCCGGAAATGATCAATGAAGTTCTGGATGTTATGGTGGAGCTTGCCTATGAAGGCATGACCATGATGGTGGTCACGCACGAAATGGGCTTTGCCCGCAAGGTTGCGCACAGGGTGCTCTTTATGGAAGAAGGACTTATTCTTGAGGACACGCCCAAGGAGCAGTTCTTTGACAGCCCGCAGACCCAGCGCGCCAAAGAATTTCTGGCCAGCATCATCTCGCACTGATTTTCGCACCGGCGCAGCCCGTTCATGACGGAATGCGTCATGAGTTCAAGCATTACTGTCAATTACAAGAAGGCCGCCCCTCACGGGGCGGCCTTCTTGTAATTTGGTTGCGGCGCGCTGCACTCTCGAGCAGCGCAAAAACACCGTAATTTTTTTTGGGGGGCGTAGGGGAGGAAACCCTTTTATAAAAGGCCCCCCCACAAAGCCTGGTCTTTCAATGTATAGCTGCGCTAAACCACGCTGGACTTGCGCGCCTGTGGATTCAGGCAGTCTTGAGGCATCCTGCCGTCCAGAGCGTCAAATATTTTTCGCGCCGAGGACTCGCCCATATCCACATGTGAGTCGATGGTGGCAACCCCCCGGTGCGGCGTCATGAGCACGTTGTTCATGGTCCGCAACTCCGGGTGCGCATGCGGTTCATGCTCAATAACATCCAGCCCGGCTCCGGCAATGCGGCCCTCTTTCAGGGCGACCACCAGCGCTTCTTCGTCCACTACCGGACCGCGCGCGGTATTGATCAAGATGGCGTTGGGGCGCATGAGCGACAGCTCCGGCGCACTGATGTAGTGCCGCGTTGCGTCGGTCAGGGGAATGTGCAGGCTTACAAAATCAGAAGAAGCCAGCAATTCTTCCTTGCTCAGGTACTGCGCGCCAGTAGCTGCTTCAAATACTTCATTTCTGTGGCGGGCCGTATAGCTGAGGCGCATGTTGAAACCCTGCGCGCGCTTTGCCACAGCAAGGGCAATGCGCCCGCTGCCCACAATGCCCAGGTTCTTGCCGCTCACCCGCAGGCCCATGTGAATCGTGACGCCCCAAGGCGCCACGTCATTACGTACAGTCATATCCCCATCACGCAGCCTGCGGGCCACGCCAAGCATCAACGCCCAGGCGAGATCAGCCGTATCGGTTGTGACGGAGTCAGGATTGTGCGTCACCCATATGCCAAGGCGCGTGGCTTCTGCCACCGGGATATGGTCATAGCCGACGCCATAGCTGGAAATGATTTTACATGTGGGGGCAAGGGCTTCCATAACGTCAGAGTCAAGATGCTGCAATGTGGCGATAACAGCGTCTACCCCTCGCACGGCATCAATCAGGGCTTCTTTGGACAATCCCCCAGTTGGTCCCACATCCACCTGACAACGTGAACGCAGAAGATTCAGGGCTTCAGGCAATACACTACGGGTTACAAATACGCGAGGTTGAGTCATAATTTCTCCATTCATGGCAAAAGAGCATGGATTACCGTATTAGGCGGCTTTCAGAGTAAATGCAAGATTTTGGAGGTCGGCGTTCACCCAACGCTGTACGCGGCAATAGGGCTGGATATGTGGGGGAGGCAAGAAAATCACGGCTTTTTACGAGGCATGCCCGTGTAATGAGCGGCCCGGCGATTCCTGAAACGGCATTCGCTTTGCCAAGAAGCGGGGCGAGCCTTAAAGACGCGACTTATTGAGCCCGCGTTTCAGTTTGCACTACAGCAAAAAGCAATAAAGATTTTAGGGGGTGGGGGCGTGGGGGAGGGACCCTTTTGCAAAAGGTCCCTCCCCCACAAAAGGGTAGTTTATCCATGCGGCCAGGGCCGAAGCGAGCGATTCAACGTCACCTTGCCCTAAAGAGCGCAACCCATAAGCGGCCTGGTGCTTAACGCTTCCATATCCGCCAGCATTTTATTTTTCAGCGCCGTGGCTCTTTCTTTCTCCAGCATGACCATATCCACCTGACGGGTGTGGATGAGCAGATAGCCCAAGAGGCGCGTTTTCAGCAGTGTTTCTGCGGCGTTGTAGCCTTCGGCCACGGCAAAGACAGAGTCGTCCTTCACATCCGCGCGGAAGCCGTGCTGCTCCAGCAGATCGGCCACCATGCGGGCGCGCAACCGACGGCGCTCGCTGTCGGCGGCTCCGCCCTTGAACTGGAAGTTCACGAAGTTTTCGTGGCTTTTCTCTGCTGCGAGGCTTTCCACGGTACAGAAGTGGTAGCCATAGCGAGCCTGCAATATCATGTAGTTATCAGAAATGATAAAAAAGTTTTTGTTGGCCATGCTATTGGGCGCGGTGCTTTCAAGCTCGGGTTTCATCGTGCTCTCAAGCATAATGGTCATGAATCCCGAAGCGCTGGCCGCAGGCGGCCCGGCCCAGGGCACTGCGACCATACCATCCCACAGGGCAAGCATGGGCGCACTGGCGATCACATCCAGGTCCACTATGGGGCCTGTCACACGATGCCGGAATCCGCCGCCCATATCCACAACCCAGTACTGCAGCTTGGCTCCGGCCCTCAGCTGCTTGCCCATGCGCCTGCTGGCGTCGGCGTCTTCCTCTTCAAACATAAGGCGGACGGATTTTTCGTGGCAGAAGCGGGTAATGTCGTGCAGGGTGCGACAATGGGCAGGCGTGAATTCAGGAGCGTCGGGATCCAGAAGATTGAGGGGCACCATAAGCTGACTCAAAGCCTGAAGCCGCTGATGCACAGGGCTGCCAGCCATAAGATTGGTCGGCTCCACCGCTGTGGAGGCAAGTTGCGGCTGCCGCCCTGCAAAAACGGCGCAACGCCCGGCATCCAGCGTGGCTTCGCCTGCTCCATGCAGCAAGAGGCAGGCGTCGGGCAGGCTGAAGACGGCTGGCAGCCGGTATTCACGCGCTACCGACGCCAAATGCCCGGCCATGCCCCCTGTTTCGCTCACGAGCCCCGCGGCGCGCGAAAGCAACGGAGCCCAGCGGGGCAATGCCCGTTCCACCACCAAAATGCCGTCCTTGGGAAAGGAGAGCATGTCCGCTTCCTTGCGGGCCACAAAGACCGGCCCCATACCAACGCCGGGGCTTACGGCCACGCCGCCGGCAGCCAGCACCTTGAGCCCGGCGGGCAGGTCATCAAGCAAAAAGGCTTCGCCCTCTTCCTCTCCTGCCCTCGGATGCTCAATATTACTCTGCTCCGTGGCAGAATCCGCCTCATGCAGGGGGCGGCTCTGCAAAACCACGATGCGCCCGTCTTCGGCATCAAGGGCCCACTCCACATCCTGGGGCTCGGTATAATACGCTTCAAGGGCTATGGCCACTTTTGCGAGGTCAGCCGCCTGTTTGTCGGTAAGGCTTGGGGGCGTTCCCTCGGGCCCGGCCAGCCGCTTGTGGAGCAGTTCCGGCGGAACCTTGCGGCTGAAAATATACACGTCAGGTGTGACCACGCCGTCCACAACAGCCTGCGGCAAACCGGGGACGGCATTGAGAAGAATCTGCTCACGACCACGGCTGGCGGCCACGGGATCACGGCTGTACGCCACGCCCCCGGCTGCGGCGGGCACCATGGCCAGCACCCCCACGCACATGGGCGCGGCATCGTCGGGAATGCCATGCTGGTACCGGTAGCTCATGGCCGTTACCGCATACTTGCTGGCGATGATCTCCTTCCACACTTCACAGGCTTCTTCAGGCGGCACGTTGAGTTCGGACCTGTACTGCCCGGCAAACGTAACCCCCAGGGAATCTTCACCCACCGCGCTGCTGCGCAGGGCCAGTTTGAGCCCTGGCCCTGCCTTGGCGCGCATGGCGTCCACGGCTTCTGTGATGCCTTTTTCAAGATCGGGCGGCAGCGGCGCCGTGAGCACAGCCTTTTGCAGGGCGGCGGCAAGGCTGAAGACTTCATCCAGGCTCTGCATGTCCGTTGCCTGAATGCGCCGGTTCAGTTCGCTCTGCAGACCGTTATATTCCATAAAACGGTAGTAGGCGCTGACGGTCACGGCAAAACCGTCCGGCACAGTAAGCCCCGCATTGGAGGCGACTTCGCCAAGATTGGCCATTTTGCCGCCAACCAGGGTAAGGTCACTCAGGCTGATCTGGTCAAGATGCAGGATGAGAGGGCCGTCCTGATGGGGCATTTCTTCCAGCATGGACTCCATTTCTGTACGGATGCGGTCCAAGGAGTCCTGCAGGGCGGCATAGCCGTTGTCGGAAAGCGCGTTCAGGTCGCGCACCATCTGAAAGACGGCGGTAACGGCCCGCGTGCTGACGGCATGCACGTAGTCCATGCCAAACGGCCTCGTGCCAGAAAGGCGGTCTTCCACCTCGCTCATGGCTTCAAGAGCGCGTTTGTTGGCCGAAAGCAGGCGGCGGAACCGGGCGCAACGCTCGCGCAGCCGGGCCTTCAGCTCTTCTTCCTGGGCCAGTACCGCCGGATCCGGCTCAGAGGGCTGCTCGCGCCCCAGCCAGTGTCGCAAATATTTGAGCAGAGCCATGCTACACAGCGGAACGAACCGCTTCCTCCATCTTGATGATGAGCTCGCTGATAGCTACGGGCTTGAGCATGTAGTCGTATGCGCCAAGATCAAGCCCTTCCACGGCTACGCCCATACAGGCATGGCCGGTCAGCAGAAGGACGGGCAGTTTGGGCGCTTTCTGCTTCATGTGGCGCAGGGTTTCAAGGCCGTCCATACCGGGCATGCGCACGTCCATAACCACGATATTGAATGGCTCCCCTCCGGGGGCCAGCGCCTCATCGACCATATTGAGGGCTGTCTGTCCATCGGGCGCAGTGGCAACCTCCATCCCACGCCTGACAAGACGCTTCTGCATCAATTCCAAAAATTCCAGTTCGTCGTCCACAAACAATGCGCGCATGGGGCCTCCTCGGTTACAGGCAGTGCCGCGGCCAGGCCGGGCAGGTTGCCGATGCGTTGTTTCTTGCCGCCGGTGGCCGCCGGAGTCATAAATTTTGCCGTACGGCCATTCAATGAATACACAGTCTCGCGCATGCGCGCCCCAAAAATCAGGATTCAGGGCATAATCACCCTGAATACTCAGGCGATTGATGCGCGGTTGCCTGCGCAGACGCCGGAGCATTCTTAAAGAGAAATTGCTCCACTGCGCTCAGTCTGCCACTGCGGCAACCATGCTACCAATGTTGCGCCAATGCCGGAACCAGGCGCAGGCAGGGCGCTTCGGCTTCAGCCGCAACAGGCGCTTCTGGCCACAGCCAGACCGCCCCTCGCCTACTGACGGCAGCCAGACCTCGCTCCCGGCTTTGGGCGAAGCTAGACCGCGGCCCCTTCTTCCGGCGGCAGCTGCGGCGGCTCTGGCGGCAGGGTTACGCTGAACGTGGTGCCCTGCCCAAGTTGGCTCTGCACTTCAATGCGCCCGCCCAGTTTTTCAAGTATGGTGTAGCAGATGGCCAGCCCAAGCCCTGTACCCTCGCCCACCTTCTTGGTGGTGAAGAAAGGATCGAAAATACGCGACATGGTTTCCTGATCCATACCGGGGCCGGTGTCAGTAAACAATATGCGAACGCCCTTCTTCCACGCAAGCGTGCGAATGGTCAAAGTGCCGTTTTTGCCAATGGCGTCGACGGCATTGTCAATAATATTGATAAATATCTGCTCAAGTTGCGCCGGGTCGGACAGGATGACCGGAACCTGCGGGTCATAGTCCCTGACAATGGAAATATTGCGGTTGGTGGCTTCGGTTTTGAGCATCTCCGCAGCCTGATCAGTCAAGGAATTGATGAGAATCTCGGTGCGCCCCGGATTCATGCGGCGGCCAAAGCCCAACATGCGCTGCGTAATCCCCTTGGCTCTTTTGACATGCTGATCTATTTTCTCAGTACTTTCGAGTATTTCCTGATAATTTTTCATGGTGGTCGCGCTTTCGTCGTCCAGCAGATCGCGTATCCAGCCGGCATTTTCCTGAATGAGCATCAGAGGATTGTTCACCTCATGCGCTACGCCAGCGGCCATCTTGCCGAGGGCCGCCATCTTGCTGGACTGGAGCATGCGGGCGTCAATATGGGCCTGCTTCTGATCCGACTCTTCCAGCGAGGCCACAAGCCGCCGCGTACAGAGGTCAGCCCCCATGCAGACAAGCCCGCTGCCCAGAACCATAAAGAAAATGATGAGCGCCTTGAGCTGGCGCAGGGGCCGCAGACTGTCGCGAACATCATCCAGCACCACCAGCCGCCAGGGCATGGACTCCAGCGACATCACGGCAGCCAGCATTTCCTGCCCCTCAGGGGTCTTGATATATTGGGTAACGACGTTTTTGCGCGTCATGTCGGGCAGGTCAACGTCGAACGTTTCCATACTCTTGCCGTGGTAGCGCGAATTCGTTTGCAGTTCGCCCCTGGCGTTGACCAAAAACGCGTCGCTGTGCGGCCCGGAATACACGCGACGCAGCAGAGCCACCACGGCGTCCATATCAATGGTGGCCCGCACTATGTAACTGCGCCCCCCCTCATGCCGCAACACGGCAATGATGAAGTGCGGCTCGTTTCTGTAGCCCATGAAAACATCGCTGACGTGCACGCCCTTGCGCAGCACCTCCCTGAACCAAGGAGTATCGGAGTAGTTGTTGTCCCTTAAGTCGTAAGGCCCCACATAGGAGACGTGCCGCCCGTCCATGCCGATAATGCCCACATCCACAAAGGAGCGGCTGTTATTCTGCATGACGCTGAAAATTTCACTCAGGCGCGCGGGATCGCTCAGTTCGGTATACGGGTGGGTAAAAGCCAGATTCTTGATCTGGGCCACGCGCTCCACCATAAAGGTATCCAGCGCGCGGTGCTTGCTGCTGGCCACAGCCTCGATGCCTGCACTGATCTTTTCGTCATAGATGACGCTCAGCCTGTCTATGCAAAAGAGGCCCAGAGCCACCAGCGGCGTCAGCGCCATGAGCAGCAGGGTAACCAGCAGGCGGCGATAGATGGCCTTGTAGCCGCGATGTGGTGTGGGCGCTGTTACGGACATGTTTGCTTCTCCTCCACACCGGGCGAGGCCTGCGCCAGACTCTCGCCCCTGAACAGCATGCGGCAGTGGTTCAGCATTTCTTCACGCCTTGCGGCCACCTGCGCGGCATCCTGCATGATCATGTCCAACTGCCGGGTGTGGATAGTCATATACCCGGCAATGGCCAGCAGCAGTTCGCCTTCTTCGCGATCCATACCCTTGAGCGTGGCGCTGACGGCGTCGTTGCGCACCGTGGGGTTGAACCCGAATTCCCACAGGATTTCAGACACAAAGCGCACGCGCAGGATGCGTCGTTCAATATTGGCCGCCCCGCCACGCAGATGAAAGGTGAGGTAGTTTTCCGGGGTGCGCTCGCCAAGGCGTGCCTCCACGGACACAAAATGAAAGCCAAAGCGCGAATGTAGGCTGCAATAATCGCGCGAAATCATAAAATAATTTTTCTCTGAAAAATACGCCGTCTGCGCCGCAGGGTCCAGATTGGGATTGGCCGTGGCCTCGAAGAGCACGGACAAAAATCCTTTGCCGTCCACGGGCGGCGGCCCCTGCCAGGGATAGGCGTTCATGCCGTGCCAGAGCGCGCGCATGGGCACGGACGCTATCTGGTCAATATCGATCACAGGGCCGGGAGGGGTCACGGCGAAGCCGTCACTCAGATTAACCACCCAGAACTGCTTGAGCACCTTGTCGCGCAGCTGCTTTACCCGCTGCGGCGCGTATTTTTTTTCCGCCCCGAGGGAGAACATGGCGCTCACAGCCCTTTCATGACAATAGCGGGCTATATCATGATAGGTCTGGCAGTTGGCCGCCTTGAATTCCGGGCTGTCCACGTCCATAGTCAGGGGCAGGATGCGGGCCGAGGCCTTTTGCAGGATGCGGTACACCGGGCTGCCCGGCATATAGTCGCGCCCCGGCGGCACATTGGGCAAGAGCGATTCCTGCCTGTCCGTATACACCTGACAGACATCGGAACACAGGGTGATGCTCTGCCCGTTTTCCAGCGTGTCCAGCGCTCCGGCCATGCCAAAAATGGCTGGCTTGCCGAATTCCCGCGCCAGCGAGGCCAGACGCGAACCGGCCAGCCCCTCTTTGGCAATGATGCCAGCGACGCGGTCCATCAAGGCTCCCCAACGATAATTATCATCAGGCACAACCAAAATGCCGCCAGGCGGAAACCGCCGGGCATCCTCCCAGCGGTGCGCCACGCAGACAGGCCCCGCCACTCTGCCGGGGCTCACGGTGTACCCGCCCGAAAGACGCAGGCTGGAACCGACTTCAGGCAGCACGGGCGGCATGTCCACGGCGTCCACCGGCAGCGGGATGGGCCGCACCAGCAGCAAACGCAATTCCCCTTGCGGCGTCCGCACCCAGGAAAGAGAAACCGGGCACCCCAACAGCTCTTCAAGTTCAAGGGCCAGAGCAGCCACGTCCCTGGCCGTTTCAGCATCAAGAACGAGAGATGCCGCGTCATCGGGGCCAGCAAGACTGACTATTTCGTGAGGAGGCCGCCTGTCCACCGTGGCATGGTCAGCGGGCAGCACAGAATAATCCAGTTCTTGCGGCAGACCCTGGCAGGCATAGACGTGAACCAGTTCTCCGTGCGCGCGCACAGGGCTGCACGAATGGGCAAGCCCGCCCCAGGAGCCTTCTTCCACAGCCATGCAGGTGATGCACACGCCCGCTCCCGCATCGGTAAGACCCCGCGCCCGGCGGTACACAAGAGCCTGAGCGCGCTGCTTGCGCGCCAGCGTCAACTGTACCGCGTGCAAAATTTCCTCGTCAGACGCATTCAGAGGGACGGAAGGCCCCCAAAGAATCAGGCCGGGATCATCGCTGCCACGGGCTTCAGGCGGCCACAGTCGCCCACGCAGCACCAGCCGCATGGACTCGTGCGGGCAGCAGGCGCGCAAACGCGCCAGGGCTGCACAGATTTCCTGTTCAAGGTCAGGCGGCAGGGGCGTATCTTCAACCAGTTGGCCGAGACTGCGCGACAGCTTGGCCAGATGCTTGGGCGCAAGCCCCCCTGCCGCCTGGATACGACGGTTGATCTCGCTTTGCAGGTCGCCGCTCTGCAAAAAATGCTGACAACCGGCCATGGTGATGACAAAGCCCCGGGGCGCCAGCTGGGGATGACGCCGCCGAACTTCTTCAAGCCTCAGGGTTGCCGGGTCCACCAGAGGAAAGCCGCTCTGAACGGAAAGCGCCTCAAAGTCGGAATCTTCGCCGAGCGGCAGCACCAGCGGGCCCAGAAGGCACACCTCCGGCTCATACACATCCTCGGCCACTTTTTTCTGAAGTTCGGCAAACCGGGCGTACAAGGCTTGGCACGGGGCCGGATCGAGCCTTTCAAGCTGTTTGACGCACTGAAAGACCTGGGTGGCCATGCTGGTGCACAGGGCGCGCACCCTGTACAGCCCGAAGGGATGGTCGCAACACAAGGTGTATTCAAGGGCGGTCATGGTTTCCTGAAAGGTATTCCATGCCGTTAAGAAGAGCTTGAAGGAATGGTGCCGCAGTGCAAAGAAGTGCTCGGCCTCGCTGTCGGAAGCCGTGACACTGGCGGCGGCGCGTCTGGCGGACCGCGTAAAAAAGCCCAGAAGGCGTGAGAGAGACATGTCGGCTCCAGAACTCGTGACAAAGCCCCGGATATGAAAACGGGGCCTGTGCGCCAGCGGCGTTATCGCCGGACCGCAGACACGGAAATGCGCCATGTGCCGGAATGCCGCCCCGATGCGGACGCCCTCCCCGGTGGTCGCCGCTGCCAGACGGCAACACAGGCAGAGCGAGGACGTGCCATAACCATAAACATGCCGGACAGCCGTGCACAAAGCGGGCACAGACGCGGTCCAGCCCTGCGGGCATTCTGCTGATTCCGGCTTTGAAAAAAAGCAGACTTTCTTTTACGAAAAGCGTGCTTTACTGGCACGTTAGTGAAACAAAAACCGATGCTTCTTTCAGTCGCAAGCCGAAAACGCACATGTCAATTCAGCCTAGCATAAGCACATGCAGCCTTCAAGCCGCATGTGACAGAATTCGCAAATATAATCCGCACGGCTATTGAAAAGTTCAGCCCCGCTGCGGGGCCACGCCGTTCTGCCCGGAAGGCACGGGAGGCACGCCCTGCTGGGCTGCCGCCCCTTCCGCCAATTGGGCCAGGGCGCGCAGTTGTTGCATGCTCTGCTCCAGAAACTGCGGGTCGCCAACGTCCTGCCGCAAGAAGCTGTTGATGGCGGGCATGCTGGTAATGGCGGCGTCGATTTCGGCATTGGTGCCTTGCGCATAGGCTCCGATATTGACCATATCTTCAACCTTGCGGAAGGTGCTCATATTTCGGGTGACCACGCGCCCGGCCAGGATGTCCTGCCGCTCGCAGATGTCCGAGCGCAGACGGCTGATGGAGCGCAGCACGTCAATGGCAGGAAAGTGCCCCTGGTCCGCCAGATCGCGGGTAAGCACAATGTGGCCGTCAAGGATGGAGCGCACGGCGTCGGCAATGGGTTCGTTAAAGTCGTCGCCGTCCACAAGGACGGTGTAAATGCCTGTAATGGTTCCCTTGGCGGAACGCCCGGCCCGCTCAAGCAGCTTTGGCAACTGGGCAAAAACTGTGGGAGTATAGCCCTTTGTGGTCGGCGGCTCGCCCACCGCCAGGCCAACCTCGCGGGCGGCCATGGCAAAACGCGTGACCGAGTCCATCATGAGCAGCACGTCCATGCTCTTGTCGCGAAAATATTCGGCAACTGCCGTAGCCGCGTAGGCCGCGCGCATACGTACCAGCGGCGACTGGTCTGAAGTGGCGATGACCAGCACCGAGCGGGCCATGCCCTCGGGGCCGAGGTCGCGCTCCATAAATTCCACAACCTCGCGGCCACGTTCGCCTATAAGCGCTATGACGTTGACGTCGGCGCGCGTGTACCGCGCCATCATGCCCATAAGGGTGGACTTGCCCACGCCGGAACCGGCCATGATGCCCACGCGCTGCCCCTTGCCAAGAGTGAGCAGGCTGTTGACCGACCGAACGCCGACATCAAGGATGTCCGTAATGCGGGGGCGTTGCAAGGGGCTGGGCGGATCGGCGTAAATGGGCGCAAGTTCGGGATGCCACTGCTGGCGGGCCGCCTCGGCCCATTCCGGCACAAAGGGAAGCTGCTCTTCCACCTGACGGGCAAAATCGGCCTTGGCATTGTCGCCCATAGGCAGGGGAGAGGAATAGAGTTCCGTACTGACAGGCGGGCCCGCATCCAGGGGGGTGCCAAAAGCGTCAAAGGCACGGCCCAGAAGTTCCGGCCCAACAGGAAAAACCGGCGGCAGGCTGGTATTGCGGATGCGGCTGCCGGGGCGGATGCCGCGCATATCCCCATAGGGCATGAAGAGCAGGTTTCCGTCACGAAAGCCCACTACTTCGGCAGCGATGCCCTCGTCCCCTTCATCGGGCAGCATATGGCAGACAGCCCCCAGGGGAGCGCGCAGGCCGCTGCCTTCAGCCACAAGACCCACGACCTTGTTTACCTTTCCGTAAAGGCGGACGGGGTTGCTGGCTTGCAGCAGCTTGATGCAGGCTTGTGGATCAAGTTTCATGGCAGAACCCAGGATCAGCGGCCTTTGTCCGCACCGGGCAGAAAACCGCCCTGCGAAAAAACGTCTTGGTCGTCATGAACGCCCGGGCCGCCCTGTCCGGAAATTCCGGAGCCGCCAGAGGAGCCCAAAGACCGGGGAGAAAGATGTTCCACCAGACCGGACACCTCCTCCGCTTCAACTTCAAGGGGAAAAAGCTCGTCTTCCAGTTCCGCCAGCGTCGGATTTTCAACCTGTGCAGCCGGGCTAGCCTTTGCGGCAGCCGCCTTTTCCTGGCCCACATGTTCCTGGCCCGCATGTTCCTGGCCCGCATGCTCTCCGGCAGCCGGAGACTGCACCGGGACAGCGCCATGAACGGTTTGGGCCGTCTGCGCGGGTGCGGCAGAAGCATGATCTTGGCTTTGCTGCCCCTCCGCCGCAGGGGCAGAAGCGCCGACCTGCGCGTCATGGTCAACCCCAGATGAAGGGGCGGGAACGGAAGATATTGAGGGTTCGCCAGGTGCAGTACCGGGAGCAGGGTCTGGCGCAATATCTGGCGCAGAGGCGTACGCGGGATCAGGCAAAGGGCCGGGTGCAGTGCCGGGCGCAGTGGCAACCTGTTCCGGTTCTTCAACCATCAAGGCTTCGGAGTCTGGTATGGGGCCCAGGTGATCTTCCGGCAGCGCCGGTTCGTCCACGGCGGGCAAATTCTGATTCTGCCTATCCTGCCCCTGCGGCGCGGCAGCAGCCTCGCCTGCCGGATCGCCTGCCACGGCGTCTGCAGCGTGAGGAGCCGCGTCGGCAGGCATGTCAGCGGGCAGGTTATTGGGAGAATCAGTGGGCAGGCCATGCGCCAGCCCTTCCGCCAAATCTTCTGGCAGATCAGGGGGAAGGTCGACATCCAGAGGGTCGGCATGCGCGACGCCCGCAGACTGTTCATCGTATCCCGCTGCGTCCTGCTGCTCCGCGCGCGCATCCTCATGCGCTCCGTGCGCGGAGGCCTGCTCCGGCTCGGGGGACATGGCCGCAATGCGCTCAGCCTCCTGACGCACCAGCTGACTGACAGCCTCGCCTTGGCGCTTGTCATCCTGATCCGGCCCCAGAGTGAGGCAGGACAAAACACCGTTGACCAGTTCCGTATAGAGTTCGCGGCGGCAGTCAACGCTGCCGCTGACGCTTTCGGCCAGCAGACCGCCCCGTCCCACCGAGGGGTCGCCGTTGACGATCCACTGTTGCAGTTCGGGCACGCGCTCGCGCGCTGCCATAAACATGTCGCTGACGGTATCCTCGTCGTCGGGGTGTACGCGCAACGTTACGGTGGCGCGGTCTTCGAGGAGATTGAGCGCTTCAAAGACCAGAGACTGCAAAATTTTTTTGTGCTCTTTTTCCAGTACCCACCCGGTGCCGGCGGTAACGGCCTCCTGCGTGAGCTGGGCCAGTTGCTCACGCCAGGACTCGCAAATGGCGTGACGCTGACTGTCCAAAGCATGAAGCACCGTGCCAAGGGCCTGCCCTATTTCAGCGCGAAACTCCTTGAGTTCCTGCCCGGCCTGATCCATTCCGGCCTGAAAGCCATCGGCCCGCCCGTTTTCACGCAAATCTTGCGCTTCTTGCCGCAAGGCCTGCGCCTGCGCCAGTTCCGCCTGCGCCTGGTTTCTTTCTTCCTGGGCCTGCGCCTTTAAGGCTTCACTTTCGTGCGTGAGCCGCTTATTCAGTTCCTGTGCTTCGACCCTGGCTTCTTCCAGCACTTTCTGGCGCTCAGCATAGGCCGCGCCTAATATTTCACGCGCGCGCTCCTCAGCCTTGGCCCGCACCCGGTCAAAATAATCTTCCTGCTGCTGGTGCTGCATGCGTTCACGGCGCAAAGGCTCCTGCATGGCGTCAATCTGCTCCACGGTGGCTTCGCGCTCACCCATGAAGACAGTTCCCCATTTTTTGCGCAACTGATCTGACGCCATGACTTTTTCCAACTTGCAGTTTCTACAAAAAAACGCGGTTTGGGCAATAGTGCCGTGACATCTCTCAGGGACTCAGGCCATCAGCCTTAGACAAAGACTTCGCCCGCGCCCCTGCTGACAACCAGCTTGCTCTCGGCCTCAAGGCGGCGCACGATCTTTACGATATTCTGCTGCGCGGCTTCCACGTCCGAAAGCTTGGTGGGGCCCATGTACTCCAGTTCTTCGCGTATCATGTTGCCCGCGCGCTCGGACATGTTCTTGAAGAATTTTTCCTTGAGATCGTCGCTGGCGCCACGCAGGGCCAGGGTGAGGTCCTCGTTGGAGATTTCCTTGAGCATTTCCCGCACGCCCCTGTCGTCAATATTCTTGCAGTCCTCAAACACGAACATGAGGTTGCGGATATCTTCGGCCATCTGGGCGGAGTCTTCTTCGATCTCGGACAGGACTTCTTCTTCGGTGGCACGGTCCACGGCATTGAGGATTTCGGCCACAGACTGGACGCCGCCCACTTTTTTGCCTTCCTTGCCGCCCATGGCGATAAGCTGGCTTGTGAGCACCTTGTCCACTTCCATAAGCATGTCTTCAGGCACAGCCTCAAGGCGCGCCAGACGCATGAGCACCTCGGCGCGCACGCCTGCGGGCAGGCTTGTCAATAAATTGGCGGCCTGATCGGGGTGCAGGTGGCCGAGAATGAGCGCCAGGGTCTGCGGATGTTCATTACGCAAAATTTGTGAAAGAAGGCGGGGGCTCACCTGCTCAAGTTCGCGGAAGGGCGCTGGCCCGGTTTCAAGACTGAGCGAGTCCATAATGTACTTGGCGGTTTCAGGATCAAGGTTCTTGACCAGCAGGCGCTTGAGAATATCGCTGCCGCCCGCGATCATGTCCACGCCTTCCACCAGGGACTCATGAAAGTCGCGCAGCACTTCCTCGACATCTTCACGCGGCACTGGCTCCAAGTCCACAATGGCTTTGGAGATTTCGGCTATTTCCTGCCTGTCCATGCGCTTGAACACGTCGGCCGTGAACTTGTCGCCCATGGCGAGCAGCAGCACGGCTATGCGCTGTTTGCCGGTCAGCTCCATCCTCAACTCCTTCACCTCGGCCCTGGGGCGGAGGCATTTTAGAAAACACTGATTAAAGAGCCCCTTGGAAAGGCTCAGTTATTTCGTTTGGCAAGGCGCGATCTTTTTTTTGAAGCAGGAGTGGACTCTTCCGTCCTCGACTGTTTCAAAAAAAGTGAAGCGACGCCGCCAAACGGAATACATCAGCGTTTCCTTTAATCCTTGTCAGAAAGCCAGCGCTTGATAAGCCGCACGGCCTGATCCATATGCTGCTCCGTAATGCGGAACAGCCGCAGCTTCAATTCTTCAACCCGCTGATTTGTCTCTTTCTGCGCCCGGCGCAATGTCTTGAGCTGGGTGAGAGAAGCCGACGCGGGGTCGCTTTCTTTGCCTGTCAGCAGGCTTGTTCGTGACGGACTAGGCTTTAACTGTTTCATCTCTCTTCATCCAGCCGCGCACCAGTGTCACCACCTGTTCCATATGGTTGTCCGACAGGCTGAAGATGTGCGCTTTCAGTGCTTCAATGTCCTTGAACATCAGATCGTCCTCGTCATCAGCATCGCCCATCGACGATTCGTCTTCAGTTCTGGCGGCCTCTTCCAGAGCCTCATAGAGAGCAAGCTGCTCTTCGGCGGCAGGCAGACCTTCCAGACCTTCGACCATTTCGCCCGCTTCGACCTTGGGGCGGATAAGCGCCAACACCACAGGCCGCACGATAAGCATCAGGAACAGGAATGCCAGCAGCGCGTTGAGTAGGGGCTTGCCCAGACGCTCGGCGTAGTCGGCCAGCATGTCGGCAAAGTTGGGGTCCTTGGGCGGCTCCGAGTCGGTAAAGGGCGCAGAGCTGACTTCCAAAGCATCGCCCCGGCCCGTGTCCAGCCCCACAGCGTTGTGCACCAGCTGGCGCACCCGCTCAAGCTCTTCACTCTTGCGCGGCATAAAGGTCCAGACGCCATCGGTCTTTACATACGTGCCATCAATGAGGACTGCAACCGTCAAACGGCGCAATTCACCCACATTTGAAACAATCTGCTGTTCTTCCTTGTTGATTTCATAGTTGGTGGTACGCGATTCACGCGTGCCGCTCTGGTCTGAAACCGAACCGGTGATGCCGTCGCCACGAAAATTTACATCCGGCGCGCCCGCTTCAAGATTGGCGCGGCCCTGCTGGCTTTCTTCCTGACGGTATTCACTGCGAACCGCTGTTTTTTCAGGATCAAAAAGCTCGCGGCGTATGGTCTTCTGGCTGAAATCCATATCGGCATTGACCTTGGCGATAACACGGCCAGAGCCAAAAAGGGGCTGCAGCATTTCTTCAATGCGGCGTTCAAGGTTGCGCTGCACGGTCTGGCGGTATTCCATCTGAGTGGTCGTGATGCCCGCCAGGCTGTCTTCTTCCGGCTGGTAAAGAACCTTGCCGCTGGTGTCGGTGATGGAAACATGGGCTCTGTCCAGCCCTTCAACGGACATGAGCATCATGTTGAGAATGGCGTTGATTTCTTTCTGGTCGATCTTGATATTGGCCCGGGTAAGCTTGAGAACCACCGAGGCCGAAGGAGACTGGCGCTCTTCGACAAAAAGGCTGCGGCGCGGGATGACCAGATGCACGCGGGCGCTTTCAACACCGGGAAACTGGCTGATGGTGCGGGCCAGTTCCCCCTGGAGCGCGCGTGAGTAGTTGATCTTCTGCACAAAGTCGGTTTGGCCGACCTTGACCTTGTCAAAAATCTCAAAACCAATGCCCTGCCCTACCAGGCCGCCTTCGCCCGCTATCTTGATGCGCTGGTCGTAAACCACTTCCTGGGGCACCATAATAGTGGCCCCGTTGTCGGTGATACGGTAGGCCACCTTGTCGCCCTGCAAGGTCTTGATGACCACGTTGGCGTCTTCAGGACCAAGGTTTGAATAAAGAACCCGGTATTCGGGGCGGGTCATCCAGATGGAAAGACCAATGACCGCAGCCAGCAGCCCGACAGCCCCGCCAACGGAAGCAACGCGTTGCAGTGGGCTCATCTTGGCCCATATCGCCGTGAAGGAGTTGACGAATTGTTGAATGAATGCAGGCATGTTCCGCTCCTGTGCGCGTAAGCGCTGGTTTTCCGACGCCAGGGCCGGGCTTTACTAGCCATAGCAAGAGCTATGCCACTATATCGCATACGGATTTGACAGGGCGCATCTGGTTGCGTGGCCTGCCGCGTGAAGCTCAAATTCGTGACGCAAAAAAACCTTTCCCCAGCGGCAGAGCCACATGAGGAAAGGTCGTTCAGGAGTACGCGTTCGTCGGGCAGAGAATTGTGTTGGCCGGATATGAACTGTCTATAGTTACGCCGTAAAAGGTAAGCCCCCGGCAAACGTCATCTAGGGAAGCACTGATTAAAGAGCCTCCTGAAAACGCGCAGTTATTTCGTTTGGCAAGACGCGATCTTTTTGAAAGCAGGAGTGGACTCTTCCGTCCTTAACTGTTTCAAAAAAAGTGAAGCAACACCGCCAAACGGAATAAATCAGCGTTTCCCTAGAACTGCATCTTTGAAATTTCTTTATACGCTTCCAGAACCTTGCCGCGCACAGCGGTCGTCAGCTTCATGGCAAGACTCGACTTCTGCATGGTGATCATGAGTTCCTGCACGTTTTGCGTGCGCCCAGAAGCGAAGTCATCGATGGCATTGTCCTTCACGTTCTGTAACTGATTTACCTTGTTGAGCGAGTCTTTGAGCGTTCCTGTAAAGCTGTTCTCGGGCATCACGGGCGTTGAAGCCCTGCCGGGGAACTGCATCTTGTCTATCTGAGCGCCGAAGTTTTCACCGGTATCCACCTGGCTGCGGGCAAGGCTCTGATCCAGAGTGCGGGAAAAAAGCGTCTGCCCGCCGACCGCCGACCCTTGCTGCAAGCTGCCTGAAACCTTGTTGAAATGCTGTATGGCTTCGCTATAGGCGCGCATGCCCGTTGCCTGAATGCTCATGATGTTCTCCTGACGCTACCCGCTGGTTCCATTTGCCCGTAACGGCGCATACACTGTACTATTTGCCGATTTCAAGCGCCTTGGTGTACATGCCCTTGATGGCGTCCACCGTGGTGACGTTGGCTTCAAAATTGCGTTGGGCCGTCATGAGGTTGGCCATTTCCTCCACCACGTTGATGTCGGGATACATCACGTAGCCTTCGGCGTTGGCGTCGGGATTGCCCGGCTCATACACGCGCTTGAAGGGGCGGTTGTCCATTGTCACGGCCATGACGCGCACGCCTTTGACCGAGCGGTCAAGGGCCGACTGCATGTGGACGGAAAAAGGATCGTCCACGTCAGCCGTCTGCTGCACGACGGTGCGCCTGCGGTAAGGACCGCCCAAAGGCGTACGCGTGGTCTTGGCATTGGCCAGGTTCATTGAAATTGTATTGATGCGCGTACGATCGGCCGCGAGGCCCGATGCGCTTATGTCAAATGCTGTCATGAAGTCCATGACGTCCTCCTGATACGCAAAAATCCGTAAAACTCGCCCGACCTGCCTGCGCTTCCTGCATGACGAGCCGGGTCGCGCGCTGCCCGTTGACCGGGCGGCGCTTCTTACGCCTGCTTGCCGTCCTGTATGACGGTATGTATGCCTTCAAACGTTTTTGTCAGAACTTGGGCCAGCGCTGTAAACTGCAACTGGTTCTTGGAGTGCTTGGCCATTTCCTTATCCAGGTTCACACGGTCTTCGCCGTGAATACGCCTGGGCTTGAAAGCCTCCGACCACTCGGGCCTGAAGGATGAAGGATCAAAGGTCGAGGGAATGTGCTCCTCGCTGGTGCGGCTCATCTGCCCTTCCATATTCTGTCCGAGGGCGGTCTGAAGCTCTTTTTCAAAGCTCAATTCACGCGGCTTGTAGTTGGGGGTGTCAATGTTGGCCAAGTTGGCGGCAATGACATTCTGCCTTTGAAGCTGCATGTTCATGACCGTGCCGACCAGGCTAACCTGACTGGTGAACAAACTTTTCATGATGCCTCCCGCAGTCCTTATGGATTGCTGACAAGGCGGAAGCAAAACCTGTTCCATTTTTATTTATACAAATTAAAACAGTTTGTTATATAAAAAATCACACAACATAAAAACCTCTGGCCCGGACATCGCCATTTTGTTGACGAGGCCGGGCCAGAGGTTTTCAGGCCCCGGTGCACCCTGCACAGGCAGGTTTGGAGCCATAGATTACCTTTGAAATGCTTCACATTTCAATTTTTCATTCTGCGGAAAATGCGGTTTTTACCGAGTTTACGGCACGCTGCGGCGATTTTCAGGCGAGCGCAGCGTTAGCGTTTTTTCCTTTGAACAAGGTAAAAGGCTCTATTCTGATCAGGCTTCATAAAAGCGCCTTTTCCACAACCACCCCTGCTTCACGGGCATGGCAGGAAAATGCATTGCACGGCAAGGCCGCGGCGCCGTCTACAGACGCATCTGGCCGTCAGTGACGCCCAAGGCCCGCAAATGCAGGTAGACCTCGGCGCAGGCCTCGGCATCCGACCCGGCGTTGTGGTGGTTGAGCGCTATGCCGAAATGCTCGCAGACATGGTTGAGCTTCTTGGAAGGCAGGGGCAGGCTGCGCCGTGCACCCTTGAGCGTGCATAAAAAATGGAACCTGGGGGTTTCGGCCCCGGCCTCGCGGCAGCAGGCCTGCAACACGCGCCTGTCAAAAGAGGCGTTGTGCGCCAGCAACGCATCGGCCCCAGCCATGAATGTTTCCATTTGCGGCCAGACGTCGGCGAAGGTGGGCGCGTCTTTAAGCATGGGCCAGGTGAGCCCGTGGATTTCCGTAAACATAACCCGTGAGGACGGCGGGCGTATCAGACTGTAAAGCCGGTCCACAACGCGCCCGTCCTCAATGCGGGCAAGGCCCACAGCGCAAGCGCTGTGGGCCGCATACCCGGAGGTTTCAAAATCTATGGCCACGCAGGGCGCGGCGTGTACAGCGAGCATGTTACTCCACGTTTTTTTCGGCGTTGCGCGCGCCTTCGGCCAGACGGGCCATGATGTAGTCACGCATGTGGGCGTCGTCGCCTTCAAGATTGAAGCAGCGTGCGTCCTCGTCCATCAGGCCATCGGGCACAAAGTCGCCCATGTCTTCAGCGTCCGTAACCATGTTGTTGTAAAAGCAGACAGACAGCCAGCGGTTATCCGGTTCATCGTCCACCACGTCAAGCAGCACAAAGAGTTCGCGCTTGATCTGGGCGGCGTGCCGGGCGCGCAAAGAGTAGCTCACGCCGGGTCTGGCCTTGAAGGTAAAACTCATACCGCTGTGCGCGGCCAGAAAATCCATATAGGCTGTAAAAGCCGCCTTGACATTCTGGGGATCGATTTTCCAGCCATCAAGAAATTCCCGCAACTCCTGCGAACCCGTGACGTTCATATCTGCTCCAGTTGTTTTATCTACCCCACTGCCAGGGCGGAGTGCCTATTTTCAGGCCCCATATGCCCCGTTTTTCCACAACAGCCTGGTGTTCCTGTATCATCCAGCGGCGGCAAAAGATAGCCCTGCAATTTTGTCTGTCAATCCAGGCCAGGCCTTCCATCACCAGCTGATAGTTAACGGATGCGCCCCCAACCTGGATAAGCGCGCTTATGGTGCCCGACTCGCTCTCGCCCACGGGCTCCACCGTTACCCTTGAGCCACGCGGCATGATCTCGGCAAGGCGTTGGCGGGCCTCTGGCCCAAAGGGCTGATTCAGGGTCGGGGCCTCAATGCCATAAAACCGCAACACCACCTCAGCATCGTCGCCCTTGTCTGTCTTGTTGACGGTAATGGTGTTGCCATCCTCCACACGAACAACCCTGGCGTCCCAGGCAAGAGCCGGGAGGCTTCCCCAAGCAAGACAGATGGTCAGACAGAAACAAATGATCCTGATCAGCATACACCCCCCGGTGCGCGTCTTGAGTACTTTCACGTTGTAACGCCCAGGCGGTTGCATGGGCGGCAAACGCGCAGAGATGCAAACGCAGCCTGGCCGTTAGAGCATTTTTACCTTTGAAAAAGGCTGCATGCCCCACTACTGCACTCGAGTGCAGCGCGCCGCAACGTGGCGTGGATTCGGACGAAAATAGCGTTTTTCGAAGAAAAAATCGCTCCGCCCTTGAGGATGTATACCCTCAAGAGCGCTTTGAACAAAAGTCCAAAACCGAAAGTCTATTATACAGGCGTCGATAACTCAAAAACAATGCCCGTGCCGCAAGCCCTTTGTCAAGGCGCGGCACGGGCGTATTGGTAAGATGAGTATTCTGTTACGAAGGCTTTTGCCTTCGGGCGGCGCGGGTTGCGCCCCGCTCCATGCCGTGCAAAAGGCTCAGACGGCCCTGGCGCGGCAGGCAGGCAACGCAAGCCCGCCCATGCAAGCTATCCCCAGACAGAGCGGCCTACCTGATAGGCCGCCAGCGCGACCACGTAGGCTACGGCAGTATTGAAGACCATGCTGAAAAGCAGCCAGCCCCAGCTTCCCGCCTCCTGCTTGATGACCACGAGCGCCACAAAGCAGGGAGAATACATAAGCACGAACAACATGAGAGAAAGCGCCGTGGCCTTTGACCAGTTGCTGTCGCTCTTCAGGCGTTCGGCCAGGGGAGCGGCGTCTTCCGGGTCCTGCGCGCCAATGGCGTAAGCTGTGCCAAGGGTAGACACGATGGCTTCCTTGGCGGCAACGCCTGCCAGCAGGGCAATGTCGGTACGCCAGTCAAAGCCCACGGGCTGGGTGGCAGGTTCGATGGCCTTGCCCAGGCGTCCGGCAATGGAGTAGGCCAGTTCTTCTTCACCCATTTCGTCACGCACGCCAGTCAGCTCTTCCTCAAGGGCGGTACGCTCTTCAGCGCCTTCGGGGAAGGCGGCGATCTGCGCTTCAAGCTGCTCGATCTTCTGTTCGAAAGGCGCGGCCATTTCTTCGGGCATCTTGGGGAAGGTCATGCCCGCCCAGATGATGATGGAAATGGCCACCAGCACGGTACCGGCCTTTTTAAGATACATCCAGGCGCGTTCCCAGCAGTGCAGCAGCAGGCTGAACAGGGTGGGCATGCGGTACGGCGGCAGTTCCATAACAAAGGGCGTCGCTTCGCCCTTGACGATGGAGGAGCGCAGCAGGCGCGCCACCAGCAGGGCCATAACCCAGCCCACAAGCATGATGAGGAACATGACGGTGGGCGCATTATCGGGGAAGAATGCGCCAGCCAGCATCAGAAAGACCGGCAGCTTCGCGCCGCAGGCCATGTAGGGCAGGGTCAGCAGGGTCGCCAGTTTTTCCTTGGGGCTGCGCAGAGTACGGGTGGCCATGGCTCCGGGGATGGCGCAACCGCCGGCAATGCCGCCGGAAATGATGTAGGGCATGACCGAAGCGCCGTGCAGGCCGAAGAAGCGGAAGATGCGGTCCATCATGTAGGCCACACGGGCCATGTAGCCGCTGTCTTCCATAAAGGAAATGAGGACAAACATGATGAGGATCAGCGGCACAAAGCTGATGACGCCGCCCACACCGGCAATGATGCCGTCCACGACCAGGGATTTGGCAAGCCCTTCAGGCATCACGTCGCCCAAAAACCCGCCAAGCCAGGCAAAGCCGTCTTCGACCCAGCCCTGAGGATACGCGCCCACCTCAAAGGTGACGTAGAACATGAAATAAAGCACGCCGATCATGATCAGCGGGCCGAACAGCGCGTTGGTGAGCACTTTGTCCAATTTGTCGGAAAGGGCCAGGCGGTCCTTGCCGGGGTCCTGCTGGAAAACGCCGTCACGCAGGATGCTGCGAATGTAGCCATAACGATGGTCCGTAATGAGGGACTCAAGGCTGGCATTCAGCGTGGCGCGCGTATGGTCTGCGATTTTTTTACGCAGGCCTTCAAGCTCGGTGGTGGTTTTGGGGTCGGCCTTGCGGACTTCATTCAATATAACGTCATCCCCTTCCAGCAGCTTGAGGGCTACCCAGCTCGGCAGGTAACGATCGGTCAGCAGCTTGGCGGCGACAATGCGTTTTTCAAGTTCAAGCAGCGCTTCATCAAGCTCCGCGCCGTAAGAAATGCGCATAGGTTCGCGCTTGCCCTTCTGGCTCAGCTCAACGGCGGCTTCCATAGCCTCCTTGAGGCCTTCGCCAGTGCGCGCCACCATGGGCAGCACAGGGATGCCCAGCAGGGCGCCCAGGCGATCCATATCAATATGCACGCCCGAATTGCGCGCTTCGTCCATCATATTGCAGGACAGCACCAGAGGCGTGCCCATTTCAAGCATCTGCACGGTGAGAAGCAGGTTACGTTCAAGGGCCGAGGCATCGACCACGTTGATGACCGCCTGCACGTTATCGCTGGCAAGTTCCTGCCGGGCCACAAGTTCTTCCTGCGAATAGGCAGTCAGCGAGTAGGTGCCGGGCAAATCCACCACGATTACGCGCGTACCGTTTACATTAATGTGGCCTTCTTTTTTATCAACGGTAACGCCGGGGTAGTTGCCCACATGCTGGCGAGCGCCGGTATAGCCGTTAAACACCGTTGTCTTGCCGCAGTTGGGATTGCCAGCCAGGGCGATACGCAGGGCATGGCCGTGGTGGCCATGCTGCCCGTGGTGGTCATGCTCATGCTGACCGTGCGCTCCCACGCCATTCTCCAAATCTTTTGTCTCACTCATGCAAGTGCCCTCCCGCTCCGCTAATGACGCAAAAAAACCCGTGCAGATCACGAATCATGATCATGCCGGAAAACTTGCTCATACTAGCCGTCCTGGAGCTCTGATTGTGACAGTTCCTGGGCGGGCACCATAGAGTCCTGCGCACGCCCGCCACCGCCATTTAATGACGTCTGGGTTCCCCGAAAAAAATGAAAATGAATTCCAAAGTCCTAGCGGGTTTATATGGTTGCCGAAAAAATGTCAAGCGGACTGAAATTTTTTTTGCCCGTTCACCGCCTATCCAGCCAAGACATAAGAACATTTTTACAGTATTTAAAATATTCGCCCGACTGCGGAGTCTTCTTCCACAGTCGGGCGATTCACTGGAGCCATGAGACTCTCCTCTTGGGGATGATGCCGTCAAACCCTGAACGTCACCTCTGCCTATGAGCCACGCAGACATTCACGCAGGGAGGAGACGCCGCACGAATGCACCATTTGCAGGGGGATATTGCGCGAGCGCGCAACCTGCACGGCCTTGCGCTTGGCTTCATGAGAAATCTTGTTGGTAAAAACAATCATGGCGTCGGGATTGCCGATCTTTTCGATGAAGTTCCGCTCATTGCGGCTGATGCACTTGAGGGAATGCCCGTTTTCCTTGGCCGCAGCTATGTAATCTTTTTGCAACCTGTCCATGCCGCCTATAAGTGTTACGCACATGCTCTGCTCCTTGCTATGTCGGGCCCGCCGAAGCGGTAAGCGCCGGTATGGGTGAATCGCGTTGTCTTATTTGTAATTGAAATTCAATTTCAATGTCAAGCGAATTTATTCTTTTTCCCCAGTATTTTAAAAAATAATTTTATTAATGTATAACTGATTAATATTATATGTTTATTTAAAACACAAAAGCCCCCTTCGGTGTGAAGGGGGCTGTAATGACAGAGAGGCGCGAGGCCAGAGTAAATAATCTTTGAACGTGACGGTGTCTGCTGGCGTGATCCTTAAAGACTAGCTTCCAGATCAGACCACCCTTGAAATACTTCACATTTCAATTTTCCTTTCAGCCGAAAAATACGTTTTGGGCTGAATCTCCGCCACGTTGCGGCGCGTGTGCTTTTGCGCAGTTTTGGAGCGTGCCCTTTTTTTCAAAGGTAGTCGGCTCCCCCCTCCCCTTCCGCCTCAGATCAAACAACTCTTTGCGTTATAGCCACATACAATAAGAGTTTTAGGGGGTGGGGGCGTGGGACCCTTTTGCAAAGGGGCCCTCCCCCCCCAAAAACATTTCACCGCGAAATAGCTCAAACTATACGTCTACTGTTACTTCCAGCGGGCCATGAACTCTTCGGCGCTCTTGCCTTCATCAAGGTGCTTGAGCAAGGCGCTGCCAAAAACGACGGCATCGGGCCTGGCGTCGGCTGGCAGGGCTTCCAGCTGCGCCGGTTCGCGCAGGCCGAACCCCAGGGCAAGAGGCAGCTTGAAGACAGAGCGCGCCCGGCGCATAGTTTCCGCAACCTTGGGAGCCACATTGCTTCGCTCGCCAGTAATGCCCATAACCGAGACGACATAGACGTAGCCCTCGCCTTCGGCCGCATACAGAGCCATGCGTTCGGCGCTGGTATTGGGGCCAACCAGGGGGATAAGCGCAATACCCTCTTTTTTCAGGGCGCAGCGCAGGGGTTCTGCCTCTTCATGGGGCAGGTCGGGCACGATAAATCCGTGAACGCCGCCCTTGGCCGCGTCCTGCGCCAGTTTTTCATAGCCGTACTGCAAAAATGGATTGAGGTAGCCCATCAGCACCACGCCAGCCTGAATGAGGCCCTTGCGCTGTATGAGATCCGCCAGGATGCCGCGCAGATTTACGCCGTCGCTCAGAGCGCGCCGTGAGGCGTCTTCAACCACGGGACCGTCGGCCACCGGATCAGAAAAGGGCACGCCGATTTCAATGATGTCCGCGCCGTTTTCATCCAGTTCCATCAGTGTGGGCCAAAAGTCCGTCTGGTTGGGAAATCCGGCAGTAAGAAAAGGAATCAGAGCCGGACGCCCTGCGGCAGTGGCCTTACGAATTTTTTCTTCAAGCAGGTTCATGACTACACCTCGCCCTGCCCCTGGGCAAAACCCAGGGCCTTGTTGATGATGCCAAGGTCTTTGTCTCCCCGGCCTGAAAGATTGACCACCACCTGCTGCCCAGGTTTGAATTCATGCGGATGGTCCAGCACCCATGCCAGCGCATGGGATGACTCCAGAGCAGGCAGGATGCCCTCGGCGCGGCACAGACGCTGGAACGCGGTCAGGGCGTTGGCGTCCTTGACCATGCCGTACTGCGCGCGGCCGGTCTTGTGCAGCCAGGAATGCTCGGGGCCCACGCCCGGATAGTCCAGACCTGCGGAAATGGAGTGTGAAGGTTCCACCTGGCCGTCGTTGTTCTGCAAAAGCATGCTGTACGCGCCGTGCAGCACGCCAGGCGTGCCCAGGTTGAGGGGGGCGGAGTTGAAGCAGCCCGGTTCGCCGGTGCCTGCCGCCTCCACGCCGATAATACGCACGCTCGCGTCTTCAAGGAAGGGATGGAACATGCCTATGGCATTGGAGCCGCCGCCAACGCAGGCCACCACGGCGTCTGGCAGCCTGCCGGTTTTTTCAAGCATCTGGGCGCGGGTTTCACGGCCAATGACGCTTTGCAGTTCACGCACCAGCAGGGGGAAGGGATGCGGCCCGGCAGCCGTGCCGAAGCAATAGTGGGTGGTTTCCTGGCTGCTGATCCACGCGCGAAGGGCTTCGTTAATGGCGTCCTTGAGGGTGCGGGTTCCGCTTTCAACAGGGTGGACGATAGCGCCCAGAAGCTTCATGCGCATGACGTTGGGGGACTGGCGCTCCACGTCTTCAGCGCCCATGTAGACCGTGCATTCCATCCCCAGACGGGCGGCTGCGGCGGCCGTAGCCACGCCGTGCTGCCCCGCGCCGGTCTCGGCCACAAGGGCCGTCTTGCCCATATGTTTGGCAAGCAGCGCCTGCCCCAGCGTATTGTTCACCTTGTGCGCGCCCGTGTGCAGCAGATCTTCCCGCTTGAGCCAGAGATCGAAGCCCAGCTCACGCGACAACGTGGGACAATGGGTCAAAGGGGTTTCACGTCCGGCATAATTGTGCAGCAGATCATGCAACTCGGCCTGAAAGGCCTCGGTGGGATAGATGCTGTGCATGGCCGCTTCCACTTCCATAAGGGGCGGCATGAGCAGCTCAGGCACAAAGCAACCGCCGAACTCGCCAAAATATCTGTTTTTCATGACAAATACCCATTGCCTTTCTGTTTGGAGGCAACCACCAGAGCGGCTGCCAGCTTTTGCGCATTTTTCAGGCCCGGCGCATCTTCAACGCCGGAATTCAAATCTATGCCGTCAGGTGAGCAGAGGCGTATCGCCTGTCCCACATTATCCGCACTTAACCCCCCTGCCAACAGCCAAGGATGCGGGGCAGGCAGATGGCTCAAATCCTGCCAGTCCAGGCTGGCTCCGCTGCCGCCCCCTGCGAGACCAGCGTCAAGCAGATAGCAGGCGCAGGCCCCGGCATGCTTTTGCAGTTCATTATAGAGCAGTGCCCTGTGACAATAACGGCCCGGCCAGATGACCCGTATGACCCTTTGCACTCCCACGACCCTGGCGCACTCCACATCCTGTTTGCCGTGCAGCTGGGCCATGTCCAGCCGCGCTTCAGCCATTATGCGGCATATTTCATCCGCTGTCTGGTTCACAAAAACACCCACGCGCAGCATTTTGCCACTTTCAAGGGATGCCACATGGGCCGGAGTCACATTCCGTGGACTGGAGGCATGAAAGATGAAACCGCACATGCCCGCCCCCAGTGAGGACGCCGTATCCAGATCCTGCTGGCGGGTGAAGCCGCAGACCTTAATGAGCATGACCGCCGCCCTCCCCCGGTGTCGACCGGCTTTCGCCAAGGACGCGCGCATCGTTCGCCGCTTCTTTCAGCAGCCTGGACAGTGCGCGCCCCGGCTGCGCCCCCTCCATAAGGGAACTGCCCACAAGCGCGGCGTGGAAGCCAGCCTGTGCGGCTGCCAGCAGGTGTTCGCCCCTGCCGATGCCGCTGGCGGCTATCCAGGTTTCGCCTTCCTGCGGGGGGCAGGCGCGGGCCAGATCCAGAGCTGCCGCCCTGTCTGTCTTCAATGTTTCCAGATCGCGGGCGTTGACCTGTATGATGCGCGCGCCGCTCTCACGCGCGAGCAGCAGGTCTTCACGGTCAAAAACCTCTACCACTGCCTGCATGCCGTGGCTTTCAGCCTGTTCGCGCAGGGCACGCAACGTGGCCGCATCCGGCGTCAGGCGCACGATGAGCAGAAGGGCCGATGCCGGGGTAGCCGCCGTGGCAGCCACCTGCAAGGGATCAAAAATGAAATCCTTGCGCAGCAGGGGCGGACGCGCCCCCGCGTACAGACCTGCGGCCGCCGCTCGATCAAGATACTCCAGGCAGCCACGAAAATGCGCGGCTTCCGTCAGGATGGAGAGGCAGGCGGCTCCTGCCGCGGCATACTGGCGCGCCACCTCTTCCACCTCAAGGCTTTCACAGATTATGCCGCGTGAAGGCGAAGCCCTTTTGTATTCCGCCACCACCGTCAGGGGACGGCCCTCAATGACAACAGGAGAACCGGATGCGCCGCGCAGAGCCGCCAGAAAATCCGGACGCGGCCCCTCAAGAGGCGCGGGCATGCCGCCGTGGTCTGCCAGCAGGCGCAGGGCGTCCACCTCTGCCTGTTTGGCCGTACGAAAGCGCTCAAGCAGCATGCAGCACCTTCCTGCCGAAACCGCCGCTCACGGCTTCGCGGGCACGGGCCATACACAGGGCCATGTCCATATTTTCTTCCAACAGGTAGATGGCCAGGCCCACATTGAGCGTGACCATGTCCATCATGGCGCGCGGCCCGTTGCCGTCCAGAATATCCTTGAGCACGGCCACAGCTTCTTCCTTGCCGTCGACCGACAGGTCTTCAACCTTGCAGGGTTCGATGCCGAACTCCGCAGGATCAAGGGTCATCTGCGTCATTGTGCCCGCGTGGAGCACGGCCATCTGGGCAGGGCCAATGGGCGTTATTTCATCATAGTTGCCAGCGCCGCAGACCACGGCGGCCCGGTAAAGCGGCGACTGCAGGAGGGTTTCGGCCACAAGCTTCACCAGTTCCGGGCGGGCCACACCCATGAGCAGGTGGCTGGGCCGGGCCGGATTGATCATGGGGCCAAGGATGTTGAAAAGCGTCCGCACGCCAAGTTCCTTGCGCACAGGGCCGATATTGGCGAAAGACGGGTGAAAATACGGCGCGAACAAAAAGGCGAAATTACGCCGTTTGACCATTTCGGCCACAGAGGCCGGATTGTTGTCCAGAGCGATGCCCAGAGCCTCCAAAGCGTCGGCGCTGCCGCACTTGGAAGAAACGGCGCGCCCGCCGTGCTTTACAACCCTGTACCCCATCCCCGCCAGAATGAGGGACGTGGCCGTGGAGCAGTTGAAAGAGTTGCGCCCGTCGCCGCCGGTACCCACCACGTCAATGGTCGTGCCGGAGATGCCGTCCACGCGCACTGATCTGGCCAGGGCGGCGCGGGTGGCGTGGGCCAGCTCAAGGGCGCTTTCGCCCTTCATGCGAAGCCCGATGAGAAAGCTGCCAGCCTGAGCCGGGCTCATTTTGCCGTCCATAAGCGCGGCAAAACCGGCTGCCGCCATCTCTGCACTGAGGTCTTCCCCGCGGGCCAGCGTGTCCAGAATGGTCGCAAAGTCGCTGGCATCGCTCCCCGCGCCCATGACGGACTGGGGGAAGTTGCCGAGCAGCCGCAAACCGTCGGGCGTCAGCACCGATTCGGGATGAAACTGCACCCCGACCCAGGGGCGGTCATTGTAGCGCAGGGCCATTACTTCGCCTTCCGGGCCGCGAGCCGTCACCGTGAACCGGGGATTTTCAGCGTCCTCATCGGCGCGGACCACCAGCGAATGGTAGCGCCCCACCCGCATGGGGTTGGGCAGGCCCGAGAACAGGCCCGTACCGTCGTGCACGATTTCCGACTGTTTGCCGTGCATGATGCAGGGGCCGACCTCTACCCGCGCCCCGGCGTGCAGGCCAAGCAGCTGATGGCCCAGGCACACGCCCAGCACTGGAATCTTGGGGCTCAGGCGTTTGAGGAATTCAGGGCAAAAGCCCGCACTGGCAGGATGCCCCGGTCCCGGTGAAATGCAGACCATGGCAAGTTCCGGGTTCGCGGCCATTTCCAGCACAGCCGGGTCGTCATTGTGCAGCACCACAGGCTTGTGCCCAAGGGCGTAGAACGCCTGCACAAGATTGTAGGTGAAGGAATCGTAATTATCTATGAGCAAGAACATTTTCTTCGTCCTCCGCACGCAGGGCCAGGCGCATGATGGCTGATTTATTGCACACTTCATTCCATTCCATATCCGGGTCCGAGTCGTGGACTATGCCCCCGCCCGCCTGCCAGAAAAGCCTGTTGTCGCGCAGCCACATACTGCGGATGGTGATGCCCATATCCAGATTCACGCTGTCCTTGTCGAGCCCCAGCCAGCCGATGCAGCCCGCGTAGGGGCCACGGCTGCGTCCTTCAAGCTCGCGGATGATCTGCATGGCGCGGATCTTGGGCGCGCCGGAAACCGTGCCCGCCGGAAAGGTGGCCGCCAGTACGTCCAGAGCGTCCAGCCCCGCATCCAGACGGGCCGAAACCCGGCTCGTGAGGTGCATGACGTGGGAGTACCGCTCCACTTCCATATAGCGTTCAAGAGTCACCGTGCCGGGGCGGGCCACGCGGCCAAGGTCGTTGCGGCCCAGGTCCACCAGCATGACATGCTCCGCCCGCTCCTTGGGGTCATCGCGAAGTTCGGCAGCCAGGCGGGCGTCTTCCAGGTCGTCCGCCCCGCGCTTGCGCGTGCCTGCGATGGGCGAAAGCTGCAGGCAACCCGCAGTGCAGCGCACCATGACCTCAGGCGAAGAGCCGAAAAGCGTCAGCTCGGGAAAAGACATGTAGAACATGTAGGGCGAAGCGTTGAAGCGGCGCATGCGCCTGTAAAGCTCAAAGGGATTGCCCATGAAGGGGGTGGAGAACCGCACCGAAGGCACCACCTGGATGGCTTCGCCCTGGCGCAGCATCTCCTTGATCCTGCGCACGAAGTCCTTGTAGCCCTCTTCGCCGGGTTCTGCGCACACCTTGTCCGGGTCGATGTCCGGCCCGGGGCCCCTGGTTCCGGCGCGCGGCTCCAGAGACTGGCGTGCGCTTTGCAGGGCGCGGTGTTCGCCAAGGCTCACCTGACAGAGCCGGTTGTACAGATGGTCAAAGACCAGCACCGTGGCAGGCAGCATGAGTATGCAGTCGGCCTCGTTTTCGGGCATGATGCTGGCAAGGCTGGGATTGAAGAGCCCCGCCATGCCAAAGCCAAGGTAACCGTACAGGGCGCGGGTGATGGGCGGCAGACCGGCGATATTTTCCGCCGGGGCGATTTCAAGGCGTCCCATAAGCTCCCGCAGCCCCTCCACAAAGGGACGGCCTTCAAGGCCTGCGAGGGACGACAGCCTCTGGTCCTTCACATCCAGAACCAGCTTGCCCTCGCGGCAGAAGATGAAGAGGGCCGGGTCGCAGGCAAGGATACTGTAGCGGCCCCAACGGCCATCAACCTCGGCGCTTTCCAGCAAAATGCCGTTGCCCGCGCCCACCATGCCCATAAACAGGCTGATGGGCGTATCCATATCCGCTGGCAACCAGCGGGCAGACTGGCGCAGCGTAAGCGAGTGCAACTTGTCACCGTTCTCTTTCATCTGCCGCATCCTTTGGGTTTTAAACATACAAAAAAAGCGCCGCCTCCTGGGGGAGACGGCGCCTGAATACAGCTATGCCAACGTATCGGAACTATTTAGCCCGCACGTCTCCCCCACGCAGTTGATTGCGCCACCACCAGCCCTGAAGGCTGCAAGAAATGGTGTTGGAGAAAGAGTTCATGCGACTACCTGATTCCTTTACTTTTTTGCTAAACTACACATGTCCCTGCCTGCTGTCAACAGAAACATGTTGCTATTATGCGACAAAACCGCAGGCGGGTTTAATTCCGCCAGCGAAAACGCTTACTTGCCAAACAGGATTTCCTGGTAATTGGGCAGCGCCCACAGGTCGTCCGCCACGCGGGTTTCCAGCATGTCCGCATGCTTCCGCACCCTGGCCATGTGCGGCAGCACCTCGCTGCAATAGCGGCGGGCGGCATCAAAGCCCACGCCCAGGCCGTCAGCCTCGCCCAGTACGCTCTCAAGCGCTGCTATGGCTGACTGCATCTGGCGGAGCTGCTCGGTCACTTCTTCAAGGGTGATGGTTTTGGCTTCCAGCCCCAGAGACCGCATACTGGCGGCAGTGCTCGCCAGCTCGCCCTGATAGCGCATGGCTGCGGGGAATATGATTGTGCGGGCCATGCGGATAACAAGGTTGGCCTCGGTGCGCACGGTCTTGCAGTACTGCTCCACATAGATGTCCTGACGCGCCCGCAGTTCCGCCTTGTTGAGCACGCCCGCCTTTTCATAGACTTCCACCACTTCGGGGCTGACAAGCACTGGCAGCGCTTCGGGGGTGGTGCGCAGGTTGGGCAGACCACGCCGTACCGCTTCTTTGTGCCAGATTTCGGAGTACCCGTCGCCGTTGAAAATGACGGCGCTGTGCTCTTCAATGACATGGCTGATAAAGGATTCCAGAGCTTCATTGAAGCTTCGGCCCTCACCCATTTCCTTTTCAAGCCAGTCGGCGGCAAAGCCCAGTGAATCCGCCATGATGACGTTGAGCGCCGTAATGGAGCCCGCCGCAGACTGGCTGGATCCAAGAGCGCGGAACTCAAAGCGGTTGCCGGTAAAGGCCACGGGGCTCGTGCGGTTGCGGTCGCCGGGGTCGGCGGGCAGCGGCGGCAAAGTGTCCACGCCGATGTTGAGCGCGCCGCGTTTTTTGCCGTTGGCGGCATCGTCAATGCGTCCGGCGCGAAAAGCCTCGAACACTTCGGTGAGCATGTCGCCGAGGAAGATGGACATGATGGCCGGGGGGGCCTCATTGGCGCCCAGGCGGTGGTCATTGCTGGCGCTGGCCACAGTGGCGCGCAGCAGGCCGCCGAACTTGTGCACGCTGCGGATCATGGCCGCGCAGAACACCAGAAACTTGGCGTTGGCGTGCGGCGTTTCACCGGGATCAAAGAGCGAGCCGAGGTCCGCGTTGCCGATGGAATAGTTGACATGCTTGCCCGAGCCGTTGACCCCGGCAAAGGGCTTTTCGTGCAGCAGGCACTTGAGCCCGTAGCGCTTGGCAACGTTACGCAGGGTGGACATGATGATGTGGTTGTGGTCAACGGCCAGATTGCTGACCTCGTACAGGGGCGCGATTTCATACTGGCTGGGGGCCACTTCATTGTGGCGGCAGCGCACGGGCACGCCCAGCTTGTAAAGCTCGCGCTCCACTTCCATCATATAGGAAAGCACGCGCTGGGGAATGACGCCGAAGTACTGGTCGCTGAATTCCTGCCCCTTGGCCGGACGCGCGCCAAAGAGGGTGCGACCGGCTATCTGTATGTCGGGCCGGGCAAAATTGAAATTGTGGTCAATGGCGAAGTATTCCTGCTCAAGCCCGGCATACGCCACCACCGGCAGTTCCGTTTCCTGTCCGAAAAGGCGCAGCACGCGCTTGGCTTCGCGATTGAGCGCCTGACTGGAACGCAGAAGCGGCGTTTTTTTGTCCAGAGCCACGCCCGTCCACGAAAGGAACATGGTGGGGATGCACAAAAAGGTGCCGTTGGGGTTTTCCATAATATAGGCGGGGCTGGTCACATCCCACGCCGTGTAGCCGCGCGCTTCAAACGTCGAGCGCAGGCCGCCGGACGGAAAGGAAGAAGCGTCGGGTTCGCCGCGAATGAGCATGGAGCCGGAAAATTCGGCAATCACGCCGCCAGAGCCGTCGGGCATGAGAAAGCTGTCGTGCTTTTCGGCGGTCTGCCCGGTAAGCGGGTAGAAAATATGGGTAAAGTGAGTGGCCCCTTTTTCAATGGCCCAATCCTTCATGACCGCAGCCACGGTGTCGGCGATGGAGGGGTCCATGCGCTGGCCGAACTCAATGGTCTTGCGAAGGGAGCGGTACACGCTTTTGGGCAGGCGCTCGCGCATGACGCGGTCATTGAAAACGTTGCAGCCAAAAATGTCTGTGGGCCTGGTGTCGGCGAAATTGAGAGGGGCCGCTTCAGGCTTGTAGGTGGTGATGGCCTGAATGGCATTGTGTCTGGCTATTTTGCTGCTCATATACAACCTCGCGTCGAAAAGGGGCTGACGCACCAAAAAAATATCGTTCTGAAACTTTTTCGCCTACGGGCCGGGCCGCAAAACGCCAAACAACCACATGGCGCAAAGCCTTGAAAAAAAGGCCGGCAGACTGTCGCCCGCCGGCCTGATGCTTGCTCTAGTTGACGCCGACGATCTCGATTTCAAACGTGAGGGACTTGCCCGCCAACGGATGGTTGGCGTCAAGGGTCACTTCATCGGCGGTCACTTCAGTAATGGTCACATCCATCTGGCCCTGTTCATTGGACAGCTGCAGGGGCACGCCCACATTGAGGGGGATGTGATCCGGCACCTGGGCGCGGGCCACGGTGAACACCAGTTCCGGGTCGGCTTCGCCATAGGCTTCGGCCGGGGCGATGGTCACAGTGACGGTATCGCCGGCTTCGCGCCCTTCCACGGCAGACTCAAAGCCGGGAATGAGCATGCCTTTGCCCATGACGAATTCCAGGGGGTCGCGCTCGCGCGAAGAGTCGAATACTGTGCCGTCTTCCAGGGTTCCCGTATAGTGCGCACGCACCGTGTCGCCTTTCTTGATAGGCATAACTACTCCAAATGGTGGTCTGTGGGCGATTTGGCGGGTGCCCTGCCGCATGGTTGCATATGCGCGGTCCTGCGGCACAAGCGCATGAAAAGCGCCCGTTGTCAAAAAAAGAACCAAAACACGGCGCGCTTTTTATGTCAATGTGCCAGTGCGTACGCGCGCTCCTGCCCGCAGGCGAGGCTTGACAGTGCAGACCATGACCGGGATAATTAAAAATTACCCCCCAGAGGTGAACTACTGCCCGGGCGCGGGCAGCAACAGAAATTTTTTGAGGCATCCCAGAGGTATCTATGTCCGACATCCGCTCCATCTACACTGATAATCAGCACTTTTACGGCCGCCACACTCCGCGCGAACTGGCAGAAACCTTCGGCACTCCGCTCTATGTGTATAATGAGGACGTGCTGCGCCAGCGGTGCCGCGACCTCATGGGCCTTTCAAGCCATCCGGGCTTTGGCGTCAACTACTCCATCAAGGCCAACGCCAACCCCGTGCTTTTGCGCATGGTGCGTGAAGAGGGCCTGGTGGTGGATGCCATGAGCCCCGGCGAACTGTATATGGATCAGCTTGCTGGCTTCAACCCCGAACAGATCCTGTATATTTCCAACAACAATTCGCGTCAGGAGCTGCAAACAGCCCTTGCGCACGGCCTGCTTGTCAGCGTGGACTCGCTCTCCCAACTGGACGACCTCGGCGCCATCAACAAGGGCGGCAAGGTTATGGTGCGCTTTAATCCCGGCATCGGCGCAGGCCACCATGCCAAGGTCGTGACCGCTGGCAAGGAAACCAAGTTTGGCGTCAACCCCGGCCAGATGGACGAAGTCTTCGCCCTGCTGAAAAAGCACGACATGACTCTGGCGGGCGTCAACCAGCACATAGGCTCCCTCTTTATGGAGGCCGAAGGCTACCTCAACGCCGCAGAAGTGCTGCTGCATCTGGCCGAACAACTGCCCGAAGGCGCGCTGAACACGCTTGAAGTCATCGACTTCGGCGGCGGTTTCGGCATCCCCTACCACAAGTACGAGGGGCAAGCCCGCCTGGATATGGCGGAACTCGGCAGCCGCCTGCACGCCCTCATCAGCACATGGGCCGAAAAAACCGGCTACACCGGGCGCTTTCTTGTTGAGCCGGGCCGCTATGTCGTCGCAGAATGCAGCGTGCTGCTTGGCAGCGTGCACGCCGTAAAAAACAATGGCGAAAAGCGTTACGTGGGCACGGACCTGGGCTTCAACGTTCTGGTGCGCCCCGCCATGTACGATTCCTTCCACGACGTTGAAATCTATGGTAAAGACAGAGGAACGCCCCGCAAAAATATGGTGCAGACCGTGGTGGGCAATATTTGTGAAAGCGGCGACATCCTTGCCAAGGATCGCGAACTTCCGGAAATATGCGAGGGAGATGTGCTTGGCATACTTGACGCGGGCGCATATGGTTTTACTATGAGTTCCAATTACAACCAGCGCCAGCGCCCGGCCGAAGTGCTCATCCAGAGCGACGGCACGGCAAGGCTCATCAGGCGGCGCGAATCTCTTGAAGACCTGGCCCGTTGCCTTGAGGGCCTAGAATAGTCACATATAACTTCGTAACGGACTGCCGTAACGGAACTGCGATTCTGCCGTGATTGAACAACGCGGTCTGTCCGCTCTTCAGAGTCGGCCCACACCCGATCTGAGCACCTCGCCCCGCGCCGTATGGCGCCTCACATGGCCCCAAATGCTCATGATGTACCTTGTGTTCTTCATGGGCCTTGTGGCCGTGTGGGTGGCGGGGCAGATCAGCGCCGAGGTTCAGGCCGCCCTTGGCATGGTCAACCAGTGCGGCATTCTGCTCATGGTGGTTGCCATGGCCATCTCCAGCGGGGCGACTGCCGCCGTCAGCCAGTCGCTTGGCGCGCTCAAGGTGGCGCGCGCGCAACGGTACGTAGGCACGACCGTTTTGGGCTGTTTTGCCCTGGGCTTTGTGGTTGCGCTGTTTGGCTGGTATTTTGGCGATGCCATCCTGGGCATGCTCATGGTTCCCGACAGCATCAAGCCCCTCACAAAAGAGCTCTGGCAGGTAGGCATGCTGGCGCTGCCCGCCCAGTATGTGTACGCGGCCACGGGCGTCATGTTTCGCGCAACGCGCCAGGTCATCCCGCCCCTGTGGGTGGCGGCCATTGTCTGCGTTGTCAACCTGCTGGCCTGCCTTGGCTTTGGCCTGGGCTGGTTTGGCCTGCCCAACTGGGGTTATATGGGCCTCGCGTGGGCCACTGTGGGCTCGCAATGCCTCGGCGCCATATGCAACTGCGCCCTGCTCATGAATTCCGGCTATCTGCAACGCCGCACCCTGCCCACGCTACGCTGGCTCAAGGCAGGGCTGCCCTATCTCTTCAAGGTGGCGCTGCCCGCCGGGGCCGCGCAGATTGTCTGGCAATCCGGGTACCTGACCCTTTTCGTACTGGTGGCCTCCCTGCCTTTTGACAGCGTCAACGCCCTGGCCGGGCTCACTGCCGGTCTGCGCGTGGAAGCCCTGTTATTTCTGCCCGGCATGGCGTTCAACATGAGCGTGGCCGTTCTTGTGGGCAACAGCCTTGGCGCTGGCAAGCCAAAAGAAGCAAAAAAGGTCGCCCTTACAATGGTGGCTTTTTCAGCTCTGGCCATGAGCCTTGTTGCCGCCCTGCTCTGGCCTTTCAGGCAGGATATCGCCCTGCTGCTTTCGCAGGAGCCGGGCACCCAGGCCCAGATTGTCAACTACCTGACCTACAACCTGCTCTCCACCCCATTTTCCATCGCCAGCACCGTTATGGGCGGCGTCATGACAGGGGCTGGAGCAACCAAGTACAACCTGATGATTTTTGGCGGCACCTTCTGGCTGGTACGCCTTCCCCTCGGCTGGCTTCTTGGCCATATCCTCTGGGGCACGGCCTCTGGCGTCTTTGTGGCCATGCTTGTCTCCCAGTGCCTGCAAACCAGCATCATGCTCTACGTGGTGCTTCGCCGCGACTGGATGCGCTTTGTCATGAGCCGCAGCCGCCAGCCCAACCATGCCTAGACGCCCGAAAGGGTTCCCCGGCAGCTGATACTGCCCCCTTCAAGGAGAATATCGTGAGTAAAAACTTTCTTCCCGTAAGCCTGGACAGCAGCCAGGCATACTATGATCTTTGGCAGCGCACCCCCCAGCGCTCGCTGGATTATACTCTTGCCAACCTCTGGGGCTGGCAGGATTATTACGGTCTTGAATGGTGCTTTGACGATAATTTGTGCTGGATACGCCAGACCCGCCCGTACCAGGTCTGCTGGGCCCCTGTGGGCGACTGGAACGCCGTGGACTGGAAAAGCCTTCTGCCCTGCTCCTTCAGCGAAACCGCCCATAATATAGTGCGCGTGCCGGAAAAGCTTCTGCACACATGGCAGGAACACCTGCCCGGCCTCGTGGACCCAGAAGAAGACAGGGGGCAGTGGGAGTATCTCTACAAGCAGGAAGAGCTGGCGGAACTGCCGGGCAACCGCTATCACAAAAAGCGCAATCACTATAACAGCTATATCAAAACCTACGGCGAGCCGGACTACCGCAGCCTTGACGACGCCATGGTGGAAGACGTGCTGGCCGTGCAGGACGACTGGTGCCAGTGGCATGAATGCGAGGGTTCCCCGTCCCTGATGGCCGAAAATGAGGCCATTAACCGCGTGCTGAGCCATTGGAACTGCTTTCGCGGGCTTGTGGGCGGCTCCCTCTATGTAGATGGAAAAATGGTGGCCTTCAGCGTTGGCGAAAACCTGGACGGCGAGAACCTCGGCGTTCACTATGAAAAAGGTCTCAGCGGGTTCAAGGGCGTGTACCAGACCATTAACTGCATATTCTCCCGCCGTGCCGGAGCCGGATTCACCTATATAAACCGCGCGCAGGACCTGGATGAAGAAGGCTTGCGTCAGGCCAAAATGACCTATCTGCCCGCCGATTTTCTGCGCAAGTACAAGGTTCGCATCCGCAAAGCCTGATGCCTGGGCTTTTTACCAAAATCTGATGGAATGTCCCGATCTTTTGGGGACGCTGCCAAGGGATACAATCCCCCATGGCCCGCGTGATGCGGGCATGGGGGATTTCCATTTCTGCCCGGCGGTACAATGGCACTGTGAAATGCTTGGGGAAGTGCTTTGTGGGGATGCTGCGTGGGGGAGGGACCCTTTTACAAAAGGGTCCCTCCCCCACAGAGCCGAGCAGCGCTCCCAGTATCTTTACTCACGTCCGCCCTGCACAGTGTCGCAACGCGCCACTTGCCCTTCCCCACACGACAGTGCAATGGGCCACAGCCCAGGCCCTTACAAACGAGGGGAGGGGCCTTTTAAAAAAGGCCCCTCCCCATAAATCATTTCAACGTCAATGCGCGCTACATTTCAGGCGGCAGTTCCTGCAGTTCCTTCCAGGTAAACACCGGGCCGTCCACGCAGACGTAGCGCCCGCCGATGTTGCAGCGGCCACAGATGCCGATGCCGCACTTCATGCGCTTTTCGAGGGTGGTGACGATGTTTTCGGGAGCGAACTTCAGTTTTTCCAGAGCCTGCACCGTGAACTTGATCATGATGGGCGGCCCGCAGAGCACGGCCACGCAGTTTTTGGGATCAGGGTTCAGTTCGGTAAGCACGTTGGGTATGAGGCCGACCTTGTGTTCCCATCCTTCAAAGGGCGCGTCGATGCACAGGGTGCAGTCCAGATCGTCGCGGCGCAGCCAGTCTTCAGTCTCATAGCTGAAGGCCATGTCGCGGGGGGTGCGCGCGCCGTAAAGCAGGCTCACCTTGCCGTAATCCTTCCTGTTTTCCAGAATGTGCATCATGATGGTGCGGATGGGGGCCATGCCTATGCCGCCGCCCACAAAGAAGATGTCTTTGCCCTTCCAGTCATTGTAGGGGAAGAAGTTGCCCAGCGGCGCGCGTACGCCCACCTTGTCGCCCGGCGACAGGCGGTGGATGGCTGCGGTGACTTCCCCTGCCTGCATGACGGAGAACTGCAGATAGTTCTTCTGCGACGGCGGCGAGTTGATGACAAAGGTGGACTCGCCCGCGCCAAAGACGGAGAGCTGCCCCACCTGGCCGGGTTCGTAGGTGAAGTTTTTCATGGCGTCGGCATCGTCGAGCACCACGCGAAGGGTGCGGATGTTGCCTGTCTCCTGAATAGCTTCAGCCACGGTGGCGGGCATGGGCAGGTACGGGTTGCCCGAAGGCTGCGGGCGGGGCGTTATTTCACGCAGCATGCCGCCCTTGGCCTGAGCCTGGGGCTGCCCCTTGGGCGCAGCCGCCTGCGCGGCTGCGGGCTTTGCCGCTTCGGTTTGGACTTCAGCGGCCTTGGCCGCAGCTGCGGGAGCGGCCGCCTGGGAGTCGTTATTGGCTTTGGTAGTATTCTTCTTGGTTGCCATGTCTGCTCCTACTCGGCTTTGGGCTGCTTGGCTTCCAGCGCTGCCAGTACGATGGCGCGGATGTCCAGACAGACGGGGCAATTGCTGATGCACCGGCCACAGCCGCTGCATGAGAACGAACCCCAGTTTTCAGGATAGGTGGAGTACTTGTGCGAAACGCGGTTGCGCATGCGAAAGGCCTTTACGGTGCGGGGGTTATGCCCGCTGGCCTCACGCGTGAACAGCGACGACATGCAGTTGTCCCAGCTGCGCAGGCGGCGTCCGCCTTTTTCGCTCAGACCTTCACCTTCGTCAGTGATGTTGAAGCAGTAGCAGGTGGGGCAGAAGTAGGTGCACGCGCCGCAGGACAGGCAACGGTCGGTCTGGTTTTGCCAGAACTCCACATCCGTGAACAGGGCAGCCAGCTTTTCCGGGGCTTCCTTGAGATTGGGGGCGGGCACAAGGCTGGCCCAGGCCGCCTTGCGCACTTCCTCAACCTTGGAGAAGCGGTCAGCGCCATCCTCGAGCGAAGAGGCGGCCAGCAGTTCCTCACCCTTGGGAGTGATGGCCTGAAGCACATAGCCGCCCTCAATTTCGGTCATGAGGATGTCCGAACCTTCGGGAGAGGTGGGGCCGCCGCCAACCCAGTGGCAGAAGCAGGTATTGCAGCCGGAGTTGCAGGTCAGGCTGATGACGGTGAGCGCCTCGCGCCGGGCCTTGTAGTAGGGGTCGGCAAAGGGACCCTTGAGGTAGGGCCGGTCAAGGACGGCATAGCCGCGCGCGTCGCAGGGGCGGGTGGCGAAAACCACCGTGGCCTCGGCCTCGGGCTTGTCGTCAAGCTGTATGGAGACGCGGCTCGGATTTTCCGGGTCCTTGCTTTTCTTGTAGCGCACCAGGGTTTCGCTCTGGGGCAGTACGGCCTCCTTGGCGGGCACGGTGGCTTTTTCAAGGGTGAAGGGCATGCCTTCGCGCCAGGGTTCAAACACCACCGAACGCTTGGCCGCAGGCTTTTCTACGGGCACAAGCACGCGGTTGCCTTGTTGCGAGAGAAAGGCCAGAAAGGCGGGCAAACCGTCGGGGGTTACAAATCGGGTCATGCTCATTTCCAGTCCCTCTCATGGATGTTCTTTTCTTCCACTTCATAGCCCAGCAGCGGCGGCACGTCCTCGGCATTGAGGCCCGACTTGTAGCCGTCAAAGAGCTGGGTCACGGCGCGGGCGATCTGCTGGCGCAGGGCAAGAATGGGAATGCCCACGGGGCAGGCCCGCTGGCATTCGCCGCAGCCCGTGCAGCGACCGGCAAGGTGCATGGCGTGTATGGTCTGGAAGAACAGTTTTTCCTTCACGCTGTCGTCCTGCGTCATCCAGTGCGGGTCGCGGCTGTCTGAAACGCAGAAGTCGCGGCAGACGCACATGGGGCAGGCGTTGCGGCAGGCGTAGCAGCGCAGGCAGCGCTCCATCTGGCCGCGCCAGAAGGCCATGCGTTCTTCAAGACTCATAGAGTCCAGCAGGGCCAGTTCCGGCGGGGTGTATGGGCCTGCTTCAACCTTGACGGGCGCGCCAAGGCGCGTGTCGGCCAGAACCGCCGAAGGCGTGGTACAGCCGTAGCATTTGCCCTGGGCGTAGTCGGTCATGCAGAAGCGGGTGGGCTTGCCGTCAGCCGTGATGGTGACGCCGGCCTCGTCATATTCCACCTTGTCGATCTTTGTGTACCGGCCAAGGCCCTGGTTGACGCGGGCCATATCCAGCGTGCCCTCGCAGGGCATGGCGAAGATGGTCACGTCCTCGCGGCGGATGAGCTTTTCCTGCAGCAGTTCCACCACGGAGCGTGAATCGCAGCCCTTGACGACAATGCCGACCTTTTTGCCCTTGAAGGAGGGCAGGTACACGGCGAGGTTGTTGACGTTGAAGGGCCCCCACACGAGCTTGTCCACGTCTTCGGGCGTCTTCATGAAGATGGGCACGGTATGGGCGGCGTCGTAGCCTTCGCCCCAGCCGAGCACCATGTCCAGTTCGGGCAGTTTGGCCTTGATGGCGTCCTTGAGTTCGCCGAGGGCGGCGCTTTGCCCTGTGCCCAGAGGACGCAGCGAGGTAAGCGCCATGTCGGCTATCTTGAGCAGCGGTTCGGGGTCTTCAAGGCTGGGCGCGGGGCCGAGCTTGTGGATGCGGTCGGTAAAGACCGTCACCACCTGCTGCCAGCGCTGGCCTTCGGAAGCCGAAACCCAGGTGTATTCAAAGCGGCGGTCGTCAATGCCAAGTACGGGCAGGAACTGCTTGAGCACCTCAAGACGGCGGCGGGCGTAGAAGTTGCCGGCCGCATAGTGGCAGTCGCGCGGATGGCAGCCGGAAACCAGCACGCCGTCCGCCCCGTTAAGCAGTGCCTTGACGATGAACAGGGGGTCGATGCGGCCCGAGCAGGGCACGCGTATGATACGCAGATCCGTGGGCTGGTTGGCGCGGGCCACACCAGCTGTATCGGCGCCGCCATAGGAGCACCAGTTGCAGAGAAAACCCACAATCCGCAATTCTTTGCCTTCTAACACTGGCATAGCGCGTTAACCTCCGCAAGGATCTGGTTGTCTGTGGCGTGTGAAAGCTGGATAGCGCCTTGCGGGCAGGTGGCCGTGCAGAGGCCGCAGCCCTGGCAGACGGTTTCGATAACCTGCGCCTTGCCCTCGCCCCGCACTTCCACTTCCTTGATGGCTCCGAAGGGGCAGCACTGGATGCACTTGCCGCAGTTGACGCAGCGGCGCATGTCCACCTGGGCGATCTGCGGGTCGCTTTCAAGCTTGTCCTTGGAGAAGAGAGCCAGCACCTTGGCGGCAGCGGCGGAACCCTGGGCCACGGAGGCGGGAATGTCCTTGGTGCCCTGGCACACGCCAGCCAGATATACGCCGGCGGTGTTGGTTTCCACAGGTTTGAGCTTCACATGGCTTTCCATAAAGAAGCCGTAGCTGTCGTAAGAGATGCGCAGCTTTTCGGCCAGTTGGGGCGCGCCCTTGCTGGCCTCTATGCCCACGGCCAGCACCACGAGGTCGGCCTTGACTTCAATGGCCTGGCCCATGAGCGTATCCACGCCCATGACCACAAGCTGGCCCTGCCCGTCGGGGTATATCTGCGAGACGCGCCCGCGGATGTATTCGGTGCCGTATTCTTCCACCGTGCGGCGGGTGAACTCGTCGTACAGCTTGCCAGCGGCGCGGATGTCCATATAGAAGACGTAGGACTGGGAATCGGGGATGTGGTCCTTGGTCAGAATGGCCTGCTTGGCCGTGTACATGCAGCAGAAGCCGGAGCAGTAGGGCCGTCCGATGGACTTGTCGCGCGAGCCGACGCATTGCACGAACACGATGCTCTTGGGCTCCTTGCCGTCCGAGGGGCGCACGATGTGCCCGGAGGTGGGGCCGGAGGCGTTGAGCAGGCGTTCGTACTGCAGTGACGTGATGACGTCGGGGTACGCGCCGCCGCCGTATTCCTGGTATATGGTCCAGTCCATGAGGTCATAGCCGGTGGCGGCAATGATGCTGCCCACTTCTACGGTGATGATCTCATCTTCCATGTCATACTTGATGGCCCCTGTGGGGCAGATCTTGGCGCACACGCCGCACTTGCCCTTGACGAACTGACGGCAATGGGCGGCGTTGATGACGGCCTTTTTGGGAATGGCCTGGGGAAAGGCTATGGTGATGGCCGTGGTGTCGCTCACGAGCTCGTTGAAGGCGTCGGGCGTCTTTTTGCTGGGGCATTTTTCGGTGCAGGCCCCGCAGCCCGTGCACAGGCTCCAGTCCACATAGGTGGCGCGCTTGCGGATCTTGACCGTGAAGTTGCCCACATAGCCCGAAATGTCTTCCACTTCAGAGTAGGCGTGGAGCGTGATGTTGGAGTGCTGGGCCACGTCCACCATCTTGGGGCCGAGAATGCAGGCAGAGCAGTCCACAGTGGGGAAGGTCTTGTCCAGCTTGGCCATCTTGCCGCCGATGGTGGCGTCGCGTTCGACGAGCACCACGGGCACGCCGCCATCGGCGCAGTCAAGAGCGGCCTGAATGCCCGCCACGCCGCCGCCGATAACCAGCACGCGCTTGTTCACGTCAAAGCTCTTGGCCAGAAGCGGCCTGTTGTTGCGCAGCTTTTCCACCGCCAGCAGCACGAGCTCCGCGGCCTTGTTGGTATTGGCGTTCATGTCGCGGCCAATCCACGAAACGTGTTCGCGGATGTTGGCCATTTCAAGCATGTAGCGGTTCAGGCCCGCGCGTTCCACCGTACGGCGGAAGGTGGGCTCGTGCATGCGGGGCGAACAGGAGGCGACCACGACGCCGTCAAGCTTGTGTTCGTGAATGGCGGCCTCAATGGCGGCCTGGCCGGGTTCGGCACAGGTGTACATGGGGTCGTCGGCATAGACAACGTCGGGATAGGAGCGGGCAAGTTCCGCCACCTTGGCGCAGTCGACGGTGCCCGCAATATTGCTGCCGCAGTGGCAGACGAAAACACCTATTCTCATGACCTGCCTCCTTCAGCGGCCTTGGATCCGGCGGCGGAGTCGCGCCGCAGTTCGTCCAGCTTGCGGATGAGGCCGTCGGCGCTGACGCGCAGCTTGCCGAGCCCCAGGTCCTTGTGGTCAAGGCCAAAGGCTATGCCCATCATCTGGGTAAAGTAGAGCACGGGCAGGTTGAAGGACGTGCCCATTTCCTTGGATGCCTGCGGCTGACGCAGGTCAAGGTTCATCTGGCAGAGAGGACAGGCCACGATGACGGCGTCCACGCCAAGCTGGGTGGCAAGGTCAAGGATGCGGCCCGAGTTGCGGGCCGTCATGACGCGCTCGGGTATGCCGAAGGAAGCGCCGCAGCAGGCCGTCTTGAGGGGAAAGTCCACCATTTCGGCCCCACAGGCGGCCAGCATGCTTTCCATAAGGGTGGGATTTTCCGGGTCGCCAAAGTTCATGATCTCCGCCGGGCGGCTCATGAGGCAGCCGTAGTAGGCGGCCAGCCGCAGCCCCTTAAGGCTTTTGCGCACGCGGGCGGTGATGGCTTCCATATCAAAGTTTTCGGCAATGCCCTGCATGACCGAAGTCACGGGCGGAAAGGTCTTGGCCGAGGGGCCGTCGAGCAGATCGTCCACGCGCACGCGAAAAGCGGGGTCTTCCATACGTTTGGAGGCCAGCTTGAGGTTGGACAGGCAGCTTGGGCAGGGGGTGAGCACAAGCTCGGCCTGCTGCTGGGCGGCTATGTCCAGGTTGCGCACGCAGAGCGCGGCGGAAAGCTCGGTGTCCACCGCGTGGGCCGGGGTGGAGCCACAGCAGTTCCAGTCGGGAATGTCTACAAGGTTGATGTCCAGGGCCTTGCAGACGGCCTGGGTGGACAGTTCATAATCCTTGGAAGACCCCCTGGCCGAGCAGCCGGGGTAGTAGACAAAATTCATGGGCGAACCCCCTCGCGTTTGGCGCGTTCTTTATAGCGCTCGAAAATGCGTGAAACCGGGGCGGCTCCCTGGGGCAGCACATGGGGCTTGAGGCCGAGCTTGCCCTTTTTGAGGGCTTCGGGGGCCAGGTCCACGTCTGTAAAAACGCGCATGGAGCGCATCATGAACAGGGCCATGGTGCCTATTTCATAGGTGCGGCCAAAGGCGCGCACGGTGTCAAGGAAGGAAAACCAGAACTTTTCCACCTTGGGCACGGTCACGCGGCCTTCTTTGCGGGCCATGTGGCGCAAGGTCTCCATTATGCCCGCGACGTCGATATTGTTGGGGCAGCGGAGACTACAGGTGGAACAGGACAGGCACATCCAGATGGAGCGCGAATTGAGCACTTCATCCCTGAGGCCAAGCTGCACGGCCCGCATGATCTTGTTGACCTGAAGGTCATAGGCGAGCCCTGCCGGGCAACCGGCAGTGCAGTTGCCGCATTGATAGCAGGTAGACACGTTTTGGCCGCTTAGCGCCTCCACTTCCGCCGTAAAGGCGGTATCGCGCATCCGGCTCAGATTGATGGCGTCGTTCATGAGAACTCTCTGGTTAGAGGCTGAGAGGGGGGACCCTCAGGACAAATAAAATAATGCCACAACGAGTAACGCAGAAAAATGTAAAAAGCTAGTTCCAGTGCAGTGGAATGTACTGGAACTAGCTCAAGTTTATTTATTCATATGTATGACAGCATTACGTGCCGCACGCAGGCCAAGAAGATAACTGGCCGGGCCAAAGCCGCAGATGCTGCCCGTGCATACGCTCGACAGCACGGAATCGTGCCTGAAGCTTTCACGGGCATGTACGTTGGACATGTGCACTTCCACCACGGGTATTTTCAGTATGGCCAGGGCCTCGGCGATGGCATGACTGTAGTGGGTCCATGCCCCGGCGTTGATGATCACGGCCTGGACGTCGTCATCCAGAACCTTGTGAATGCGCTCCACCATTTCGCCTTCATGATTGGTCTGAAAACATTCCACGGTAACGCCGAGTTCAGCGCCCAGCGTCTCAAGCCCCGAATCTATCTGGGCCAGAGTGGCTGTGCCGTAATGGGCAGGATCGCGCCTGCCAAACATGTTCAGATTGACGCCGTGCAAAACTAGTATGCGCATATGAACCTCGCTTGCGTCTGGCCAACGACGGGGGGTATCCGGCGGCCCGGGCTTTCGCCCTGTATATACTCCACGGCGGCCGCAAGCGCGCCTGTGGAATGGTGTCGTGATTGAGGCATTGCGGCCCTGGCAGAGCGGCTGCGCGTCAGGGCTGCTGTGCCGTGCGCCTTGAGCCGTTCGTCTGAAACCGTCCGCCTGCAGTTGTTCGTCCGAAATTTGCGGCCTAAGCCGTTCACTCTTAACCGTGCGCCCGCTGATGTTCGCCCGAAGCCTGCGGCAAAGCCGAGCGCCCGAAGCCGGGCATCCGAAATCTGTGGCCGAAGCCGTTCGCCTGCCGGGGCCCAGCCCGTCGCAGTCGCTTGGACGGCCATGCTGGCGGCGCTCGGCGTGAAGGCCTTGGCGCTTGCGCCCCTACTGTTACGCGGCGGAACGGGGGGCTTCAACCCCTACCATGCCTTCCCCACGCATGCCCTTATGAATACTCCCAACGCATGCCCCTTGCAAAGGGCGTCTGCACCGGAACGGGGGCACAGCCCCCGTTGCCCGTCGGTCGCGCAGCCGGGCGTGCGCCTGCGCGCAGGATGCATCCTGCCGCAGCCTCTTTCCTGCAAAATTCTAGTTTGCGGCCAGGGCCGCTTCCAGAGCGCGCCGCGACTCCAGGGGCAGGCCCTGGCCTGTCCACAGGCGGAACTGGGCGTCGCCCTGTCCGAAAAACATGTCCATGCCGGAGAGGCACCGCCTGCCGTGGCGGGCGGCGTCGCGCAGGAACAGCGTTTTCAGCGGGTTGTACACGATGTCGTAGGCCAAAGTGGTTGTTTTGGCTGCATCTTTGTCACTTTTTTTACCCGCGAGCTCAAAAAGATAGGGAGTCTCGTCTTCGGCCTTGCCGCGCATGCCAAGGGGCGTGGTGTTGACCACAAGCCGCGCCGAAACCTCGTGGCGCTGCGCCCATGGCAGGGGCGTCAGCCCAAATTCTTCAGCCAGGGGAAGGTGCGAAGCGTCAGAGGGCGTGCAGATGAATACCGTGCCCGGCCTGCGTTCTTCCGCAAGGCCCGTGAGCCCGGCGGCGGCGGCTCTGGCCGCGCCGCCCGCGCCAAGCAGCAGCACGTTTGCTCCGTGCAGGTCTTCCTGGGCCAGTGGGGCCATAAATCCGGCCACATCGGTGTTTTCGCCGCAGAGGCGGTCTCCCTGCCAGTAGATGGTATTTACCGCGCCCACCCGTTGCGCCAGAGGGCTTGCCTCGTCCAGCAGGGGCAGCAGGGCGACCTTGTGGGGAATGGTGACGGAGCAGCCGCCAATGCGCAGGGTGCGCACGCTGTCCACAAAAGCGGGCAGACGCTGGGGCGGAATTTCCCAGCGCAGGTAAAGGGCGCGCAGCCCAAGGGTTGTAAAGCCGGTGTTGTGCAGAAGAGGGGAGAGGCTTTGAGCCAGAGGCCAGCCCGTGACGCCGTAAAGAACGGTTTCAGCGGCGGTCTGCGCTTCGGGCTGAAAATTTTTACTGCCTGAAGCGGGGATGTCTGACGGTATGGAAGCATTCATGGCTTCGGCTTCTCCATGCTGTTGCCGCGCCGCCACATAACTTGATGGCGGGCAGGGCCGCCGTCTGAAAAAAGTGGATGCGGCAATATGGCCCGTGGCGTAACCCGGGATAATATTTAGGCCAGCAACCACGCGGCGTTGAGCGCAGTTCTGGCAGGCCCGCCCGAAAAAAGGCGGACTCCGAAGACAGGGCGTGCAATGCACCCGGAGGTGAAAGCAAGTCCGTATCAAAATTGACATTTTTGCACAACATGCCGCGTTTTGTGCATTCGGTGTCAGTTGTATACCATTTGTGAAAATAATAAAAAAGCCCCTTTGCAGGGGCAGTAAATACAGAATGCTGCGTTAGGTCATTAAGGTGCTGGTTTATCGATATAACTTTGTTCTGTGCCGCCGGTTTTCTCCAGCGCGTGGCAGACTGGCCAGACCGTGCGGGAAGGAAAGGTGTGAATTTTGCTGGCAAATCTGCCGACAAAATGCCGGTGTTCCCCTGCCAGAGCCGCAGCGCTGGTTAACGCTTCAGGTCCACAGCCTTTTGCAGCATCTGGTCTGCAGTCGTGACCACCTTGCTGTTGGACTGGAAGCCGCGCTGGGTAATGATCATATTGGTCATTTCCGTGGCCATGTCCACGTTGGAATTTTCGGTGTTGTACGCGCGGATGGTGCCGTAGTTTTCCGTCCCGGCCACGCCCATGTCCATCTTTCCGGCATCGGGCGAGGCGCTGAAGAGGTTGTTGCCTTCACGGCGCAACCCGTCTTCGCTGGTAAACCGGCAAACGGGTATCTGCCACAGGTTTGCGCTCTGGTTGTTGGAGTAGGTGCCCACCACTGTGCCGTCGCCGGAAATGCTGATGGTGCTCAAGGTCCCGGAGGCGTATCCGTTCTGGGTGTTGCGCCGCGTGACCGGCGAAGAGCCGAGGTAGTTTGTGGTGGCGTCAGTGGCAACGGTTGCCCCTGTGCCCATGCCGCCCAGGGCGGACTGGCTGGTGCCCACGGCTGCCGCATTGGCGGGCGCGTTCTGCCAGCCGCCAGTGGACTTGATGCCCAGATCCACCGTGGTGGCGACCCCGTTCACGGTCATCTGGGGCAGGCCGTCCGCTGAAAGCTGCGAGGGCACCCAGTCCGTCAGATTGGTGCTGCCTGCCACCGCCGGGGTGAAGGCTGTCATGTCTTTCAGTTGCCCTGTGGAGTCAAAGGTCAGGGTGCCGGTCATGAGCGCGCCCGTGCCTGCTGTGGCCGTGCCGTCCTTGGCGGTGTCGCCTGTGGCGATGAGGTATTTCACCACACTGCCGGGCTGACTGCTGGGGGCGGCGTCAAAATAGATGGTGGCCTGCTGCGTGGAGCCGTCCGCGCCGTACATGGTGATGGCCTGAGCGTAGCCATAGGCCGTGTTGGAAATGGGAGGCGAACCGGTGGCGTCGTAGTTGCTCAGAAGGGTGAAATACGGGTTGGTGGCGTCAGTGGAGCTTGGCGTGTTCAGCCCGAGGTTGAAGCGCATGTCCACGGCAGTGGTTGTTTTGGCGGGCATGTCTGAAAACTTGTCAATGGTGACCTGTTGCAGGCTGCCCTTGGTGCCGTCGGCATTATACTTGTAGCCGTTGAGGGCCATGCCCGAAGGCGTGCGCAGAACGCCCTGGTCGTCGGCGCGGAAGTCTCCGGCGCGGGTATAGTAAAGATCCACGCCATCCGTGACCTGAAAAAAGCCCTTGCCGTTGATGGCCATGTCCGTGACGGTATTGCTGGAGTCAAAAGAGCCCTGGCCAAACATCGTGCGCACGGATTCCACCTGAAGGCCCATGCCTACCTGGCCCAGGGCCACACGCGAATTGTCCTGCGCATTCCACCAGCCCCCCGTTCCGCCCTGCTGGGCATAGTAAATGTCGGAAAAAAGGATGCCCTGCTGCTTGTAGCCTATGGTGCTGATGTTGGCGATGTTATTGGTGGTAACATTCATGCCCTCAGCCAGGCCTTTCATGCCGGTGGCGCCTATATATAATGACGAGTTCACGCTGGCCTCCAAAAAAATAGGGGCGGCGGAGGAAAAATATTCCTCCCCGCCCCTGAAGATGCAGAGAGCGTGCCAGCCTGTGAAAGATTATTTTTCCAAAGGCAGACCAAGCTTTTGCCACACAATGATGCCTTCGTTCATATGCAAAATATTCCCAACGCCCGCCTTGGTCATGGTGTCGTAGGCGCTGCCCGAACGGTTGCCCGTGCGGCAGTAGAGCAGAACAGGGGCGGTTTTGGGCAGGCTTTGGATCTGCGATTCAAACGGCCCGCCAAAGTAGTCCATATTCACCGCGCCGGGCAGATGCCCCTCACGAAACTCCGCCGGAGTGCGCACGTCCACGATGACCAGCCCTTCAGGCGGGTTTTGCAGCAGGGCGGCGGCGTCCTGCACGCTGATATCCTTGGCCAGGGCGGGAACCGCCAGCAGCACAAGCATGAGCAGAACCCAAAGGCGGAAAATGTGGCGCGGTATGAAGTCAAGCGTGTTTTTCATGATAATTCCAGTGTGACTTGGAAAAGGGGTGATTTTGAAAGTGCCGTTGCAGTGTCGTTGCGGGTTGGCAGGGCAGCTTCAGTTTGAAGGAAACGCTGATTTATTCCGTTTGGCGGCGTTGCTTCACTTTTTTTGAAACAGTCGAGGACGGAAGAGTCCACTCCTGCTTCAAAAAAAGATCGCGCCTTGCCAAACGAAATAACTGCGCGTTTCCAGGAGGCTCTTTAATCAGTGCCTCCTGAAGGCTGAAGCTGCCCCCAAAGGCTTTTTGCGCACGAGGCGCTTTTTCGTATTCTGCGGGCGCTATTTGCCTACGCTATTTGCCTACGTTATTTCACGGTGGCGCGGGCCTTGGCAAAGCCTTCTGCCGCGTTGCGGATAACGCTTTCGTCCACGCAGAAGGCCAGGCGGAAATGGCCGGGGCAGCCAAAGCCCGTGCCTGGCACAGCCAGAATGCGCTCTTCAAGCAGGGCGTTTACAAAGGCCACATCGTCGCCGCCGGGCGCTTTGGGGAAGAAGTAAAAGGCTCCGGCGGGCATCTGGAATTCATAGCCAGCCTGGCTGAGCACCTCGCCCATGGCCTTGCGGCGGGCGGCGTAGACCGTAAGGTCCACCTGGCTGCCCAGGGCGGCGGCCATGATGTGCTGGCCGACCACAGGCGGGTTGACGAAGCCGAGGATGCGGTTGGTAAGGGTAAGGCCCGCCATGAGCTGGGCTTTTTCTTCCTTGGGCAATAAGGGGGAAACAGCGGCATAGCCAAGGCGCTCGCCCGGCAGGGAGAGGCTCTTGGAAAAGGAACTGATGGCCACGGCATAGGGGTAGAGGGGCAGCACCGAAGGCACTTCCACGCCGTCATAGGCCAGAAAGCGGTAGGGCTCGTCAGACACCAGCCAGATGGGTCTGCCGAATTCCTGGCTCTTGTTGAGCAGAAGGTCGGCTATGGCCGCCACTTCCTTACGCCTGTATACGACGCCCGTGGGGTTGTGGGGCGAATTGATGAGCACCACGCGGGTTTTTTCATTGATGGCGGCCTCAAGGGCGTCCAGGTCGGGAGCAAAGGTGTCCTTGACGCTCGGCACTGCCTTGAACACGCCGCCGTGGTTGGCGACGTAGAAGCCGTACTCCACAAAGTACGGGGCAAAGGCGAGCATTTCTTCGCCGGGGTTGAGCACCGCGCGCAGAAAGGCGTTGAGCATGCCTGCCGCGCCGCAACCGAGAATGACGTCTTCCGCCGTTATATGCGCGCCCTGCTCCTGGCTCAGGTGCGCGGCCAGCTTTTCGCGCGCCCAGGGGTAGCCGCCATTGGGCATGTAGCCAAAGGCAAAGGGTTCGCGCGCATGTTGGGCAAAGGCTGTCAGGCCATCGGCAACAGCGGGCGGAGCGGGCAGGTCGGGGTTGCCGAGGCTGAAATCATAAACCTTGTCCGCGCCATAACGGGCCTTAAGCTGTCCCCCGGCTTCGAACATGCGACGTATCCAGGATGCGTGTTCAAGATAGCCGGTAACGCTGTCGGCAAGAATAGACATAAACGACTCCCAGTGGTTGTTGTATTCAACATGACTATTGGTTATGCTTCCAAAAGCTGCATAAAGCAAATGTCATTTGGAGGCTCTGATGCGTTTTGATATTTTCGGCAAAGCCCTGCGCGTCCTGATGCCCGCGCTGTGCGCGGCCCTGCTGTTGCCGGCCTGCGCCGCCAAAGAAACACAGGAAGCGCCCGCCGGTATGGGCGTTACGGTAAATCTGCGCGACGTTCACCGCTGTTCGCGTATTTCTCCTGAAATAACGGTAGATCAGGCTCCTAACGGAACGGACTACTATGATGTGCGCCTGGTGGAATACACCGGGGATTCCCAGGAACTCTATCTTGGTGGCGGCACGTGGAACAATGACGGTACCGGCATCATACCCGAAGGCGGGCTGACCCGCCACTACCGCGGCCCCTGTCCCCCCAGCGGGCAGGCCAGGGACTTCGCCTTTGTGGTCGCGGCCATGAACAAGGGCAGCATGCAACCTCTGGCGGTGCGGCTGCACCGTTTTACGCAGGAATAACGCTATAGCGGACAGTTGTGTTCGCGCCAAATATAAGAAAAACCCGGCCTTCGTGCAAACGAAGGCCGGGTTTTTCTTTTTCTTGCTGATTTTATTGACAATATCCTGTGAACACGCCCCTTCTGGAGCGGATAAACTTTGAGCTGATGCGTTGCCTCGAAGGCGCGGCCATTAGATCAGAGGAGCTTTGAAATACTTCACATTTCAAGTTGTCATTCTGCCGACAACTGCAATTTTCGGCGAACCACGTCGCGTTGCGGCGCGCCGCACTCTCGGCAGAGGGAGCGCATGCAACCTTTTTCAAAGTAAAATGCTCGAACACCCCAGTTTCAAATCAGAACGCATTTTATAATGCGCCAAATACAGTGAAGGTTTTAGGGGGAGGGGGTGTGGGGGAGGCGACCCTTTTGCAAAAGGGTCCCTCGCCCATGAATAAAAGAGGCTGCGTGCTCTAGACAGAAAGGCCCATCTTGATGACCGACTGCATGCCGCCGGTGGAGTTCACCACATTGGTGACGCCGTGACGGGCCAGAACAAGCAGGCTGTCATAGGAGCGCAGGCCGGTGTTGCAGATAATGGCCACAGGGCGGTCTTTGGGCACCTCGTTGACGCGTGCGGCCACCTCTTCCAGCGGGATGGCGTGCCAGTCGGGGTGTTTTTCCTGCATGGCGCGGCCAGCGGCGGCAGGCCGGGCGTCAATGAAGAACACGTGGTTTTCTTTGCGGTTCTTCCACAGGTCAATGAACTTGTCGCCAGTGACGGGGGTAAAGCGCCCGGCCAGAACATTGTCGGCCACGTTGGCCACCACGTTGACCACGTCCATGGCCGAGGCAAAGGGCGGGGCGTAGGCGATTTCAAGGTTGGAGATGTCCTCCACAGTGGGCTTGGAGTATTGCAGCGCGGCGGCCACGGCGTCCACGCGGGCCTTGAGGGAATCGCCGTCGGCGCAGGCTCCCTGCATGCCAAGCACGCGGCTGGTGGCTTTATCCACAACCAGTTCCAACGTCATCATGGCCTTTTCGGGATAGAAGTGGGCATGGTCGAACTGCTCCACGCTGACGCTGAAGGCGTCAAAGCCTTCCTTGCGGGCGCGCTCAACGGTAAGGCCCACGCCGCAGAATGAAAGGCCAAAAAGCTTTACGGCCCAGGAACCCACATAGCCAGGGAAGCTGGCATTGCCGCCAGCCAGGTTGGTGCCGATGACGCGGCCCTGGCGGTTGGCCATGCTGCCCAGAGGCAGGTAGCCGATTTTGTCGGTGATGATGTTCTTGATGGCCACGCAGTCGCCGCCAGCGTAGATGGACGGGTCAGAGGTGCGCATGTGCTGGTCGACGACAATGGCGCCAAAGGGGGCCACTTCAAGCCCGGCGTCCTTGGCGATCTGCCCGTTGGGAATAAAGCCTGCGGCAAAAATGACCAGCTGGGCATTGAGCTCGCGCTTGTCGGTGACAACCTTGCTCACCGCGCCGTCCTTGCCTTCAAGGCGTACGACCTTTTCACCGGTGTAAACGTCCACCTTGTGCGTGACGCAGTCGTGGGCGGCCATTTGGGCCACGGAGTTCGAAAGGACGCCGGGCAGGATCTGGTCCACCATTTCCACTACGCTGCACTTGACGCCCCACATGTCGGCCAGCGCAACGGCGGCTTCAAGGCCGATAAAACCGCCGCCCACAATGACGGCCTCGGTGATCTTGCCTTCTTCGCAGGCGCTGCGGATGGCTCCGGCGGCTTCAAGGCGGGTGAGGGAAAGGACGTTCCTGAGGTCTTTGCCCTCGACAGGGGGCACGCGGGGGGTAGCGCCGGTGGCCAGCACCAGTTTGTCATAGGGCAGTTTTTCTTCCTGCCCGGTAACCACGTTTTTGACGGCAAGGGTTTTGGCCGCGCGGTCGATGGCCGTGGCGCGCGTTTGCGTGCGAACGGTGATGCCCTTCATGTCACGGAAAAATTCCGCGTCACGCACTGTGTGGTAGGGCGTGGAGCGCAGGTCATTCAGGTTCTGGATTTCGCCGGACACGTAGTAGGGGATACCGCAACCACCGTAAGAAATGAAGACGTTTTCATCCACCATAGTTACTTCAGCATCAGGCATAAGGCGTTTGCACCGGGCCGCAGCCTTGGGGCCAAGGGCGACGCCGCCCACAACCAGAATTTTTTCAGCCATTTCTGGGCTCCTTACTTGAATGTATTATGAGCAAATGAGCATTATTAACGTATAATAAGCATGGTTCGCAACAGGAACAGTAGCTGAAAGCCGATATTTTTACGATGTTTCAGCAGCCCGCCAAAAAGCGCAAAGGCTTGTTGCCCGCCGTCGCCTCCAGGCAGAGGCTTGTCAGCGCCCGCGATAGCGACGCTGGTCGCCCACGCGCACGGTGATACGTTCGTTGTCCATATATTCAAGAAGCGAAATCAGATACTTGCGTGAAAGGCCCAAGATCTCCTTGAGGCTGCCCACATCAAGGTTGTCGTTGCTTTCAAACCAGCGGCGCACACGCTCCAGAATATCATTGAGCACGGGGCCGTGGTAGTAGAGGCCGTCCTTGATTTTCACAAGGGCTCCCTCTTCGCAGAGCAGACGCATGACGGGCGCGGCCTCCTTGGCGCTGACGCCCAGTTCTTCAAGCACGTCCTTAAGATTGGGCGGAGTCAGTTGCGCGGTGGCGTGGGCGTCCAGCAGCTTTTGCCGCAATCCGGCCTGATCCGCAGCAAGGCTGACTTTGTGCCCGGCCAGGCGCAGGCCTTCGCCTTCAAGAGCGAGGAGCTCCTGCTTGAGAGCTGCGTCCAGCACGCGTTGGACAAGGCGCGGGGGCAGGGCCTTGCTCCAGCCCGTGCAAAGAGCGCCACGGGTGAACCCGGGCTTGAGCGGGTCTTTCTGGTGCAGTTCAGCGCCGCGGGCCAGGCAGGCTTGCAGCAGGGCTTCAAAGGGCTGCTTGCCGATCCAGAGACGCCCCTCCTTGTCCCAGCACAGGGCCGAACCACGGGCGGAAAGCAGTTGCAGGCCCGCTTCCAGCGCCGCACGGGGAAAGCCCGTGAGCACGCGCAGGCGGGCTTCGTCCGCGCCTTCGGCTCCACGCAGGGTCAGCACCGCATCAATAAGTCCGGCTCTGGCTTCATCCCTGACCTTGGCTCCGGCCTTGCCCGTGGGGGCCGTTTCAATTTCCTGGTCCAGTGCTGGCAGTTTTTGCAGCAGGGCCAGCTTTGCCTGCAACTGCGGGTCCTTGCGGCGCAGATCAGGCGGCAGGGGGCTTAAAAGCAGGCCGCCGGCCACGGTACGCAGGGGCGAATAGGCGCGCACGACGCAGTGGTCGCCAAAGATCCCCACCATTTCGTCCTTGAAGCGTACTTCCGCCAGGGCGGTCTCTCCGGGGGCCAGTTTGTCTCTGTCCCAGAAGACCACGCGCGCCGGGCATTCCAGCGTGCCGTGGTGAAAATGTATTTCCACCCGTTGCCGCAGGGCGCGCGGGGCGGAAGAAAGGCAGGTGAGGCGCATGAGCCAGCGCTTGCTTGGGAAAAGCTCGCCGGGATGGGCCAGAACCTGACCCCGTTCGATGTCGCCCACCTCAAGACCCTGAACGTTGGTGGCGCAGCGCTGGCCTGCCTGCACTTCGTCCACGCTCTTGCTGTGGCGTTGCAGGCCGCGCGCCCTGGTGGGGGTGTCGGGCGGCATGAAGCGCAGTTCGTCGCCCACTTTGACCGCGCCGGAAACAACAGTGCCCGTGATGACCGTGCCGTATCCCTTCATGCTGAACACGCGGTCCACGGGCTGACGGAAAATGTCGCAGCGGCGGCGGGCGGGCAGATCCTTGGCCATCTGGAAAACGTGGGCGCGCAGGGCGTCCACGCCCAGGCCCGTGGTCGACGATACGGGAAAGATGGGCGCGCTCTCAAGGAAGGTGCCCGCAAGAAAGCCGCGCACGTCCTCGGTCACCATGTCCAGCCAGTCGGCTTCCACCATGTCGGCCTTGGTCAGGGCCACAAAGCCGCTGCGGATGCCGAGCAGAGAGCAGATTTCAAGGTGCTCGCGCGTCTGGGGCATGACGCCCTCGTCCGCCGCGATAACCAGCATGACAAAGTCCACCCCTGCCGCGCCAGCCACCATATTTTTTACAAAGCGTTCGTGACCGGGAACGTCCACAATGCCCAGCCTTTCGCCGTCGGGCATGTCCACCCAGGCAAAGCCAAGCTCGATGGTGATTCCCCGGCGCTTTTCCTCTTCCAGCCTGTCGCAGTCAATGCCGGTAAGAGCGCGAACCAGTGACGTTTTGCCGTGGTCGATGTGACCCGCTGTGCCCAGCACTACTGCCATATGGCACCCCCTGAAGTTGTTGCCCAAGGATAACATGTGGCAACAGGCATTTGCAAATGTCTGGAAAGGTGGATTCGTGCCCAAAAAAGCCCCGGCGCAGGCAAGGTCGAGTTGCCCCTGCCGCCGGGAAAACCCCGATGCGGCAAAGCCCGAAACGCCTATGCCGCCCCAAGAAACCCTGGCTCAGGCAGGGCAGAAGCGTCGTGGGACAGGGACGAAAAAAGCGGGGCACGAGGCCCCGCTGTAGTGTATGGAGATGGCCCCGTCGGTCGGGGTGTTTTGACGCAGGCCGACAATGGCGCTGAAGCGCCGGGCGGTCGGCCCGCAAAGGTTTCTTACTGCCTGTGGACAGCCGCGCCGGTTGCGGCGGCTTCTTCCCGCGCCTTGATCAGTGCCAGGGCGCGGCGGGCCAGCTGTGTAACTTCGGGCTTGGATATCTGGTCGTCAGCCCCCACGCTGTCTCCCTTATGGCGCAGCTTGTCCGTGATGAGGGAAGAGAACAGCACCACGGGCAGCTTGCTGAGCATGGGGTCGGTCTTGATGCGGTGAGTAAGATTGAGACCGTCCATGACGGGCATTTCGATGTCCGACACAACCACATGCACAAAATCCGAAATGGGCTGGCCGCCCTCTTCGCAGCGGCGCTTGATGTCCTCAAGCCGTTCCCAGGCGGCGCGGCCGTTGGAGACGACCTCTACGGTAAAGCCCGCCTTTTCCATCAGGTCGCGCAGCATTTCGCGCACAAGGGCGGAGTCGTCCGCCACCAGGGCGCGGTAGCCGGAGTTGCTCCAGTCCTTGCCAAGGTCGTCCAGGCGCAGGCCCAGCTTGGGATTGAGGTTGGCCACGACTTTTTCGAGGTCCAGCAGAAAGATGATGCGGTCTTCAAGCTTGACCACGCCGATGACCGTGTTGTTGGAGACAGCGGCCACGTATTTGTTCGGCGGTTCAACCTGTTCCCAGCTGATGCGGTGGATGCGGTTGACGCCCGACACCATAAAGGCCGTGGTGACGTTGTTGAATTCCGTCACAATGGTTTTGGGCTGCTCTTCATTGGCAGGATGGGTCTTGCCGAGCCACATGGCCAGGTCCACCAGCGGAATGATGCGCGAACGCAGGTTGAACGCGCCAAGCACGCTCGGGTGCTGCACTTCGGGCAGTTCGGTGACCTTGGGCATGCGGATGATTTCAAGCACCTTGGCCACGTTGACGCCGTAGTAGCCGCGATAGGAGGGCTCGGGAACGGGCTGGCCGTTTTCATCGGTCTGCGGCGCGGCGTCGGACGGGGGCACGAATTCATCCAGATAGAATTCGACCACTTCCAGTTCGTTGGTGCCGGCTTCAAGTAAGATATTGGACTGGGACATTCTGCCTCTCCAGGGTCGTGCCGCACGAGCGGGTCATTAGAGCGACGAAAGCCATGCCTCGGCCGCGTCTATAAGGCTTTTCGGCGTGGATGCGCCCGCCGTAAGGCCTGCCTGCGATTTATTTGCAAAATTGGCCGCTTCAAGCTCTTCTGCGCTTTCCACATGATAGGTGGCAATGCCGCTGAGGGCGGCTACGTCGGCCAGGCGTCGCGTATTGCCGCTTTGCCGTCCCCCAACAATTACCATGACATCTACCCTGGAAGCAATGTTCCTGGCTTCTTCCTGCCTTTCACGGGTCGCGTCGCAAATAGTAGACAATACAGTAAGATTTTTGAGCGAGGAGGAAAGCGTCTCGCGTATGCCAGTGAAAATTTCACGATCCTGCGTGGTTTGCGAGGCAAGCACGTAGGTGCCGGACGTGTCCAGGTGCAGGGCCGCCAGTTCCTCGGCATTGCCGAAAACGTGGGCGGGGCCGCTGGCATAGGAAATGAGGCCGCGCACTTCGGGGTGGTCCTCTTCGCCGAACAGCAGCAGGGTCGCCCCGTCCGAGGTGGCGCGGGCGATGGAAAGCTGCGCTTTTTTGACCTTGGGGCAGGTGGCGTCCACCACTGTGGCCCCGCTTTCAAACACCTGCCGCTCAACCTGGCGGGTGATGCCGTGGGCGCGGATGACGGCAACGTCCCCGGCCCGCAGCTGCGAAGCTTCGTTGACGCAGGCCACGCCCCTGCCTTCGTACTCCGCCAGCACCTGCGGATTGTGGATAATGGGGCCAAGGGTGCATATGCGGCCCGGCTCGGCGCTTCTGGAGCGACCTGAAGATCCTTCCAGCGCGGAATTGAGCTTTTGCAGGGCCAGACTGACCCCCATGCAAAAACCCGCTGTTTTGGCGCGGCAAACTTTCATGTTTTCTCCTGCTGTGCCATTGCCGCCCTTAGAGCAATTTCACTAGCGATGCTGTCGTCAGCAGTAAGGCTTCTTTATCGCCTAACGGCTGCCGTTTGAAATTGCTCTGGCGGATGCGTGAGCAGACGCCCGCCGCAAAGGCGTAAGCGCTGTTTACTTGCGCGGTTAAGCGCCAAAGCGGGCCTATCTTGAACTTTGAGAATGTACATTCTCAAAGTTCATCTGCTCTAAATGGCGAAACGGAACTGACCGTCACAAACGACGATTCTGTAAAGGGCAGCGTCTCAAACAGTCAGGCATCTGTCCAGCGCTTCTTCAAGCTCTTCCCAGCTTGAGCAGCGGCAAAGTTCCTGCCGCAGCGCCCGCGCGCCGGGAAGGGCGCGCACATAGCGCGGCACCACGCTGCGCATTTTCCACACGGCCGCATTGCCGGGGCAGTGCAGCCGGGCAAGCTCCATATGCCGCAGGATCATGGCCTTGAGCCCTGCCGCGTCCTGGGCCTGGGGGCGGCCGCCCGCGCACAGGGCCGCGTGATCGGCAAAAATGGCCGGGTTATGCATGGCCCCGCGCGCGTACATGAGCCCGGTAACGCCTGTCTGCGCAAGACAGGCCATGCCGTCGTCGGCGGTGAACAGGTCGCCGCTGGCCATGAGGGGGATGGAAAGGCGCGGGGCGAGATCGGCCAGAGCCTGCCAATGGGCCGTGCCGCCAAAACCCTGGCGGGCCGTGCGCGGATGCAGCACAAGCCAGCCAGCCCCGGCGTCTTCTAGCCTCAGGGCCAGGTCAGGCAAAACGGGGCGCGCATCGTCCAGGCCCAGGCGCAGTTTGAAGCCCACCCGGCCCGGCCCGGCGGCGGCCAGCATGGCGCGGGCCACCTCAAGAATATTGCCCGTATCGCCGAGCATGGCAGCGCCCGCGCCCTGACGCAGCACCTTTGAAACCGAGCAGCCCATGTTGAGGTCAAACCAGCCGTACCCGGCCTCGCGCAGCAAGGTGACGGCCCTGCCCAGAAAGGCGGCCTCGGCCCCGAAAAGCTGCACCACCAGCGGCTGGTCTTCGGGCAGGCTCATCAAGAGTTCGTTGGTGCCGGGGCTTTCATAGACCAGTCCCTTGGCGCTGACCATTTCCGTCACGCAGACGGCGGCTCCGTATTCGCGGCAGAGCAACCTGAAAGGCAGGTCGCTGTATCCGGCCAGGGGGGCCAGCCAGGGATGCTCACGCCCCATGGGCAGGGTTGGCGGGTTGCAGGGGCAGGGGGGCAGAGAAAAGACCTTGCTCACGGGAATCCTTCGAAAATCGTTGCCTGATGTTTAGGGGCACTGCGCCTTTGCGGCATCGTGCCTTTAAAAAATATTCATTGCGAAAGTCAGAGGCGTTTACCTTTGAAAAAGGGCAAAGGCTCTACCCCTGCACGAGAGCGCACGCGCGCAACATGGCGCGGATTCTGCCAAAAATCGCATTGCCCGGCAGAATCGTAACTCGAAATATGGAGCTTTTTACAGGCAATCCGGTCTGGTAGCTGCCTGCCTGCTGCGAAACAGCGCGCCAGCGGGTGCAGCCCACAGGCACATCTCACGGATACAGCCTGCAGACACGCCCCGCAGGTGCGGCCACTGCCGAAGCCTGCGGGCGCAAGCCACAGATACCGCTTGCCGATATATTCTGCAAACGTGCCATGGTTTCACCGGCTGCGCCGGTATGCCGCTGTTCTTCTGTTATTTTCGCGTCGTCGGGTCCGTTTCGGGCACAGACGGCCCTTGCAGTTCGTCCGGGCCGGGAAAGGCCGCAGGCGGGCGGGGGCCGACAATGGTTATGCTGGCTTCGGCAACCTGACCAGACATGGGCTCGGCCTGCGCTTCAGCGGCAAGGGCCGCGCCGCTGTCCGAAACAGTCGCGGCGGGAGCGTCCGCCCCTGTCGGGGCGTCGTCAGGGGAAGCTTCGTCGTCCGCGCTGCTCTGGGACTGCGCCGCGTTGGCCTTATCGACATCATGGATGTCCAGGGGCACCTGGTCAAGCTGGGTGGGGGCTGTGCTGGCTGCGGCCCCTGCCTCCGTAGCTTCCAGAACGGGCGACGCGTCCTCTGCGCCAGCGTCCGCTTCCTGGGCAGGGCCTGAAATGGCTCCCGGCTGCCCGGGCGCTCCCGCGCCGGATGAAGCCCCCTGAACCGCAAGGCCGGGCACGGGGTAGACACACTCGTCATCACGGCAGGCAACCCTGTTCAGAAGGGCGACGGCCTGACGCAGACCTTCATTGGTGGTTTCGGCGACAAAACCATTGCTGAGGTGGTCAAGTATGCCCGTGCGTTCAAGTATGCGCCTGACGGAACGGCTGCCCACCACAAGAATGACAGGGATGCTGCGTGAGTAGCAGCGTTCGACGAACTGCGACAGGGCGTGGGCCCCGGAAGCGTCCAGCCAGAAAACGCGGGACAGGTGCAGAACCACAAGGCGGGCTGGCTCTTCGTCCTCTTCATACAATTGGCGTTCCAGTTCGTGGATGGCGCCGAAAAAAAGCGTGCCCTCAATAACATAGACGGCAATGCCATCAGGCAGTCCAGCAGGGGCTTCGCGCAGCAGCGGGTCGTTGGCGCGCAGCCGCCGCACGCGCGGGTGGGCGGTCTTGTAGATAAAGAGCACCAGAGACAGCAGCACGCCGATGAAGATGGCCTTTTCAAGGTCAAAAATAAGGGTGGACGCAAAGGTCATTGACAACACGATACGGTCAATGCGCGTGGCCACGAGGCACAGGCGTATGGCCTCAATGTCTATCATGCCTGCGGCGATGATAAGCAGGATGCCGCCCAGGGCAGGCAGGGGCAGCCACGCGAAGAAGGGGGCCAGCACAAAGAGCATGGGCAGGGCCAGCACGCCCGAAAAGACTGTGCCCAGGCGGGTGCGGCCGCCCGATGTGACCATGAGCGCGCTGCGCGTGAACGAGCCGCAGCCCGGTATGCCCGAGGTGACGCCCGCAGCCATGTTGGCGAGCCCCTGTCCTATGAGTTCCTGACTGCCGTCGAAACTGTCGTTCCTGACGCTGGCAAGCTGCTTGCCGATGGCCAGGGACTCCACCGTGCCCAGCAGGGCCAGCGCCAGGGCCGGCATGAAGAGATCACGCACGGCGGAGAGATCAAAGGCCGGGGGCACTGACAGAGGCGGAATGACGTTGGGGATGATTCCCACAAGGCGGACGCCGTACTGGTCAACCTTGAAATGCCAGGCAATGGCAGTGACAACGGCCAGAGCGGCCAGCGAAGCGGGAAAGCGGCGGGAGATGCGCTTGAAGCTTATGGCCAGCACTATGGTCAGGGCCGCCAGCCCCACGCACCAGTAGTTGGCCTGCGGCAAGCCGTGCAGCACGTCGAATATCTGGTGGAAAAAGCCCGCCTTCTTGGGGCCGGGTATGCCAAGAACCGTTTTGACCTGGCCCATGCCGATAAGCAGGGCCGCGCCCGTGGTAAAGGCCACCATGACCGAATGGGAAATGAAGTTGGCAAGGTCGCCCAGCCGCGCCAGGCCCATGCCCACCTGTATGAGGCCGCAAAAGAGCGCCAGGCCGAAAACATAGGTCATGCGCACTTCTTCGGGCAGGCTGATGATGTGTACGCCGCCCACGCTCACCGTGGCCATAGTGGAAAAGATCACCATGGAGATGGCGTTGGTGGGCCCGGCGGCCATGAAGCGCGAAGACCCCCACAGGGCCGCAAGGATCACGGGCAGCATGCAGGCGTATATGCCGTACTGCGGGTGCACTCCAGCAATGATGGCGTAGGCCATGGCCTGGGGAACGGCCATGGGCGTGACGGTGATGGCGGCCATGAGGTCCGCCCTGAAGTCACGTGGGGAGTATGTTTTAAGCGTGGCGAGAAAAGGAAAGATGCCCGTGAGGCGCATGCTAATCCTCCCTTGGCAGGTCGTCTTCCAGACGCAGAACGTCGTGCCCCAAGGCGTAATGCATGAGACGCGGGCGTTCTACGGATTTTTTCAGTGAATTGATGATGCGGGTCATGCGCCGCGTGCCTTCCAGCACGCCGCCAAGATGCCCGGCGAGTTCGGTGAGGTCGGCGTGGGCGAGGGCGTTCTCCAGCTCAAGGGCCAGTATGCGGCCGCGCGTATCTTCGGGAAACTCCGCCATCAGTTCCCGCGCAAGACGCAGGGCGCGGGCCTGGTTGGCGTCGATATCCTCAACGAGCTCGCCGCAGTATTCCGCCTGGTTGCGCATGATGTTGAGGGCGTTGTTGCCATAGTGGGCCATGGCGCCGGCGGCTTTTTCCAGGGTGTCGCGGGCGACGGCTATGCGGCGGCCCACGGTGAGGGATACAAGGCGCGCGCACTTGCCCAGAAAGCGCTCGTCAAAAGTCTCGAAGCCGTACTCCCTTGTGGTGTACAGCATGACAAGGCCAAAAGGGGGCTTGTCATTGCGCTCACGCAGCACAAAGGCCAGGCGCGAGCGGTAGCCCTCCTTGTAGATGACGCAATCAAAGGAGTCGCCGCCCCTTTCAAGGGCCTGAAGGTTGTTGGAAACAACGTAGCGCGTGTGCCTTTGCAGGATGGCGTTCATGACCGGGTGTTCACGCAGGCTTTCTTCCAGCATGGGGGCCACGATGGGAATGGATTTTCCGCTCACATGGTTGGCCGAGCGCGCCACCCACTCGCCCCTGCTGTTGCGCAGGCGGCAGACATAGAGCTCGGCATGCATGGCGTGCACAAGAATTTCGGCGCTCTGGCGCAGCACTTCGCCGGGAGGGGCCATACGGTCGGCAATGGCGAGCAGGTCGCTGGAAACACGCAGCAGCATTTCCGTATCGCTCTGCATTGACGCCACGGAAGACAGCAGGTGCAGCAGGCAGCGCCAGCTGCGCAGCGGCACGCCGCGCATGGTGGGCCTGTAGCCCTGGTTGAGGGTCCGCTTGGTAGCGGGCAACAGGGCAAGAACGGCCACGCGCATTTCTGGCGGAGCGTACTTCAGAAGCCGGATGATTTCCTCGCGGATATATTCTTTGGTGTGCTGTGCCACCGCGTACTCCGTTTTCCGCAGGGCGGCCATGGCCGCGCTAGAGAAATATAAAAGGCTGCGGCCTTTCACGCCACAGCCGCCTTGATGTTCTTTTACTGTGAGGCAGGTCTGCTTTTATGGCCCGCAGTCCTGTAGACAAAAAAGGCAGGACTTGCCGCAGACTAATAAGCATATTCCTGAATGCCCGGCAGGTCAACGGCATTCATTATTTTGACCATTGTGGCGCAGGGTTTTTGTTGTTGTCTTTAACTTGTTATAAACTAAGCATATTTTTTGAGTGGCAGTGAATTTGCATTTGATAAAATGCGGCCCGCAACGTTGTTTGTGCGTCGCGCATGGCAATGACGCCCGCCGGCAACGTGAACAACGCGCCGGAAAATATCGGGCATGGGCAGGATTTGGCCGAGTCGCCGCGCCGGAGCGCGCGCCGAGGCCTTTGTGTCAGTCACGCCAAAAGTTCAAGGCCAAGGCCCGCAGATCACAGGAACACTCATGAAGCCCCATAAAACTCTTCTCATCATAGCCTCTTGCCTTGGCGGCGCGTTGCTGCTCCTGGGGCTTTTGGCGGGCTTTGTGCCGCAGAAGGAAGGGTATGAGGTGCGCCGCCGGGTGAGCCTCGTTGTGGCCAGCCTGCGGCCTGAGGATATGCCTGCTCCCATTGTTTCGCAGGGCAACGGATCGCGCCTGTGGTCGTTGCGCCTTGCGGCTTCGCCCGCAGTCGCCACCGCCGTGTCACCCCGGCCCGCAGGGATGGAGCCGGACGGGCTTTTTGCCGAAGGTCAGGATTCCCTGGTTCAGCTTGCCCCCCTGCTTGCGCTGGACGGATTCTCCATGCCTTTTCTTCTGGCCGTGCAGCCGCCGCAGTATGGCGACGCTCTGGACGCCAGGGGTCTGCCCCTGCGCTGGCTTGCCGCTGAAACCCTGTTGGAAGGGTACAGCCCCTTTATTCCTCGGGCGGACGGCAGGGCGCGTCCGGGGCGGATGGGAAAAGACGGCGCGCTGGCGGATGACGACAACCTTGTTTACGGCAGCCTGCCAGCCAGGGCCGTACGTTATCAGCAGCTGGTGGAAAATTTTGCCAGGCGGTACAACCTCAGCACCGAACTGGTATATGCCATCATCCACAGCGAAAGTTCCTTTTCAACCACCCTTGTAAGCGACAAATCGGCCATGGGGCTCATGCAGATACTGCCGGATACCGCCAGCGGCGAAGTGCACAAGTATCTGTACGGGCATACGGGCGACATCAGTTTTGACGAACTCAGCGTGCCGGAGGTCAACATCCGTTACGGCACCACCTATCTTCATATCCTGCTCACGCGCTATTTTGCCGGAGTGTATGATCCGCGCGCGCGCGAATACTGCGCGGTAGCGGCGTACAATATGGGGCCCAACCGCTTTCTGCGCCTCTTTGGCAAAACCAATGAGGAGGCCCTGGATGCCATCAACGCCATGACGGCCGAAGAACTGTATGAAGACCTCACCCACCGCCTGCCCGTGGCCGAAACACGCGCCTATGTGGCCAAGGTGGCGCGGATGAAGGGGCACTACGCCGCACTGCAATAGGCAGCGGGGAGCGACGCTGCCGTCAGGGCTCAGGCACAGCCGGGGGCCGCGCTAAACGCTTCTCGAAAAAAGGCGCTGCTGCGGGCTGCTTGTGCGGGCAGGCCGTCACTTGGACGAAACGCCGCAATAATCATGCGCCCGTAAACGTCTGCGTGCCTGATTTGCCGCCATGCGCCGGAGGAGCGTCCCCTGCCGGGTTTTATGCACCAACTGGGATTGGTTGGGAAAAAACGGTTGAGGTGGCTGTAAAAACAACGTACACCATTGGCAACACCGCCGTGCGGGCTGTTCAGCGTAACACGGCAATTCTGAGAGGAGTATCCATTACCATGCGAATCCGTTATTTTATGCCGCTGGCCCTGCTGCTGAGCCTGATGCTTATTGCCTGCCAACAGGGCGAAGGCACGTCCCAGTCCAAGCTGGCGGTCGTGGATATGACGCGCATCATGCGTGACAGCGAAGCCGGAAAGGCCGGGGTAAAACACCTTGAAGCTCTTCAGGCCGAGATGCAGGAACAGCTGAACGCCATTCAGGGACGCCTTGAAAAGAACGCCAATGACGCTGACGCCCAGAAAGAACTGCAGACAGTCTACATGATGTCGCAGCAGCGTATGCAGGTGGAACAGCAGAACGTGGTCAACGTGCTGTATGACACCATGCAGCGCATCGTCAATGCGTACCGCACTGAAAAGGGTTATGCCCTTATCATCAGTTCCGAAGCGGCGGCCTCTTTTGACCCCAAGGCTGACGTGACCGCCGATATCATCGCGGCCATGAACAAGCAGAAGGTGGACTTCAAGCCTGTGGCGCCCGAAGGCGCTGGCGATGCCGCTGCCGCCCCTGCCGCCGAAGCGTCCAAGCCCGCCGACAAGGCTGCGGAAAAGCCCGCCGCCCCCGCCGACAAGCCCGCTGGCAAGACTGACAAAAAGTAAGCGCGAACCGCGTTTTTGAACTGCCGGTGCAGACCGGACAGTGACATTGCAAACCCCCGGTCTCAGGATCGGGGGTTTTGCTTCGTCGCGGCAAGGGCTGCCGGAGCCAGCCGGACATTGTGACGTTTTTGTGCTGGGCTGGACAGGGCACGGCATGAAGAGCATGCTGGCCCTGCTTGCGGCGGCGTACTGATGGAAATATGAAGTGTGCCCGCCCTGGAGCGCAGCCTTTTGGGCATGTTGTGTTGCAATGCCCCGGCGGCCGCGTGAATGGCTGCCCGCAGTGAAGGCGTAAACGTAGATTGAGCCATCGCCCGCCGAGTCTCCCGCGCCCTTGACGGAATCGTTTGGGGGGAGCATGACAGCCGCGTTGCGGATGCAGGCGGCCCTGCCGCCTGCTTGCGCGAGCGGACGCTGTGACGGGCGAGGTCTAACCCTTGAGAATGCATATGCTCAAAGTTTGTCGGCCCTGAGGGCTGAAGGCCTTGTTCCAACGTTTGGCGGCACAAAGGCGTTTGTGTCCGTCGCCTTGTGGCTGGCGTCTGCCAGATGAGACGCCAGAGCAGATTCAGCATGGATCTGCTCCAAAAAATTACCGTATTGCAATGGTTGAGAGTTGATATGTTTCATGCACTTTTTGCAGTTATCCCCGTTTTTTGCGTCATTGCCTTTGGCGCGCTGCTGAGGGCGCGCGACGTTTTACCCGAAAACGCCGGGCCGGTGCTTGGCGTCTACGTGCTCAAGGTGGCCCTGCCGCTGCTCATCCTGCATCTGCTGGCCGGCGCACGCCCCGAAGACCTGTCCAGGGGCGGCTTCTGGCTTGGGCTCATCGGCTCGCAGCTGTTCGTCTATGTGCTTGGGTATATGGGAGACAAGCTGTTCTGCCGCCGGGGAATCGGCCCCGCCGTCATCAGCGGGTTTTCCTGCTCGGCCTGCAACGCGGCCTTTGTGGGGCTGCCCATTGTGTCCAACCTCTGGCCCGGCAACAGCGAAGCCATGCTGGTGGCGGGCCTCGCCATCCTCACGCCCAATGTAGTCATTATTCTGGCGCAGGCCCGGCTTGACGTTCTGGCCGGTTCTCTGGCCTGGAAAGGCGGCAGCCCGCTGACCTTTGCCGGCAGCCTGGTGCGCATCTTCATTCTGGGCAATCCCCTGCTGCTTGCCACTCTGGTGGGCGCGGTGCTCTCCCTGTCGCGACTGGGCCTGTGGGAACCACTGGACCGTGCCATAAGTCTGGTGGGCTACACGGCTGCTCCCTGCATGCTGCTGGCCCTGGGGCTTGATCTGCGGCAAAAGCTCGCCATTGCTACCCGCCGCTCGCAGGGCGGGGTGGCGCTTCGGCAGGCATGGTTCATCTTCTGCAAGCTGGTGCTGCATCCCCTGCTGTGTTGGGGCATCCTGTACGCCATGGGCGTCACGGGGTTGTGGCTGGTTATTCCCGTGCTTATCAGCGCTACGGCGACGGCCCTGCTGGTCAGCGTCATTGCCCAGGTTTACAGCGCCGTGCCTGAAGAGGCCGCCCTCACAGCCGTGGTGACCAATGGCGTGAGCATTCTGACGCTCACGGGCTTTGTGTGGTTGTTCCACGCTCTGGGCATGCTTTAGGCGCCAGACCCAGGTAACTTTTGAGAATACGCATGCGTCGTGCGCGGCGTGCACGTCAGGTCGGTGCTGCACGGGCGGCACGCATGCAAAGAGACGCAGAGTTTCTGCAAAGAATGTCCGGTTTGCCGGGCATTCTTTGTTTACAGCCCATTGACGGGATGGAACAGGCCCGGCTCGCATCAAGAAAGGCCGACTGGGAGCAAGCCGTGTCCACGGCGGGCGTCAATGCGAGATCAACCTGGGCGTCAATACGGGCGTCAATGCGAGGTCAGTACTGGCGTATCTCAGAGAGGTTTATGGCGAGAACGTCTCAGCGGCCGAGGGCGTCCGCGCTGTTGTCCGGTGCGGGGGCCAGGGTGACTATGTCTTCGGAATCCAGGGTGTTGGGGTCGTGGGCGCGCACAAAGGCCTTGGCAAAGCTGACAAAGGCCCGCGCCGCGTCAGAGAGTTTGCGGAGCCCCGGGGTGTACAGCTGCATCTTGCGCTGTAAAACCGGTTCGTGCAGCAATGTGGCCGTAAGCCCGTATCCCCTGGCCAGCAGAAGCGAAAATCGCCCGGCAAGAGCCACGCCGCAGCCCGAGGCGGCAAGGGCAAACGCGGTTGGCATCTGGTTGACCACATGGCCGATAAGAAACGGCGGCTGTGGCCCTACGTCGGCTGCGATATACCCGACGGACTCCCTGCCAACAGCGATGATAGGCACTTTTTTTACCTCGTCCCAGGTGCTGTAGCGGCCAGCCAGGGGGTGGTCAGGCCGCGAGAGCATGCTCACCGGAGTGGAGAAAAAATGTTGTGCGGTTATTCCGGCTTCCTGATGGCGAGCCGGGCCAAAACCGACCTCCGCATCCCCCTGCTGGATGCTTGACTGCACCTGCGCCATGGGCTGGTCCACCAGCTCCACGCGAATATTGGGCTGCGCCCGCGTAAAGTGCGCCAGCAGCAAAGGCAGCAGGGTGCAGGCGATAAGCGGCGCTCCTACGATGCGCACGCGGCCGGCGCGCAGACTGCAGAGGTCGCCCGCGTATTTTTCCATCAACAGAAATTCATGAAAGGCCTTTTGCGCCAGCCCGTAAAACTCCCGGCCATCAGGCGACAGGGAGACAAAACGTGACGTTCTGTCAAAAAGCGGCACCCCCACTTGCCCTTCCAGATCCTTGATGAGGTTGCTGACCGCGCTCTGAGTTATATGAAGCGCCGTTCCTGCGGCTGTGAAGCTGCGCATGTCGGCCACCATGAGAAAAGCCTCTATCTGGCGCAAAGTCATTTGCATTGATTTTCCTCTTGTTTTTTGACGATTGATAACTTGAAGTTATCAATCGAGAAGTAAAAACAATTTTACCAGTATCAGCATAGTACGTAGAGTGCATACTACGACATATTTCAAGGAAGTTAAGCCGGCATGCTTCACAATGTCTATGTAAAATGGAGTGCCATTCTTCATTTAGAAGAAAATTGATGCGCATTATCAATTAACAAAATTCTCAGAGGGAGAAAAACCATGAACACAGAAGTGATGCCTGGTTTACATAGCGCGTCACAGCAGGAAATACCTACAAAAAAACGTTTTGTCATTGTTTTTTGTTTGTTCATTGGTATATTTATCGCTTATCTGGACAGAGTCAACGTTTCGGTGCTGGCCGCCAATGATCCCTTTTTGATTGAGATGGGCATCAAGGGCGTTCCGGTACAGATCGGCATGATGATGTCGGTGTTTCTGGCGGCGTACGGTGTGGCTAACGTACTGCTGTCGCCGCTTGGAGACTATCTTGGCCCGCGCAAATCCATGATGCTCTGCATCGGGCTGTGGACGGTATCACTGTTCATGGGCGGCATTGCCTCCACCTTCACGCTGATCATTGCCAGCCGGGTACTGCTCGGCATTGGCGAGGGCGTGTACTACCCGCTGCAAAGCGTGTTCGTAAAAAACTGGTTTCCAAAGCAGGAACGAGGACGGGCCAATGCCGCCTGGGTTGTGGGCCAGTCCGTTGCTCCTGCCATAGCCATGCCTTTTTTTGCCTACCTGATCGCCGCGTTCGGCTGGCGCTCGAATTTCTGGGTGTGTCTGGTTTTGGGGTTGATTCCGCTGTACCTGCTCTGGCGACACACTGCGGACACGCCCCGGAAGCACAGGAGCATCAATGAGGCCGAGCTTTCGCTGATTGAAGAGGGTCAGGACACGCCCGCTCCCAAGGGCGAAGCCATCCCGCTCAAAGAACGGCTGAAAGGCTTTGTGGGCAACTACCGCTACTGGCTGCTGGTGTTCTGGTACCTTTGCCTCCAGTGCATGTACTGGGGACTTATCACCTGGCTGCCAAGCTACCTCAAAACCGCCAGAAACTTCAGCTGGCAGGAAATGGGCTGGCTGGCCTCGCTGCCTTTCGTGCTCTCCGTCATATTCAAGGTATTCAGCGGCGTTTTGGCGGACAAGGTGGGCAGAAGCGCCCCCATTCTTATGGCAGCCATGTTTTGCGCGGGCATCTGCGTGTATCTGGGGGCCACCACGGAACACAAGTATTTGTCCGCTGTGCTGCTGGCTCTGGCCGTGGCCTTCTGCACCATGGGCACGCCCGTGGCCTGGACCCTGCTTCAGGGCATAATCCCTACCTCTTCAATGTCCACGGCGTCGGGCATCATGAACGGCCTGGCCAATGGTCTGGCCTCGCTGGCCCCTGCCATGATCGGCTTTTTCATCTCCACTACCGGCCACTATGGCGGCGGTTTGCTCTGCCTTGTCTTCACTGGCGCGGCGGCCACGGTGGCAGCGGGCATTCTTGCCCTGCAAAAGTACTAAGGATGTTCACAGGAGACGTATATGAAGATTACAAGCATTGATATTATTGATGTTGCCAATGATTTTCAGTCCGCAACCAGCAAATGGCGTCCGGTGGTTGTAAGGATCAATACAGACGAAGGCATCAGCGGATACGGCGAAGTGGGGCTGGCCTATGGCGTGGGCGCGTCCGGGGGCTTCGGCGTGGCCAGGGATCTGGCGGGGATGCTTCTGGGCATGGACCCCATGCGCAGCGAAGCCATATGGGAAAAAATGCTGCGCAAAACGTTCTGGGGGCAGGGCGGCGGCGGCATTTTTTCCGCTGCCATGAGCGGCATCGACCTCGCGTTGTGGGATATAAAGGGCAAGGCGCTCAACGTGCCCCTGTACCAGCTCCTTGGGGGCAAAACCCGCGACAAGATACGCGCCTATGCCAGTCAGCTTCAGTTTGGCTGGGGCAGCGGCAAGGACAAGGCCATGCTGGTTGAACCGGAACAGTATGCCGAGGCCGCGCTGATCGCCGTGGAAGAAGGGTACGACGCCATCAAGGTGGACGTAATCGCTATGGACGGCGAGGGCAAGTGGAACCAGCAGGACCTTCAGGGCGTTCTGCCCGACCGCATCCTGCGCAGGGGATACGACAGGCTGGCGGCCATGCGCAAGGCCATAGGCCCGGACGTGGATATCATAGTTGAAATGCATTCCTTTACGTCAACCACTCCGGCAATCCAGTTTGGCCGTATGATTGAAGAGCTGGGCGTGCTTTACTATGAAGAACCTACCATGCCCCTGAACCCCAAGCAGATGAAGAAAATTTCAGACAATGTGGCCATTCCTCTGGCGGCAGGCGAGCGTATCTACTGGCGCTGGGGCTACAGGCCCTTTTTTGAAGACGGCTCGCTGAGCGTCATCCAGCCGGATATCTGCACCTGCGGCGGCATTTCAGAAGTGAAAAAGATTTGCGACATGGCCCACATCTATGATGTGACGGTGCAGATCCACGTTTGTGGCGGCCCCATTTCCACGGCGGCGGCTCTGCATATGGAGGCGGCCATTCCCAACTTCATGATTCACGAGCTGCACCGGTATGCCCTGCTGGAGCCCAATACCAGCACCTGCGTACACAACTATATGCCGGAAAAGGGCATGTATTCGGTGCCGGAACTGCCCGGCCTTGGTCAGGAACTTACCAAGGAGACGCTGGCAGCTTCCACTGTGGTGACGGTAAAATAAGGACACCCCTGTTTCATCAGCTCTTTGGATGCCCGGTACGGTCTTACGCCCGTGCCGGGCATCCGGATTTGTGCCGCCATCTGGATTTTGCCTGCCTGCGCTGGCTCGAAGCGTCTGTTTGAACTAGCCGATCATGCAGCTGGCTATGCTTAATCCAATAAAACCGTCAGTACCGTACGTTTTGCGCAAAAAGGCATTGAGGCAGTTATGGACGCCTGTTCGCCACGAAAAATATAAGCAGCAAGGCTGCGGCAATGGCGCAGCAGCCTGAAAACAGAAATGCGCACATTGGCGATATGCCCTGGTATAAAAAACCAAAGAGTACCGAGGCGGGAAGAAGGAACAGGCCGGTCGTCAGGTTGAACCAGCCAAAAGCCGTTCCCCGGCGGCCTTCTGCCACGAGATCAACCACCAGGGCTTTTTCGACCCCTTCAGTGGCGCCCATAAACAGGCCGTAGAAGCCAAACAGGAGAAAAAGCACGCCTGTATTATTTTCTATGGCGCTGATTCCAAAGTAAAATATGCCATATGCCGTATAGCCGCAGACCAAAACCGTGATGCGTCCGACCTTGTCCGACAGTGCCGACAGGGGGATGGAAAAAATCATGGCAACCGCAGACACGGCCGCCCAAAGCAGCGGCACATATTCTGACGGCATTCCGACTTCCTTGGCGCGAAGCAGCAGAAACATGTTTGAAGAATTGCCGAGCGTAAAAAGGGCGACAACCACAAGGTATTTTTTGAATACCGGCGGCATGTCGCCCAGGCGCCAATCAAAGCTAACGCGCTTTGGAGCGGGCGTCGCAGGGGCGGTTTCCCGTATTTTCAGCGAAAGAACAAGGCAGATGAGCGCGGGAACTATGGCCCACAAGAAGATATGCCCAAGCGGAACCTCCCGCGACAACAGAACGAAGGCCAACAGCGGGCCGATAACCGCTCCTGCATTATCCATGGCTCTATGCAGGCCAAAGGCCAGCCCGCGCTGGCCGGGCGCTGCACAGGAGGCCAGCAGGGCGTCCCGTGGGGAAGTTCGCAGGCCTTTGCCCACCCTGTCGGCAAAACGGATAAGCAGAAGCCAGCCCCAGCTTCCGGCAAAGGCGATCAGGGGGCGGCCGAATCCGGCCAGGCTGTAGCCCAGGATAATCCAGGGCTTTGCTGTACGGGTGCGGTCCATGATGACGCCTGAAAACAGCTTCAGCAGGCTTGCCGTGGCCTCGGCTATCCCTTCGATGACGCCAAGCGCGCGAGGCCCGGCCATCAGTACTGAAGACAGGTAGAGCGGAATGACCGGGTATAGCATCTCGCTCGCGCTGTCATTGCACAGGCTTATCAGGCCAATGAGCCAGATGTTGCGCGGCAGGCTGAAAATTCCGTTTTTCATTTGCCAGTTTCCTCAGCGTGAACGGCGCTATTCTTCGCCAGTGACGCCGAATTCAATGGGCGTCTTTACATAAAAAATCTTGAGGCGCTCTGCGGCAATTTTTTCAAACAGCAGGTCTGATTTTTCTGTGGTGACAGCCATAGTGACTTCCATAGGCTGCGCGGCGAGGTCAAAAAAATGGGCGGAATGCAGTTTGCCGTCGCGGCCATAGCCGCTTTGCGCCGCAGTTACGGTTACGCCGCTGATGCCAAGCTTTTTGGCTTCTGCAGTCAGCCATTCCGCAATGGTGAGAGCGCCGTGAAGGCGGGTCTGCTGCGTGAAGAACGTCAATTGATAGCCTTGCATGGGAACCTCCTAAATATGCAGGTTTTTGAGCAGGGCAAACGTGGCGATGCCCAGAAGCGTCATCAGCAGGGAGCCGAAAACGTGCAGCCCGATGGCGCCCACAGCCATGACAAGGCGCTGCTGCTGCAAAAGAGCGGTCACTTCAGCGGAGAATGTGGAAAAGGTCGTGAGCCCGCCCAGAAATCCGGTGATGCACAAGAGCCGCCATTCCGGGGGCAGAGTCGGAAAAAAGTCAAAAAAGCTGACGGCCAGACCTATGCAGTAGCCGCCGATGAGGTTGGCCGCAAGCGTGCCCATAGGGATTGGCGGGAACAGCGCGTTGAGCATGAGTCCCAGCCCCCAGCGCAGCACCGAGCCTGCTGACGCTCCCAGACTTATGGCAATGACGGATTTCAGCATATGCAGGCGCTCCTTCCGGCATCATGATTCGGCGAGGCGACGCTCCCGTGTCGGACACTACCTGCGCAGGCCCCTGCTGGCGGCCTTACTGGCAAGACGTGCTGAATACAGGCTCCGCATATTCCGTAAGTTCCAGGGGTTGGCATTGTGTGCAGCATGGCATCCTCCCATAAAAAATACGCGCAAAAAAAGATAACCACACCCTTGGGCGTGATTATCTCAAAAAAATACCTGACAACGCCGAAGCAGTGGCAGGAGTTATCAGCGAACGCGGTTCAAGGGGAACTCCATCCCCGTTCAATCAAGCTTATTCGCTTGGCGCAAAATGTCAATTCCCCGGTGGCGCAAGCGCTGTGGCGCGGATGTTCGCTGGCGGCATGCGCCTGTTCCCGCAACGCGAGAGCATGGTGCTTTTGATATCGCGTGATGCCTGAATAGCGCCGTCTCTGAGGGCAGATTAATTTTGAAATGCTTCACATTTCAAAGTATTCATTCAGCCGAAAAATGCGATTTTCGGCTGAATCCACGCCACGTTGTGGCGCGCTGCACTTTTGTGCAGCGTTAGAGAATTTACACTTTTTCAAAGTTAAAATGCTCTAAACCTCGCCTCTGGCCCCCGCTTCGAATCAGAAAGCCTTGTACTATACTGAAAATAAAAGTTTTAGGTGGTGGGGCGTGGGGGAGGGGCCCTTTTGCAAAAGGGTCCCTCCCCCACAAAGCTCTTTCCCACAAAACACTTCTTCCCCACAAACTAAATAAAGCTGCCTGCCTGATAGCTGCTGCGCACCAGCGGGGCGGAAAACACATGCTTAATGCCCAGGGATTTTCCGTACGCGGCGTAGGCGTCAAACTGTTCCGGGGTCACATAGCGGTCGAGGGGGTGGTGTTCCTTGCTGGGCGGCAGGTACTGGCCGATGGTGATGATGGAGCAGCCAGCGGCGTGCAGATCATCCACCACCTGACGCACCTGATCGTCGGTTTCGCCAAGGCCCACCATAAGGCCGCTCTTGGCCACGCCGCCCGCAGCGTGTACGCGGCGCAGCAGTTCCAGGCTCTGTTCGTAGCGGGCCTGGGGCCGAACGCGGCTGTAGAGGGCCGGATGCGTTTCCACATTATGATTGATGATGTCGGGCGCGGCGGCCATGACCGTGCGCAGGGCGGCTTCATCCCCTTGAAAGTCGGGAATGAGCACCTCAATGCTGCTTGTGGGCAAGGCGCTTCTGACAGCGGCGATGGTGCGGGCAAAATGCTCCGCGCCGCCGTCCTCAAGATCGTCCCGCGTGACCGAGGTTATGACGATGTGCTTGAGGCCCAGAGTCTGGGCCGCCTTGGCCACGCGCTCCGGCTCGTCGGGGCTTGGCGCAAGGGTCTGGCCCGGGTGGATGTTGCAGAAGCGGCAGTTGCGCGTGCACGTTTCGCCCAGGATCAGAAAGGTGGCCGTGCCCGCAGAGTAGCATTCCTGCCTGTTGGGGCAGTTGGCCGCCTTGCATACGGTGAAGAGGCCCAGGTCGTCCACAAGGCCCGTGGTGGTGAAAAAGCGCTTGTCGGAGGCCAGGGGGCGGCGCAGCCAGGGGGGCATGCGCAGGGGCTTTTGCGTGGCGTCGCCGCAGCAGGGGGAGGCGGTGGTTTTGCTGTTCACGTTTCCGTCCTTTATACGCTGTGAAGCAGGGTCATAAGGCTGTCGCGCGTCTGCATGACGGGGGGCTCCCCGCTGGCGGCGGGGTGAAAAACGGCGTGAAACTCCCTGATAAAGGCCAGTTTGACCGCGTCCATAGGCGGCGCGGCCTGCGCGGATTCTCTGGCAATGGAAGTGGCGGAAACGCCGTCCAGCCCGCAGGGCGTGACAAAATTGAAAAGCGAAAGGTCTTTGGCCACGTTAAGGGCCAGACCGTGCATGGTCACGTATTTTTTTACGGCAATGCCCAGGGAGGCGATTTTTCTGCCGTCGGTCCATACGCCGGGGAAGCCCTCACGCCGGGCGGCGGTCACGTTAAAATGCGTCAGCATGCGGATGGCGGCCTCTTCAAGGTCATGCACATAGGCACGGATGCCGCCGGAGCGCTTTTTCAGGTCAATGATGGGATAGGCCACCAGCTGACCGGGAAAATGGCAGGTCACATTGCCGCCTCTGGTGCTCTGCACCACATCCACATGGCCCTTGCACAGGGATTCCAGATGGGGGGGCACATTTTCCGCGCCGGAATTCTTGCCGATGCTCACTGTGGGCGGGTGTTCCAGCACCAGCAGGACATCGTCACCGCCTTCCTGTACCCAGGCCAGTACCCGCTCCTGCAGGGCGAATGCGTCAAGATAGCCGATGCGGTCAAGATCAAATGCCAACATGTTCACGCCGTGGGGTTGTGGGTCTGAGAAATCCTGCGCCGGGGAAATTCTGTGCCTGAAGAGTCCTGAGTCAGGAGCGTACGCCATTGGCCCGGCTTGCGTTGTATCGCCTGCGACAGGTATGGCGCGGGCACGGCAGTGCCAGGGCACAGGCAACGTGCGGACAGAACACGGCTACAACGCGGGCCGAATATCGGCAGGGCGCGGGCAGGGCACGGGCGGGCACGGGCGGCGCGTTGGCCGCTGAACGCCCGGGTTGCCGACACTGTCCAGCCTGCGGGGTCGAATCCTGTCCTGGCCAGGCCTGCCGTTGTCTGGCGTTCCGTGGTCAGGCCTGCCGGAAAAAACGGGGCTGCGCGCGCCGTTCGCAAGTCCGCAAATGGCCTGCCTGAGAGCGCATGTTTGCGGTCAACAGCGCGGCCCACGCAGAAGCGCCTGCCGTACTGCCGCCGTATTACCGCAGCCCTAGCGGAGGTCGCACGGGGTCGCGTCCTGCGACAGAAAAATCAGCTCTTCCGTGATGTCCAGCAGTTCTTCCATCAGGCCGCCGCCGCTCATAGGATGCCCAAAAAGCGCCTGCCGCTGGTTGTCCAGGCCGCGTCTGTCCACGGCGTCCGGCAGCGTGGGATGGAGGGTTTCGGCCAGTCGGCAGGCCAGAAAGTAGCCCTCGGCCCCGGCGGCGAACAAGTCGGCCAATTTGCTGAAGCGCGGCCCCACTTCCCGCCAGTAGGCCAGCGCGGCGGGGGAGGGCGCAAGGCTGGCAGCCGTGCACAGGGCTGCGTGCAGGTTGTTGCAGGCCGCGCCCGGCAGACCGGCGCGCCAGCCCCACAGCCAGTGGGTGCGGGCAAAGAAAAGATGGTGCTCCACGGCCAGGTCCAGCAGGCCGCGCATGTGGCGCAGGGCCGCAAGCAGCGGGGCGCTGCGGCTGCCTTCCGGCCAGGCGTGGCAGGGATGGCGCAATTGCCACAGGGGCACGTCGGCGCGGGATGGCGAAAGCCCGGTAAGCTGGCGCAGCAGTTGGGCCAGCCATGCGTTGGCGTCCAGACTGTGCGGGGTTTCCAGGTGGGAGTAGCTCAGCACATAATGGCCCTGGCCGTAGTCGCCGCTGACCACAAGAGGCTGGCCCTTGAGAAAGTCCGCCGACAGGTTGACGCCGTACAGCGCCTGCCACTGCTCGAAAATGTGCGGCGGCACGCTCTGCAAGGGCAGATCGGCCAGCCAGAAATCGGCGTCGGGCGCGTCGTAGGACGCCAGAACCCGCACGGGCGTGTCTTCTTCAGCGGCGAAGCGTCCCGGCCACCATACGGGCAGGCTGGGGCTGCCGGGGGCGTTCTGCTGCGGCTGGCTCTGGCGCGGGCTCGGGCACTGGCCGGATTTTTCGGCTGTGGCCGCCGCTCTGGCGCGGCGCGGGTTTGCGGCGTCGGTCGCTTCACAGGGATTCGCCTGTGCGCCGCCTGCGCCATCTGGGCCGCCCGTACCATTGGCAGGGCCATCCGCCGTGCCGCCCGCCGGGGCGCTCGCGGCATTCGCCGGGGAGTCCGCCATACCGCCAGGCCCGCGTACTTGCGGGCAAAAGGAAAATTCGTCACCTTCAAGCATGCGCACCCGCGCATGGCCCGAAATAAGGTGGTGCAGCCTTTCGGGGTATCCGGCACGAGACCAGGGGCAGATGCCCAGCCCATCCTTTGGCGCGGCATGGCTCAGGGCCAGTCCGGCCCCGCCGCAGAAGCCCAGATAGTTCCCGCCGGCTTCCATCCATTGGCGCACGGCGGCTCTTCCCGCATCACCCAGTCCGGCTGCCTTGAGGCGGGCGTTGCCGCCGGGGACCAGCAGCAGGGCGGCGCGGTCTGCCGCGTTTTTGTCTGTGGCGGCAGACTGTTGGGCCGCGCCGGAAGCGTAAAAACGCTGCGGCTTGCCTAAAAGGACGCCTTGGGCTATCTCTTTTCCCTTAACCAGGCGGCAGGGCAGTCCCATGGCGCGCACAGCGCGCCAGGCCATGAGGCCCCAGATGTGGGACGAATCCCATAAAATACAGATTGGCTGAGCAGCATGCATAGTGCTGCACTATTGCCGCCTTTTACGGAGAATGCAAGATGGCGGATACCCTCCCCAAGGGCTATGAGCCCCATGACGTGGAAGCCCGGTGGTGCAAACACTGGGAAGAAGACAAGACCTTCACGCCTGACCCGGACGCCCCTGGCGAGCCTTATTCCATAGTCATTCCCCCGCCCAACGTCACCGGCGCGCTGCACATCGGCCACGCCCTCAACGTCACGCTCATTGACGTGCTCTGCCGTCATGCTCGCCAGAAGGGCAAAAACGTGCTCTGGGTGCCCGGCACCGACCACGCGGGCATTGCCACGCAAAACGTGGTTGAGCGCGCACTGGCCAAGGAAGGCAGGGGTCGCAAGGACCTGGGGCGCGAAGCCTTTATCGAGCGTGTGTGGGAATGGCGCGAAGATTACGGCCACCGCATTCTTGACCAGATCCGCGCCCTCGGCGCTTCGGTGGACTGGTCGCGCCTGCGCTTCACTATGGACGAAGGTCTTTCCGCCGCTGTGCGCAAAGTTTTTGTGCAGCTCTATAATGAAGACCTCATTTACAAGGGCGACTATATCATCAACTGGTGCTCCCGTTGCCATACGGCCCTGGCCGATGACGAAGTGGAACACGAGCAGAGCAGGGGCAAGCTCTGGAAGGTGCGCTATCTTCTCAAAGACGGCTCCGGCTCCATCACCATCGCCACCACGCGCCCTGAAACCATTCCCGGCGACACGGCCATCTGCGTGCATCCCGAAGACGAGCGCTATGCCGACATGATAGGCAAAACGGCCCTTGTGCCGGTGCTCGGGCGCGAGATTCCCGTTATCGCCGACGCCTATGTGGACCGCGAGTTCGGCACAGGCGCGCTCAAGGTGACGCCCAGCCACGACCACAACGACTGGATGCTCGGCAAAAAACACGACCTGCTCTTTATTCAGGCCGTTGACGAAAACGGCATCATGAAGGCCGAGGCTGGCATTTATGCAGGCCTGACCAAGGAAGCCTGCCGCGAAAAGATCGTGGCCGACATTGAGGCCGCCGGTCAGCTTGTGGGCATTGAGGAGCTGGATCACGCCGTGGGCCACTGCTACCGCTGCCATACGGTGGTGGAACCGCACGTCTCCACCCAGTGGTTTGTGGCCGCCACTAAGATGGCCCCCGCCGCGCGCGACGCCGTGCCCGACATGACCCGCATCCTGCCTGAAAACTGGCTCAAGACCTACTATCACTGGCTGGACAACATCCGGGACTGGTGCATCAGCCGTCAGATCTGGTGGGGTCACCGCATCCCGGCCTGGACCTGCGAGGCCTGCGGCCAGCTTATCGTGGCCGAAGAAGCGCCGGATGTCTGCCCCCACTGCGCCAGCGCCAATCTCAAGCAGGACGAGGACGTGCTGGACACCTGGTTCTCGTCCGCGCTCTGGCCTTTCTCCACCATGGGCTGGCCCTCCGACACCAAGGAACTGCACCGCTGGTACCCCACGTCCGTGCTGGTGACAGGTTTTGACATCCTGTTCTTCTGGGTGGCCCGCATGATGATGATGGGCATCCACTTTATGGGCAAGCCGCCCTTTGCCGACGTGTACCTGCACGCGCTGGTGCGCGATGCTTCCGGCCGCAAGATGTCCAAGTCTACGGGCAATGTGATCAATCCGCTGGAAATGATCGACAAATACGGCTGTGACTCCCTGCGCTTCACCCTCACGGCCTTTGCCGCCATGGGGCGCGACATCCGTCTTTCTGAAGAGCGCATCGAAGGCTACCGCCATTTTGTCAACAAGCTCTGGAATGCGGCGCGCTTCGCCCTTATGAACCTGCCTGAAGAAGCCCCGGCCCCTGTGGACCTTGGCGGCATTCAGGGTTTGCACCACCAGTGGCTGCTGCACAGGCTTGAGACGGTTAAGCAGGAAATGGATCAGGCCCTTACCGAGTACCGCTTCAACGATGCGGCCCAGCTTGGCTACAAGTTTTTGTGGAACGAGTTCTGCGACTGGTACCTGGAACTGATCAAGCCCGATATGTACAGCGAAGACGAACAGCGCAAGGCCGCCGCACAGTATGTGCTGTGGCTGGCGCTGCGCGAAACGCTGTTGCTGCTGCACCCCATCATGCCCTTTGTCACCGCCGAGATCTGGGCCGCCTTGCCCGTATCCGCCGGTGAAAAAGCCACAGACCTGGCCCGCGAACTGTACCCGGCCCCGCGCCCGGCCTGCGTGCGTCCCGACGAGGCCGCGCGTATGGAGCTTGTTCAGGGCATCATCGTGGCCGTGCGCACCATCAAGGCGGAACTTGGCATCAGCCCCTCGCACCGCGTCAGCCTTATGCTGCATCCGGTGGATGTCGACCAGCAGAACCTGCTGGAAGAAAACCGCGATCTCATGCTGACCCTGGCCCGCCTGGAAGACCTCACCGTGGGCATTGACGTGTCCGCGCCCAAGGCTTCGGCCTCTGCCGTGGTCGAAGGCTGCCAGGTCATCGTGCCCCTGCGCGGCGCTGTGGACCTCAATGGCGAACTGGCCCGTCTGGACAAGGAACTGGCCAAGCTTGAAAAAGACGTTGTGGGCGTCAACATGAAGCTCAGCAATGAAAGCTTTGTGAGCCGCGCGCCCGCCGACGTTGTGGAACGTGAACGCGAACGCGCCGGAAAGCTGCTGGACGCCAAGGCCAAGATGGTCGCGCTGCGCGCGCGTTTTGCCGAGGCTTTGAACGAGGAATAATCGCGACAGCGTAACGCGCTGTAAAAAAGGGGTTTTCAGCGCTGTCTTCCGCGCGTTTCGCGGGGCGGGCAGGATGAAAATCCCTTTTTCGCGCCTGGCCGCGCTGGCGGCCCAAGTTGCGCGGCTCGCGCAGATTGTGCAGGTCGCGCAGGTTGTCTCCAATGTCAGGAGCGTGCTGTCTGAAATGTTTTGTGGGGGAGGGACCCTTTTGCAAAAGGGTCCCTCCCCCACGCCCCCACCCCCTGAAACTTTTATTGTTTAGTGTGGGATAAAGGTTTTTCTGGTTTGAGGCGGGGGGCTCCGGAGGCAGGGCTTTCGGGCAGCGCAGCGCCGCAATGATGATTTGTTCTGGATGAAAAGACTGTTAATTGTCAACATGTTGTAACCATGTTCGTGGCAGATTCTGCCTGTGAACGAGGAAAGTATGAGTCCCGCCAGTATAGCCTATGTGCAACTGGGCAGCGCCATCCTGCTTGAGGTGGCGGCCACTGCCTGTCTCAAGCAGTCCAACGGCATGAGCCGGATTGTACCTTCGGTGGCCGCTCTGGTCGGCTACGGCGTTTCGTTCTATCTGCTGTCCCAGGTGCTCAGGATTGTGCCCATGGGCATCTCATACGGCATCTGGAGCGGAATAGGCATTGTTCTTGTTTCGGTCATAGGCTTTGCCCTGTTCGGGCAAACGCTGGACATGGCCGCCTGCCTTGGCCTTGGCCTCATTGTGGCGGGGGTTCTGGTCATACATGTGTTTTCAGGGTCCATGCCGCATTAGAGTGCAGCGCGCCGCAACGTGGCGTGAATTCAGCCGAAAGTCGTATTTTTCGGCAAAATGACAGCCTTGAATTGTGATGCATTTCAAAGGCAATCTGGCCTGAAAAAGCTTTTGGGGCGGGACTCTTTTGCAAAAGAGCCCCGCCCCAAAAGCTTTTTCAGGTGAAACTGCGCCAGAGGCCGCAGCGCGGTTATGAGGAAGGCCGCCCATTTTCAGTGGTGCAGGCTTTAAGCGCGCTGGGTTTTCCGGCAAGCCACAGAGCTCCCTGCATCAGAAGAATGGGCACGAGCAGCAAGGCGCTGAAAAGGTGACAGAACTTTATGGCCGTGTAGACACGTCCAAAAAGGGCCGCATCGGGCAGATTGTGCAGCATGAGGGCCAGGCCCGAGAGGGAAAGCATGACCAGCAGGCCCGTGCGGATGGCTCCACAGCGTGTGAAGGAAAATACCCCTCTGCCCCTGAACCACCAGATAATGACGGCATACGTGCCGAGCATGAGCAGCACAGCCGCCGCATAGTAGTGCCATATGGTTGAGCGCGCGTCCGTCTGCACAAGTCCGTAGCGGACGGCAAAGGGCAGATGCGACAGCCCGGAGAGCACGGCGGTCAACAGGGCCGTTGTCCAGAAAAAACAGAATATGCCTGAAAACAGTTGCGTGGGTTTTCTTTGTGATCGCATCATGACTTTCGCCCTTTGAGTCTGTCGCGTAAAAGCCGCAGCGAAGCCAGGGCCGCCCCTGCCAAAGGCGCGGCCAACACGATGTCGATAAGGCTGTTTTCTTTTTCCATACTGGCTCCGGCCGGGCGCAGGCTGGGTCTGCCAAAACCCACCTGCTCCTGTTGCAGCATGGCAGCCTCAATATCACGGAAGGGAATGGACGAGACGTAAATGGTATTGGTGCCGCCGTTTTCCCTGAGCCCAAAAAGCTCCCCTTTTTTCTGCTCGGCCATTTCCTGCGCGTGGGCAACCATCTCGTCCCTGATGCCGAAGCTCTGGGCTCCGGCAGGGCAGGCGGCGACGCAGGCGGGGGGCTGGCCCTGGGCAAGCAGTTCATGGCAGAAGTCGCACTTGAAAACCAGACCGTAGCCAACATAGCGGGGGGAAAACTTGAGGTACGGCCCCACCCCTGACTGGCGCTGGGGAATCAGCCACGGGCAGGCCCTCTGGCAGGGGCCGTCGCCAAAACAGATGTTTTCATCAATGTAGGCAGCGCCCTGGGGGCTTTGGCGGGCCGCGCCCGATGGGCACAGACTCACGCACTGCGGGTTCAGACAATGCAGGCACCGGCGGGGCATGAAAACCCGGCGAATGCCGTTAGCGGCGGGCAGGTTGCAGCTCTGGATGTATATCCAGTTGTAGGGCGTAAGGCGGTTGTTTATGTGCTGGCGTGTTGACCAGTCGCTGATGGGCACCCAGGAGGGCACCGGTTCGGGGATGGGGCGTTTCGGCACGGGCAGGCGTGAAAGGTTACGCGCACGGCAGGCTGCAACGCAGGCCCCGCAGCCCGTGCATTTGTCCACATCAATGACCGTGCAGCAGTCAACACCGCCGGAAGACAAGCGCAACGACATGGCCTGCGCGGGCCTCGGCCCGGCCAGCGCCAGACTGGCGGCAGCGCCTGCTGAAGTCAGCCCTTTGAGAAGCCGTCTGCGTTGTAAAAAAAGATCGCTTGGCATGAAATCACCTGAAGTTTCTTACCGTTGAGGATGCGGACGTTCACAGGTATGCGCCGCGTTGTCTGACAACAGATGCGCGGCGGCCTGGCGTCGCAAACGGTTTGGCGGAAGCCGCAGTATGAAGAAGGCGTGAATGGCGACAGCGGTTCCAGAGGCAGCGGCGTCATCGCCTGCATTGTCTGTCGAGTGGTTCAGAGCGCATACCGTTGCGGCAGCGGGGGGCGCTTGCGCATCAGGCGTATATCTTCATCGGGCGCATATCTTCATCAGGCGTATGTCTTGCGCATCCGCTGAAGGGATTCAAACTGCTGTGCGCCACGGCTGATCTTCTCAGCCCCTGGCACGTGCGCTCATTTGCAGCCTACGCGCTGCCCGAGGCTCAAGTCAATGCAAGGCAGGGGGGCTTCTGCTCAAAAAGCGCCATACCCGCCTGAAAATTTTATGAATCTGCCTTGAGCGCGCGAGGGCGCGTTGGCAGAAGCGGGGCCACTGCCAACGCGCCGGGAGCGGCGTGCCGCATGCGTGCGCCGTACAGTCGCAGGTTATCAGCATATTCTTGTAGCGTAACGCTCAACCCGCAGCACGGGCAGACGCCCGATGCGCTGGGGCTGTCGGGCGCGGCGTACCGTTTGCCAATGCACATTCTTCAAGCCGCTTTGCCTCAGAAGTGATGCGCCGTCAGGTTGTTAGCCCCCCCCAAAAACAGCAAGGCTGGAATTGCCACCCAGCAGCAAACTGACAGCAAACTGACAGCAAGCCGACTGGGGAAAGGCCAGGCAGACGCAGGAATGCCAAACTGACGGTACGCAGCCGAGAAAAAACGCTGTGGGGGTGCAACACGAACCGGCGGCCAAGGTGGCAGCCGGATATGGCGTGAGCCTGTGCACAGGCAGAAAATGGAAAAGCCGCCATTCTTCCTGCTGAAACAGCGGAATCAGCGAAGAATTATTATGGTTTGCCATACCCTTGTATGTCTCGCGCGGCATAAGGCAGAACGAATTTTGACAGATAGCGGGTCGCGCTACAGGCTCCTGGGAGTTTGCAATTCCTGCGTGAACTGGGGCCAAAGCACACGCGAACCGGGCCTTGCCGACCACAACCCGGCGGCACGTAAGAAAGCCTTATGCAGACAGCATGAGTGGGCATACGCCGAAACATATACCCACTCATGCAAAGAGCAGCTGTCTGCCGGTATGGACGCGACACGATAAATTTTGCGGCCACACCCGGCCTTGCCAGAAAACCCTGAGCTCCGCAGCCAGGAAGGTGAGCAACGTGCTGCAGGCTATTTTTAGAGTTTAAATTTATCCAAAGTTGCAGTGCGCTAACGCTGCGCAAGAGAGCAGCGCTCCGCACATGGCGTGGATCCAGCCAAAAAACGCATTTTCAGCAGAATGACAACTTGAAATGCCAAACGCTGTAAAGGCCATTTGATCTAGGAACGGTAGTCAGAATTCAAGGTCACGTATTCGTGCCCCAGGTCCGACGCCTTGAAGCTGTATGCGCCATTGCCGTTGCCAAGTTCAATGTCCACCTGCACGTCCTTGCCCTTGAGCAGTTCGGCCAGCGCGTCTTCCTGATCGTCATTCACAGGGCAGCCCTTCCGGAAGCGCTCAATGCCGCAGAGTTTCATGCTGACCTTGGCCGGATCGAACTTTGCGCCGCTGTAGCCCACCGCAGTCACTATACGGCCCCAGTTGGCGTCGCCGCCGTAGATGGCGGTTTTTACCAGCTGCGAATGTCCCACGCTGCGAGCCACCAGTTCCGCATCGGCATCATTGGCCGCGCCTGTCACCATAATATGGATAACCTTGTGCGCGCCTTCGCCATCCTTGACCAGCATGTAGGAAACCTGGGCCAGAATGGCGGTAAGCGCCTCTTCAAGCAGGCCCATATCCGCCGCGCTCTCGGCGGTGACGCCGGAAGCGCCGTTGGCAAGTCCGAGAATGGTGTCGTTGGTGGAGGTGTCGCCGTCGACGCTCACGCGGTTGAACGTTTTGTTCACCGCGCGGCTGAACATGGCTTGCCAGGGCTTGCGTTCCACGCGCGCATCCGTAAGGGCGACGCAGAGCATGGTGGCCATATTGGGGCAGATCATGCCCGCGCCCTTGGCCATGACCGTGAGGCGCACCGTGCCTCCCGTAAGCGTGACTTCGCGCGTGGCGAATTTGGGGAAGGCGTCCGTGGTCATAAAGGAGCGGGTGAAACCCTCGGCATCGCGCGTGCCCAGGCTTTTCACCAGCGCAGGCACGGCGTCAAGCCAGCGGTCCATCTTGAGGTGCGCGCCCACCACGCCGGTGGACAGCGGCAGAATTTCATCGGCGTCAATGCCCGTCAGCCCGGCCACCATGGCCTGGGTCGCGCGGCAGTTGGCAAGGCCTTCATCGCCGGTGCAGGCATTGGCCTGGCCTGCGTTGGCAAGCACTGCCCGCGCCGTGCCCGAGCGGGTCAGAATTTCCTGACAAACCAGTACCGGTGCGGCCTTGAAAAGATTCTGGGTAAACATGCCTGCCAGCACAGCGGGAGTGTCGGAAACAATAAGACCGAGATCGTCCCGACCGGCTTTCTTGAACCCGGCTGCTGCGGCCCCTGCCCTGAACCCCTTAGGCAAATCGTTCTGCATGGCGCTCTCCTGAAAGTATGTCGTCCGCAGTTGTGCCAGGCGCACAATACCGGGCTTGCGGAAGCAAGGTGCATGTTGGGGCAATTTCGCCCTGAAATTGCCCTGGCGTCTGCGTAAGCAGGCGCTTGCCGGGATGGCAGAAGCGTAAGTCTTCCTGCGCGGACCCTCGCCGTAACGGCCGTGCCCAAGCAGTGGGAGGGCATATTCTTACTGCGCATCTGCCCAAGCGTGCAGAGGTCGTAAGCCGCCCGCTGCCGAGAGCATTTTTGCACTGAACATGCCGGTGATCAACGAGTTTATGGCGTCCCTCGGCGTTTTTGCCGCAAAAGAGAGAGCACCAAAACCAAGGGGAAGGAATCTCGCCTGTTCGCCAGATGTCCTTCCCCTGTCTTCATCTGCCATCAGGCGGCAAGGCCGCCCCTGGCATGAAGGGTGCGGGTCGGCGCTTTGCAGCGCCGACCCGTCTGATGCCTATGTTCTGCTCTTCTGAATTTCGTCAGAAATGGCCTGGGGCACCTTTTCGTAATGGTCGAACTGCATGGTGAAGGTGGCGCGGCCCTGAGTGCGCGAACGCAGGTCAGTGGCATAGCCGAACATGGAGGACAGCGGCACCTGGGCGCGCACGCTCTGCGCGCCGCCAGCGCGGGCTTCCATGCTCTGCACGCGGCCACGGCGGCCATTGAGGTCGCCCATGACGTCGCCGAGGTATTCTTCGGGGGTCACCACTTCCACGTCCATGATGGGCTCGAGCAGCACGGGGCCAGCCTTGTGCATGGCGTCCTTGATGGCCATGGAGCCAGCCACGTAGAAGGCCTGTTCCGAAGAGTCCACTTCATGGTAGGAACCGAAGACCAGCTTTACCTTCACGTCCACCACGGGGAAGCCGGCCATGACGCCGGACTTCAGGGCGTCGGTGATGCCCTTGTCCACCGCGGGGATGTATTCCTTGGGAATAACGCCGCCGGTGATGCCGTTGATGAACTCATACCCGTTGCCCGGGTTGGGTTCGACCTCGATAACGACGTGGCCGTACTGGCCGCGACCGCCGGACTGCTTGGCGTGCTTGAGGTCGGACTTGGAGGGCTTGGAAATGGTTTCGCGGTAGGCGACCTGGGGCTTGCCCACGTTGGCGTTGACGCCGAATTCACGGGTCAGACGGTCAACGATGATTTCCAGGTGCAGTTCGCCCATGCCGGCGATAAGGGTCTGGTTGGTTTCTTCGTCGCCCTTGACGCGGAACGAGGGGTCTTCCTTGGCCAGCTTGTTGAGGGCGGCGGAAAGAGCGTCGCGGTCGGGCTTGGTCTTGGGCTCAATGGCCACTTCAATGACCGGCTCGGGAATGTTCAGCGATTCCAGAATGACCGGGCGCTTTTCGTCGCACAGGGTGTCGCCGGTGGAGGCGTTTTTAAGGCCCACCAGAGCCACGATGTCGCCCGCGCCAGCCCATTTCACGTCTTCACGCTTGTTGGCGTGCATCTTGAGGATGCGGCCGATGCGCTCGCGCTTGCTGGTGTTGGCGTTGAACACGGTCATGCCGGATTCAAGGAAGCCGGAATAAATGCGGAAGAAGGACAGGTGACCGATGAAGGGGTCGGAGAAAAGCTTGAACACAAGACCGGCAAGGGGTTCCTTGTCGTCGCAGCTGCATTCGATGACTTCATCTTCCTTGCCGGGCACGTGGCCGGGCATGGGCGGGATGTCCACGGGCGAAGGCAGGTATTCCACCACGGCGTCAAGCAGGGGCTGCACGCCCATGTTGCGGAAGGCGGAACCACACATGACGGGCACGATGGTGCGGGCAATGGTGGCCTTGCGGATGCAGGACATGATTTCCGCTTCCGTCAGGTTTTCGCCGCTGAGGTACTTTTCGAGCAGCACTTCGTCTTCTTCGGCGACGGCTTCCACCATTTCATGATGCTTTTCTTCGTAAAGTTCCATCATGTCGGCGGGCACGTCCTCAATGAGGAACTCGGCGCCCTTGGTGCTCTTGTCAAAGCGGATGGCCTTGCCGGTCACGAGGTCCACAACGCCTTCAAACTTGTCTTCAGCGCCGATGGGCAGCTGCAGGGGCACGGCCTTGGCGCCCAGGCGGTCGTGAATCATGCCCACGCAGCGGAAGAAGTTGGCGCCGATGCGGTCCATCTTGTTCACAAAGCAGATGCGGGGCACGTGGTAGCGGTCGGCCTGACGCCACACTGTTTCAGACTGGGGCTCAACGCCGGCGACGGCGTCGAACACGCAGACCGCGCCGTCGAGCACGCGCAGGGAGCGCTCAACTTCAATGGTGAAGTCCACGTGGCCGGGGGTGTCGATGATATTGATGCGGCAGTCTTTCCAGAAGCAGGTGGTGGCAGCGGAGGTAATGGTGATGCCACGCTCCTGTTCCTGCTCCATCCAGTCCATGGTGGCCTGGCCTTCGTGCGTTTCGCCAATCTTATGGTTAACGCCGGTATAAAATAGAATGCGCTCGGTGGTGGTCGTTTTGCCGGCGTCAATATGAGCCATGATGCCTATATTGCGCTGTTTATTTACAGGAACGGTGCGGGACACAGGGTTTTCCTCCATACTGCGGATGCGGTGTGGTGCAAAACCGACGCCGCTTCCTTACGGATGCGGCGTCGGGATACATTCATGAGAAAATCGGGACGGCCTCTTACCAGCGGTAATGCGAGAAGGCCTTGTTGGCATCAGCCATGCGGTGGGTATCTTCGCGTTTTTTCACCGCGCCACCGCGCCCATTGAAAGCATCCAGCAGTTCAGCGGAAAGCTTGGCGGTCATGCCTTTTTCGCCGCGGGAACGAGCATAGTTGATAAGCCAGCGAATGGACAGGGAAACCTGGCGTTCGGGGCGCACTTCCATAGGCACCTGGTAAGTCGCGCCGCCAACACGGCGAGCCTTGACTTCCATGTGGGGCTTCACATTATCCAGAGCCTTTTCAAAGGCGCGCATGGGATCTTCGCTGGTCTTTTCGGCCAGGGTTTCCAAAGCGCTGTAGAAAATCTTTTCAGCGGCGCCCTTCTTGCCGTCATACATGAGCCGGTTCACGACCTTGGTGACGAGACGGCTGGAGTAAATCGGATCGGGCAGCACTTCCCTTTTGGGAACAGGACCTTTACGGGGCATGGGGTTTCTCCTTCATGCGGGTTTCGACGTCACCAACCCCGCAACGCGCCGGCGCTCCGTAATGACGGGCAGCCTGGCGCGCCGCATGGCGCACGCCGTACAATTGATAAAACCTTATTTGGGGCGTTTGGCGCCGTACTTGGAACGGCTCTTGCGACGATCGGCCACACCGGAGGTATCCAGGGTGCCGCGCACGATGTGGTAACGCACGCCGGGCAAGTCTTTTACACGACCGCCGCGGATGATAACCACAGAGTGTTCCTGAAGGTTGTGACCTTCACCGGGGATGTAAGCCGTCACTTCAATGCCGTTGGTCAGGCGCACACGGGCAACCTTACGCAGAGCGGAGTTAGGCTTTTTAGGGGTGGTGGTGTAAACGCGGGTGCACACGCCACGACGCTGCGGGCAGGCCTGCAGGGCGGGGGTCTTTTTGCGTTTCAGCACGGCCTTCCGCTCAATGCGGATAAGCTGGTTAATAGTGGGCATTCTTTCTCTCCATATTGGATATTACTCTGAACTAAAACCTTAAAGAGGACAGGTCATAGCCTGCCAGCAAAAAACTGTCAATAGCGCCCCGGCATTGGAAACGCCGGGCTTTTTCTCTGACATGCCAGAAAAAATATGTGTTTGCGGTCTGTTGCCGCCGCATGCGCGCAGGCGGACAAACTTTGACCACGAATATTTGCAAAAATTATGGTCTGCCCGTTGTGCTGTGATGGCTTACGAAGTGCCCGTGGTTTGGGCCTGCGGCGGTTCGTCCTTGCCTTTTTCAAAGGGGGGCGGGGGCCGCCACCGCCAGAACAGGGCCAGCAGAGGGATGAGGCCTGCGCCTTCGGCGAGCTCGCGCGGAGCAACTGTGCCGACGCCCCACCACAGAACCACGCTTGAGGCGGCGGTGGCCAGCATGAGCAACCATTGCCCTGGGCTCATGGGGCGGGCTGTCCACTGGAAAAAGCCCACGGTAAGGATGGCGACCCATACCTTGGTAATGGTCAGGGAAAGCGCCGCCCCATCCAGCGGATTGGCTGGAATAAGCGTAAGACAGCAGACAATGTTGAGTATGAGTCCGCTGACATAGAAGAGCAGCAGCAGGCGGTGGCGGCGCATGCCGATCATGGCGTAGGCGGCGAGGTTGTGCAGAAAGGCCGTGGCCAGGCAGGGGGTAAGCAGCTGCTGGGCGCGAACAGCGCTTTCATAGTTGTGGCCGTAAACAAGGGGCAAAAACCTGTCGCTCTCAACGCAGATAAGAAAAATGACGGGCAGGGCTGCCGCCCACAGGGAGCGGGCCGTCTGTCCGGCAAGTTGGCGGAAGGCGTTTCTGTCGTTCTGCCAGAATTTTGCCAGCAGCGGAAAGATAACCTTGCCGAGCAGGGCGCTGGATACCAGAACCGACAGGCCTTCTACGGTTTCCCAGGCCACGCCGTAGCCGCCCACATCGGCGTTGCCGCCGTACTGCTTGAGAAAAATGACGTTGATCTTGTTGTAGAACATGGCGCAGGCCGCCATGCAGGTGAAGATGAGGCCGTGCTTCATCTGTCGGGCAAGGTCAAGCATCCCCTCCCGGCCCACGCCCGCAAGAGGGTTGCGCCCCAGGGCGGCCAGCGCGAACACGACGCACAATATGGATTCAATGGGTTTGTACAGGGCAATGAGTATGGGCGGCGCGCCCATGACCACGCAGGTGATGCCAAAGCCGATGCCGATGAGCGCCGAAGGCACGCGGATGCGCATTTCCACATCCTGACGGCCACGGGCCTGGCACAGCGCAAAAAAGGAGTCGCTGACGCCGTCAAGCCCAAGTCCTGCGGCAATGCACAGGACGATGAGGCGCAGTTCCGGGCTGTAGTTCTGCCAGCCGGTGACAAGCCAGGTGACGGCCAGAGCCAGCACCAGCACCGTGAGTTTGAGCCAGGTCACTTCGCCCAGCAGGGCGCGGGGGCGGCCTTCACGCCGCGCAAAGGTGGACAGCAGAAAGTCGTTGAGGCCCACATCGGCAATGGTTTTTACCAGATAGCCAAAGGTAAGCGCCAAGACCACCTGCCCCATAATGTCGGGGCTGCGGCGGGCCAGCAAAATGGTAAAGGCTGCCCATGCCAGGTCGCGCGTCCATTGCGCGCCCAGAATGTAGCCGAGCCTGCGGGGAATGCTCTTGAGCTTCATGTGGGGGCTTTACCTGCTGCCCCCGAAACGCACAACAGCCTTGAAGCCGGGCTTGAGTTCCAACTCCGGGTTGGGCACGGTGATTTCCACCGTGTAGTACGAGGGGTTGGCAACATTCATATCATTAGAAACCCATGATATTTCAGTTACCGTGCCCGTAAATGTCTTGTTGCCAAGCGAGGGTATTTCCACCGCGACGCTGTCGCCTTCAGAAATGCCGCTGACCTCGGCTTCATACACCGGCACCTGGATAAGCACGGGATTAAGCTGTCCCACCTTGATGGGGGCGCTGCCAGCGGGGAGCAGGGTGCCTGGGTTGAGCGTGGCGTCCAGGGACAGCACATAGCCCTTGAGGGGCGAGGTCAGGGTCAGGGTTTCGGGCAGAATTGCCCCTTCCTTGATTTCCTGCCCGTAGTAGCTGCTCAGTTCCTTGAGGCGAATGTTAAAGCTGTCTTCGGCCTTTTTGATGGTGATGCGGGTGAGTTCGATGCGCCGTTGCAGGGAGGTCACGTCCTCCTCAAGACGGCTCGAAGCCTGACGCGAGCCGAGGCCCGACGCCGCGAGCTGGCGCGCCTTGTTGCGCTGGGCAATGGTTTCCGCCAGCCGGCGTTCAAGGTCCAGCACCTGGCTGTTGAGGCTTTCCGTGCTGGCCCCTTGCATCACTTCGCGCTGCACAGCGCGCTCCGCATCTTCATGCAGGTGGTAGCGCATAAGGGGCGCGCCTTCGTCAACGGGATCCCCTGGCTTGACCAGCACGGAATCCACCACAGCGTTAAACGGCATGGGTATGGCGCGGATGACCGTGGTCACCACCTTGCCTGTAAGAATGGTCCCGCCTGATTTCGGGGCGTCCGCTGCAAAGGCCGACACGGTGAAAGTCAGGACGAGCATAAGGGCCGATGCCAGGCCCAGCGCCCCCTTGCGGAACCGATGGACTGAGCGTGCGGAGCTGGTGCGGGAAGAGCGCGCCATTACAGCACCTCCTTGGCGGGCAGACCGAGGAAACGTTCCTGAAGCGAGGTGGCAAGGTACATCCATTCAAGCTGGGCCAGTTCACAGGCAAGTTCGGCCCGGATAAAGGCGATCTGGGCCTGCACCATGGCTTCCTGCTTGTCGGCCACGGCGGGAAGCTCCGCGATGCCTTCGTTGAAGGAAATGTGGGCTTCCTTGTACTGCATGGCCGCCGTGTCAAAGCGCGTACGCGCAAGTTTGAGCTCGGTTTCGGCCAGGGCCATGTTCTGTTCTGTCTGCAGCCATTTGTTGGAATAGTCCGTGCGTTTGCGGGCCATGTCGTGGAAGGCCTGGGCCTTCACCATGCGGGCGGTCTGCACGCCACGGTAACGGCGGCCCCAGTCCAGCAGGGGGAAGTCGAAGTTCAGGTGCAGGAAGGTGTCTTCAGTGCCGCTGGCGGGCTGGTATTGCCCCGAAGGCGGGTTGTTGTTGACGCTGATGCTCATGTTGGGAATGTACTGGGCCCAGGCGACCATGATGTTGTAATCGCCCAGCTTTATCTGGCCGCGCAGCAGCAGGTCGTCTTCAGTGGTGTTCCAACGGTCGTCCCACTTGAGGCCGCGTCCGTTGAAGCCCCTGAGGATTTCGTCCGCGTTGGCGGTGTCCACGTCAAGCCTTTGCTGCGGATCCACGCCCGCAAGAATTTTCAGCTGGGTAAGCTGCATGGTTTCCTTCATCTTGGTCTGTTCCACCATAAGCTCAAGCTCGCGCTGGTGCTGCATGGCCAGATTGAGGGAAACGCCCTGGCGGCCGTCCACGGCTTCCACCTGCTGCCAGTAGGAGACCAGTTCCTTGCCGATGGGCAGCAGGTCTTTTTGTACTTTTACGATTTTTTTCTGCGCCTGCAGTTGCAGGTAGGCCTGGGCAATCTTGTAGATAGCTTCGCCCACGGCCTTGCGGTGCGTGGAAATGGCCAGGTTGACCATGGCCTTCTGCACCTGATGCTCAAAATAGGTGGCCACAGGGTTGGGAAAGGCCGCGTAGAAACCCACGGAAAGCTTGGTGCGGCCGTAGTCGCCGGGAGTGTCCTTGTTGTCCATGTTGTTGCGGGTGAGGTTGTTGGTCACCTGCATGGTCATGCGGGGTTCGGGCAGGTACTTCCAGACGGCGTCGGTAAGGGCCACCCGCTTGATTTCCAGATCCACGGCGCTGTTGACCAGCAGGGGCGACTGCTGGATGGTCAGGAAGACGCAGTCTTCAAAGGTGAAGACCTTGCTGGGATCGTAGAGGTTGGGCACAGCGGCCTCAAGCTTTGTCTTGTTTTCCACCGGCACGCCGGGCGCTTCTTCCAGCCAGTGCTTGGCCGGAAGTTCCGGGGATTTGAGCCCAGCCTTATTGGAGGCGCATGCTGAGAAAAACAAGGTCATGACAAGCAGCAGCGGCAGATATGCACGCGCTGAGAGAGTACGTATAATATGCGGCATCAGGCACCCTTTGCAGTCTCGCGCTCGGCGCGTTGGTATAGTCGCTATTGCAGTGGCGGAGACGCGCTAAAGCGCGGCGGCCCCGGTGTCCCGCCTGTTAAATTCAAGATGGTGGAGCGTGAGAAAGACGCGGCCCTGTTCGTCAGCGGCCTGGCCGTCAAAGCGCAACAACGCAGGATCGGACCAGGAACGACGCAGCATTATACGCCATGGTCCCTTGCCCCTTTCGCTGCCAAAGCGAATGAATCCCGCCGCATGCAAGCGCCAGCGCGCAATGGCGGCGGCAACCGCCCCTGCGTCCATTTCGGCTTTGCCGGTACCCCGGGCAATAGCCAGCCAGGCGGACTGCACCATTCCCTCCACCACATTCAGGACGTCAGTATAGCCTTTATTGCCATCGGGGGCAATGGCTGTATGCCGTTGATCCAACCACGCGGCATACTTGTGATTGGGCAGCACGGTAAAGTCCTGTAACATGCGCCAGGGTTGGCCGAAACCCAGTACGTTGTAAAAAACATCAGTATTAACAGTATGCTGCGTTACGCCTTCAGGCGCGTCTTCTCCATGCGCCCACATGGGCGGCACCAGCCCGTTGGCGGCGGCCAGCATGGTCATGCCCGCAGCCACCGGCGTGTAGCGCTCAATGTGTCTGCCGTTGGGCGTGAGCTCCCTAACGTCCAGCGTACTCCGGCACATGCGCGCCATGACGCCGTCCTGCATGAGCCAGGGTTCCGCCTCCACTGTAGCGCGGCATTCACGGGTAATGCCCGGCGGCAGCAAGGGAGGATCAAAAAAGCGCAGGTCTAAAAAGCCGGTGACCGTCAGCCAGGGCAGCCACAGGCTGGAGGCTTCCAGCAGGGCCGCCAGAGCCCGGCTCGTGGGCAACCAGGGCGTGTCGCCCGACGCGTTGCCCGGCTGACCGCCGTGCAGGGCGAGGGCCGTGTCGGCAAAGCGCGAATAGTGGCAGCCGCCCTGAAAAAGGGTGGAGGTAGCGCGGTAGGGAGGGTGCGGATCGGGGAAAACCAGGGGATACAGGCGCGGCCTTTCCTGAATGATGAGCCCCTGCGGCGCGGCTTCGTTCCTGGCCGCATGCCCGTGGACAGCGGCAGGCGCGGCCCGAAGGCCTGCGGCGGATGCGGCAAAGCCGGGCAGGGTTGTGGGCCGCACCCACAAAACGTGGCGTGAGGTGCCCCTCAGAAGTTCGCGGGCCATCATGTCGCCCCAGTCATTCAGACCGGCGCGCAGGCTTCTTTCCAGCAGGCGTATGGTGCGGGCGCCCACGCCCGCCTCTTCTCCAAGTTCATCAAATCGTTTTTCCAGCGGGCTGTCGCAGTACAGGTTTTCCAACGTGGGCTGCAGCAGACTGCACAGGCATGCGTAGCGCAGGCCGTGTATCTGGGTTGCCCGCATGGCTGCGGCCAGCAGTTTGGGCATGCCGACGGCGGCAAAGGAAACGGGTGAAAGGAGCGGAGCGGCATCCTGTTCTTCTCTGCCGTAGTGGCCGCCAGGCGCGAAGATCAGGCCGTCTACCCGGCCCTCGCTGTTTGCCAGGCTTGTCAGGGCGGTGGCGACTTCCTCCGCCAGGGTCTGGGCCTCGGGGGCGTCGCGCGGAATACGCGTTTCAAGGTTGAGCGGCACAATACGCGCGCCAGCTTTGGCCAGCGGCGCGCATGCCTCAACCTGCGCGCGCGGCACGGCCAGCACGCAGCCCAGTGGGGCAAGACCATTCATGAGTGAGGGCAGCAGGGCTGACTCAAAGAACAGCAGGGCCAGAATATCTCCCCGCCGGATGGGCAGGCCCTGGCCGCAGGGGTCCAGCGGCAGCGACTTGGGGAACGGACCGGCATTTTCGCCTTTTCCCCTGCTTTCGATCTGGGCGCTCCGGTGCAGCGGAGTGAAGCGGCACAGCGGGGCGCAGGCCCGCACAAGCGCCTTCTGGCGGACACCGGCCTGACGGACGGCCTCGGACGTATCGGATTCCTTCGTTTCGCCAATGCCGGACGCGCCAAGAATACGCGCAAGGTCGCCCACTGTGGACACTTGCAGCAGGTCTTCAAAGTTGACGGTGATATCCAGCGCCTTTTCCACTTCCTGAATGATGAGCGGAAAACGGCTGGAACGCAGGGCCAGGTCGTAGCGCAGGTCCAGGTCTGGCCGCATGTCTTCCACCGAGCGGCCGCTGGCGCGGGCCAGCACGTCCAGAACCACGCGCAGGGCTGCCGCTGACGATACGGAGTCGGCGGCATTGGCGGATTCGGGCGCACCCCCAGGCGTGGGCGCAACGGCGGGAGCCGCCACAGGTGTCGGTGAAGCTTCCGGTGCCGCCGTGGGGCAGGGCGTGCCGCTGTTGGCGTCGCAAATTTTCACGCAGCCGGGGCCGCAGTCGGGGCCGGTGCCCGGGCTGCTGTCAGGCCCGCAATCCGGCCCGCAATCCTGCGAGTCCACGGGGACAAGGCCGCAGTACGGCAGCGGCATATGCGCAGCCACGACTGCGTCCTTGCCCTGGCGAATATCGGAGATGCGGGCGTTGATGGCCTTTTTGCTCAAATACCCGAGCGCGTACAGGCGCGCGCACGTCTGGCGCATGCCTTCCACTTCCTTGCCCTTGCGCCCGGCAGACAGGCAGAACGCGCGCGGCTCATTGTCCTTGACCAGGCCGCAAAGCGTGTCCTGCGGGCCCAGCTCCAGAAAGTGGCGTATGCCGTCTCTGCGCCATGCCGCGTGTACGCATTCGGTCCAGCGCACGGAATTTTCATCCAGATCGGCGATGTGGCGGCTGATGGACGGCTGGTCGTCAGGATAAAAATTCGTGGTGATGCAGCTCATTATGGGAATGCGCGGCGGGTGCATTTCAAGCGCATTGAGGCGTCGCAGCGAAAGGTCGCGCAGCATGCGCATGCTCGGGTGGTGGAAGGCCAGGCTCACGTTGAGCATGATGGCCGGTATGCGCCGCTTGCGCAGGCTTTTGCGGGCATCCATCAGGACTTCGCGCGGCCCGCTCAGGATGAACTGCTGGGGAGTATTGTAGTTGGAAACGTACAGGGCGGGCCATGCGGCGCGCGTCTCGTCAATGATTTCTGCGCTGGCGTGCACGGCCATCATGCCGGTCTCGCGCGTGGCGGCTGCCTCCAGTTCGGACATGTGCACGGCGCGGGTGTCAAGTATGTACCAGGCCACTTCCGGCTCGTAGATGCCGCAGAGGCACAGGCCGATCAGCTCGCCCAGGCTGTGCCCGCAGAACAGCGAGGGCCGCAGCCCGAGGGAGGAAAGAACGCTCCACTGCGCAAACTCGAGCATGAAAAGGTAGGGCGACTGCCAGCGCGTGAGGCTGACTTTTTCAGCGTCCTTTTCATCCATAAGGCCGAGCACATCCCAGTCGGCCACCGCGGCGATACGGTCCATTGCGGCGCGGGCCACAGGGAAATTGTCGTACAGTTCGCGGCCCATGCCGGGCCATACAGAACCGAGGCCGCAGCACATGACGGCAAGGGGCGGGGCATCTGCTTCCGGCGAGAGCCAGACGCCGCGCCCTTCAAAGCGGGCCAGGTCAGTGGGGGAGGGATTGTGCGGCACGGCCAGCAGTTCGTGCCGCCAAAGCGGATTGGTGGCCCCCATGCGCCACATCAGACCGTCCTGGGGCAAATTCGCGTAACGCACGCCGTCCAGAATGAGTTCTCCCTGCGGGTCCTGGCCTTCCGGGGCGGCGGGGCTGGAAACAGAGATCTGGCCCGCGCCCGCAGTGAGCCCGCCGGGCTGCCAGAGCGCTGGCGTGGCGTTTGCGTTGGGGCGATCAGACTTTTGCTGCAGGGGGTTTTTGCGGCACCTGAGCGTGTCGCAGCACGGAGGCGTGGGGGCAGGCAGGCTCAACAGAAGCGGCTGGCACTGCAACTGGAGCGAATCGTCTGTCTGAAAATCCAGCAGAAGAATGGTAGGCACGCGCCCTGCCTGCGGACGCATGGATTGTTCATCGCCCAAGGCGCGGTCTGCGTCGGAAGCGTAGTAATCGGGGCACTGCGGCATGCTGACGCCCATAGTGTCGGGCTGCGGGGCGCTGCCGTTCATGCACGGATAGATGGCGTTTGCCTCCGAGCCCGTGCCACGGGCCGCGCGCAGCAGCCTTTCGCATTCCCTGAGGTGCGCGGGATGAAAAGATTCAAATTGCAGGCGTACCGGCCCGAGGCGCCACAAGTTTTGCAGTCCTTCCAGGGCAAGGCTCAGAGACTGGGCCAGAGCGGAGGGGGTGGCGGATTCGTTCCAGTACAGGCAGAGCATGACGGGGCCCGGGTTTTCCACAAGCTTGAGCCAGTCAAGGCAGTGCCGGATCAGCGTCTGAGCGCACACCTGACCGGAAGAGGCGCCGGATTCTGCCGGATTTTCAGCGCCGGGGCAGGAAAGCGTGATGCTTGGAGGCGACGCCACAAGCAGTCCGTCTTCAAGAACGGCGCTGTCTGGCGTACTGGCCTTGTCTGGCGAAGTGCCGTAAGCTGGGGCAGGGTCTTGCTGCATAAATTTGGGGCCTGTGGCGCGGGGTTGGTCAAATGGCCAAGCCATAATGAGGGTTGGTTAAGAGCAGTATGTTAGAGTATATCGATCCTCTTGTCCAGAAGTCGGGCGGAAAATAAGCCCCGGCGGCAGCGGCTGTGGGGCTCTCTCGACGCATCCAACCGGCTGGCATGATGGTGAAAGCAGGCCCCGGGGCGTCACCGTGTCGTGCTGGCAGGCAATAGGCATTCCGCACTTGCCATAGGTTGACGGTTTAGCTATACTGGCTCCTTACAAAGTTGCGCCCTCTGCTCGGCCGCTTGCTGTCGGTTGCGGGCCGGTGCATTTTTTTTGGACAAATTTTAAGAGGATACGGCATGAAGAACGACCATTCCTGTCAGGCTGGCCAAGAGGCGGCGTCACCTGCTGCCGCCGCAGAAAGCTCCGCAGGCGGTTTCAGCCGCATGCGTTCCAAGCTCGCCTTTGACCGGCTTGTGGAGATGGGAGCCAAGATGGGGATGGAAAATCCTCTTTTCCTCTGCCACGAACGGGCGGCCAAGGCCACCACGCTCATAGGCGGCAAGGAATATCTGAATTTTTCCACCTACGACTATCTGGACATTAACGCCCATCCGGAAATAACCGAGGCCGTTACCCGCGCTGCCACCGTGTATGGCACATCGGCCGGAGCCAGCCGCCTTGTGGGCGGCGAGCGCCCGCCCCACCGCGAACTTGAGCGCGCCTTTGCCGACCTGTACGGCGTGGAAGACTGCATCGTCTACGTGAGCGGCCATGCCACCAACGTGTCCACCCTCGGCTTTCTGCTGGGCCACCGCGACGCCATCTTTCATGACGGCCTGGCCCACAACTCCCTGGTGCAGGGCGCACGCCTTTCGCACGCCGCGCGCTACTCTTACAATCACAATGACTGCGACGCCCTTGAAGAAATGCTCAAGGCCAAGCGCGCCGAGCACAAACGGGCCATCATCGTCACCGAAGGCCTGTTCAGCATGGACGGCAATATCCCCGACCTGCCCCGCATCATCCAGCTGAAAAAGCAGTATGACTGCATGCTGCTGGTGGATGAAGCCCACTCGCTGGGCGTGCTCGGCAAGACCGGGCGCGGCGCGCACGAATATTTCGGCATCGACGCCAGCGAAGTGGATATGTGGATGAGCACGCTCTCCAAGTCCATGTGCGGTTGCGGCGGTTTTATCGCGGGCAAGCACGAGCTGGTGGAATTTTTGAAGTACGGCTCGCCGGGCTTTGTGTTCAGCGTCGGCATGCCGCCCGTTATTGCCGTCGCCTGCCACAAGGCTCTGGAGATCATGTTGCGTGAACCCGAACGGGTGCACAAACTGCAGAGAATCTCGCAGTTCTTTGTGGAATATGCCGCCAGCATCGGTCTGGATACGGGCTCGGCCCAGGGCTATGCCATCGTGCCTGTGATGGTGGGCGATCCTATGGTGGCGGGCTTTTTGTCCAATGCGCTTTTCAAGCGCGGCATCTACGTTATGCCCATCACCTTTCCGGCGGTCAAAGAAGGCACCGACAGGCTGCGCTTCTTCCTTTCCGCCGCTCACACCGAAGAACACATCCGTCAGGCCCTGGACGCAGTGAAGGAAGAAATTCCCAAGGCACAGGCCATTGTTGAAAAGTACAAAAGCGAACACGCCGAAGAAACCCTGGGCGAATAAAAAAAGCACTCCGGGCCGGGCCATCAGGCCCGGCTCTCGTTTATTGCGGAGACTGATATGCCTTTAACCAGCGGCTCTGCCACAGAAGCGGGCGCAACAAGCGGCCAGCAGACCGTGCCGCCGATTGTTGCCTATGTGCTTCTCTGGTTTCCCCTGTCTTCAGAGACATTTATTTTTCGCGAGGTCGTGCAGCTTCGAAAGCGGGGAATGCGCGTATTCGCCTACAGCATGTATGGCGAAAACCTCAAGGGCTGCAGCGAAGAAATGCGCGCCTATGACGGCCCCGTGGGCCGTATGGGCATCAGGGCCGCCGGCAGCATACTGGCCGCTTTTGTGCGCGCCCTGCGCCAGCGGCCCGGGGCTACGTGGAAGCTCATGCGCGAAGGGCTTTTTCGCCGCATGCGCAACCTTGAAGCGGTGGGCGAAAATATCTGGTGCTTTCTGGCGGGCTTTGTTCTGGCCGAAAAGTGCCGCGAGGATGGCGTGCAGCTCATTCATGCGGCCTGGGCAAACGGCCCGGCCACAGCCGCCTGGGTGGCCTCGCGGGTGACTGGCATTCCCTTTGCCTTTACCGGCCGCGCCGGAGACATCTATCCTGAAGACGGCCTGCTCAAGGAAAAATCGCGCGACGCGCTGTTCATCCGCACCAACAATCGCACCAATGTGCAGTGGCTGCGCGGGTTTTGTCCCCCCGATGCCGCAGACAAGGTGCACGCCATCTACAACAGCCTTACCTTCCGTCCGCGCGGCCAGTGCGCCATGCCCATGCAGCCTCCCTACCGCCTTTTGGCCGTGGGCCGCTTTGCGCGCACCAAGGGCTTTCCTGAATTGCTCATGGCAATGGCGCGTCTGCGGCGTGAAAAGGTGCCCGTGACCCTGACCTTGGTGGGCGACGGCAACTGGCACCACAAGCTCGTCAAGATGCGTGATGACCTGGACCTCACTCAGGTAGTGGACATGCCTGGCTTTATTCCGCATGATAAAATCTGCGGATTCATGCTGGACCACGATATGCTCATCATGCCCAGCGTGGTGCACACCAATGGCGACCGCGACGGCATCCCCAACGTCATAATGGAAGCGCTTTCGCACCGCATGCCTGTTATCGCCACCGATGTGTGCGGCATTGCCGAGGTGGTCATAGACGGCGAAACCGGCCTGCTGGTGCCGCAACGCGACCCCCGCGCCCTGGCCAATGCGGTGCGCCGCATGGTGGCCGACAGGGACGCCGCCATGGCCATGGCCGAGGCGGGGCGGGTTCACGTTGAAAAACTTTTTGATCCCACGCGCAATATCACGACAGTCTATGAGCTGTATGTGGACCAATGCGCCGGGGCTGCGGGTTCTGCCGAAGCCGCCAGTGTTGCCGATACCGCCGGTGCCGCCGGGGGCCAACAGCAAAAAATCCCCGGCATGGCCGGCGCAGACGCGGAAAAAGAGGAAGTATGAGCCGCCCTGTGCTCTACCTTGCCGTCAGCCTGGACGTGGAGGAAGAGGGGCTATTTGGCGGCCGGTACGCGCGCCGGGGCTTCTCGACGGCCAATACCGCCAGCCTGGAACGGCTTGCCCCCCTGTGCGAGCGGGGGATACGGCCCACACTGTTCTGCGCGCACAGCGTTTTGTCCGATACGGCTTCCCGGCATGTGCTGGCGCAGATGCGCGACAGGCACGGGGCAGAAATAGGCGCGCACCTGCATCACTGGAATACGCCCCCCCTGACGCTTGACGGCCCTGGGGCCGACGCCGATCTGGCCGACAATGCCGCAAGCGTGCCCGCCGCCGCCGTGCCAGCGCCGCTCATGGCCGCCAAGCTTGCAAGCCTTATGGCCGCGGGCAGGGATTTTCAGTCCGCGCCGCTGACGTCGTTTCGCATGGGCCGCTGGGATCTGCACAAAAACCTCTGGCCCATACTGGCGCAGGCCGGAATACGGGTGGACGCCTCGGTGCGCCCTCTGCACTGCGGGGCCACGCCCCTGGCCGGGCCGGATCATTTCGACGCTCCCCGCAACCCCTACTGGGTGACTGTCGGGCAGGAGCGCATTTTCGAGGTTCCGCTCAGCGTAACGCCTCTTGTGCGCCCCTTGCCGGGCCTGGTGCGTCGGGCGGCTCCCGGCTTGCGTCCGGGATTCAAGAACTGGGGCGCGCTGAGCCTGCTGCCCGTCTATCATCCCCTGTGGGCCATGCAGGCTGTTACCAGACTTTTTGCCGCCAGGGGCGGGCAGGTATTGTCGCTTACCTGGCACTCGTCGGAAATGATGCCGGGCGGCGCGCCCCATCTGCCTGACGCAGCAGCTGTGGACAGGCTCATGAACAAGATTTTGGCATGGACGGACTGGCTCACATCCCGCTGGGAGGTGCGCAGTCTGACCATGGACCAGTTGCGGGAAACGCTGGGGCCTCGGGCTCCCGACAGTGCAGAGCTGCTGCGCGGCAACACTGCGGGGCGCGGCGATTGGGCGTACCCGCCCCAAGAAGCTCCATAGCCGGCATCTTTTATAGTACTGTCCGGTCAACTATTGGTAATTCAAGGTATAATCGGTGGGTTTGCCCCTTCGCGGACGCTCAGGAGTGAGCAATGACAGAAAGCAAGACGAGTGAGCCGGTCACCCAGCAGCCATTTGAACCCGGTCTGCCACACGTAGCCTGCGTACTATTGTGGTACCCTCTGTTCACGCAGCCCTTTATTTTTCGTGAGGTACAGGGGCTCAGAAAGCGTCTTCCCGTCTCTGTCTACAGTTTGTATGGAGCCAACCTGCGGCACTGTTCCACAGAAATGCGGATGGCGGCGCGGCGGACCCACACTTTGGGCTCGCGGGCCATCTTCACCATTCTGGCCGAAGTGATGCGTCAGTTGTTTACCCACCCTCTGCGTCTGGGGCGTCTTTTCAGGCGCACCATGTTTCGCCGCTGGCGCTGCATTGAAACCATGGGCGAGAACCTCTGGGCTTTTTGCGCGGGAGTCTACCTGGCGCGGCAATTCACTGAAGCCGGCATTGACATGATCTACGCGCCCTGGCCGCGCGGCACGGCCACCGCCGCCTGGGTTGCGGGCAGTATTGCCGGATTGCCGTTCGCCACCTGCGCACGGGGCGACAATCTTGAACCGGCAGACCCGGATCTGGGCGCAAAACTCGATGCGGCCTTTTTGGTGCGCGCCAACAACGGCGCGGACAAGGCGCGTATTGAAAGCTTTGACCGGGGCCAGGCCAAGGGTAAGGTGGAACTCGTTTACAACGGCCTGACCCTGCCGCCTCTTGAAGACGTATCCGTGGCTGACCAGGCTGACCAGGCTGACCAGACAGGGCAGGCAGGGCAGACAGAACAGCCAAGGCAGGCTGGGCAGGAAGAGCGCGGGGCATCTTTGGCGGGGCAGGCTTCTCCGGCCTCCTGCGATTTCAGCGACGTTGCCCATTCCTTCCCGCAGTTGGAGGTGGTTTCTCCCTCGCCATCGCCTGTGCCCATGGCGCGGCCAGTGCGTCTGCTGGCTCTGGGCAGGTTTGACGTCACCAAGGGTTTTGACGTGCTGCTCCAGGCGTGCGGCTTGCTGCAGGACAGGGGGCTGGACTTCACCCTGACTCTGGCGGGGGGCGGCGGCACCGTGATGGGGCTTGGCTGCATGCAGGCCGAACTGACGCGCTTGCGTAAGGATCTGGGGCTTGAAGCCCGTGTGAGCATGCCCGGCCTCATTTCTCACAATGAACTGCCCCGGCTGCTCAAAGACCACGATATTTTTGTAGCGCCCTGCGTGGTGCACGCTTCGGGCCGTCGCGACGGCATCCCCAACACCGTCATCGAGGCTCTGGCCTACGGCCTGCCCGTGGTCAGCACCACGGTCAACGCGCTGCCCGAGGTAGTCCGGCACGGCAAGACGGGGCTTGCTGTACCGCAGCACGATGCCGAAGCCCTGGCTGGCGCTGTCGAAATGCTGGCCAATGATTCGGCCCTGGCGGCTGGCCTTGCCCGCAACGGCAGGCTGCTGGCGGCCCGGATGTTTGACCCTGAAGCCAACAATGACCGTTTGGCGCGTATTTTCACCAATAATTACAGGTGTTGGAAAGAAACATGTGTGGAATAGCCGGTATTTGCCAACTGGACGCTTCGCCTCTTGACCCTCAGGCTCAGCACTGGGTCAAGGCCATGACCGATTGCATCGCCCACCGGGGGCCGGACGGCGAGGGGCAGTGGTTGCAAGGCCCTGTCTGCCTGGGGCACCGGCGTCTTTCCATCATTGACCTCGGCACGGGCGGCCAGCCCATGCACAGCGTCGACGGGCGCTATACGGTCGTATTCAACGGAGAGATCTATAATTTCGCGGAACTCAAGCAGGAACTTGCCGCCAATGGCGCGCGCTTTTGCACCAGCTCCGACACCGAGGTCATACTGGAAGGCTACCGCCAGTGGGGCGTGGAGTGCCTGTCCCGCTTCAACGGCATGTTCGCCTTTGCTCTGTGGGATGCCCACAAGCAGCGCCTTTTCTGCGCGCGCGATCCTTTTGGCAAAAAGCCCTTTTTCTATACCGTGCAGCAGGGCAGGCTGCATTTTGCCTCTGAACTGACGGCGCTTGAAAAAATTCCCGGCCTGAGCCTGACCATGCAGCCCGAAGCTGTCATGCGCTACCTGGCCTATGAATATGTGCCCACGCCGCAGACCATCTATGGCGAGGTGGAAAGCCTGCCTCCCGCGCACTGGCTGCTGCTGGAGGGCGGCGTCCTGCGTACGGGCCGCTACTGGGACATGCCCATGCCCGACGAGAGCGACAGGCGCAACCCGGATCAGCTTGGCGAGGAATTGCAGTTTCTGATGGCGCGCGCTGTGCGTCGGCGCATGGTCAGCGACGTGCCCCTGGGCGTTTTTCTTTCGGGCGGCATTGATTCGTCCATTGTGGCCGGGCTTATGGCGCGGCAGTCCCCCACGCCCATAAAGACGTTTTCCATCGGCTTCAGCGAAGCCAGCTATGACGAATCGCGCTATGCCCGCATAGTGGCCGAAGCTTTTGGCACTGACCACCATGAGCGCGTGCTTTCCGCCGAAGAGTGCGCCGACAACCTGCCCGGCATTGTCAGCAAAATGGACGTGCCCATGGCCGATGCCTCGGTAGCGCCCACCTGGCTGCTTTCGGGCGTGACGCGGGAAAAAGTCACCGTGGCCCTTGGCGGCGACGGCGCGGACGAACTGTGGGCCGGATACGAGCACTACATCGGCTTCAAGGTGGCGGAATGGTACAACGCCCTGCCCGCGCTGGTGCGGCGCAAGGTTGTGGAGCCCCTGGCCCGCCGCCTGCCTTCCTCGGCAGGGTATATCAATCCGCGTCTGGCTGTGGCCACGTTTCTGCGGGCGGCCCAGGCCCCGGCCTGGCAGCGGGTGCAGACCATGCTCACCGCCTTTACCCCCGATATGCAGGCCGAAATTCTGACCGGAGCCTTCAAGGCGCAAGCGCCGGGCTTTCTTTCGCCGGAGCGCCTCTTCGCGCCCACGCGCGAGCACTTTGAGCACTGGCAGCCTTACAGCGCGGCCACGCCTTTGGCGCGGGCGTTCTACGTCTACGCGCACCAGTTCATGCTGGACGACATTTTGGTCAAGGTGGACCGCTGCTCCATGCTGCACGGCCTTGAAGTGCGCGCGCCCTTTTTGGACAAGGACGTGGCCGAATTCGCCGCGCGCCTGCCCGTGGATCGCAAGCTGCACGGATTCAAGCGCAAGTGGCTGCTCAAGCGGGCCTTTGCAAATCTTTTGCCCCGCGAGATACTGTACCGCAACAAGCGGGGGTTTCAGATCCCCGTGGCGGAGTGGTTGCGCGGGCGCATGCGTCCCCTCATGGAAGACCTGCTCAGCCCGGACAGCCTCAAGGCCCAGGGCATCTTCAATCCTGCCGCCGTGCGCGCCCTCATGGACGAGCACATTTCCGGCAGAGCCGATTTGCGCAAACCTTTGTGGACCCTGCTGGTCTTTCAGTTGTGGCGGCAGGCGCGCCAGCGTCCCGCTGCGTAATGGACCATTGCAACGGGGCATTGCCCCTGCGGCCTCGTGAACGGGCCTTGGCCGTGCAAGACTATGCGTGGCGCACCCGTGCTGTTGCGCGCCAAGGCTTGCTGCTGCAACCACTGAAAGCGTGTTCGAAGCGGTAGCCCGCGCCTGGGCCGCGCTGCTTTTCGCAGGGCATTCACGAGTAAGGGCATTCACGGGTAAGGCATGCACGGCTTGACGCGTGCGCGGAAAGGACTTTTCGTGTGCGTGCAGCGTGATGCGGAAAAGCCTGCAGGCGCAAACAGGGCAAAGCCTTCTTGCCAGCTGCAGGGCCAATGCTTATATTATGCTGCAGGGTCTTAACGACCCGCAACATTCGCATATCGAGGAGTACGCATGACCAGCCAGATCAAGACAGTTCTTCTTCTGGGTTTGCTTTCGGGCATCATCATAGTGCTTGGCGGCCTGCTTGGCGGGCGCACGGGCGTTATCATAGCCTTTGGCATGGCCCTGCTCATGAACGTGGGCAGCTATTGGTACTCGGACAAAATCGTGCTTTCTATGTACCGTGCGCGTGAGCTTGCGCCGGAAGAAGCTCCATATTTGCATAAAATTGTTGAGGAATTGGCTCACAACGCAGGCGTTCCCAAGCCCCGCGTCTGTGTCGTGCCCGAAGAGGCTCCCAATGCCTTTGCCACCGGGCGCAATCCCGAACATGCGGTGGTGGCCGTGACCGAGGGCATTTTGCGCCTTCTGTCGCCCGAAGAACTGCGCGGCGTGGTGGCCCATGAGATGGGGCACATCGTCAACCGCGACATTCTTATTCAGACCATCGCCGGGGTCATGGCTTCGGCCATTGTGACCATGGCCAATATTTTTCAGTTCACGGCCATATTCGGCGGCGGCAATCGTGACGGCGAAGGCGGCGGGGTCAATCCCATCGCGGCGCTGGCCATGGCCTTGCTGGCCCCGATGGCGGCCGGTCTTGTGCAGATGGCCATTTCGCGCTCGCGGGAATACCTGGCTGACGACACCGGGGCAGAGCTTTGCGGTCAGCCTTTGGCGCTGGCTGGCGCTCTGGCCAAACTCGGGGCGGCCAGCGGGCGCATACCCATGCGCGAGGGCAACCCCAGCACAGAGCAGATGTTCATAGTGTCGCCCATGTTTGCCCACAGCAGCATGGCCAATCTTTTCAGCACGCATCCGCCGCTGGAAGAACGCATTCGCAGGCTTCAGGCCATGGCGGCATCCCGGCGCTGATTGCCGGAACTGCCGAAAACGGGCGCAGAACCGCTCAGATAACGGGCCGAACAGGCTCTGCCGGGTTCCACGAACCCACATGTTGAGGAAGACAATGTACGTACGTCTTTTGCTGGTTGCCTTACTGGCTCTGCCTATTCTGGCCTGCAACAAGCCCGCGCCTGTGGCCGAAGCCGAGCCGGCGCTGCCTGCGGAACCTTGCCCCTTTGTCTATGTTGTTGCCCCGGGCAACTATATTGTGGACATTGCCAGCGGCTCTGAAGTGGTGCTTGACCCCGGCGTCAATGAATTCGAGCTGTTCTGCTCGCCCGGAGCCGCCCGCGCGGCTGTCGATTACGCCGTGGCCCGTGGCGCTCTTCCTGAAGGGGACTGGCGCATTTACCGCCTTGAAGGCAGTCTGGACGACCTTGCCTTCAGAAGCCCGCAGAATCGCTACACCCTCAAGCGCATGGCAGAGGTTGTGGACTGGGTGACGGAAGATATCTAGACCGGATTGTCTTTGAAAGGCTTTGTGGTGAAAGGACTTTTGCAAAAGGTTCGCCTCCCTCATGCGCCCAGCACTAAAATTCTATTGTATTTAGGGTGATTAACGTTGAAAAAAGGCGCCTGCTCTGACGCCGCATGAGGAAAAGCCGCGCCAACGCCATTATGGCAGGGACCTGCGTACGCCGCTGCCCGGGCAGTTTTTAAGAAAGACGGATCCAGTGCTTTTTTGAAGGGCTTTCAGATAAAGGGGCCGGTCTTCATGACCGGCCCCTTTATCATTGAAACTGCGCCGTAATGCGTGTCATTACTGTGCGTGTATGGGTAACTTGATGTTATTTCAGGTGTTGTTGCTATTTTATGCATACAGCGTGTCTGTGTGGCACGGTTTATTGTCCAGTAGTATGCTACAAGTATGCGGAAAAAAGTTTTCGCGCTTACCAGCCGGGGTGATGCCCGGCATGAGGATATTTATATGCAAACGAGCGCAAGAAATGTTTTCAAGGGCAAGGTCGCGGCTGTGCATTCCGGCGCCGTCAATGACGAAATTGAAGTGGCCGTTGAGGGCGGGTTGAGCATCGTTGCCTCCATTACCCAGGTCAGCACCAAAAAACTGGGGCTCAAGCCCGGCGTGGAAGCCATTGCCCTGATCAAGGCCAGCTTTGTGCTGCTCATGAATGACGCCGAAAACTATCTTTTGTCTACCCGCAACCAGTTTGCGGGAACCATCAGCAAGGTGACGCCCGGCGCTGTCAACGCCGAAGTGCAGGTTGACCTGCCTAGCGGCAAGGGCATTACAGCCATTGTCACCATGGGCAGCGTCGCCAGCCTTGGCCTGGCTCCCGGCAAAAAGGTCACGGCCATCGTCAAGGCTTCGCAGGTTATTCTGGCGGTGCCGAAGTAACCTTGGAGCAGCGAGTCTTGAGTACAGAGGCTCGCGAGTGAAGGTGCTGCGAGAAAACCAGACTCCCAAGGGGTGAGGTTTCCACTGCGGCGCTTGCGGTTGCTCGCCCAGCACGTGCGCGCACCGTACTATCGGTTGTTGGCGCATGCCCATGAGCGGCGCTCGCGATGCAAATATTCTGGCCTCATGCCCTGCAACCAGGACGCAAAGAGCGCTTGAAAGACTGAGGCCCGGAACGCTGACGCGATCCGGGCCTTGTCGCGCCAAAAATACGCGGGCATCATTGAAAAATAAAAAGAGCCACAGGTCTTGCTTTGCAGAACTGGCTGATATTTAAGATTAAATTAGGTGATTGAAAGTTTCACAAACACTTTTTCTACTGTGCCCCGGCATTTTTAGCAAGAAGAAAAATTTTGCAAAATTTATGTGAAAAATTGCGCAGGTTCTTGACCTAATGCTTTATTCATTCTACGTTATTGCAGCGCATAAAACGTCCAGCGTGATCGCAGGAGGCAACCGTGTGGGATAACTGCTGCGACTATAATACGGTTCGAGAAATACGTGTTAAAACAACGGCGTATATTGGTGTAGGCGCAATAGACAGGATCGAAGGCATCCTGGGAAATTTGAAAAATGAGGGCGTTTCGTCAGTGCTCTGCGTTTGCGGCGGGCATGCCTACCGCGCCTCGGGCGCGTGGGATAAAGCCGAGGCCGCAGCGCTGCGGCAGGGGATTGTACTGGCTCTGTACAACAGGGTCATGCCCAACCCGACCACGGACACCATCAATGACGCCGCAGCCCTGGGCAGGGCCGTCAACGCCGGAGCGGTGCTTGCCATAGGCGGGGGAAGCGCCCTGGACTGTGGCAAGGGGGCGGCCGTGTTGCTGGCCAACCCCGGTAAAAGCGCCGAAGATCTTTTTTGCTTTCGCTTCACGCCCCAAAAGGCCCTTCCGTTAGTTGCCGTCAACCTCACCCACGGCACGGGCAGTGAAGTAAACCGATTTGCGGTGGTTACTGTGGCCGGGCGCAATCACAGGTCCATTGTTGGGCATGAATGCAGCTACCCACGCTACGCCATTGACGATCCCGCTCTCATGACGGGGCTTTCGGCAGAGCAAAGCCGCTATGTGTCCATAGACGCGCTGTGCAGGGTAGTGGAGGCCGCAACAACCACAGTGGCGGGCCCGCTGGCCGTAACCCTGGCGCGCGAGACTGTCGGGCTGGTGCATACGTGGCTGCCCACTGTGCTGGCCGAGCCGCAAAATCTCAAGGCCCGCTATGGGCTGTGTCTGGCGGCGCTTCAGGCCGGTGTGGTTTTTGACAACAGCCTCTTGCACATGGCGCACGCGCTTGAGCACCCGTTGCACCGCTTTAAAAAAATTCCGCACGGCCTGGCGCTGGCCATGTTGCTGCCCGCCGTCATCGGCGAATGCTATGCCGCCCGGCCCGACGTGTTGGCCCTTGTGCTTGAACCCCTGGCTCCCGGATTGAAAGGCGATCCGGAAGAAGCCGCAACGGCGGCCAAAGCCGTTGAAAACTGGCTTTTCAGCCTGGGCGTAAAACAAAAACTCCTGGACTTGGGAGTCCAGGAGTCAGATGTGGAAGAGTTCTGCAACTTCATCGAGCAGACGCCTTCGCTGGGTCTTCTGCTCTCGGTGGCGCCAGTTATGAGTTCCCGCCAGCGTGTGGCGAGAATCTACACGAACTCGTTACGCCCTATGCCGTGAAATTGCCCATCCTCCTCCAGGATCGGACTGATCTGCCGCAGTCCGCTCCATACCCAGCCCCTCCGTTTGCCGACGGCGGGGCTTTTTTAGTATCACGCTCCAAGGCGAACGCCAAGCTCAAGTTTTTGCCCTGTCAAATTGGTTTCATAGCCGCCCAGAGAAGCGATACGCTTTTTGAATTCAGGCTGTTGCAAAAGGGTTTGCGCGCTGATAACCCGCGCGTCTTCAAGAAAGGCTTTGGGGATCACAAGGTCCCAGCGCTCGCCGCCCAGGGGGACAAAATCCAGCCCCATGGCGCTGGCCGCAGCGGCAACGCCGGGGCCGCAGTCCGCCTTGCCAGTGAGCACTGCGGCGGCGACGGCAAGCTGGCTTTCCACCTCTGTCTCATAGCCCAGGACATCCTGCGGGGTCAGCCCGGCGTGGCGCAAAAGCGCGTCGAACTGTATGCGCGTGCTGGAACCGGCCAGCCGGTTGACGCAACGCAGCTTTTTGTCCTTGATGTCGGTAATGCTTTTGAGCCCGTGCGGGTTGCCAGCGGGAACCACAAGCCCCACCTGCCTGATTGCCAGATTTACAAAAATCACCTTGCCCTGGGGCCAGTGCCGCTGCACAAAGCCAAAATTGAATTCGCCCTTGTCGTCATCAGCCATATGGAGCACAGCCACATGGCAATGATTGTTTTTCAGGGCCTGCAGCGCGTCAGCAGCATCGGCCCCCACAGAAATCATATGTACGGGTTGCGACTGACGCAGTAGGGCGTCCGTCATGATATCCAGCACCATATCGCTGCCGCCGGCGCAAAAAAGCGTCGAGTACAGCGTTTCGACTGGGCGGTGCGGGCGGGCGCGAATCATGCTGCCCAGAGGCACGCCCTTGCCGTCAGCGGTAATGTGGGCAAAACCCTGGATGCGGACGGTAGTTTTATAGCCGTCCCCCATACGCAGGGGCAGGGCCACGGTTTTTTCGCCCACCCTGGCCAGCGCCAGGGGCGCAAATACGTCAAGACCGGGGTGAGCGGGCAGGCTGGCGGCCAGTTCCGCCGCGAGGTCGCCGGTCTCGGTGATCGCGCCGGGCAGTATCCCGGAGTACTGCTGAGGGGGGCGGCGCGACATGAGTAAAAGGGCCGGAGCCACCAGCGCCGAGAAGGCGCTCAGTGATCCGGCCGGGCTGGATGGCAGGCAGAAAACCGGCCTGCCTTCATAAACAGCGGTCATGGTCGGCGCGCCGGGCAGCAGGCCAACATTGGGCGACACAATCTGCCCTTCGGCTTTAAGAAAGTCTCGCACAGCGGCCAACGCGGCTTCATCGGCAGCGCACAGCAAGAGCGCATGTCCGCCAGCCGCCAGTGATTTTTGAAAAAAATTCCGCAAGGCGTCTGCTGTTGCGGCAAGAGGCGCGGCAAGGTGGGCGAGGCACCCCAGCGCTTCCGTGCGGGCAGCGAGGGATGGGGTGATGCCGTCCAGCAGACGGGTATCCGTCGCTGTGCCGCCTGCGGCGTCGGCGGGGCCCCCCGCCGGGCGAAAGCTGCCGCCCACGGTGGCCAGAAAAACCTCAAGCCTGTCCCACACCTGCACCTCGTTCACACCCGCAGCCAGAAGCGCGCCAATGTCGCTGGGCCGGAGAATATGGTTGCGGCAAAAAAGGGCTTCTCCCACAGCAATGTCCGAACCAGCGCGCCGAACGTGCAGCCACGGCAGCATGGGGGCCGTGATGCTGACTCCGCCCTTGCCGTCCACAGCGGCATGGGCTGACAGGGCAATGGCGTCGCAGGATGGGGGCAGGGCGTCGCCGGAGGTGACGGCAAAGCAGGTTTTACCTTCCTGAAGCGTGGCTGGGGCCTCGCTGGTTGCCGCGTATGTGTCTGCGGCCTTGAGAGCGTAGCCGCGGGCTGCGGCAAGAGCAACGGGCGGAAACGGGAGGGCGGCGACCACGGCCGAGCTCAGCACGCCGCCCTCGGCTTTGGCCGTCGGGCAGGCGACAGCCTGCGGCAGTTGCTCATGCCCGCTGGACTCCCGCGCCGCATCCAGAGCTTTGAACAGGTTGTCGAGGGCAGCGTTCAGAGGCGTAATTTCCGTATATATATTTGCGTCGAGGGGCATTGTATCCTCCTGGGAAGGGCAAGGGGCGTGAATGGACGGAAGGAGAGAATCTACCCAACAAACATACATCTTCACGGCACACATGCAAATACTTGTTGCGGGCATGCCGCCCTGAGCCGTATTGCGTGCTGCCGCGCCTGGGCGTATAGTGATTCTTTATATGTAACCTCAACCCTGCGGCGGCATGCCGCTTGATATGACCGTACATGACATACGCGCGCTTCTGGCAGCGGATAAAGCCACAGTAGGCACATGGCTGCAACTGCCCTCCACGGACGTGGCGGAGCTGATGGCCCGTGCCGGGTATGACTGGGTCGCCGTGGATATGGAGCATGGCTCCTTTGGGCGCACCGGTCTGCCGGACGTTTTCCGGGCCATCGAATGCGGCGGCGCCGCCCCTTTCGCTCGCCTGCCCGAAGCCAGCAAAACCCAGATAAAGTCCGCCCTTGAGGCTGGAGCCCAGGGACTGATCTTTCCCATGATAGAAAGCCGCGAGCAGCTTGACCGCGCCATTGACTGGGCCGTGTACCCCGGTCAGGACACGTGGCGGGCCAAGGGCGAGACCGCGCAGGAATACAGAGGCGTAGGTTTTTGCCGGGCCAATGTGTTTGGCAAAAATTTTGACGAGTACCGCGCCCGGCGCGCGCCGGAGCTTTTTCTTGTGGCGCAGATAGAGCATATCCGCGCCGTGGAAAATCTGGACGCCATACTGACGCACCCGCGTCTGGACGCCATCATGGTTGGGCCGTACGACCTTTCCGGCTCTATGGGTCTTACGGGACAGTTCGAACATCCGGACTTCAAGGCGGCCATGGCGCGTATTGTGGACGCCTGCGCGCGGCACAAGGCCCGCATGGGCCTGCACATCGTGCAGCCTGACCCGGCGGAACTGGCGCGCCAGGTGGCGGCGGGCAGCCGCTTTATTGCCTACGGTATCGACTCCGTCTTTCTTTGGGGCGCGGCTGAGCGCCCCGAATAGTTCCGCCGCCTGACAAAGGCGTCAGCAGGCCCGCCATAGGGCCGGTTTGCCCCCCATGCGTCGCGCAGCACTGCGGACGCGCATATGATCAAGAAAATTCTCCAGGGAGAATAATTGTGAAAATAACTGTTTTCGGCGGTTCCGGATTCCTGGGTTCGCATATTTGCGACAAGCTTTCCGAGGCCGGGCATAACGTCACCATTGTGGACCTGCATCCCTCGCCCTGGTTGCGACCCGACCAGACCATGCTCACGGGCAACATCCTTGAAGAGGAAACAGTGCTCAAAGCCGTGGAAGGCGCGGATATGGTGTTCAACTACGCGGGCATCGCGGACATTGGCGAGGCCAATAACCGCCCGGTGGACACGGCGCGCATCAACGTGGTCGGCAACGTCATGATTCTTGAGGCCTGCCGCAAGGCGGGCGTGAAGCGGTACGTCTTCGCCAGCTCGCTTTACGTGTACGGCAAGTCCGGCGGTTTTTACCGTTGCAGCAAGCAGTCCTGCGAACTGTATATTGAAAACTACCAGGCCATGCACAACCTGCCGTACACCATCCTGCGATACGGCTCGCTGTACGGCCCCCGGTCGGACAGGCGCAACGCCATCAACCGCTTTGTTTACGAAGCGCTTTCCACTGGCGGCATCACCTACTACGGCGCGCCCACGGCCCTGCGTGAATACGTGCATGTGGATGACGCGAGCACCGCCACCCTGGCCGTGCTCGCGCCGGAGTTTGAAAACCAGAACATCATCATCTCCGGCAACCAGCCCATGCGGGTCAGCGACCTCTTCAAGATGATAGGCGAAATGCTGGGCAAGGAACTGGTCATCAATTACCAGAACGACCCCAACAGCGGCCACTATCAGGTGACCCCTTACGCCTTCATGCCCAAGGTGGGGCGCAAGCTTGTGCCGCCGCTGACCGTGGACCTCGGGCAGGGCATACTGCGCGTGATGGAAGAAGAACATAAGGAAATCCACCCCGAACTGGCCTCCGAGGGCGGGTATCTCGTGGCAACCGACGACTAGATACGACCTCCTTTGAAAGCTTCATATTTCAAAGGCGTCATTCTGCCGACAAATACGATTTTCGGCAGGATCCACGCCACGCTGTGGCGCGCTGCTCTTTCGTGCAGCGGTAGAGCATTTGCTGCGGGATGTCCGCGAGCAGGCGAATCCGTGCCTGCGCTGCCGACGCCGCAAAAACGCTTCTGGCAAAGAATTGAGGTTCACGGGAATCCGCCGTTGTCGGGGCGCTGAACGTCGCCCCCGCCGGATTTCGGAACCGGAGCCTGGATCTGAAAATTTTATACGGACACAAGGAGCCGTTGCATGAACATCATTGCCATCATTCCCGCGCGTATGGGGTCCAGCCGTTACCCCGGCAAGCCTCTGGCCCTCATCCACAACGTGCCCATGGTCGGGCATGTGGCCTTTCGTACGGCCATGAGCAAAACCCTTTCCGCCACCTATGTGGCCACCTGCGATGATATCATTGAAAATTACTGCAAGGGTGCGGGCCTGGACTGCGTCATGACCGGCGACCATCACGTGCGCTGCTCGACGCGCACGGCTGAAGCCCTGCTCAAGATTGAAGCCGCCACGGGCAAAAAGGCCGACATCGTGGTGATGGTGCAGGGCGATGAACCCATGGTGCGCCCGGAAATGATCGACGCCGCCATTGCCCCCATGTTGACAGACCCCAGCATCAACGTCACCAACCTCATGGCCGATATGGACACCCTTGAGGAATTTGAAGATCCCAATGAAGTCAAGGTGGTTGTGGACCGCTTTAACGACGCCCTGTACTTCTCGCGCGAGCCCATCCCCTCGCGCAAAAAGGGGTCGGACAAGGTGCCCATGCGCAAGCAGGTCTGCATCATTCCCTTCCGCCGCGACTATCTGCTGCGCTTCAATGAAATGGAAGAAAGCCCCCTGGAAATTTATGAGTCCGTGGACATGATGCGCATCCTCGAATACGGGGAAAAAGTGCGTATGGTCCCCACTGACTGCCGCAGCTGGAGCGTGGACACGCCCGAAGATCTGGCCCGCGTGGCGCGCCTTATGGAAGGCGACGATCTTATGAAGGAATACAGCAAGTAAATGGCCGAGTCTGAAAAAACAGGCATGGGGCGGGGTGCGGAGGCGGCGTCGGCCACCGGGTTGGCTGCGCCTTCCTCTCCTCTTTCTTCCGCCCCGCTTTCTTCCGGCCCGCGTTCTTCCGCAAGGCAAGCCGCGCAGGCTGGCCCCGGCGCAACCACGCCGCCAGCCGCCCATGGCGCGCCGGGCTGGCGTCGTCGGCTTGGGGCTGCGCTGGAAGAGCTGTGGGTGGCGCTGCTGGGCTGGATACCCACTCCGGTGGGTCTGGCCCTGCGTCTGGCTGGCTGGCGCTGGATGTTTGCCCGCTGCGGCTCGGTGCGCTTCGGCACGGGGCTGAGCCTTGCGGGGTGCAGGGGCATGACGCTTGGCGACAATGTGCGTCTTGGGCGCGGCTGCTTTATTACCGCCACAGACGGCACGCTTGTGCTGCACGACAGCGTGGCCCTTTCGCCCTTTGTGCATGTGGGGGCCGATGCCGGGCGCATTGAAATAGGCGCGCACACGGCTGTGGGGCCGGGCACCGTCATACGGGCGGCCAACCACTGCATAGCCCGGCAGGACGTGCCCATAATGCACCAGGGGCACGTGCCAGGCGTGATTGTTATTGAAGAAGACGTGTGGATCGGGGCCAACTGCGTCATCACGCCCGACGTGCGCATTGGGCGCGGCGCGGTGGTGGGCGCGGGGGCGGTGGTCACCCGTAACGTGGCTCCTTTCGCCATTGTCGGCGGCGTGCCTGCCAAGGTCATCGGCATGCGGGGCAGTAACGACGCAACCGTTGCCGGATCGGCAACCCAGGCCGCAAAAGGATAGTTATGGCATTGCAATGCATTGTTTTTGACTGCGACGGCGTCATACTGGACAGCGTGCCCGTGAAAACACGGGCCTTTGCGCGTATCGCCGCGCCCCACGGGCAGGAAGCCCAGGATCGTTTTGTGATGTACCACACGCGGCATGGCGGGGTGAGCCGTTACAAGAAGTTCCAATGGTTTTACAATGAAGTGCTGGGCCGCGAAATTTCGGATGAAGAGTCTGAACGGCTGGGCCGCCTGTTCGCGGAATACGCCCTGGACGAAGTCCGCCGCTGTCCGCTCATTCCCGGCATTCAGGAAGTTCTGGACACCTGGAAGGGCAAATTGCCCCTCTATGTGTGCTCCGGCGCGCCCCATGATGAAGTGCAGGCGGTACTGCACGAGCGCAATCTTGACCAGTATTTCGTGTCCATTCACGGTTCGCCTCCGGCCAAGGCCAAACTGCTGGGCCAGATTGTGGCCCCTCTGCCTATGGCCCCGGAAGATGTGCTTATGGTGGGGGACGCCCCCACGGATCACGACGCGGCCAAAGAAGTGGGCACGCTTTTTTACGGTGTGGGCCCGGACATAAAACCGGCCTCGGAGTCTCTCTATCCCTGGGGGCCGGACCTTACCGGGCTCAATGATTGGATAAAGGCCCACGTGGCGCGTTAAGGAAACGCTGATTTATTTCGTTTGGCGGCGTTGCGTCACCTTTTTTGAAACAGTCGGGGACGGAAGAGTCCACTCCTGCTTCAAAAAAAGATCACGCCTTGCAAACAAAATAACTGCTCGTTTCCAGGAGGCTCTTTAATCAGCGCTTCCTTAACTCCAACAGCAACCGCAACAATGCCCGGACGCCTCCCCGCTACGTGCGTGGGGGCGTCCGCCGCCGAAACACACTATGATGAAAAAACTATACATCTGGCTTGTATGCCTTGGCGTGCTGTGTCTGGCTGCCTGCGATTCCGGCAGCAAGGAAGAAGCCCCCGCATCTTCCGCAAAAACGGAGCAGGCACAGCCCGCTCCCGCCGCAGAGGGGAGTGCCCCCGCCGCCGAGGCCAGCGCCTCCGCTGATACTGGCAACGCTCCTCAGGAGCAGGGGCCGCCGCCCACAAAAGAGCAGATTGATGAAGCCGACGCCCTGGTGGCTTTCTATAATACGGCCGCCAGCACGCTTGCCAACCCGTACTTTACCCAGGCCGATGTGATGATGGGCAATGTGCGCTACTACCTGCATGAATGGATGCTGCCCCCACGCCCGGATGGCAGCGACGGCAAGCCTCTGGCTGCGCGCCTTGCGGCTCCGCAGGGGATGTTCAGCGAGGATGAGGTCCGCGCCATGGAGCAGTGGGTGGAAGACATGCGCCAGAGCCTCGACAGCATGCGCGCCGACTACCGCCTGCTCGAGCGCTATGTGAAGGACCAGAGCATTCGTGACGACGGCGTCAAGGGCAAGGCTCTGGCAGCCAGCATAGAGAAGAGTTACGAGCGTTTTTCCGCCGCCCGCAGCGGCTACATGGGCACGGTTGAAGCGCGGGCTTCATCTGTGGAAGAAGTGTTGCTCTACGGGCATCCGCTTAAAAGGCAGATACTGGACGCCAGAAGGGTGTTCGGGCTGTTTTCCAGAACAGCCGGTCTGCTCATGTCGCAAAAGCCCGACCGTGAGGCTCTGGAGCAGGTAATGGCCAAGCTTGACGCCAGCCTTGCCGATGCCGGGCGTCCTCCCTTCCCCGCCTCGCCGGATGTGGAGCGGGCCTACCGCGAGTTTCTCAAACAGGCCGCCGGGTTTAAAGAAGCGCTTGCAAGAGGACTGGACGAGGGCTTTTACAACCCCGTGCGGGAGGAACTCAATAATGCCGCCGTGGGCAGCCGTCAGGCGTACAATCTTTTTGTGCGCGAAGCCAACCCTGAATAGTCGAGATATCTGGATGAGCCCGGCAATTGCCGCAGGTAAGGCGTCATGAAAACAGTCAGCTATGGCGCCAACAGTCGCCGCGCCAGCGCGTCCACGGCTGCGGACGTAAGTCTTTTTGGCCCTGAAGAAGCCCGCAAGGCCCGGTCATTCCATCAGGGGTTCGGCCAGTATGCGGCCACCCCTCTGGTGCGCCTGGAGGCCCTGGCCGCGCATCTGGGCCTGGCCGAAATTCAGGTGAAGGACGAATCCCGGCGGTTTGGCCTCAACGCCTTCAAGGTTCTGGGCGGTTCCTATGCTGTGGCGCGTTATCTGGCGCAACGGCTGGACATACCCATGCAGGACGTGAATCCCGATCTGCTGCGGTCGGCAGCCGTGCGCGAGAAGCTCGGCGACATGACCCTTGTAACGGCAACGGACGGCAATCATGGCCTTGGCGTCGCCTGGACAGCCCGGCAGCTCGGCATGAAGGCAATGGTTTTCATGCCCGCAGGATCGGCCCCCGTGCGGGCGGAGAACATCCGTAACACCGGTGCCGGGTGCGTCATAACCGAGTGTAACTACGACGATGCCGTGCGTCTTGCCATGCAGCACGCTGCGGATTCGGGCGGGGTGCTGGTGCAGGATACCGCCTGGGACGGCTATGAAGAGGTGCCGCTCTGGATCATGCAGGGCTACACGACCCTTGCCCTGGAGGCGGACGAGCAATGGCAGAACAGCGGGGCAAAGCCGCCCACGCATATGTTTTTACAGGCAGGCGTAGGTTCCTTTGCCGCCGCCGTGCTCGGGTATTTTGTCTCAGCCATGGGGCATAGCGCCCCCAGGGCCGTCATTGTCGAGCCGCAGGCCGCCGACTGCTATTACCGTTCCTTCATGGCCGCCGATGGAGCAGCCCATTCCGTGGCTGGGCACATGCGCACCATCATGGCCGGGCTTGCCTGCGGCGAACCCAGCAGCCTGTGCTGGCCCATTTTGCGCGACAGGGCCGTGGCCGCGCTTTCCTGCGCCGATACCGTGGCTGCCAACGGCATGCGCATTCTCGCCGCTCCCCTGCAGGGCGATGCCGCCATATGCAGCGGCGAATCCGGCGCGGCCCCTCTGGGGGCTCTGGAACATGTGATGCGTGCTCCCGAAATGGAGGAGGTACGGCAGGCCCTTGGCCTGGACGACTCTTCGCGCGTGCTGCTTTTCAGCACCGAGGGCGACACCTCGCCCGACCTGTACCGCCAGATCGTCTGGTACGGTCGGCACGGCGCGGAGGCATGCGGCGTATAGTGCCGCAGGCTGGCAGCCGTTAGAGCCTTTTACCTTTGAACTGCTTTGTGGGGGAAGGCCCCTTTTGCAAAAGGGGCCTTCCCCCACGCCCCCCCCCAGACAGTGTCGTCACGAGCGCCTTTCCAGTTATTTCTGCGTCGAACTTCGCCTTTTATTCCGGTCGAGTACCGTCAGAGTGCACTCCCTGCATAAAAGGCTCGTTCTCCTTGATATGACTGGAAATTCATCTCGTGACGACACTGTTTATAGCCTTTTTGCATTGAGAATATCCATTCTCAATGCTTCCAAGACGCCCGCTTCGGCGCGGAACCACGCAAAGAAATAGCGGTGCTGCCTTCGCGGCAGCCGTTGCCCGAAGGGCTTACGGATGGCGACAGCGATTGTATGGGCAAACCGTGTTGTTATGCGGGCTGTCTTCAAGCGTAGTTTCCTGCGTCACAGCGCTTTAAGCCTGCGTCACCACGCTTGAAGCATCCGTAAACCCTGCGGGCAACGGCTGAAGCTGCGCTTGCGCATCTGCTCACGCAGCCGCCAGAGCAATTTTAAAGTGAAAATGTTCTAAGCCCATTGTTTTTGTTTTTTCATGTGATGGAGCGTTTTCCATAAAAAAGGCCGTGCGGTTGTGGCACGGCCTTCTTTATGGAAATTCTTGTGTTTCTGGCTGGATATGCGTGGGAAAGATGCTGAATATGCCCTTTTTGGGGGAGCAGTCGTGCGGGAGTATCCCGCCTCGTCTCCACCGTTCAGCGTGTGCGGGCAGAGAACCCGCAGGCAGAACTGAGCCCGCTAGCGCCCGCGAATCCAGTACGTTTCAAAGCCGTCCTGAAGCCAGCCGTCCTTCACTTCCGTCAGTCCTGCCACCTTGAATATCTGGCGGTACTCATCGCGGGTGCGCCGCCAGCCCCAGAACTGCTGACGCCGTATGCCAAGGTAATGCAGAACGCCACGTATGAAAATCTTGATGGCGTTGACGAAGCTTCCGATAAAGGAATCCTCTTCCAGCAGCGAGGCGGACAGCAGAATGATTTCGCCGCCGGGCGTAAGCTGTGCGCGGAGTTCCTGAAGCAGATGGGTGAATTCGCGCGTGGGGATGCCGTAGTCCACTGTGGACAGGTATATCATGTCATAGTGAACGTCCGGCGGCAGACAGGCCGGGGGCAGGCCAATGTAGATGCGCTCGCTGGGAATGTGCTGGCGCAGCCACTTCATGCCCACGGTGCTGGGCTCGTTGACGTGCAGTTCCAGCTCGGGCAGCTCTTCAAGAAGGATTTTTTCCATATAGCCGACGCCGCTGCCGATGGAAAGCACGCGCACAGGCTCGGTGCGCGGCTGGGTTTCCCTGGCGAGCTGGTCGCGCAACTGTCCGATAAGCCAGCGTGCATCCTTGCGCTTGTTTTCGCGCCATACGGCGGGCAGATCGTCCCAATTCTTGAACCGGCGAAAGAGCTCTTCATAAAATACGGCGTAAAACTTGGGCTCCGCCAAATGGAAAAAGGAGATATGCGAAAAGGATGTGAATGGAATTCCCTGCCAGCTTTCTTGATAAAATCTTCGCACGTCAACCCCCCGCTCATGGCTGCATAAATGCGTTATGGCAAACGCGCCGAAGCCACACTACGCAGCCAACTATAGCGCAAGCCTTTGCAAGGCGCAATGCGCTCTGCAATTGTTCACAATGTGCCTTGGTTCCGCGAGAGCGGACTACCCGTAAGGCTGTGATCATTTCAAAGGGTCTGCATGTCCGCTGCGAGTGACAGCGCGGCGACATCCGGCAGCGAACGCGGCAGGCGTGTGATCTGCACCGCCGCCAGAAATTGTGCCGGAAAAGCGCTTGCCCGTGGCCTTGCGGCTGCCGCTGCCGCCCCAGTCGCTAGAGCATGCCTGCCGTGAATGCGTTCGGCTGTTGCCTTACGGCTGCCGCCACAGCTCGCGGCTGTCTGGCAAACGGACGGCACGGCGGCCAGCGCCGTGCATCCGCACGCTCAGCCGGTCGTCAGCAAGGGCCAAGAGCTGCAAACAGTGGACCGCAGCAACAGGCGACATCGACAAAAAGCGGACTTCAGAAAAAGGCGGACTCGGAAAAGGTCGGGCATATGCCGCATGAGGCAAAAGCCTTGCCAAATGACAGGGGACGGCGCTTGCGACGCCGCCCCCTGCGAAGTTCAGGCAGATTCAGACCCTGTTATGGCCTAGTGCCCTTTTGAATCGCCGTTACGACCCTTTTTGCGGGGAAACAGCACAAAGTTCCAGTACACTACATAGAGGGGCAGCACCACGAACATCATGGTGTAAGCCCAGTTCTTCGTATAGAGGAAGTAATCGTAAAAAGTATGGAATTCCATAGTATTCTCCTCTTTCGGATTGGCTACTAGTGCTCATCCCTGAAGTCGGGGTGTTCGTACAGCACCGGCATGTGGTAGACGATAAAGCGGTACACGGTAACAATCATCGTCACCACAAAGATGGAAATGCAGAACTCCCAGATGCTGGGGAAGTAGCGTTCCGCCGAGGGCAGATTGTAGTTAAAGGCAATCATGGACACGTTGAAACGGTTCATGACAATGCCGAGCACCGCGTTGACCGAGGCAATGCGGCACAGGGTCACGTTGCGATCACGCGCGCCCTTGGCGTAGAGCAGGGCGGGCAGCAGCACGAAGCCCAGTATTTCCACAAGCCACCATGCGCCATAGCCTGAGAAGACGTAGGGCAGGTTCGCCTGCACAAGCATGTCAATGACCTTGAGCATGAAGTAGGCGAACAGGATGAAGGAAGCCGCACGCGCAAAGCTGAAAATAACGCCGTCAGCTTCACGCAAATGGGTTTCATCCATGTAGTGGTGCAGGCCCTTGTGAGCGAACATGCCTTCGAAAATGACCATGGAAGACCCGGCAGCCATTGAGCTGACGAAGAAGAACATGGGCATGAAGGGCGAGTACCACAAAGGATGCAGCTTTTCGGGCGCAATGAGGTACAGCGCGCCCAGCGAGGACTGGTGCAGGGTGGACAGCGTCACGCCGAAGATGGTGAGCACGATGGTGGCTTGCACCACAACCTTGCGCCACTTGAGCAGGAAGGGGTACTTGGACGACAGCCATTCCATAGGCGCCACGGAGAACTCGATGAGCAGCACCGTAACGTAGGTGGCGACGCACAGGCCCACTTCAAAGAGAACCGAAGTGGTGCCGGGGAAGAAGAACATGAAGGGCAGACGCAGCGGATGGCCCAGGTCGTACAGAAGAGCCACAACCACGAAACCATAGCCAAGAAAGGCTGTGGTGATGGCGGGGCGTACTGCCGAGTGGAACTGCTTCATGCCCATGATGTAGCAGGCCACGGTGGTAAAGTAGCCGCCTGCCGCGAGCGACACGCCGCACAAAAGGTCAAAGCCGATCCACAGGCCCCAGGGCTGGGTGTTGCTCAGGTTGGTGACCGAGCCGATACCCATGGTAAAACGGATAATGGTGATTACCAGGCCCACCGACAGGATGATGGCGGTAATGATATTGCCCGGCGTAGGTCTGAAGAACTCGCCAAGGTTGAACAGCTTGTCCTTGGTAGGAATGACTATGCTGTGGTGCGACATTTACTTATCCTCCCCGTGACACTTGCACTCCGTTTCCCGGGCCTTGAGGGCCTCGGTCATGGCGCGGCGAGCCGTGTCGGCAGCACCCGGCCCCTGGGTTTCCTCAATCTTGCGCACGGCGGCGTCAACGGCGGCGGCCACGTCTTCGCGGGCTTCCTTGACCTTTTCGTCCTTTTCAGCCTTGTACATGGCTTCGCGGCGCTTGCTGATGGCGTAGGCGCCACCGAAGAGCACCGGCCAGAAGGCCACGATCATAGGCACCGCGCCGAGCGCGCCGTAGGTCAGTTCACCCATGGGGCGGTTGCCGAGGTGGGTGTTGAGACCAAGCTGCTTGAGTTCGTCGCCAGCCAGCGGCGCGTCGTCCACCGGCACAGCGGCGGCGGCCTGGCCCACTGCGGGGCTCAGAACCATCCATGCGGTGCCGCCGGCGTCGGTTTCGCCGTAGATGTAGTTGACGTACTTGGAGGGGTTGTCAGCCATGCGGGCACGGGCCACGCGGATAAGATCGCTGCGGCGGCCAAAGGTGAGGGCGTCCTTGGGACAGGCCTGCACACAGCCGGGCAGCTTGCCTTCGTTGAGCAGGGGCTCACAGAAGGTGCATTTTTGCACCAGGGGGTCAAAGGCTTCGTCGTACTGGAAGCCGGGCACGTAGAAGGGGCAGGCTATCATGCAATAGCGGCAGCCCACGCACTGCGAACCGTCGTAGTGCACCGCGCCGTTGGGGTGCTTGGAGAAGCACTTGGCAAAGCAGGCAGAGGCGCAGGCCGGGTCGTTGCAATGGAAGCACTGCAACTTACGGAATACGTCCTTGCCGTTCACCTTGTACTTGTTCACCACGGTCCACTGGTATTCAGTGGTGCGGCGGGTAGTGTCGCACACCGTAAGGTCGCTGAAGGGCTTTTTGGGTTTGGGCAGGTGGTTGACCTTGTTGCAGGCCTCTTCGCACTTGCGGCAGCCAATGCAGCGGGTAGTGTCGTGCAGCACTCCGTAACTGTCAGCGTAATATGGGAAGGTGTGGGGGCCAGCCTGGGCTACCTTGGCGGTGCCAAGGGCCGAGACCACGCCCGCGCTCCCCAGAATGGTCAGAAATGTTCTGCGTTTCATATTCTTACTCCATGCTAGTCGGCGCTCTTGGGCGCGGCCTTATGGCAGGTGGTGCAGTCGGTATCTCTGGGACGCGCGACGTTCATGCCCTTATGGCAACCCATGCACTGCAGATGATAGGCGGCCATGAGGTTGGGACGGCCAGGATTGACCTTGTCGATCTCCTTGGCATGGCAACTGCCGCACTTGGGAGGCGTGAGAGAGAGCGGGCTTCTGTGGTGGCAGGTAGCGCACAGAAGTTCAGGCTGATTGTGGAAAGCCTGGGCCAGCTTGTCGTCCTTGATCCCTTCCATGAGGGAGGTAAGGTGACGGCGATGGGTGAAGTTGCTTCCCTCGTACTTGTCGGCCAGAGAGTCGATGACCACCTTGAGGGGGGCCAGCATGGGAGAAACAGGCGCAGCGGGCTTCTGGGACAGCACGGTTTCGGCTGCCAGAGCTTCGTTGTCGCCGGGCAGAAGCGTTCCGTTAATGCCCTTCTGCATTTGTTCCGGCGTCATGGACGGCGTAACATTGTGACAGGTGGCGCACCACGCCTGGTCGCGCTTGGGCGTGACAATGGCATGACAGCCCGCGCATTCGCGCCTTTCCTTGGTTTGCTGCTCATGACAGCTCACGCAGCTGACGGGCGTATTGCCCTTGGCGCGCTTGGCGATGTTGGTGGCGTGCATGGCCCTTTCAAGGGTGATAAAATTGCCCTCGGCCTTGCCTTCCACGGTGTGACAGGTGCTACAGGCCACCGGGTCGCCCGTGTGGTGACAGGTCTCGCAGTTCTCAACCTTTTTTTCGTGGATAAGGTGGTTGAAAACCACGGGTTTCATGGCCGAGCCCTTGGGATTGGGCTTGTCGCCGACCGGAAACATGACTATGGCCGATGGCGCGCCGCTGTCTGTTGGCTCCAAGGCTGCGGCTTTTGCCGAACCAGCTCCCAGCGCCGTAAGACACGCCGCGCCAGCCAGGGCGATAGCCGCCAGCAGAAGCAGTGATGTGCCGTTCCTCATGTGCTTGTCCTTTTGCATTCAGACATTACCCCAAACCCGCCGCCTGGCGACGGGATCCTCCGGCCCCGCCGATCCCTGCGGGGGGCAAACACGCAGATATTGCAACGGTATCGCAGGCTGCAAGACACGTCAAGGAGGGGCCAGTCTTGGAATGGCTTCTCATGCTTGGAAAAACAAGGAGATTGGGAAAATTTTCATTAAATTCGTTCCGCCAATAAAAGCCAAATCAAAGCGTTATGGTGAATATGAGGGCCGCTTGCGCACTAGGGCACATGACTGCGAGTTTTTTTGAAATTTTTTTTGCAAGGGCAAAAAAACCGCTGCTGCAGCGGCAGCAAGCAGAGAGAAAAAGACTTATGGAAGCAGATTTCGGCAAAGCAAAATTTTCACCAAGTCATTAATTTTTTTTATAATATATTGTAAATTATAGCTATTTTTATGCGTTTGGCGCCGTGTGGCGTGACTGTTCAGGGCAGGGCGGCGGTGACGGCTGGCGGCTCTTGACCTGCACCTCAAGATGCTCTACGCCCAAGGGGATAGGGTATTATACGAAATTATCCGCAGGCACGAGGCCCGCCGCCGTTCCAGACCCGGTCTGTCGAAAGGGCGCGTTCGGCTTTATGCCCGCCTGTTTGTGGATATGGCTATGGAGCCGGCAGCTCCTGACCGATAACGGAGGATCGTTGATGAAGAGTGTTGAAAGCCTGTTGCAGGGCAATGAACTGTTTCAAAAAAACTATTTCAAAAAGAATGAAACCGAGCTTCTGGAACTTGTCAGAAGCGGCCAGCATCCCAAAGCGCTCTTTATCGGCTGCGCCGACTCCAGAGTTATCCCCTCGCTTATAACCAACGCTCCTCCCGGCCAGCTTTTTGTGCTGCGCAACGTGGGCAACTTCGTGGCTCCCCACAAGCCGGACGAAGACTATCACGCCATGGCCTCAGGCATAGAATACGCCGTCACCACTCTGGATATTTCAGAGATCATCATCTGCGGCCATACCTACTGCGGCGCCATTGAGGCCCTGTACAAGGAAATCAGCGGCGAACAGCTCGTTCACACCAAGAAGTGGCTTTCTCTTGGCAAGAAGGCCAAGGAACTTGCCCTGCTCGCGCTTGGCAAAGACGCCGACAAGGACAGGCTGCTGCGTCTAACGGAAAAGCTCTCCATCGTCTTCCAGATCGAAAACCTGCTCACCTATCCTTACGTCAGGGAAAAGGTGGAGAATGGCGACCTGCATATCCACGGCTGGCTCTACCATATCGAATCCGGCGAGATGGAATACTATGATCCCGACCAGCACGAATTTCTGTCACTGAGCAGGTCGGAAGCCGCGTCGTAGGCGTGTGTGCCGTACAGCTTTTTGTGCGGAAAGTAAGTAAAGAATTTGCAGGCGGCCCGCTTTATAGACAGTGCCGTCACGAGCGCCTTTTCAGTTATTTCTGCGTCGAACTTCGCCTTTTATTCCGGTCGAGTGCCATAAGAGTGCACTCCCTGCATAACTGGCTTGTTCTCCTGGATATAACTGAAAAGTCATCTCGTGACGAGACTGTCTGAAGCGGGCCGCTTTTTTGTGTTGGCAGCTTGCATGCGCAAGGGAATTTTGAACCGTGACGTCAGTGGAGTTGCCGCCGTTTGAGCGGTTGCCGCATTTCAGGAAGACTTTGGCTCTGCCCCCCCATTTCAGATCAGAACTGCCACTGCGCTCTGCCAGAATACGATAAATGTTTTAGGGAAAGGGGGCGTGGGGGAGGAGCCCCTTTTTCAAAAGGGTCCCTCCCCACAAGGTATTTCAAGCTACTATTGCTCTATCACGCCCAGCGGCTGCGCGCGACTGCAACCACGCCCGCCACATCTTCCGGCGGCAGCCAGAGGGCTTCCTTGCGGGCGCGAAACCAGGTGAGCTGCCGCTTGGCGTAGGCGCGCGTGTTACGCAGCCAGAGCGAGCGGCATTCTTCAAAATTCAGGCGGCCGCGCAGAAAGGCCAGAGCCTCGGCGCAGCCGATGCCGGACCAGCCGGGCGCGCCGTCGTCGTCGCAGTTCTCAAGGGCCGCGCGGGCCTCATCCATGGCGCCTGCGTCAAGCATCATATCCAGGCGGCGGGCCAGGCGGGGTTCCAGCCATGTGAGGGGCGCGTCCAGCACCAGCAGCGGCCCGGCGCAGGGCGGGGGGCTCATGGCGTTTTGGTGCCACCAGGTGAAGGGTTTGCCAGTGGCCTGCCGCACTTCAAGGGCGCGGACGATGCGCTGGCGGTCATTGGGATGGATGCGGGCAGCGTATTCCGGGTCCACCCGGGCCAGTTCGGCGTGCAGGCGGGCCGCGCCTTCGGCTTCCAGGCGGTCGGTCAGGGCCTGGGTCAGGGCAGGATCCACTGGAGGAATCTGGGCTGTGCCGTGCAGCAGAGTGTTGAAGTACAGCCCAGTGCCGCCCACCAAGAGGGGCGTCTTGCCCCTGTCGAGGATGTCGCGGGCAAGCGCTGTGGCCTGATCGGCCCAGCGGCCCGCGCTGATCTTTTGCGCTGTGGGCAAAAAGCCGTAGAGGTGGTGCGGGCAATGGGCGCGCTCTTCAGCCGTGGGCTGCGCCGTTATGCAGGGAAAATCCGCATAGACCTGCCGGGAGTCCGCATTGATGACCTCGCCGCCAAGGGCGTCGGCCATGGCCAGCGCGGCGGCAGTCTTGCCCGATCCTGTGGGCCCGGCAAGACATATGACAGGCAGCGGGGCAGCCTGTGCCGCCCCGCTGTTGGTATGCGTGTTCCGCATGGGTCTCATCCGGCTGTTACGAGGTGCGAAAGCCACTGTGCGGCGGGGCAAGACAGGGAGTGGCCTGGGCAACCTCGCCTTTTTCGTATTTTTCCATAAGCGCCAGCCGCACGTTTTCAGGCACAAGACCCTTGATGTCCGCACCGTGGCTGGCCGCCGCCTTGACGATGGTGGAACTGATGAACAGCCACTGGTAGTCGGTCATGAGAAAGACCGTCTGGATATGGCGCTGCAGGCGGCGGTTCATGAGGGCCAGCTGGAATTCGTATTCAAAATCCGAGACGGCGCGCAGCCCGCGCAGCAGAACGCAGGCCCCGCGCTGAGCGGCGTATTCCACTGTCAGGCCGGAAAAGGGTTCCACAATGACCTTGGGTTCGTCCTTGAGAGCCTCGCGGGCCATGGCCACACGCTCTTCATGGCTGAACAGGGGGCGCTTGGGCGTGTTGTCGGCCACGGCCACGATAAGCTGGTCAAAAACTTCGCAACCCCGGCGGATGAGGCTGAGGTGCCCATTGGTCATTGGATCGAACGTGCCGGGATACATGGCTATTTTCATGACGCTATCCAGATGCAGATGCGGGTTTGGCCCAGCAGTCTGTCAGTTTCCAGGGTGAATCCGGAGGGAACGGCAAAGCTGGCCTCTTTTTCAATTTCCGCAGTCACAAAGGCTCCGGGCGTGAGCCAGCGGTGGGCCGCCAGCAGCCGCAGGGCCGGTTCGGCCAGCTTTTTGCGGTAGGGCGGATCCATAAAAACCAGGTTATAGGGCTGTTGCGGCGGGCGCTTGAGCACCTTGAGCACATCGTCTTTGACAAGGCCCGTTTCGGCCTGCACGCCCAGCGTTTCCACATTGGCCTGAAGACAGCGCATGGCCTGCACGGAATTTTCAACCAGCAGGGCATGCGGCGCGCCACGGCTGATGGCCTCAAAGGCAAGGCTGCCGCTGCCCGCGAAAAGATCCAGCACCCGCGCCGTGGACCATACAAGTCCACGGGCGGCGAGCATGGAAAAGAGGGCCTCGCGGGTTTTGCCCATGGCGGGGCGGTAGCCCTCGCCTTCCACAGTTTTAAGAATCCGGCCGCCCAGGCGGCCTGCTACGATGCGCATGATACTCCCATATGCCTACATGCGCGAGATAAGGCGCGTGAGGGCGTAGTCCATTTTTTCCAAAGCTTCCTGCAGATCGGTCTGCTCCACCCAGGGGCGGGCCTCCACATCGGCCAGCTTGCCCTTGAACATGCCCCACTTGCGTTCCACCTCGTCGGTAAGGAAATTCCAGTCCACCTTGGGGTGGGCCTTGGTCTCGTGCGTGATGGTTTCGGCAACCTCGCAACCCACCAGAGTCATTTCCTCAAGGTAGGAAGCTATGTGGGGCGTGACGGCAAAGCGTTCATGTATGAGCCCGGCCAGGGTTTCCTGGGCCTTGGATTCGCCGTGGGTCAGCACCACCTGGGCGCAGTTGTGCACCAGAGGAGCCAGCCATGCAAGAAGCTGGCTTTGCCCGGCATGGCCTGAAAAACCGTTGATGGTGAAAATACGGGCGGCTACGTCCATATCTTCGCCGAACAGGGTTATTTTTTTGGCTTTTTCAACAATTTTGCGGCCCGGAGTGCCTACGGCCTGGTAGCCCACAAAGACGATGCTTGCGCCGGGCTTCCAGATATTGTGGCGCAGGTGGTGGCGTATACGGCCCGCGTTGCACATGCCGCTGGCCGAAATGATGATGGCCGGGCCCTTGTAGTCGTTGATGGCCTGCGATTCCGCCACTGACAGCGTGTAGCGCAGGTTGGGCAGGGAGAAGGGGTTGTCGCCGTTATTGAGCATCTTTTGCGCGGCGTCGTCAAAAAGCTCGCGGTTGCGCTCAAAGACTTCGGTGGCGCGGATGGCCAGGGGGCTGTCCACATACACGGGCATGTCTGCGGGCAACTGGCCCTTTTTGTTGAGCACATGCAGGCAGTACAGCACCTCCTGGGTGCGTTCCACGGCAAAGGCGGGAATGATGACTTTTTCGCCCTTGCCGTAGCTGTAGGCGATGGCGTCGGCCAGTTCCTGATCGCTGACGTCTTCATCTTTGTGGTCACGGTCGCCGTAGGTGGACTCCATAAACACATAGTCGGCCTGGGGCGGATTTTCGGGGCTGCGCACGATAAGAGACTGCGGGCGGCCGATGTCGCCCGAAAAGATGAGGCTGGTGGTCTTGCCGTTTTCGGCGGCTTCGATGCGCAGGGAGCCGGAGCCGAGGATATGGCCGGCGTCGTAGTAGGTGACGGTGATGCCGGGGGCAGGCTCAAAGGTCTTGTGGTAGTCCACCGAGGAAAAGAGGGTGACGGCTTTTTGCGCGTCCGCCACGGTGTAGAGAGCTGCGGGGGGATTTTTCAGCCCGCGCCGCATGTATTTTTTGGCTTCCCACTGGGCTTCCATTTCCTGAATATGGGCGCTGTCCTGCAGCATGAGGTCCAGCAGCTCACTTGTGGCTTTGGTGCAGTATACGGGGTTTGTGAACCCCTCGCGCACCAGCCTGGGCAGCAGGCCCGAATGGTCGATATGGGCGTGGGTGATGAGGATGAAGTCAATATCTGTGGGGCGGTAGACTTCAGTTTCCCGGTTGCGCGCCTCAATGGCCTTGTTGCCCTGGTGCATGCCGCAGTCGATGCAAAATCGCTTGCCGCACGCCTCAATCATGTAGCAGGAACCGGTCACGGTTTGTGCCGCGCCCAGAAGTTGAACCTTCATCGTGGCCTCCGATAAGAAGTGACGGCCAGAAGCAGCCGCAAAGTCCGTCGCGGCGGAGGGCAGGCAGGCTGCTGTTTTCCGTCTGACGTGCCCCTTTGCCGCAAACCCGGTGCTGTACAGGGCGCGGCGCGTAAAACGCCGTGCGGGCTGTCATGCAATGGCCGCAGGAGCGTTGGGGACTTTTTTCCATAGCCGCTTGGGGCGCGCAGCGTCAAGCCTGCGCCGTCTGCCGCCTGACGTGGTCCTGGCCCGGTTTTCCACGTACTGTGGACTGTGCATTGCCTTTACTGCGCCGCCCACATATACTGCCACTCTGGTTCGCCGGGCGGCAGCAAGCCCCCGGCCCATTTACGCGCTTCCGCCGGAGGGCCGACAACGCCGCGGCAACCAGCCGTTGCTGACGTTTTTTTGCGTCTGTTTTTTCCGGAAGCCACGGAAGATACCCTAAGGAGAATCCATGCCTGAACTGCAACAAAATATTGTGGACGATCTTGCTTCTGTCACCACCGAGTCCTGGCGTACCTTCCGCATCATGGCCGAAATGGTGGAAGCTCTGGACACCCTCAACGCCCTCAAGGTCAATTGCATATCCATCTTCGGCTCGGCCCGCAGCACGCCTGACACGCAGGAATACCAGGACGCCGAAAAAATTTCCCGGCTGCTGGTCGAATCCGGTTTCGGCATCATCACCGGGGGCGGCCCCGGCGTGATGGAAGCGGCCAACAAGGGCGCTTTTGACGCTGGCGGCGAGTCCATCGGGCTGCACATCCACCTGCCGCATGAGCAGGGCTGCAACCCGTATGTGAAAACCCGCTGTAACTTCCGCTATTTTTTCATACGCAAATTCATGTTCGTCAAATACGCCATGGCCTATGTGGTCATGCCTGGCGGCATGGGCACCATTGACGAACTCTCCGAAGCCTTTGTGCTGGCCCAGACCGGGCGTACGCGCGCCTTCCCCATCGTGCTGTACGATTCCAGCTTCTGGAGCGGCATGGTGGAATGGCTGCGCAAGAACATGGCCGCGCGCGGCTTTATCCGGGAAAAGGAAATTGACCGGCTCATCACCGTGTGCGACACGCCTGAAGAAGTGGCCAGTCATCTGCGCAAAATCGTTATTCTTTAGGACGCTGCATGAGGCGGCACGCATCAGACCCCTTCTCCCCCCATTCCGGCGGCCCGGCCTCCGGTGTTGGGGGAGTTCGCGTTTTTGCGCCAGCCGGGCCTGTGCCCCCCGCGCCGCCGGGGCATAGCTGGGAAAGCCTCATGGGGCGGGCGCTGGAGCGCGCCCGACTGGCCGCTGCCGCCGGAGAAATACCCGTGGGCGCGGTTATTGCGGCCCCCGACGGCGCCGTGCTGGCGGAGGAGGGCAACGCCCCTGTGGGCCTGCACGATCCCACGGCCCATGCCGAGATTCTGGCCCTGCGCCAGGCCGGGCGTGTTACTGGCAATTACCGGCTTGGCGGTTGCGTGCTGGTTGTCACCCTTGAGCCCTGCGCCATGTGCGCCGCAGCCTGCATCCATGCCCGCCTTGCCGGGGTGGTTTACGGGGCGGCGGATTCGCAGGCCGGGGCCGTCGTCTCGCGTGCCGAGTATTTTGACGCGCAGAGCGCCAATCACAGCCTCTGGCATATGGGCGGCGTGCGCGCGGAGGAATGCGCGGAACTGCTGCGCGGTTTTTTTGCCTCCCGGCGCGAAGAATAGGAACGCCACCGGCGCAGCCGCAGGATTTGGCAGGACTGGCGACTGTTCGGAGTTTTTACGGCAACGGCTCCGGCCAATGTAACAGCTCCGGCCAATGAAGCGGCTCCGGCGCTTGTGCGGGCAGCCGGGCGCTGCCAATTCTCGGGCATTGCCTGTTCGCTTTGCGGATAGGCATGCTTGGCAGTTATACGCCTTGAAACATTGCGTTTTCAAGGTTGATCTGCTCTGGATTATGACTGTGGGGAAGCGTCGCTTGCGCGGTTCGTGCCGCACTCCCGGAGCTTCGCCCCAACCGCCATGGGCTGGACCCCAAAAGGATCACCATGCTGGAACTGACGGTTTTTTTTAGCGGCGCGCTGGTTATGGTGCTGGAAATGGTGGGCGCGCGCGTGCTGGCCCCCTATGTGGGCACCTCGGCCATAGTCTGGACAAGCCTTATCGGCGTAGTGCTGGCTTGCCTCGCTCTGGGAGCGTGGGCGGGCGGGCGCATGGCCGACAGGCATCTGTCGCGCCGGGGCCTGGCCCTGGCCCTGGCCGGAGCCGGTCTTGGCTGCGCGCTTACGGCCCTGTGCCACTCGCTGGTGGGTCAGTGGGTCACAGAGGGCATCGGCAATCTGTATGTGGCCGCCGTGGCCGCCGCAGTGGGCATTTTTGCCCTGCCCGCCTTCTTTTTCGGGGCCATAAGCCCCTATGCCATCCGTCTGCGCATCGGCAGCGTCGACACTGCCGGGGCCACGGTGGGGCGGCTGTACGCCCTGTCCACGGCGGGCAGCATTCTGGGCACCTTTCTGGGCGGCTTTGTGCTTATTTCCTTTTTCGGCAGCGGCAGCATCCTCTGGGGCGTGGCCGTGTGCATGATGGCGCTTTCCCTGTGCAACGCGGCGCGCGGCGGCAAGCTTCGCGCTGCCTTGCTGGCCCTGTGCCTGATTGGCGCGGTCATGAACGGCATGTACGGAAGCTGGCAGGAAGGCAGGGGAGGGGTGCGGCTTGTGGAAAGCCCCTATAACAGCATCCGCGTCTATGAAGGCATGGACTGGGGCGAGGGGGGCCGCGCCGTCCGGCTGATGGCCACCGACCCCGGCTACAGCCAGTCGGGCATGTATCTGGACGACCCGGCGGAACTTTATTTTCAGTACACGCGCTTTTATGCCCTTGGCCCGCGCTTTGTGCCCCAGGCCCGCTCCGTGCTTATGCTCGGCGGGGGCGGCTATTCCGTGCCCAAGTGGATTCTGGCGGGCAAGTCGGCCCTGGCAGCGCCTGATGAGGTGCGCATGACCGTGGTGGAGATTGACCCGGCCATGACTGAAACAGCCCGCCGCTGGTTCGGGCTCAAGGACGACGCGCGTCTTACTGTGCAACACGAGGACGCCAGGGCCTTTTTGAACCGGCAGCAGGGGCAGTATGATCTTGTTTTTGTGGACGTGTTCAACTCGCACTACGCGGTCCCCTTCCAGATGGGCACGGTGGAAGCGGCGCGGGCCTTGCGGCGGGCCGTTGCGCCGGGGGGGGCTCTGCTCATGAACGTCATCTCCGCTGTGAACGGCGAGGACGGACGCCTGTTTCAGGGCATCTACGGGGCTTTGTCCGCAGCCTTTGCGGAAGTGCAGGTGTACTGCGTGTCCCGGCCCGACAGGCCGGATGAAGTGCAGAACCTCATGGTTGTGGCCTTTCCTGAAAAAAGGGCGGGCACTGCCAGGGCGGCGGCGACGGCAGAAGGCGCGGGCGCAAAGGCCGACGCGGGCATGGCCGCCATGCTGGCTACCCGTCTTACGGGCCCGCTGGTCTTTGACACGCCGCCCCTTACGGACGACTTTGCCCCTGTTGAACGCTATGCGCTTATGCTGCTGCGGCAGTAAATGCCCGCCCCTTGCGATGCCGGGGCGAAAAATGTAGCATCCACAACAAAAGTTGAGGAGGCGGCCTATGGAATTCAGTACAGTGAGTCCGCTGAGCTTGAGTGAAAATGTTCTGACCATACTTGGCAACAAACTGGCAGCCGGACAGGAGCTCACCATGACGGAACGGTTGATGGCTCTGTCCGCAGCGGGAGCGATTGTCGCCAGCAAATACGGCCCCGGCCCGGCGGAAATGGTACTGACCCCGCCGCAGCTTCCTGAAGATATACGTGGTCTGCTGGCAAATTATGCCGGATAATTTTGCTCGGTCAGGCGAGCGCTCACAAGTCCCCGCAGGGAGAATGCATTTTGAACGAAACCATTGACGATCTTACAGTTCAGTTTGAAGAAAACGGCCAGATCATTGTAAATGAACTGGACAAGGTTGTGCTGAGCAAGGGGCTGTGGACGACCATACTCTTCCGCTACCAGCAGTGGCAGCCTGAAAAGGACGACTTTGGCCCGGATGTGTATGTTATCCGTCGGTACAAAAAGTCCGGCGGCGAGTACCGCCAGCAGTCCAAGTTCACCATTTCCAGCGCGGAGCAGGCCCGCAAGATTGTGGATGCGCTCAGCAGCTGGATAAACTGAACAGTGCCGTCACGAGCGCCTTTCCAGGTATTTCTGCGTCGAACGTCGCCCTTTATTCCGGTCGAGTACCGTCAGAGTACACTCCCTGCATAAAAGACTCGTTCTCAATGATATGACTGGAAATTCATCTCGCGACAACACTGTCTGGGGAGCTTCACGGTAACATTGCTCAGCGGCTGCGTGCGCAGGCGCTCACAGTGAAGGCGCAGGCACAGCGTGTCCGTGTAACTGCTCGCTAAACGTTGCAAAAAGCGGCTAACCTCAGGTCAGAACCTGCGGTTAGCCGCTTTTTTCTGGATTTGCTACGCCTTATAGCATTTTCGCATTGAGAATATCCATTCTCAATGCTTACAAGACACCCGCTTCGGCGCGTAACCGCGCAAATAAATAGCGCTTGCGCCTCTGCGGCGGCCATGCCCAAAATTTTTGTGAATGCAGATGGCGTGCTGGTTGAAAGGCGCTGTTTCCAATATTCCCACTTCAGATTAGCAAACTCTTTGAACTCTAAGAAATAAAGGTTTTAGGGGGAGGGGGCGTGGGGGAGGAGACCCTTTTGCAAAAGGGTCCCTCCCCCACAAAGTCTTTCAGCCTGACAGCCGCTATAGTTAAAGGGCCGCCACCTGGCCGTCGCCGCGCGGGTCCGAGGCTCCCTGCCAGACGCCGTTGGGCCGCCGCAGTATGGCCCCGGCGTGTCCCATCAGTTCCGTGAAGTCGTCCATGCGCCGCACCACATGCCCGCGCCGGGTCAACTCCTGCGCGACGCTTTCAGAGATGCGTCCCTCAAGCTTGAGGTCATTGCACTCTTCGCCCCAGCTTCGGCCCAGCAGCCAGCGCGGCGCGTTGACGGCGTCCTGCGGGCTCATGCCAAAATCCACAATGCGCGTGGTCATGGCCGCGATGGTCTGCGGCTGGCCGTCGCCGCCCATGCTGCCGTACACAAGGTGAGGCTGCCCGTCCTTGAGCAGCATGGCGGGCGTCAGGGTATGCAGGGTGCGTTTGCCCGGCAGCAGGCAGTTGACGTGTCCCGGGTCAAGGGCAAAGGCGCAGCCCCTGTTTTGCAGCACAAAGCCCGCGCCGTCCGCCACCACGCCCGAACCGAATTCATGATAGATGCTTTGTATGAGCGACACCGCGTTGCCAGCCGCATCCACAACGCCAAGCCAGATGGTGTCGCCGCCGGGGGGCAGGGGGGGCAGGGCGTCCCCGCGCCGGTCCATGTGGATGCGCGCCGCCTGCTGCTGGCCGTGTTCCGGTGAAAGCAGGCGTTGCGTGGGGATGTCGGCAAAATCGGGGTCCGTCAGATAGTGCTGGCGGTCGATGAAGGCTTCGCGGGTGGCTTCAGCCATGACGTGGTAGTAGTCGGCAGTGCCCTCGCCCAGAATGTCTATGTCCATTTGATTAAGGATATTAAGAATTTCCAGTGTGGCCAGCCCCTGACAGTTGGGCGGCGGCGTGCAGGCCGTATAGCCCCTGTAGTCCACCCGCAAGGGGTCGGTCCAGTCAGCAGTGTGGCTGCCGAGGTCCTTGTGCGTGAGCAGGCCGCCCTGACGTTGCATGGCGCTTATGATGGCCCGCGCCGTGCGGCCTTCATAAAATTCTTCGGGGCCGTTGGCAGCCAGTCGGGCCAGGGTTTCGGCCAGTTGCGGCTGGCGCATGACAGCGCCAAAGCCCGGCGGGTGTCCTTCGGGCGTAAAGTACAGGCTGCGGAAGTCTTCGGACTGATGCAGGCTGTAGTTCGGCCTGCCGCTGCTCACCAGGGCCAGCCCGTTTGCCAGGGAATGGGACACGGCAAACCCGTAGGATGCGTGTTCCTGCGCCGGGGCCAGCACGTCGGCCCAGTTCAGGGGCGAGGCCATGGTTTTTTTGCTGTGCGCAAAAGCCGCGCCCCAGCCGGACACAGCGCCCGGAACGGTCAGCGCCGCCAGCGGGCCGCGCGTGGGCACGGTCTTGTGGCCGCGCTCTGCGTAGAGGGCGGCGGTGGCCGCCTGCGCCGCCCGGCCGCTGCCGTTGAGCGAGCGCAGGTTCTGCGTGGCCGCATCATAGATGAGCCAGAAGTTGTCGCCGCCGAGGCCGCACATGTGGGGGTAGACCACAGAAAGCACGGCGGCTGCGGCAATGGCCGCATCCACGGCGGTGCCGCCCTTGCGCAGGATGTCGCGCCCCGCCTGGGAGGCCAGATAGTGGGGGCTTGTGACCATGCCCCGCAGGCTCAGGGGATTGCTGGCAGTGGAAGATGTGAAGGAATACCGGTGGCTGGATTGCATTGTGACCTCGTGCTGGCTGTCCCGCAGGAATTCCGGCGTGCCGGGGCGCGCCGAAGATGTTTCGCGGGAAGTATGCCACAGGAGGGCGCAAGGAGCAAAGGAAGGTCCGGGGCCTGGGCGCAGGCGAGGGCAGATGCGCTTTGAAATGGCGTGGTGCCGGAAGGCTCTGTCTCGTGACGGCACTGTCTGGTGCGCTACGTAACTGCAAGGAAGCCTGATTAAAGAGCCTCCTGGAAACGCGCAGTTATTTTGTTTGGCAAGCGCGATCTTTTTTAAGCAGGAGTGGACTCTTCCGTCCTCGACTGTTTCAAAAAAAGTGAAGCAACGCCGCCAAACGAAATAAATCAGCGTTTCCACAATGAGAGTTTTAGGGGGAGGGGGCGTGTGGGGGGACCCTTTTGCAAAAGGGTCCCCCCACACACAAAGCCTTTCACCCAGGTCTTTCTCCCGGATTACGCGCCCTCGGCGGCCCTGGCCGCTTCGTCGGGGTACAGGGCTTCGATGCCCGCCAGAAAATCGGTATAGCGTCCTTGCACAATGGCCTGCCGCGCGTTGCGGGCAAGGTCGAGAAAATAGGTCAGGTTGTGCAGGGAGTTGAGTCGGAAGGACAGCAGCTCCTGGCTGGCGTACAAATGCCGCAGATAGGCGCGCGAAAAGGTGCGGCAGGTGTAGCAATTGCAGTTGGGGTCCAGGGGGCCGTCGTCTTCGGCAAACTGCTTGCGCCGGATGTTGATCTTGCCCTGCGAGGTGTAGAGCGTGCCGTTGCGGGCATTGCGGGTCGGCAGCACGCAGTCGAACATGTCCACCCCGGCGTTGATGCCATTGGCGATATCCAGGGGGGTGCCGACGCCCATGAGGTAGCGGGGCTTGTGCTGGGGCAGCAGGGGAGCGGTGTGGTAGAGCAGGTCGTACATCTGCGCCTTGGGTTCGCCCACTGAAAGGCCGCCGATGGCAAAACCGTCAAAATCAATGCCGCAGAGCTCTTCAACCGAGCGTTTGCGCAGGTCCTTGTGAAAGCCGCCCTGCGTAATGCCGAACAGCAGATTGTGCGCCGTGCCCGCCGGGTAGGCGGCTCTGGCGCGCTGCGCCCAGCGCGTGGTAAGGGCCAGGGATTTGGCGGTATAGTCGTAGTCCGCGCCAAAGGGCACGCACTCGTCCAGCACCATCATGATGTCCGAATTGAGATTGCGCTGGATTTGCAGCACCTTTTCCGGCGTGAACAAGTGGCGTGACCCGTCAAGATGGGAGCGGAACTCCACCCCTTCTTCGCGGATTTTGCGCAGGGAACTGAGGCTGAAGACCTGAAAGCCGCCGCTGTCCGTAAGAATGGCGCCGGGCCAGGAGGCGAATTCGTGCAGACCGCCCCGCCGGGCCACAAGCTCGTCGCCGGGCCGCAGGTACAGGTGGTAGGTGTTCCCCAGGATGACAGGCGCGCCGATGGCCGCCAGATCGTCGGGCGCAATGGCCTTGACCGAACCCACTGTGCCCACGGGCATAAAGATGGGCGTGGGGATGACGCCGTGAGCCGTGCGCAGGAGTCCTGCCCGGGCGGCCCCGTCCCTGTGTTCTATGGTAAAGATGGAATCAGACATGCCGCGCACACTATATGCAAGCGGCGTCAGATGCAAGGGGCTGGCGGGTTGCGGCGACCGGCTGGCGCGGTTGCGCGCGGGCGGTTGCTGCGGGTCACGCGGGAGTACGCGGGGGGGCTGGTCAGCGCCTGGAAAGTGCTGTACGTACGGAACCGGCAGCCTGGCGCAGGCGGAGATTGTTTGACAGAAATCGAATAACTGCATACACAAGCAAATATCCGTAGGCATACGGAGTTCACATTGCACAAGCTATGGGGAGTTCCCTTCGCGAGGACGGAGAATGCTTTTTTTTAGCCGCTTTATGCGTCTTTCCGGCCAGAAGAACGCCCCGGCGCACAAGGTCTCGGTTATGGCCTTGTTGCGCGCGGCCATGGCGCACCATGTCTGTGTGGAAGTGCTGTTCACTGACCGCAACCGTCAGATGGACAACGTCTACTGCCGCATCATGGCGCTGAATGAAAAAAGCCTTCGGCTCATGTCCGCCACCAAGTTTTTGCCGGACGCGCTCAACGGCGAGCAGTGTCTGCTGTATTTCAATCTTCCCCGCACGTTTCTCGTCAATACATTCAAGATGTCGCCCGGTCAGGCGCGGGCCGGTTTTTTGTGCAAGACCCGCATTATCCATAATCATCTGGAACCCGAAAAGCGCTTTTGCGAAATTGAGGTCCCCATACCCCACGCCTATGTGCAGCGCAGCCTGCGCAAGCACGAGAGGGTCTTTCCCTCGACGGGTATGGTGAAGACCGTGGATTTGTGGCTGCGGGGCAAATTGCCCAAGCACTGGCGCGAACTGGGGTCTGCGGACTTTACTTTCAGAGCGGGCGAGGCTTCACGGCTGAAGCTTATCAATGTCTCCGCCAGCGGGGCGCGCATTGAAGTTGAAGAAGTGGAAGAGAACGAACGCTACCGCAGACTTACGGGAACGCAAATGCTGCTTTGCATCGTGCTCAGCGGGCCGGGGCGCAAGCGTTGCGTAGCGCCTGTGGTCTGTCACTGTGTGGAAAGTCTGCACAGCGGCACCCTGCGGCGGCTTTCGCTTCGTCTGCGTTTTGTTCAGGTGTGGCAGACAGATGGCAGCGGTCACGGCGCGTGGGACAGGGTGGATGAAGACGGCGTGGCGGTTCTGCGCGACTGGATCAATAACGATTTTTGCCTGCTGGCCGAAAAACCCTCCCGCTGCGCCTGTCCTTTTCCATAAACCTTGCCCGACTTGCGCCCGGCTTTGAGCCTGCCCGCAGCGTCCTGCCTTGAGTTTTCCCGCAGCGCCGGGCTTTGAGCCTGCCCGCAGCGTCCGGTGGCCGTCTTCGCCGCCGGGGCTTGACAGCGCGCATGCCGGGCAGTATACATCTCGTTCCTTGCTCGCACCCGTGTGTGCGGGCTGCCAATCCAAAAGGAGAACCACAATGCGGAAATTTGAAACCCTGCTGCTCCTTTCACCGGAGCTTTCCGCCGAAAACCGCGAGGGCATTATAAACACCCTCACTGCGGTTATCGAGCGTGAAAAGGGCGCCATGGAAGAAGTGGACAACTGGGGCATGCGCGATCTCGCCTACCCGGTGCGCAAACTGATGCGCGGTTACTATGTGCGTCTCGTGTACCAGAGCCCGGCTACCCTCGTGGCCGAACTGGAACGCAACATTCGCATGACTGACGGCATCTTCAAGTTTGTGACCGTCAAGCTGGCCGATGAAGTGGCCGGGGAGGTTGCATAAATGGCGTTCAAGAAAAAATTTGCCCCTCGTCGCAAGTTCTGCCGCTTCTGCGCAGACAAAGACCTGCCCCTGAATTACAAGCGTCCTGATATCCTGCGCGACTTCATCACCGAGCGCGGCAAGATCATCGCCCGTCGTATTACTGGCACCTGCGCGCACCACCAGCGCCTGTTGACCCGTGAAATCAAGCGTGCCCGTCAGATGGCCCTGCTCATCTACACCGCTACGCACGATTCCGGCGTCAAGAAAAAGAGCAACATCTAGGAGGCGCATATGAAACTGATACTTCGCGCCGACGTAGAAAACCTCGGCAGTCTTGGTGATGTGGTTGAAGTCAAAGCCGGTTATGGCCGCAACTTTTTGTTGCCCCAGGGCCTGGCCATGGTGGCCTCGCAGGCCAATCTGAAAGTTTTTGAGCAGGAGCGCAAAAAGCTCCAGGCCCGCATGGATTCCCTGCGCGGCGAAGCTCAGGAAATGCAGGCCCGTCTTGAAGCCCTTGAAGTGGTTATCACCATGCACGTGGGCGACAATGACAAGCTGTACGGTTCCGTCACCACCACCATCATCGGCGACGCTATCGCCGCCCTTGGTGTGGATGTCGACCGCCGTCGCATTCTTATGGACGCTCCTATCCGCACCCTGGGTGAACACCCGGTGCGCATCCGCCTGCACCCCAGCGTTGTCGCAGTGGTTCCGGTGAAGGTCGTGTCCGACCACCAGTCCTTTGAAGAAGAGCCCGCTCCTGCAGCTCCTGCTGAAGAAGCCGAGGCCTCCGAATAGGGGATATAGTGGTTTCCCACGGTGATCATGGCTCCGCCCCCGGCCCCGAGGCCGGGGGCGCGCCTTTTGGGCAGAGCGGCGCTGGCCGTGGCTCAAGAGGCGGACAGCAGGGGCAGGGCGGCTTCAAGGGCCGCCAGGGCAGCCAGGGCAGCGCTGCGGACAGGGCTGAGGCCGATCTGCTGCGGCGTGTGCCGCCCCACAGCGTGGAATCGGAGCAGGCCGTTCTTGGCGGCGTGCTTATGCGGCCCCAACTCATGCACTCCATTGTGGACCAGCTGGCGGCTGAAGATTTTTACCTGCCAGCCCACGTCACCATCTACAACGCCTTTCTTGAGCTTTACCGCAAGTCCGCGCCCATAGATTTGCTGTCCACGGCAGAAATGCTGAAGAGCCGCAGCGCCCTTGAAGAGGCTGGCGGCGCCGTCTACCTTGGCGATCTGGCCCAGGCCGTCGTGTCCGGAGCCAATGCTGAATACTACGCCACCATCGTGCGCGACAAAGCCTTGCAGCGCGGCCTTATTGAAGCCTGCTCGGGCATTATCACCAACTGTTATGACGCCTCCCTTGAAGTGGGAACCCTGCTCGACGAGTCGGAGCAGGCCGTTTTCGCCATTTCGCAGCGCACTTCTGGGCGCGACTTCACCCCCACGCGCGAACTGCTGGACAAGGTTTTTGACAACCTGTCCCGCCTGGCCGATGCCAAGGACGTCATCACCGGCGTCACCACCGGCTACACCCGGCTGGACAAGCTCACTGCCGGGCTTCAGGCTTCGGACCTCATCATCGTGGCGGCTCGCCCCAGTATGGGCAAGACGGCGTTTTCTATGTGCATGGCGCTGCACGCAGCTGTGCGCCAGAATGTGCCCGTTGCCGTATTCTCGCTGGAAATGAGCAAGGAGCAGCTCATGCAGCGCATGCTGGCCGTGTGGGGCAAGGTGGACCTTTCCAAGCTGCGCCGCCCGTCCATGCTCACGGACGAAGACTGGCAGCGCCTGTACACCGCTGCGGACGTGGTAGCCCGCGCACCCATATTTATTGACGATACGCCCGCCCTGACCACTCTCGAACTGCGCGCCCGCGCCCGTCGCCTCAAGGCGGACAAGGGCCTGGGCATGGTGGTGGTGGACTATCTGCAGCTCATGCGCACCAGCCGCCGCACAGATTCACGCGAACTGGAAATTTCGGACATCTCGCGCTCCCTCAAGGGGCTTGCCAAGGAAATGCAGGTTCCTGTGGTCGCTCTTTCGCAGCTCAACCGCAAGGTCGAAGAGCGCAGCGACAAAAGGCCCATGCTTTCGGACTTGCGCGAATCCGGCGCTATTGAGCAGGACGCCGACGTAATCATGTTTGTCTACCGCGACGACGTGTACAAGTTCGTCAAACCCGCCGAGCGTCCGCCACAGGGCGTGGCCGAAATCATCATCGGCAAGCAGCGTAACGGCCCCGTGGGCGTTGCCGAACTCATGTACATGTCGCCCTATACCTCCTTTGAAGACATGGCCCCCGACTGGTCGCCGCCCCCGTCTGAAGGCGGCTAGCATCCCTGCGGGCTAGAATTTTTTGTGGGGGAGCAGACCCTTTTGAAAAAGGGTCTGCTCCCCCACGCCCCCTCCCCCTAAAATCTTTATTTATAGCGCCATTAGGTAGAGAAACCCCCTGCCTGAACCAGTTTTAGCGCGGGCTCCTTTCAGGGCACGCGCTCTCAATGCTGGGCATGCTCAAAGCTGGCCGTATAAAATCTGGCCGTATCAAATCTGACTTGCGCCAACCCTCTCCCATCGTTTTTTAGCTCTCAAGTTCCAGCCGGGATTCACCGGGCTCTGACCACGGCATGCGCTCGGTCGGGCCCTTGTGCCGTTGCGGGCAACATATCATCGGGTATTGTAAGCATCTGGCGCTTGCCAGTGGCAGAATATGATCGGCAAGGCGTATGGGAGCGCGGGCGGAGCGCAGAGTCATAAAAAAATGTAGTTCAATGAGGCTATGTTCAGTGCTGACGTATGGCTTTGCTTGGTGTGCGCTCGTGCGCCCGGCATTGCTCCAGGCTGCGTGGTGTTTGTCGCGTCACTCCCCTGACCTTCCCCGAAAGAGCTTGCGGCAGCATGACTGACCTGATTGTTGTGGATAAGCAAGAGTTAATGAGTCGGAATTTGCGTCGGCGCAGGCCGACAAAAGCATTTACTGACATTGCGCATATTTTCACACAATATTTCTGCAATTTATTAGCGCGTTACAGGTGCATAAAAAAAGCATTGTGCAGGGCTGTTTATCCGCACAATATGTGTTTCTGCTGCATTTAAGGAACGGTATCCAATGTAATTGCTCTGATTTGAATGCAGCAGTGCCTTAAGGCATAGGGCGGAGTGCCGGATGTTGCAGACGCATCATCGGCTTAACGATGCGTCAAGATTGAACATCTTTTTTAGAAAACTTCCAGTAATTTCCTTGAGTCACGGAATTTATCACGCAAAAAGCGCGCAATGCCAACTTTTTTTTGTACTTTCGTTGACAAGCTCGAAAAAGCGTGTTTCCATGATTTGCATGGGCCGCGTACCGGTAATACGTTTTACTGGATGGGAGCGCGGGAAGATTGTTTTTTTTGTGAGGGTGTTTCATGTCCAAGTCCATTTATGTCGGGAACCTTCCCTGGTCCGCTACTGAAGAACAAGTTCAGGATCTTTTTGCCGAATACGGCAGCGTTCTGTCCGTGAAACTCGTTAGCGACAGGGATACCGGCCGTGCCCGTGGCTTTGGCTTTGTGGAAATGGAAGACGGCGAAGCCGATTCCGCCATTGAAGCTCTTGACAACTTCAGCTTTGGTGGTCGCACGCTGCGCGTCAACGAAGCCAAACCCAGGGCTCCTCGCCAGCCCCGTTACTAGGACTAGGCAACGGACCTTAACGCCCCTGTAACCGGGGCGTTTTTTGTTCGGTTGCAGTCTTTCCGTCAAGGCCCTGTGCCATCGGCACAGGCTTGCCCGCGCGGAGCAGTTTAGGGGTTCACTTTATGTGCGGGCCCGGCAACTCCCTGAATGGTTTGCCCCTTCATGGGTTTGACGAGCCCGCTCGCAGTGTCCGGGGCGCTTGAGGCTCCAGCACGTCTGCCTGCCTTCAATCCTTTCGGCCTGACCTGGTCGTTAGGGCCTCTCTTGATTTGTGCACTTTCTCGTCTGCACGCTCTAACGCAAAATATTGGGGGAAAGGGTAGTCTCAACGATTGAAGACGCCGCTCTGGAGCGTACATACGTCTATCCGAGTGCCTGCCCGTGCGCCTGCCCGTGCGCCTGTCTGCTTGTCCTCCCACATATTTCCGGACATAGGCACGGCGTTCACGCCATCGTTGCGCGCGCCTCTCGCGCCGACCTGACATGCACGCTCCGCTGCAGGTGTCTCACATGCCGTCACCGGCGTTCACGCTTTGCTGTAAGTGCATTTAGCGCCGCCACTGGCACTTACGCTCTTGTTTATGCCTCTCGCGCTGCTGCGGAGCATTTCAGTGCGACAGCCTTGCACTGCCGCACTATGCCTTGTGGGGCTTGCGCGCGGTGTATTCGCATGCAGGGTTGGTTGCTTGTTGCGACAAATTTCCTTTGAGGGGGAACATGCGTAAGGGGAGGCGCTCCGTCTGGGCGCGTGACTCTGCCGGTATCCGGTGCGCATGCCCGCCAGCATGCCTTCCTGCATGACGTTCGCATGCCCGCCCGATAACAGACAGCGCTTTTATGCGATAAAAATGACGGGTTGCGCATGGCGTGCTTTTCAAGAACAGCGACGCTTGCGGAACACGCCGAATCGTTCGCACGCGCGCTGCCATTTCCCGTGCGCCACGGGCTCACAAGTTTTGCAGCAATCGGGCTTTCCCGCAGCACAGCGCCGCAAGTATCCATAGGCTCTCTGGGTAATGCCTGCGGCTGCGCTGCGCCTTCCGCATGGGACGACCGACCGCGCTCGCTGTCGTTCGATCCTCAACGCTGAAAATCTTCTGACCTATTGCTTGCCGCCTGCTTTACCTGCACTGCCCAAATGCGGCGGTTATGCCTGCATTATGCGATCTGACGCCAGACGCAGTTGCCATTTCTTTGGCCGGGCCGCCTTGCCGAGCGCTGTAATTTTTGCCATTATGGGGCATGACGCTTCCGCCGGATCAACAGATCACCAACTGCAATCTTGCCCGGCGCAACAATCCTTGAGGAGGCAGCATGCTCAACCCCAAACAATGTGTGCTTTACAGCGGCGGCGCCGCCGGAACCGAACAGTTTTTCGGCGCTCTTGCTGAAAGCTGGGGCATGGAAGAAGTGAACTACGGCTTTGAGGGACATCAGACCGAACGCACGCGGGGTGTACGTGTGCTGACCTCTGAGGAACTGGCCCTGAAGGATGTGAGCCTTACCTATGTTTCGCGCCTCATGAACCGCGAGTATACGCGCGCGCCTCTGTTCCGCAAGGTTTTGCAGTCCATATGCTGGCAGGTCAGCAGCGGCGAGCAGGTTATCGTGGTGGGCGCTGTGCAGCCGGACGGCACGGTCAAGGGTGGAACCGGATGGGGCGCTGAATTTGCCAAAATCTGCAACAAACCCCTGCTGGTGTTTGACCAGCCCCGTAATGCCTGGCTTGCCTGGCAGAAAGACAAATGGGTGCAGGTGGAAAATCCCACCATCGAGTTTGCGCACTTTGCCGCCACGGGTACGCGTTTTCTTGAGGATAATGGCCGCGTAGCCATTCAGAATCTTTTTGCCCGTTCTTTCACGCGCTAAAATTGTTTTTCGCCCGGCCCGGTTTTCCGGGCCGGGTCAGCGCCACGTAAGCGGACACAGACCGGCTGCCGCGCCATTTGCCGCGCGGCTTCTTCATTCTTTCCGGAGAGTTCATGAGCCATCAATTCAGCCCAGAAGAACAAGCGGTTCTGCGCATTGTGCAGGATAATCTGCCCGACAGCCTCACCCCTTACGCCGATCTGGCGGAACAGGCGGGAATGAGCGAAGCCCAGGTGCTTGAGCTGCTTGGCCGTCTCAAGGAATCCGGGGCCATCCGCCGTTTTGGAGCAAGCATCAAGCACCAGAAGACCGGCTGGACGCACAACGCCATGGTCGCCTGGAAGGTAAAGCCTGAACAGGTTGAGTCCTGTGGCCGCAAAGTGGCCGAGCACAACCATATTTCGCACGCCTACTACCGTCCGAGCGCCGCCGCTGACTGGCCCTATGAGCTGTATACGATGATTCACGGGCGCAGCGAGGCCGAGTGCCTGGGCGTGGTGGAAGACATCATGAAGATGACTGACTTGAAGGAACACGCCATCCTGCGCAGCCTCAAGGAACTGAAAAAAATTTCTATGACGTACTTCGCCTGAAGGAGACCAGAATGGATACGATTTCGCGTCAGCTTTTTGAAAAGGCCCAGGCGGTCATTCCCGGCGGCGTCAACAGCCCCGTGCGGGCCTGCCATAATGTGGACAGCCACCCGCTGTTTATCGCCGAAGCCCACGGTTGCCATCTGACCGACGTCGATGGCCGCCAGTATATCGACTTTGTGCTTTCCTGGGGGCCAATGATTCTTGGTCATGACGAACCCTCAGTCACCCGCGCCGTGTGCGACGCCGCCCATCGAGGCACCAGCTATGGCGCTCCCTGCCCTGATGAAGTGGCTCTGGCCGAAGCCGTGGTAGCCGCCATGCCCGGCCTTGAAATGGTGCGCATGGTCAATTCCGGCACAGAGGCGACCATGAGCGCCCTGCGTCTGGCCCGCGCCGTCACCAAGCGCGACAAGGTGCTCAAATTTGTGGGCTGCTATCACGGGCATGCCGACCCCTTCCTGGCGGCCGCCGGTTCCGGGCTGGCCACCTTCTCCATTCCCGGCACGCCGGGCGTGCCCCAGGCTGTTGTGGCCGACACTCTCCTTGCGCCGTACAATGATCTTGAAGCGGTAAGGGAATGTTTTGCCCAGCACGGCGAAAGCATCGCCGCCATCATTGTGGAGCCCGTGGCCGCCAATATGGGCCTTGTGCTGCCCAAGCCCGGCTTTCTTGAAGGGCTGCGCGCCATCTGCGACCAGTACCAGAGCCTGCTCATTTTTGACGAGGTCATCACGGGTTTTCGCGCGGCATTGGGCGGGGCGCAGGCGCGCTTCAAGATTGATCCCGACCTCACCACCTTTGGAAAGATTATCGGCGGCGGCCTGCCCGTTGGGGCTTTTGGCGGCAAGCGCCGTTATATGGAACTTGTCGCTCCACGCGGCGGCGTGTACCAGGCGGGCACCCTTTCGGGCAATCCCCTGGCCATGGCCGCTGGCCTGGCCACGCTCGCCATCCTCAGGAAGGCGGACTACGCCGCCCTTGAAGACCGCACGCGCAAGTTCGCTTTCAGCCTGCGCGACATCATTGCCGGCAAGGGCGTTCCGCTGCAGATGCCGACCCTGGCCTCAATGTTCTGCCCCTATTTCAGCGAACATGAAGTGACGGATTTCGCCAGCGCGCAAAAGTGCGACCAAAAGCTCTTCACCTCGTTTTACAAGCAGATGCGGGCACAGGGCATTTACCTTGCGCCTTCAGGCTATGAAACCGGCATGGTGTCGTTCGCCCATACGGACGATGACTTCAACAAGACTCTGGACGCGGCCCGCAAGGTCATTTTTTAGAGCCTGTTACATTTGAAATAACGTTGCCTGCTCGAGCGCTGCACAAGAGTGCAGCGCTCGCAGCGTGGCGTGGATTCAGCCGAACCTTGCCTGCTGTGGCGAAGCAAGCTACGGATGATTAAAGCGTTGTGACGCAGGCTTAAAGCATTGTGACGCAGGAAACTATGCTTGAAGACAGCATGTGTAACGACACGGCTTGTCCCATACAATCGCTGTCGCCATCCGTAGCGATGCTGTCCTGCCCCGTAAGACGGTTCCGTCAACGGTTCAGGCAAGCCCTTCGGGCAACGGCTGCCGCGAAACTACGCTTGAAGACAGCAATTCGTTACTTGAACGGGCAGCCTGCTGATGACTGTCGCTATCCATAAGAGGCAAAGCCCCGCTAACGTCTACCGTAAATTGCATTTTTCGGCTGTATAACACCTTTGAACTATGAAGCATTTCAAAGGTACTCTGGTCTAAAGACTCCTGGCTGCGATCATTGCGTCACACGGTGCATTTTTTCATGCCACAGGCCGCACCCTTCAAGCCGTGTGCGGCGGCAGACCGCCGGAGGCATTTGTGCACCCCGTTTTTGAAAAAAATTCTCTTGCCTGCTATGTCCTGAGCGCTGCTGCGTTGCCTTTGGCGCGGCGGCTCAAATCTTTGTTGGCCGGAAAGCCCTGGACTGTGCCCAAGGGGGGCCGCCTGGCGGAATGCCAGATATTCGCGCCAGAGCGTTTTTGTCCAACTGACGCGCAGGCTTTTACAAGGCTGGGCGAACTGCTTGCATCAACCTACAGGCAGCACGGCGCGCACATTTTTATAGGAGCCACGGGCATTGCCGTCCGCGCTCTGGCTCCCCTGCTTGTACACAAAAGCGAAGACCCGCCGGTTCTGGTGCTTGATGGGGCAGGCTGCTTTGTCATCAGCCTTCTTTCCGGCCACTGGGGCGGCGGCAACGAACTTGCCCGCCATGTGGCCAAGCTGCTCCGGGCGATCCCGATCGTCACAACGGCCTCTGATGTCGCTGCTGAAGGGGATGCTGCTCCGGCTGAAACCGTAAAGGCCGCAGAGCCTGCCGACAGCCAGCCCGATGATGGCGGCGTCCATCCTTTGGCCCTTGACCTTTTTTTGCGCGAAACAGGGCTGCGCATTGTGGACTGGCAGCGCCTGCCGCGCGCGCAGGCCGCGCTGCTGGAGGGCGACTGCCTGGAGGTATGGGACCCTTGCAACGCCGTGCCCGCGCATCCCTCGCTCAGGCCTGTCGCCTGCGAGGGTGACGCGGCCGTGCCGCCTCCATCCTTTATGGGAGCCAAGCGCGAAGCGCATGCGCCGCCCCGTCTGGCTGCGCACTGGCGTCGCCTGCCGCTCTCTGAAGGGCTGCTGCGTGTGGCGGTGCCGCGCCTGTATGTGGGGCTGGGCTGCCGCAAGGATTTGCCCTCGGGAATGGCGCTGGCGGCTTTGCGAGAATTTTTTGAACTCCACGGGCTGGAGCCGCAGGCCATAGCCGCCTTGGGCACGGTGACAGAAAAATTGCAGGAGCCTGCCCTGCGCGAGCTTGCCTTTCGGCTCGATGTGCCCCTTCTGGGCTTTGATTCCGCCCGCCTGGCCCGCTGCCCGGTGCCCAATCCTTCCGAAGCTGCGGGTCGGCGCTTCGGCCAGCCGCCGTTCAGCGTGTGCGAGGCTGCGGCTCTGCTGGCCGCCAGTAAGGAAAACGACGTCAATGAAGCGCAGCTTCTGGTGTGCAAGGCCATTTATCAGTCACAGCTGACCATTGCCGTGGCTCTGGCCCCTGAAGCAAAAAATACCGTTGCTGCCCATGCAAAAGATACTGAAAAAGAGTAGGTCATGACTCAAGCTGCCAGCCTTCACGTGGTGGGCCTTGGCCCCGGCCATCCCGACTGCCTTACGCCGCAGGCCCGCGCCGTTCTGGAGCAGGCCCAATGCGTTGCGGGCTATCATCTGTATATGGATCTGGTCCCGCCGGAGCTGCTTGAAGGCAAACAGCGCATCAGCACGGGCATGCGGCATGAAACTGAACGGTGCGAGGCCGCAGTTGCCGCCGCTCTTGCAGGGCAGAGCACGGCTCTCGTCTGTTCGGGCGACCCCGGCATTTATGCTCTTGCCGGACTTGCCCTTGAAGTGCTGGAATCCCGCAGTCTCGTGGGCGTCGTTCCCTTTGGCGTTGTGCCGGGGGTGCCTGCCGTATGCGCAGCCGCGGCCCTGCTGGGCGCTCCCCTGACGCACGATTTTGCCTGCATCAGTCTGAGCGATCTGCTCACGCCGTGGGAAACCATCGTCAAAAGGCTTACGGCGGCCCTTGAGGCTGATTTTGTCTGCGTTATCTATAATCCCCGGTCCAAGGGCCGCCCAGGCCATCTGGACGCCGCCCTGGACCTGGCCCGCCGTTTTCGCGAGCCGCAGTGCCCGGTGGGCCTGGTGCGTCAGGCTTACCGTCCTGAACAGAGCGTAAGCGTGCACAGGTTGGACAGCTTTGATGCAACACAGGTGGACATGCTTTCGCTGCTGATAATTGGCAACAGTGAAAGTAGATCACTTGGGTCATATATGCTCACACCTAGAGGATATGCACGCAAAAGGCAGTCGCAAACGGACAAATAACTTGAAAATGTATTTCACGGGGGCCATTGACACGCCGCCATGCTGGCCGTAAGCTCGCAACAATTCTCATGTGTTGTTTTTTTTACCATGGAGGACTGTCGTGAAAAAATCTCTTGCTCTTACCTGTATGTTGGCCCTGCTCTTTGCTGTAAGCGCTTGGGCCGCCCCCGCTGTGCCCGACAAACCCCTGGAGCTCAAAGGCTCCCAGAAAACCGTCATGTTTCCCCATGCCCCTCATGCCAAGGTGGAATGCGTGACCTGTCACCACCCTGTTGATGGCAAGGAAAGCTTTGCCAAGTGCAGCAACGCTGGCTGTCACGATGACCTGACGGGCAAAAAGGGTGAGAAGAGCCTGTACTACGTGATCCATACCAAGACCGGACTCAAGCACACCAACTGCATGGAATGTCACACCAAGGTCGTGACCGAAAAGCCCGACCTCAAGAAGGACCTCACCGCTTGCGCGAAGTCCAAGTGCCATCCGTAAGCCTGGTTTTTGTTCCGGCCTTGTAGAGTCTTTTATGTTGATCTGCCCGGGCGTCCGCGCAAACGGACGCCCGCCGCAGAGGATGCGTGCGGCTTCGCCCTTGTTCGCGGGTTTGCCTGATCCGCTGACGGAATCGTCTTGGGCAGGGCGTTGTTGCCGCTGATGCTAAGGACATGACGTTTGCCAGCATGGCCATGTGCCGTGCCGCGCGGTGCAGCCTTTGGGAACCATGTTTTCAAAGGTTTGCATAACTTTTGGCCGGGCTCATATAAGGCGGCGCAAGCACTGCTTGCGCCGCCTTTTTGCGTATAGCCCCAGACAAACGCAATTTTACGTTGAAAGGCTTTGTGTGTGGGAGTGGGGGCGTGGGGAGAGCCCCATTTGCAAAAGGGTCTCTTCCCCACGGCCCACCCCTAAAGCTCTTGTTGCAGAGCATACAAGGATCTTCCTGAAAATTCTTACCACGAAATGCGGGTAGGCGGAGGCTTTTGCTTGCCGCAGGCGAGCATTTCAAATGCTAAATGTTCCAGTATGGCATGGCTCAAGGAGTTTTGACCAGAAGCGGGGAGCCGGAGCAGCGTCTTCCGGCTGCGCATCATCCCAAAGTGTATGGCCCTCTGCGGGGACTGTTTACAGAAAAAACCGGCAAAAGCAGCGCTTTTGCCGGTTCATTGCAAAAATAGGCCGGGTAGGGGCTTAGCCTTCCTGGCACTTCTTTTTAAGGGCCTCGGCAATGGTCTTGCCCATGTCGTGGCAGGCCTTGAGAACGTCACGGTCGGGCCGCCAGCTGCATTTCACAGGCTCCACAGGCATGTCCATATGCATGCTGGTCAAATGCTCCTGCAACTGCTTGGGAGCTTCGCCAGACCAGCCGAAGGAGCCGAACGCCCCGCCAATGCGGTTTAAGGGGCGCAGTCCTTTCATGTAGGTCAGCTGGGCGGCCACCAGGGGCAGAATGGTGTTGTTGTGCGTGGGGGAACCCGCCAGCACCGCCCCGCAGTCTGCCAGCTCCGTCATGACGGCGCTGTGGTGGTTGCTTTTGACAGACATGATGCGCGTGGGAACGCCATTTTCTTCCAGGCCGCTGCATATGGCGTAGGCCATGGTTTCCGTGGATTGCCACATGGTGTCATAAAAGATGAGCGCGCGCTGCTGCGGCTTTTGCTCGGCCATGGCGCGGTACATGTCGATGATGTCGCGGACGGCCTTTTCGCCTCGGTGGATGAGGCCGTGGTCGGGCGCTATCATGTCGATGTCAAGTTGCTCCAAAATGGGCAGGGCCTTGAGCACCATGGGCGAATAGGGCAGCACGATATTGTAGTAGTACTCCTTGACGCGGCGCTTGTATTCGCCATCGTCGTCGAAGTCGTCCACAAAGCGCGCCGAGCTCGCTATGTTCTGGCCGAAAATATCATTGCTGACGAGCAGCTTTTCTTCGGGAATGTACGAGACCATGCTGTCGGGCCAGTGCAGCATGCGCGTTTCCTGAAAAACGATGGTGCGCTTGCCCAGGCTGATGGTGTCGCCGCTTTTGACGGCCTGGATAGGCCAATCCTTGCAGGCGAAGTATCCCGCCAGCGATTTGAGCCCGGCCTGGGAAACAAAAAGCTTCTCAGGCTTGCACCGCTCCATGATGGTCTCGAGAGATCCGGCGTGGTCGAGTTCAAGGTGGTTGCAGACGACGTAGTCGATTTTTTCAGGATCCAGCACCTTGGCCATGCGGCACAGCAGGGTGCCTTCGCAGCCAGAGGCCACGGTGTCCATCAGCACATTTTTTTCGTCTTTAATAAGGTAGGCGTTGTACGTGGAGCCATCCGGGGATCGGGAATACCCGTGGAAGTCCCGGTGGTCGTAGTCCACGTAGCCTATCCAGAAGATGTCTTTTTTAATTTCAACAGGTTGCATCTATTTTCTCCGGAATGATGGGTCTTCCCATTTACGAAAAGCCCCGCTTTACCGCAAGCAGCGGCAAAGCGGGGGAAAATACAGTAAAAGATCGAGGTTAGGCCGGGCTGAACTGATCCTTACTCACCCCGCAAACCGGGCAGCACCAATCATCGGGCAGCTGGTCAAAGGGCACATTGTCATGTTCGGCGGGATCATATTCATAGCCACAGACGGTGCAAACATACTTCTGCATTGAAATCCTCCTGGGGAAATGGCGCGGAATCCCGCGCTTGGTAACGTGTTTATGAAACCTAGTTTTCAGCCTTCCAGTGGCCGTGCAAATTGCAGAATTCGCGGGCGGTCACCTTGGAGGCGTCGATGGCAAAGAAAGCCTCGGGCGCGTCGCCGGGCTTGAGGAACTTTGTATAGCTTCTGCCGTCGGCCAGCAGTTCAATCCACTCAATCCAGTGCTTTTCTTCCATGGGGTGAGGCACGCTGCCCACTTTCACCAGATAGCCGCCGTCAACCTTTTCGATGACGGGAACATGCTTTTCCATGGCGCCGTCAGTGGCGCCCTCCACCATAAGCTTCATTGGTTCGCCACAGCAGACGAGGTCCGCGCCGCCGCCGTGCAGAACTTCAACAATATTGCCACAGTGGGTGCACTTATAAACTTCCAGATGCTTGGGCATGGTTTCCTCACAGACGTTTAGGCCGTTACGGCCTTGATATAGTTTGCCGCCCGGGCTTGCCGGGCGGGGGCCATACAATAGCGTATGCGCTTTCTTGGCCCCGGATACCGATAATATTGTGTAAGAAGTCAGGGTCAAAGTAAAGCGTTTTTATAAAAATTAGTAATTATTATCAAAAAGCAGGCGCGCTAGGGCATCGAGCCTGTTCACTCAATCAGTCGCACAGAAAACGGCCTGGCGCAAGAGCAATTTCATATTTGCAACTGCTCCTGTTGTGAGCACTCCCGCGCTTGCGAGCGCAGTCGCTCGCTGTGAAGGCGTACGTGGGTTCTTTGCGCGGCTCGGGGCAGGGGGCATCTAAGATTTGGAGAATAAGAATGCTTGGGTGCTGGGAGCGCCCGCTTCAAGACAGGATGTTCTTCGCACTAAAGCAGGCATCTTTGTGATGGGGGCTGTCTGGAAGGCGCGCCTCTGGAACACCGCCTCAGATCAGAAAACTTATTGTAGCATGCTAAAAGGCAATAAGAGCTTTGGGGGGAGCGTCGGGGAGGAGCCCCTTATGCAAAAGGGCCCCCACCCACAAGCTTTCCTGCACGCGCTGCCAACCAACTGCAGGGGCAGCGCGGCGTGCAGGAGCTTTCGCACAGGGTCTTCCCACAAAGTATTTCAAAGGTATCCTGGCTAAGGCGCGGTGGGTTGCGGCGGCACTCCCGCAGGAGATGTTTCTTCCTTGGGCGTTGAGGCAGGGGGCAGATCCTGTGGGTTGGCTTTTTCCGCTTCAGGGGCAGCTGCGGGAGCGTCAGGGGCGGGCGCGATCCGCACGGCGCCCAGCACATTGGGCAGCAGGGCGCGCAGGTCGCCCGTCACCAGAAATCCGGCCGGGCTCATGCCCGCCAGCTCATGCTGCCAGTGGGCGGAGCGTACCAGCAGGCCTGCCTGGCCGCCGCCTTCAACATACATGACGGTACGCACATTGAGGGGCAGGTGTAAAAGCTGCTGCGCAAAGGCGTAGGCTTCTACAGGCTGACGGCAGTGCAGAAAGAGAATACGGCCGTCGCCGTCCTGGGCCACGGCGGAAATGGAGTAGTGGGGGCCGCCGGGCGACCAGAGGATGCGCCTGTCGGCGCTGGTCATGCGGTAGTTCTGGATTACAAGGCGGTACTGGCCGATATGCTGCTCCCACTGTGGGTCGTCCCGATCCACAATGGCGGCTCCGGGCAGGCCCGGCTGAGTGGCTCCGGCCACAAAGAACGCGCCGAAGCGCTGCACAACGCGCCTGTTGTTGAAGTGCTCGTCCTGCTTCATGTAGCCCGTGCTTGTGATGCCGTCGGGCAGGTACATGCTGGCGTTGATCGCGGCGGAAAGATCATACTGCTCGGCCCACTGGTTGAGCGAGCGCAAAGGGCCACCGTCCTGGGAGCGGGCGCAGAGTATGAAATTGAAGTAGGCAGGATCAATGCGCAGGGCCGTCAGCAGGGCTTCATTATCGTTGAGGCGGAATTGGCCGAAATCAAGGCCGGGTTCCAGTTGCCGCCAGTCGGGCTTGCCCTGCTCGTCAACGCCGGCGGAAGACGGCGCGGGCGCGGCCACGCCGGGGGCGGGCAAGTAAAGGGGCGCGCTGATGACAGTGTCAGGCGTGGGAACGACGGCTTCGGTAGTGGGATTTTGCTTCGCTGCGGGCACGGCACTGGCGCTGGCAGCGTCTGTGGTGGCAGCGCCATCTGCAACAGCTCTGGCATCGGCAGGCCCGGCGTTGACAGCGCCCGTACCTGCGGCACTATCAGCGCCCGTACCTGCGGCACTATCAGCGCCCGTACCTGCGTCCGAATTGCCGGCAGTATCGGCGACAGCGGCAGCGCCGGGGCTGCCGACTTCGGCCTGGGGCGCTTCAGGCGAGGTGTTCTGGGCCGCGCCCGCGTGCGGGGCATGCCAGAGCAGCAGGGCTGTCAGGGTGCAAAGGGCGCACGCCAGAAGCAAGGCGCGACCTGAGAGGAAGCCTTGTATCCTGCCGGGGCAGGCGGTGTGCGGGCCCGGCCCGCACGCGAAAAAGCCTGTATGTATTTTCATAATATGCTGTTGGGCTTGCCCCTGAATTACGACCAAGCCAGCCATTTTGCAAGGCTCCTCGGCCTTTTTTCTTGACATATCAATTTATCTAGATATACACATAAATAAGTCGGCCCCCACAAAAACTGGCCGCATTTCCGCAGCACACAAGGAGTTGCAGCATGCATATCGGAGACAGCATCCGCGCCGCGAAGAAGCCATTTTTCTCACTGGAGTTTTTTCCTCCGTCGGATGAAGGAAACTTGCCCGGCTTTTTTGAAACCGTGGAGAAGCTACGCGCTCTGGCCCCGCTATTTGTCTCCATTACGTACGGCGCAGGCGGCGGCAAGCAGCGCAATACTCTTGCCGTAACCGCAGAGCTGGCCCAGCGTGGGCTGAACACCATGGCCCACCTTACCTGTGTGGGGGCGGAGCCTGAGAGCATATCCGCCTACCTTGCCGAGTTGCGCGCTGCGGGGGTGGACAATGTGCTGGCCCTGCGCGGAGACCCGCCCGCCGGGCAGGAATGGGACTGGAGCACGGGATACTTCCGGCATGCCTCTGATCTGGTGGCCTTCGCCCGTCGCCAGCAACCCTATATGGGTATTGGCGTGGCGGCCTATCCCGCGCCGCACCCCGAATCAAACTCCATCGCGCTGGACCGCTTTTACACTGCGGACAAGATGCGCAGCGGAGCGGACTTTGCCGTAACCCAGCTTTTTTTTGACGCGCGTGAGTATGCGGACCTGCTGGAACATCTGCGCGGCAGGGGCATCCACACGCCCGTCATCCCCGGCATACTGCCCATCCAGAGTTTTGACTCGCTGCGGCGGGTGCTTTCGCTTTGCGGCGCAAACATCCCCGGCAAGCTTTACCTTGACCTTGAAAGCGCCAATGCCAAGGGCGGGGCCGAGGCCGTGCGTGAAGTGGGGCTGGAATTTGCGGTGCGCCAGATACGTTTTCTTCTGGAAAACGGCGCTCCTGGTATTCATCTGTATACATTGAACAAGGCTGACATGTGCCTGAAGCTGGCTGAAGAGTCGGGCCTTTTATAGGCATGAGGAGCCCTTTCATGGCGCATGATCTTGGGGCGGCGCGGGCTGGAGCAGGAGCATGTTGCAATTGCCCCGACGGCTGTGAGCAGACGCGCTCCATAAAGGCCTAGGCGCTGGATCTCCGGATTGCTGCGCGCCGAAAAGCGCGCGCCAACAATGGCGCGAATGGTCTTCGCATCGCTTGTCTGATCCAGTATCCCGACGCAGAGCCCTGGCTCTGGCGCAACACTTCGGTCCCCGGCGTACACCGCCGGGGACCGCCTGTTTCCGTTGACCAGAACGTGCGTCCGGTATAGCTTCGCAAGCTGAGCTGGCGCGCATGACAAAAATTTTCTGCCGTATTTCTGGCTCGAAGAGCCGCAGTGCATACGGGTTGGATGTGCCTGCGCCTGTTCGCGGGGGCGCACCAAGGGGCGGCATGGAAGCGCAACGGCGCAGGGCGCGCCGACCGTGGATTTGCAGTTTGGCGAACAGTGCGCATGCCATCCCTCTTTCCGCATGGGCAGTTCGCTCGCCATGAGGCAGCCAATGAATCCAGGCCCACTCGCGCGGGCGATTCTTTTTGTCTGTTTCCGACATGTGGCGCACAGGCACGCTTGCACGCCATCATGCGTATGCGGCGCTGGCAGGCCAGCTTCACAGGCTGGTTCTTTCATTTCTGAAGCGGCGCTGTATTGACCTGTTCCATACCCGGAGATACTGTTTTATATGTCATCCTCCATCGAAAAAGGCCATGGTTGGCTGCTGGTTGCGGTCTGCACCTCACTTTTTTGCATGCCCTTCATGATGGCTGGCGTGAACGCGGTTTTGCCGCCCATCGGCGCGGACCTGAAAGCCAGCGCGCAACAGCTTGGCCTCATGGGCGCTTTTTACGCCATGGGGCTTGCCGTTTTTCAGCTTGCCAGCGGCAGTCTTGGCGACATCTGGGGGTACAAGCGCATCTTTCTCTGGGGGACCGCCATTTTTGGGGCCAGTGGGGCTTTGCTGGGCTTTGCCACTTCGGTGGGAGCCTTTTTGGGGCTGCGTCTGGTGCAGGGTATGGGCGGGGCCATGTTCAGCGCCTGCGGACTGGCCCTGCTGGCATCGGCCGCGCCTGCCGGCAAAAGGGCCATATATCTCGGCTACAGCGGTTCAGCCGTGTACGCGGGCATTGCCTGCGGCCCGCCGGTGGCTGGCTTTGTGGCTGGCTGGCTTGACTGGCGCTGGCTTTTCTGGGGCAACGCGTTCACTTCGGTGGCTGTGCTGCTGCTCATGAAATACTGCGTCAAACTGGACTGGCGCAAGGCCAAGGGACGCCACTTTGACTGGGGCGGCTGCATCATCTATGGCCTGGCCATGACGGCCCTGACCTTCGGTTCGTCGGAACTGGCGGCCCATCCGGTGATGGCGGGCTTTCTGCTGGCGGCTTTTGTCATTCTGATGGTGCTGTTCTGCTTCAAGGAACTGCGCAGCGAGTTTCCCATCCTTGATATACGGCTGCTTGCGCGCAACCGGGTGTTTGGTCTGTCGTCTTTGGCGGCCTTTATCAACTACAGCTCATTTTTTGGCGTACTCTTTTTTTTCAGCCTGTATCTTCAGTTTGGACTCGGCATGACCGTGCAGCAGGCGGGCATGTTTCTGGCTTTGCAGTCTCTGGTGCAGGCCGTGACCACCCCTGTGGCCGCCAGACTGTGCATAAAGTTTGACCCCGGCCATGTGAGCGCCGTGGGCGTGGGGCTGTGCGGTCTTGGCCTGCTGGTTTCGGCCTTTCTTGCCGTGGATTCGCCCCTTGGCGTGCTGCTGACCGCTCAGGGCCTGCTTGGCGTGGGCATAAGCCTTTTTGCCCTGCCCAATACCACCATTATTCTTGAAAGCGCCGGGCCAGAGCATGTGGGGCAGGCGGCGGGGCTCACCGGAGCCGTGCGTACCGGGGGCCAGCTTGTGAACATGGTGGTCATTACCCTGACATTGGGTTTTTACCTGGGCGACAAGCCCGCAGGGCCGGAGACCATTGATGCTTTTATGGACAGCATGCACCTTGACCTGATTTTCTTTGGCATACTGAATTTGCTGGCCGTGGGCTGCGTGCTTGTGCGCAATCGCAAATAGAGAGGGGTTACCCTTATCTGCTGAGGCAGGCGCCGCGCTGGCGGCTCCAATGCAGGCAAGCAGGGGCTTTAAAGTGAAATAGCGCCGGTCGCAGCATGAAGATTTCTGGCCGCATGAAGAAGCGCTGGCCGCGCGGCCGCCGTTGCAAATGTAACTCCCCTAATCTGCTCCAGATCACGAAAAAACGTCGCGGGCGGGAAGGAAAAGTCTAAAGTTTTTTGGCGGGCCGCCGAACAGGCAGTAAGGACGGAGACATTCATGGCCGATGCCAATTCCGCGAAGCTGCGCATGATGTTACAGGGGTACGAACAGCAATTGCTGGCTGCCCGGCGTCTTGCGCGCTTTCGGGTTCGTATGAGGCTTGCCCACGGCGATGCGCCAGATGATCCGGATCCGGCCGCGTACAGGCGCGCCTGCGTTGAAAAAGTGGCGCGCGAGCTGTACGAAACGCTGCTCTTTACGGGCAGCGACAATCCCGTGGTGGAGGATATCCGCCATGAGCTTGGCAAGGAAGTGGGGCAGAAGGTACGTTTTACCTATCCCCCTGGCCAGAAGTTGCACATCGTGGGTGAAGGCCCCGAAGGCATGGAGCCGTTGCCAGAAGACGTGCAGCGGAAAACACGGCATGCCCTGTGGCGTATCACCCGTGATACCGTTGATAAAAGCATGCTGGAAGAACCGTCAAGAAGCGAAAGTTTTGTGAAGCCAGTGGCGCAGAGCGGCGCGAAAGCACCTTCAACGGAGTAGGAAATGGAAATCAAGAACACGACGAACGGCTTTTTTGATCCCTATGCCGCCGGGCTGGACAAAAGCACCGAGGCCAGAAACGAGACGCGCTTGAAGGCGCGGGCAGAAGGAGCCGGTACGGAGGCCTCCCAAGGGGATACCGTGACCGTTTCGCAGGATGCCCTGTTGCTCACAGAGGCGCGGCGCGCGGCCCAAAGCGCGCCGGACGTGCGCTCCGAAAAAGTGGAGGCCCTGCGTATTCAGGTGGCTGACGGAACCTATAAGCCGGACAGTAAGCTTATTGCCGCCAATCTTGTGCGCGAAGAGCCGGGCTTGTTCCAGTGATAAGGCTCAGTGCCCTTGAAAATATTTTTTTGATGTTTGAAGACGCCCGCCACGACGCGTAACAGTGCGGATATGCCCGCGCGTACGATGTCGTGGTGAGCGTTTTTTGGCGCAGCAACCAGAGCGATTTCATTGTGAGATCGCTCTGGTTTTTTTATTTGGATTGCCAGTGGCGTGAGGCGTGGGGCTGTGTAGTCGGTGCTTCAAGAAAACAAAACAAGGCTTGCCCTTTGCGAGGTGGGTTCTGTGCCCTGTTGTGGGCATGGGGCTTTTCTTTTTCTGCTGTTTTGGCCACTTGCGCGGGGGCGAAGTGCAGGGCTGCGGGCTGGCGCTCTGAAGAAGATAAAGCAGGGCTTGTCCTTTGAAAGGCCGTTTGAGTGCCCTGCGGGTACGAGGCTTTTTTTTATCAAGTTTTGTCCGCCTGCGCGGCGTGCGGCAAGGCGGGGCCGGTTATGGGGCTGCGCCCCCTTCTCGGCCCCCCTTGCATCCCCCCCCGAAGCACCCCGCTTGGGTTTTCCCGTTTCCGTTATTCCGCGAGGGCTGCGCGACTTCTGCTGCGGGAGCTTCCTCGCTTCGCTCGGCGATCTCCCTGCGCGCCGCGCAACGCCAGCGTGCGCTTTCGCTTTGAATGTGAGATCGGGAAGGCGTATCAGTGGCTGTGAAGGTCTTTATTGGTGTGGGGGAGTCTCAGGAATGGCGCGTCACTGTCAGAGAATAGCACGTTGTGGCAAAGGCTTTGAGTCTGGTTTTGGGGCGCGAGGACATCCGCAATCAGTATTTAAAGAAAACAAAACAAGGCTTGTCCTTTGCGATGTGGGTTCTGTGCCCTGTTGTGGGCATGGGGCTTTTCTTTTTCTGCTGTTTTGGCCGACTGCGCGGCGGTGAAGTGCAGAGCTGCGGGCTGGCGCTCTGAAGAAGATAAAGCAGGGCTTGTCCTTTGAAAGGCGGTTTGAGTGCCCTGCGGGCACGGCGGCTTTTCTTTTATCAAGTTTTGGCCGCCTGCGCGGCGTGCGGCAAGGCGGGGCCGGTTATGGGGCTGCGCCCCCTTCTCGGCCCCCCTTGCATCCCCCCCGAAGCACCCCGCTTGGGTTTTCCCGTTTCCGTTATTCCGCGAGGGCTGCGCGGCATTTGCTGCGGGAGCTTCCTCGCTTCGCTCGGCGATCTCCCTGCGCGCCGCGCAACGCCAGCGTGCGCTTTCGCTTTGAATGTGAGATCGGGGAGGGCGTCTCAGTGGCTGTGAAGGTCTTTATTGGTGTGGGGGAGTCTCAGGAATGGCGTTTTATACCAACGTATTGGATTTTAGTATTTATTACGAAGTCTGATTCTGTTTCACACTGTCGGGGAATCACATCCTTGAGAAAAGAGTGTGCGTGTGCTGTCAGAGTTTTTTTGCCTTGGAATACGCCCTCAAGCGCATGGCCACCTCAAAGAGGAATAACCCGTTTTTCTGCAAAAGTTGCAGCCTAAGGTGCATCGTAGCCTATTTTCACAGCAAAAGCAGTTGATGGCATTGCGCGGCGCGGAGGGAGATCGCCGAGCGAAGCGAGGAAGCTCCCGCAGCAAGTGCCGCGCAGCCCTCGCCAATCTGCGGTAGTTGGAAAGCTCTGGGGGTAAACGGGGGGAGTGCAGAGGGGGCCTCGCCAGGGGGCGCAGCCCCCTTCACAGGCCCCTTCTGCCCCCGCCGGAGGCGGCCCAAATGAAATAAATGATAAGGTTCCGTACCCGCAGGGTGCACAAAAAGCCTCTCAACGGAAAGCCCGGTTCTATTCTCCCCGAAAAAACCGAATCTTCACCGCAAGCCCCACTTCCCGCCCAAGGCTAAAATCCCGCCGCAGGCGCCCCCCACAGGTAAAGCGTCACCTCCGGCACGGATTCTGCAAAGCAAGCTGTGCCGGTATTCCGGCAAGGAGTCAGCGCCATGAAATTGACGATCTTGCGCAATCCCGTTCTGTGGATATTCACAGCAGCCCTGCTGATCAGCATGGTTCTTCCGGCGCAGGCCGTGCGCATCAAGGATATTGCCAACTTTTCCGGTGTTCGTGACAACCAGCTCATAGGCTATGGCCTGGTGGTGGGCCTGGCGGGCACGGGCGACAAGAAAGACTCGGTCTTCACCATGAGCTCCATGAAAAACATGATGGACCGCATGGGCATTGGCGTGGATTCTTCGGCGCTCAAGACCAAGAACGTAGCCTCGGTCATGGTGACGGCCCGCATGCCGGTGTCGGCCAAGCCGGGCACGCGCCTTGACGTTACCGTGTCTTCCGTGGGCGACGCCACATCCCTTCTTGGCGGCGTGCTGCTGCAAACTGCCCTCAAGGGCGTTGACGGCAAAATATATACCCTGGCCCAAGGCTCGCTGACCGTGGGCGGTTTTTCCAGTCAGGGCAAGGCAGCCAGCGTCAGCAAAAACATCAGCACCGTGGGCATCATTCCCGGCGGCGGCATTGTCGAGCGCGGCATCCCCTTTGAGTTCAACCAGCAGGACAAGCTCACCCTGCACCTGCGCACTGCTGACTTCAGCACCGCGCAGCAGGTGGCAGAGCGCGTCAACGGCGCCATGGGGGGCCCCTTTGCCCGCGCTGTCGACGACATGTCCATCACTATGGATATCCCCGCCCAGTACCGGAACAACATGGTTCCGCTGATGGCCTCCATCGAAAATCTTGACGTCAGCCCGGACACCTCCGCCAAGGTGGTGGTGGACGAAAAGACTGGCACCGTGGTGCTCGGACGCGACGTGCGCATCATGCGCGCTGCCGTGGCTCACGGCAATTTGCAGATAACCGTGCAGGAAGGGCAGCAGGTGTCGCAGCCCGGCCCCTTCTCGCAGGGGCAGACTGTGGTGACCCCCACGACGGAAACCAATGTGCGCGAAGAAAACCGCCATCTGGTTATTGTCGAGGGCGCGACCCTTCAGGAACTGGTGGACGGCCTGAACTCCATCGGGGCCACCCCGCGCGACCTTATTTCCATCCTGCGCACCATGCAGGTTTCCGGTGCGCTGCTGGCGGAGCTGGAGGTAATATAAATGACCTCGCCTCTTACCACAGGTCTTGTGCCGCATGAGGCCAGCGGGGCTGAAGTGTCCCGCCGCGAGTTTCAGTCCCGCCTGGCTGGCGTGGGCAATCTCAACGGCAAAAAAATGACGGAAGCGGACAAGGAAAAAAAGCTGCGCGAAGCCTGCGAAGGCTTTGAATCCATATTTATCCAGAAAATGTGGCAGGAGATGCGCAATACCCTGCCCAAGACCAATATGCTTCAGGGGCGCGAAGAGCAGTACTGGCAGAGCATGTACGATCAGGAGCTGGCCAAGTCTATGACGGCGGCCGGGGGTATTGGCCTGGCGGACATGATGTATGCCCAGCTTTCGCGCAATCTCGTTTCGGCCAGCCGTGGCACGGCTTCGGCCAAAGCGGGCAGCGCGTCCGGCTTTGTGCCGCAGGTTGCCTCGGTAATGCCGCAGGGTACAGAGGCGTCCGGTCAGGCCGAGGAGCAAAACGACGGCCAGGGCAGAGCGGGGCACACCGCCATGCGCGGCAGAGTGCCCATCCCTTCCGTGTATGACGGCATAGCTCCGGTGCAGGATATGGGTGAATCCATGCAGATTCAGGTGCTGCCCGCTGGCACGGGGTCCGCCCAGGCCGCGCTCGCGGCGGCGGGCCAGCCCGCGTCCCAGCCGCCTCTCGTGGTTGCTCCGCCCGAAGTGGAGCAGGCTCTGGCCGCCCTGCGGGCGCGTAAGGAGTCGACCGCGAAGCAGGAGGTGGAGCAGCGCGTTCCCAATATGAATACGGGCCTGAACATGGCCCGCGCCGCACAGTTTGAGGCGGGCAGCAAGCTGGGCGCGCACGCGGTGCTGCCGCGCACGCACCTTAACGGGCCTGCCTATAACTCCGCTGCCGGAAACGGACAGTCAGCCCAAACGGCCCAAATGGCGCAGTCCCGGCAGGCCGCGCAGGCGCTGGACATGCAGATGCGCATGGCGCAGAGCATGGGCACGCCCGCAGCCATACAGGCTGCCATGCAGACCACCCAGACAGGTCAGTCCGGACAGTCTGACCAGATTGGGCCTCTGACGGAAATGGCCCCCGGTCAGCAGCAGGGGCAGACTTTCGCGCAAACCTCCGGGCAGGCTTCTGGCCTCCCCGGCGCACAGGCCGGTATGCAGGCGGGCATTCCCGTGCCGCGCCCGCAGCAGGCTTCACAGCCCGCAGGCGGCGTCATAACGCCTGGGCCAGCCATGGCCGCCGGGCAGGAAGCCGCGCAGGAGCCGCATGTCCAGAAGGTGCGGTATACCACCAATGTGCCGCCCGGCCAGCGCAAGACTTCCGCCAGCGACATTCTGCACAACCTCGCGGTTGAAAATGCTTCAGTGCCGCAGCAGGGGCCGCATCAGGCATCGCAGCCCGGCGTTGGCGCGCCAATGCCGGGGCAGCCCGCTGCCGCCGGACATGAGGCCGCGCAGCAGCCGCAGATCCAAAAGGTGCGGTATACCACCAATGTGCCGCCCGGACAGCGCAAGACTTCAGCCAGCGACATCCTGCGCAACAGCAGTGTGGACGCCGTTGGCCCCAACAGCCGCGCGGGAGCGGGACTGGCCGCCTATCATGCGCAGCAGGCAGGGCAGCCGCTTCAGGCCGCACCGGGGCAGCCGCAGGCGCCAGCCACCATACAGCCGCTGCAGGCTCCAATGCAGAGCCAGGCAGGGCAGCCCGCGTCGGTGTTGGTCGGCCAGCCCGCAACGCCTGCCGAGTCCGTAACGCCAGTGGCATCACAAGCCGTGCAGGCGCCGCAGTTGGCCCAGCCCGCAGGGAGCTACGGTATTCCGCCCCTGACAGCCATGGATCTGCGGCGCTGACGATTGGCCTCCCACCTGGGCAGGCCTTTTCCCATTCCGTCCGGGCACGGAAATTGCTTCATCCGGGACGGGGCGGCAGATTCTGCCTGCGGGCCATAAGCCACAGGCCGCCCAGCGAGGTTTATCATGTACACGACAGTCCATACATCCCTGACCCGGCAAAGCAAGGCCCTGGCCCTGCTGTGTGAACTCATGGAAGAAGAATATCAAACGCTTCTCGGCCACAATACGGACGCCGTGGTGGCGCTGGAGTTTTCCATTCAGGAACTGATACGCCAGTTGGCGGCGGAGAAGGCCACGGTCATGAAGGCTCTGGCGGGCGTGCGCGTCAATGCATACGCCGCGACGCTTTCCCAGACAGAAGGCGCTGCGCTGCTGGATATGCTGACCGCCATAGACAGGGCCGAGCAGGAAGCCGCCCGTCAGGCCACGCGCAACAGCCAGCTTTCTCTGGCCCTGCTGGATCAGAGCAGCCGCACCCTTCAGGCGCTGACGAGCCAGGCCATGCCGGCCAAGGCAGAAACCTACGGTCGTCGGGGTGGTATGCGCAACCATGCCCATCCCGAAGCCGCGCTTATTTCAGGGAGGCTCTAGGTCATGCTTAACGGTCTGCTCAACATAGGCCAGACGGCGCTCAACGCTTCCCAGGCATGGATATCCGTCACTGGCAGCAACATCGCCAATGCCGACACCACGGGCTATTCCCGTCGCTATGTGGATCAGCGCGACACGGGCACCATCACTTCCAAGCCCGGCGGCGAGAGCATGGGCGTCAATGCCCAGCAGATACTGCGCTTTTTCGACGCGTTTCTTGAACGCTCCTATGTGAGGCAGTCCACCAATTCTTCCCGCTGGACCGAGCAGGATACTGTGCTCAGCTCTGTTGAAAACCTGTTCAACGAGTCCAACCGGTCGGGCATAAGTTCATCCATGAGCGCTTTTTTCAAGGGGTGGCAGGATCTTACCAAACTCCCGGACGATAATGCCTATCGCCAGAGCCTGCTTTCCTATGCCGACAATCTGAGCGACATGTTCAGCAGCACAACGGCAAGTCTCAAGGCCGTTCAGAGCGAAATGGACGTGTCCATCAACCAGTCGGTGAGCCGTATCAACACCCTGGCCAAGGGCATTGCCGACCTTAACAGGCAGATCACGAGCAACACCGTTGATGGCGTAAGCAATCCCAATGCCCTGCTTGACCAGCGCGACCAGATGGTGCGCGAGCTGGCCACACTTGTGGATGTGGAAACCGTCGACAACGGCAAGGGCAACTTCACCGTGCAGCTCAGCACCGGGCAGCCGCTGGTGCAGGGGCAGAGCGTCAATGAACTCAAGGTGATGGGGCCGCGCGCCGAAAGCAATCTTACAGCTGGCTCGGCCTACACGGGCAACGTGGAGTTTCAGGGGTCTGACAGCCACGAATACACTGTTGAAATTCTCAACGGCGGCAACGTCGGCGACACGCCGCCGCCGAGCTTTCGCGTGTCGCTGGACGGCGGCAAAACGTGGCTGCGTGACGAGAGCGGCAAAGAACTGCACTATGATATCACCGACGTCGACGGCGATGGCAAGGTAGACCCCGTACAGGTGAAGGATCTCAAGATATCCTTCACCGAAACGAACAACTTCACGGCTGGCGACAAGTTCGACATCATGCCCAAGAACGGCCTGTACTGGATAGAGCCCACACGCGGCCCCCAGAACGTCACGCCGCAGACCTATCTTGACGGTTCGGAAAACAAGAACCGCGTCACCGGCGGCAAGCTGACCGCCTACTATACCGTGCGCGACGACAACTGCGGCCGCTATCTTGATGAGCTGGACGCCGTGGCCTCTTCTCTTATCTGGGAAGTAAACCGGCTGCACAGCCAGGGAACCGGCACGGAACTGCTGACCTATGCCCAGGGCACACAGCAGGTGCAGAGCGCCCAGCAGCCCCTTGGCTCGGCCCAGACCATCCTGCCGTATGCCGACAAGCTCCAGAGCGGCAATCTCAATATCTATTTTTACGACCAGACCACTGGCGATCTCCGGGCAACGGCTTCCGGCACAAACTCGCTGGATTTCAGCTCCATCACGCCTCCCGGAACGGCGAATTTTGACCCGAGCGTGCATACGCTTCAGAACGTGTGCGACGTCATCAACAGCAGCTTCCCTGACAGCAGCGCGCCGGGCGTCAACATGCTCAAGGCCAGCATTCAGGACGGCAAGCTGCTTATCGAGTCCAATCCTGCCAGCAACGTCAAGTTTGCCATGGGCGTGGACAGCACGGGGCTTCTGGCCGCTCTGGGCATCAACTCCTTTTTTACGGGCGACAGCGCGTCCAACATGGCCGTCAACAGCCAGTTGCACACCAACGTCAACCTTATCGCTGCCGGGGCCGTCAACGGGCAGAGCCAGGCCAACAAGGGCGACGGATCAACGGCAACGGCCATTGGGGCGCTCGCTACCAAGGACGTGACCATTTCGACCACCTGGAAAACCGTGTCCAACCAGAGCCTCGGCGAATACTACGCCACGCTGGTAACCACAGTGGGCGCGGACAGGCGGCTCTCCAAAACCAACTCGGAGTATCACACCTCCCTGACCACGGACCTCGAAGACCGCGTAACTTCCGTAACAGGGGTGAATCTGGACGAAGAAATGTCCAACCTCATAAAGTACCAGCACTCCTATACGGCGGCGGCCAAGCTTATCACCACCGCCGACCAGATGCTGCAAACCCTGCTTGGCCTCAAGCAATAGGAGCTGTTATGGCCATTAGAGTTACACAAAGCTCCATGTACAATACCATAGTCGGGCAGATGCAGAAGAGTCTCTCCGCCTATATGGAAAGCAATGAGCAGGGCTCCACGCAAAAGAAGATCAACCGCCCCTCCGATGATCCCGCAGGAACCTACCGCGTGCTCATGACAAGGGACGATATAAGCGACACCAAGCAGTACCAGTCCAATTGCGATACTGCCGAAGGGTGGCTCAAGCTGGCGGACGATGTTCTGGGCACACAGTTGAGCACAGCCATGACCAAGCTCAAAAGCCTGATGGAACAGGCCGCCACGGGAACCACCGCCGATCAGCGCACCCTTATAGCTTCTGAAGCCAAGGAGATTTTTGGTCAGATTCTCAACCTGTCCAATACCCAGTTCAACGACAAGAGTATTTTTGCAGGGCAGCGCTACGACCAGAACGCCTATGAGCAGGGCCTCGGCCTGACCAGCTGGGACACCAACTGGAACAGCGAGATCAGCAAGGGAAACTACACCATTGAGGGCGCAAGCGATACCTCCATGATGGTGCAGTTTACGAGCACAGGCACGCTGGGCGTTGACGCGCTGGACTACCGCTGGTCCAAGGACGGCGGCACAACCTGGACAAACGCAACCGTGGCGGCAGGCAGCAATACCGTGGTGGCCGATGGCGTGACCATCACCATGAAGCAGAACATGGCCGTCACCGCTGCGGACACAAGCCTTGGCGCCGGGGCCAATAACGGCACGCTCGTATACATTCGCCCCACAGCCGTGTACCAGGGTGACGACAACGATCCCCCGCCGGAGATGACCGTCATGGGCGGTCCTTCCGGATTGAAAACATCGGCCAGCGGCGCTTTTGGCAACAATGTTCTCGTACGTATGGATGCGGACCCGAGTGTGGATCTGTCCACCACGGGCACGCCCTTTACCTATTCATACAGTCTGGACAGCGGCAGCACATGGGTTACGGCCACGGCGCAGACTGCGGGCGGCGGCAAAGTACGCCTGCCTGTGCCCGGCGGTTATATGGACATGGACGCTTCCTCTGCGGGCAGCACCGTCATAAACAAGGGCACGCAGGTGCTTATCCATCCCTCGCGCGCCAACTTGAACCTGGAAATCATGAAAGGCACGTATATTGCGGCCAATAACGTGGGCAAGGATATTTTCGGCGGCTATTATGATGGCAAGCCCGCCATTCAGGGCAACGCCAATCTGTTTGAAATCGCAGGCGACTTTATTTCTTACTGCGAGAATAATAATCAGGAAGGCTGCCAGAAAAGTCTGGCTGCCATTGAAGCGGCGCAGCAGAATATTCTCAGTCAGGCGGCCCGCATCGGCGGCCTGGAAAACCGCGTCAGCATGGCCAAGGACGTGCTGAGTTTTCAAAAGGTAGACCAGGAGGAACGTTTGAGCTATACCGAGGACATCGATCTTACTGATCTGTTGGCCAAGCTCACGCGGCAGCAGTTGACGTACCAGACGGTGCTTCAGTCTTCATCGATGATTATGCAAATGAGCCTTGCCAAGTACTTATAATAGGTAGCACTTATGCTGATACTGACGCGTCGCCCTGGTGAAAGCCTTTATCTCGGCGAGAACATACGCATAACCGTTCTGGGTATGCAGGGCAAACAGGTCAAGCTTGGCCTGGAAGTGCCGGGCGACACCACCGTTTACCGCGAAGAAGTGTACAAGCGGGTTGTGGAAGAAAACCGCCGCGCTCTTGAAACCAGTAACAACGACCTCATGGTGGCTGCTGAATTATGGCACGAAACAAAGAAATAGAGATCGAAACCCGCCTTGGCCGGCGTAGTATCGATGCCGAAAAGGTTGTGCATTTTCCACGCGGTCTGGCCGGATTTGAAAATGAAAGAGATTTCATTTTGCTGCAAATCCGCCCCGAGGCTCCTCTGCTTATTTTGCAGAGTACAAGCAACCCCGTGGTCGGCTTGCTGGTGGCTGATCCTTACAGCTTTATGGACAAGACCGCGTATGCCCCCGCCATAGGCGAAGCCGAAAAACAGCTTCTGCAAATTGCGGATCTGGAAGAAACCGCCGTTCTGGTGACGGTTTCCATTCCTGCCGGGCAGCCTGAGGCCGCCGTGCTCAACATGGCCGGGCCCATCATCATCAATTCGCAGGCCCGCCTGGGACTTCAGGTGCCGCAGTGCGGCGATGGCCCGCAACAGATATATATGCACAGCCTTAAACCCGTGGGCAATGAATCACCTGCGGGAGAAAGCGGAACCGCCCCGGCGGAGTAGCTTGCAGCGCAGTTCGCTGTCGCATTTCGTATATGTTTTGAGGCCGCCCAGTGGGCGGCCTTTTTTATTATGGCTTGCGGCGGGATCATTGTGAAAATGCACTGGCGGCTGCGCTGGCGTCCTCTGGCATAGAGGCGCAAGCGCCGGGAGGGACGCGGCAAAAACTTTACAAAAATATATCCGCAAAGGTAGAATGGCTCATCCAGTCGTACTGCAGGGACTCACGCGCGAGTAAGCGGAAAATGCATATACGCAACAGTTGCGACACGCCCGTTATGGCGCGTAACAGCGCGGATATCCAAGGCCTTCATGCGGGCGTCTGCCCGCGCGGCAGCCAGAGCTTTTTCAGCGTGAAAGATCTTTCGGTCAGAGCAACGTTGAAATGCCCCGCATCTCAACGTGTATTCTGCTGGAAAATGCGATTTTTTGCTGAATCCACGCCATGTTGCGGCGTGTTGCACTCTCGCAGCGCTGAAACATGCAACCGTTCTCAAAGGCGACATGCTCCCAAGGCAGCATGCGTGCAGTCGGGCGGATGCGTAGCGTGCCTTTGCGCGGCAATATTGACGGAGCCGTTGCCGATCTTATCTGTAAAGAGCAAACTCCAAGCAAAAATAGCGGCAGGCCAGCGGAAAAAAGTTACGTTTTTGTAACGTCTGAACTACATTTTCGTGATTTTGAAAAACTTCCTGATTACAGCCGATTGTCCGACATTTTTTTCGCCGACGCGGCTTTTCCGACAGCATTTTTGTGTACAGTTCTGCTAGTGATACCAAAGTTTTTTGGCGCATCCCCTATGCAAGGCTGGCAATCACAGATATACGGTTTTATTCTCGTAGAAAAGCTAACCGATTGGGCAACCAATCGCAGAGTGTCCGGTGTGTCCCGGACTGGCGAGTGGGGCGTGCGGGTTGCACCTCCGCCATACAGACGTTCAAGGAGGCCTCATGGCAAGTCAGGCGTTGATCAGGGATTTTGAAGACCTCATTGGCAAAGAAAACGTGTTCAGCTCCGAAGCTGACCGGCAGAGCTATTCGTATGATTCGGCGGTGCTTGCTCCGGTTGTGCCTTCACTCGTGCTGCGCCCGACCTCTACAGAACAGTTGGGCGTCTGTGTAAAAAAGCTGTACGATAATGGCATCCCCATGACCGTTCGCGGCGCGGGCACCAATCTGTCGGGCGGCACCATCCCTGACAGCACCGACTCGGTTGTCATCCTGACCAATGGTCTCAACCGCATTATTGAAATCAACTCTGACGACCTTTACGCAGTGGTTGAGCCGGGCGTCATCACCGCCCAGTTCGCCGCCGAGGTCGCCAAGAAAAATCTTTTCTACCCCCCGGATCCGGGTTCCCAGGCCGTGTCCACCATCGGCGGCAATATTGCTGAAAACGCTGGCGGCCTGCGTGGCCTCAAGTACGGCGTGACCAAGGACTATCTCATGGGCGTGGAGTTTTTTGACGCCACCGGCGAGATCGTCAAGTCCGGCTCGCGCACGGTCAAGTGCGTCACCGGGTACAACCTCGGCGGCATGCTGGTGCAGTCGGAAGGCACGCTGGGCATCATTTCCCAGGCCATTCTCAAACTTGTGCCCCCGCCCAAGGCCTCCAAGGCCCTCATGGCCGTGTTCGACGAAGTGCAGGACGCCGCAGAAGCCGTGGCGGGCATCATTGCCGCCCACGTGGTTCCCTGTACGCTTGAACTTCTGGACAACAACACCATCGTGCGCGTGGACGACTTCACCAAGGCCGGGCTGCCGCGTGAGGCTGGCGCCATTCTGCTGATTGAAGTGGACGGCCACCCCGCCCAGGTGGCGGACGACGCCGAAGCCGTGGAGCGCGTGCTCAAGGCCAATCGCGCCCGCGCCGTGCATGTGCCCAAGGACGCCGAAGAAAAGTTCAAGCTGTGGGAAGCCCGCCGCATGGCTTTGCCCGTGCTGGCTCGCTGCCGTCCCACCACCGTGCTTGAAGACGCCACCGTGCCGCGTTCGCAGATCCCCGCCATGATGAAGGCCGTCAATGAAATTGCCGCCAAGTACAAGCTTGAGGTGGGAACCTTCGGTCACGCCGGCGACGGCAACCTGCACCCCACCTTCCTGTGCGACAAGCGCGACAAGGAAGAATTTCACCGCGTGGAAGAAGCCATTGACGAGATGTTTGACGTGGCCCTCAAGCTGCACGGCACCCTTTCCGGCGAGCACGGCATCGGCACGGCCAAGTCCAAGTGGATGGAAAAAGAAACTTCGCGCGGCACCATTTTGTTCTCGCAGCGGCTGCGTCGTGCCCTTGACCCCAAGGGCCTGTTCAACGCCACCAAGCTGGTGGGAATCTAGGAGCCTTACATGAGCAATCTGCACGAACTGTCTCAGCGCCTCATGGCGCTGGATGACAGGATTACAGCCTGTATGAAGTGCGGCATGTGCCAGGCCGTGTGCCCCATGTACGGCGCGTCCGGCATGGAGGCCGACGTGGCCCGCGGCAAGCTGGCCCTTATCGACAATCTTGCCCACGAAATGATTCAGGATCCGGAAGCCGTTGCCGACAAGCTGGGCCGCTGCCTTTTGTGCGGTTCCTGCCAGGCGTCCTGTCCTCCTGGCGTCCAGATTATGGACGTCTTTATGGAAGCGCGGGAAATCGTCAATGCCTATATTGGCCTGCACCCGGTCAAAAAAATGATCTTCCGCGCGTTGCTGCCGCAGCCCAGCGTGTTCAACCTGGCCATGCGCGTGGGCGCTCCCATGCAGGGGCTCATGTTCCGCAGCACGGGCTCGCCTCAGGGCACGGTCTGCGCTCCCATGCTCAACTTCATGCTTGGCGACCGCCATATGCGGCCTCTGGCCAAGAAGCCCCTGCATGTCCGTCACGGCGCGCTTGACGAGCGCCGCCAGCCCGGCGGCATCAAGGTGGCCTTTTACCCCGGCTGCATGGGCGACAAGATGTATGTGGACATGGCCGAAGCCTGCCTTAAGGTGCTTCGCCACCACAACGTCGCTGTCTTCATGCCCAAGGGGCTGACCTGCTGTGGCATTCCTGCCCTGTCTTCGGGCGATGCCGACGGCATGGTCAAGCAGATGAAGGTCAATCTCAAGGCCTTGGATGGCGTGGATTTTGACTACATTCTGAGCCCTTGTGGCTCCTGCACCTCCACGATCAAGGAACTCTGGCCTCACTATGCTGGCCGTATCGGCGCAGTGGAAAAGCGCAAGGCTGATCAGCTGGCCGCCAAGGCTATGGATATTAACGCCTTCCTCGTGGATGTGCTCAAGGTGCAGCCTGCCGAAACTCCGGCTGGCAACGCAACTTCAGTAACCTACCACGACCCCTGCCATCTCAAGAAGGCTCTGGGGGTTGTCAGTCAGCCGCGTGTTGTCATGGCCGCCAACCCTGCCTACAAGGTGGTGGAAATGGCAGAGCCCGACCGCTGCTGCGGCTGCGGTGGATCATTCAACCTTTTCCACTATGACTATTCACGCAAGATCGGGCAGCGCAAGCGCGACAACGTTGTCGCCTCCCGGGCTGAAGTGGTGTCCACCGGTTGTCCTGCCTGCATGATGCAGCTTGAGGACGTGCTTTCGCACAACAAAGACCGTGTGCGCGTAATGCATCCGGTGGAAATATATGCCGAAAGCCTGAAGTAGAGCATTTTACCTCTGAAAAGGTTACATGCTCTACCGCTGAACGAGAGTGCAGCACGCCGCAACCTGGCGTGGATTCTGCCGAAAGTCGCATTTCTGGGCAGAATGGCGAATTGAAATGAGCAACATTTCAAAGGTAGTCTGCTCTAGTACGGCCGCTCCGGCGGGGGAGTGCCTTCCCCGCCGGGGTGACGCGGTAAGCCCGCGTAACCAAGATGACCAATAAGGAGTATCATATGCCCCCTGTAAACCAGGAACTGGTCGAAGCTTTCGCCGCCAAGGCCGCGGCGGTCAGCGCGGTGGTGCAGGAAGTGCCCACCATGGCTGCAGCCCTGCAATATGTTGTGGACGTTTGCGCCAGCAAGGCTCCCGCTGAAATCCTGGCGGACGAGCCCGGCACAGCCCAGGGCCCTCTGAGCCCCAACAATGTTCCCACCCGCGTGCAGCGTGTGGTCGCCGCCCCTGAACTCAATGAAGCGGATTTCGCCGCTCTGGCTGCCGCCTGTGAGGAAAAAGGCTTTCTCTGCATCCGCGCAGGACTGCGCAACTATCTTGCGGGCATCGATGTGGGCCTGTCCACGGGCATCGTGGGCGTGGCCGCCAGCGCCACCTGTCTGCTGAACACCGACAACGAAGACGTGCGCCTGGCGGGCATGATTTCAGAAGTATCCATGATACTTCTGCACAAGTCCGACATCTATCCCGATCTGCCGTCAATTGCGCAGATTCTGCGCGAGCGCATGAGTGCAGCGCCTGCTACCTACACCACCCTGGTGACGGGGCCCAGCCGTACGGCTGACATCGAACGTGTGGCAGCCGTGGGCGTACATGGCCCGCTGGAACTCCACATCATTCTTCTGGAGGACTAACCCATGCATGACGCCCTTAAAAGCAATTCCGGCTACCACAAGGAGCTGGACGAAGCCCTTAACGACGAATTTCTGCGCCGCACCCTGGACACCTTCGCTGTGGCCTACCGCGCCAACCGCGAAGCCGTGTTCAAGGAAGTGGACGAGCGCGGCCTCATAGCCAAGGTGGCTGACGCCAAGGATTACGCCTGTCAGCATATGGAAGAACTGTACAGCCAGTTCAAGGCCGAGGCCGAAAAGCGCGGCGTGCACGTGCACCGTGCCGTCAACGCCGCCGAAGCCAACGAGATCATCTCGCGCATCGCCAGAGAAAACAACGTCAAGCGCGTGGTGAAGTCCAAGTCCATGACGGCTGAAGAAATCGAGCTGAATCCCGCTCTTGAGGCCCAGGGCCTCATCGTGGACGAAACCGACCTTGGCGAATGGATCATCCAGCTGCGGCACGAAGGCCCCTCGCACATGGTCATGCCCGCCATCCACCTTTCGCGCTACCAGGTGGCCGACGACTTCACCAAGGCCACGGGCACCAAGCAGGATTCGGATGTGCAGCATCTGGTCAAGGTGGCCCGCGTGCAGTTGCGCCGCAAGTTCGTTGCCGCCGATATGGGCATCAGCGGGTGTAACTTCGCCGTGGCTGAAAACGGCGCTGTTTCTACTGTGACCAACGAAGGCAATGCCCGCATGGTCACCACCCTGCCGCGCGTGCATGTGGCCATAGCTGGTCTTGACAAGCTCGTCGCCAAGCTGGACGACGCCCTGACGGCCCTGCTGGTGCTGCCCCGCAACGCCACTGCCCAGCGCCTTACCTCGTACGTCACCTGGATGTGCGGCGCGGGCCCCTGTGCCGCCAATGCCGACAACAAAAAGATCATGCACGTGGTCTTTCTGGACAACGGCCGCACCGAGATCGCCAAGGATCCGCTGTTCAAGCAGATCTTCCGCTGCGTGCGCTGCGGCGCCTGCGCCAACGTCTGCCCCGTGTACCGCCTCGTGGGCGGCCACAAGATGGGCTACATCTACATTGGCGCCATCGGCCTCATCCTTACCTACTTCTTCCACGGCAAGGAGCGTGCCCGCATCCTGAGCCAGAACTGCATGGGCTGCGAATCCTGCGCCAACGTGTGCGCTGGCGGCATTGAGCTGCCGCGCCTCATCCGCGAGATCCGCGCGCGTCTCAACGAGGAGCAGGGCGCTCCCATTGAGGCCAACCTGCTGTCAGCCGTCATGAAGAACCGCAAGCTCTTCCACAAGCTGCTCAAGTTCGCCAGCTTTGCCCAGAAGCCCTTCACGCGCGGCGCTCAGTTCCAGCGGCATCTGCCTGCCGTGTTTATGGGCAAGCACAACTTCAAGGCCCTGCCCGCCATTGCCAACAAGTCCTTCCGCGACCGCTGGCCCGAAATCGCGCCCAAGGTGCAGAACCCCGTCATGCGCGTGGCCATCTTCAGCGGCTGCGCCCAGGACTTCATCTATCCCGAGCAGCTGGAAGCCTGCGTGAAAATCCTGGCCGCCAAGAATGTGGCCGTGGACTTTCCTATGGAGCAGTCCTGCTGCGGTCTGCCCCTGGAAATGATGGGACAGCGCAAAACCTCCATTGACGTGGCCAAGCAGAACCTTGCCGCGTTCCGTGGCGGCAACTACGACTACATCATCACGCTGTGCGCAAGCTGCGCCGGACACCTGAAGCATCACTATCCGCAGATTCTCGACAAGGACTATGCGCTGGTGGAAGGCCAGGCCTTCGCGTCCAAGGTCATTGACTTCAGCTCCTTTGTGCATGACGTGTTGAAGCTCAAGCCCGAAGACTTCCACAAGTCCGGGCAGAAGGTCACCTATCACGCTTCCTGCCACCTTTGCCGTGGCCTGAACGTGAAGGAAGCCCCGCGCGCGCTTATTGCCGATGCCGCTGAATATGTGCCTTGCGAAGAAGAAGAGGTCTGCTGCGGATTCGGCGGCAGCTATTCTGTGAAGTTCCCCGAAATCTCGGCGCAGCTTCTGGAAAAGAAGGTCACCAATATGAAGGCCACCGGGGCGGATCGCCTGGTGGTGGACTGCCCTGGCTGCGTCATGCAGCTGCGCGGCGGCGCTGAAAAGCAGGGACTGAACATCAAGGTCGATCACATCTCTGAACTGTTGGCCGACAACCTGAAGAAATAACCCATCCCTGTAAAAAATAGTAAAGAAGCGCCGCTTGAAAAAGCGGCGCTTCTTTTTGTATGTAGAAAACCCCCCGCTAGGCGGGGGGTTCCGTAAAGCTTAAAGCTTTAAGCACGTCAGCAAAACTCCTTTTGATTTGTTACAACAACTTGCGGTCTGGCAACTGCAAACGAAACAAATCA